>NZ_CM149884.1:3812500-4416842 GCF_056270665.1 Pseudooceanicola sp. DL12
AAGAAACTGAAATATTGCACAAATTCAGCACGTTAAGAGTTAGACCAAACTCGAAAACCTGGCCGCTGGGAGGGCCGAATGGCCTCTTGGGACAAGAATTTGCAACTTTAGGGCGGACAGAAAGGGGAAATCGGGTACATTTAGCCGCTTTTGGCCCCTCCCCTGCCCCTGAATCGCCCCCGACTCGCGAGTCGCGTCGCCCGCTAAGTGACGGAATCGGGACGGAAACCCGGCTGACGCCGGGTCAGCGGGGCCTGTGGTTCGGAATCACGCCCGGCACGCGCAGAACCAGTAGCGCCAGGATCACCGCCATGTAGACCAGAGGCTCGATCTGGAAGCCCTTGGCCAGCAGGATGAAGTGCAGCGCGCCCAGCAGCGCAATCGCATAGACCGCGCGATGCAGCCGGCGCCAATTGCGTCCCATCTTCCGGATCGACAGGTTGTTCGAGGTAATCGCCAGCGGGATCATCAGAACGAAGGCCGCCATGCCGATGGTGATATAGGGGCGTTTCAGGATATCGGCCCAGATCTGAGCCGGGATCTGCACATCCAGCACCAGCCAGACCAGCAGGTGCCCCAGTATATAGAAGAAGGCCAGCAGCCCGACGGCCCGGCGATACTTCAGCAGGCTGATCCCCGTCAGTCGCCGCAGCGGCGTGACCACCAGCCCGGCGATCAGGAGCCACAGCCCCCATTCGCCCATCTGGTGTTCCATGTCCTTGACCGGGTCCACCCCGAGCTGCCCGGTGACCCCCGCCCAGAACAGCCAGGCCGGCGGCAGCGCCCCCAGTATATAGAGAGGCCAGGCCGGCACCCGCCGCAGGGCACGGTTGACCGGGTCGCCGACAGTGGCGCGAAGCGTGGCTGTGACCATGGCTCAGTAGTTCTTGCTCAGGTCCATGCCGGCATAGAGAGAGGCAACCTCCTCGCCGTAGCCGTTGAACATCTCGGTGTCGCGGCGCGATCCGAAAAGGCCGGCGCCGATCACCCGTTCCGTGGCCTGGGACCAGCGCGGATGACTGACCTCGGGGTTCACGTTACTATAGAAGCCGTACTCGCGGTAATTGGCGTCCTTCCAGCTGGTGAAGGGCTGCTCTTCCTGCAGCGTGATCCGCACGATGCTCTTGATCCCCTTGAAGCCGTACTTCCATGGCACCACCAGGCGCAGCGGCGCGCCATTGGGATTGGGCAGGTCCTTGCCATAGACCCCGGTGGCCAGGATTGTCAGCGGATGCATCGCCTCGTCCAGGCGCAACCCCTCGCGATAGGGCCAGTCGAGCACCGGGCGCTGCACGCCGCGCATCTCGTCCGGGCGATAGGCGGTTTCGAAGGCCACGTATTTCGCCGAGGGCCGCACACCGACCTGGTCGAGCAGCTCGGACAGCATGAAACCATTCCAGGGGATCACCATCGACCAGGCCTCGACGCAGCGCAGGCGATAGATGCGCTCCTCGATGGTCTTGCCCTTCAGGATATCCTCGAGCCCGTAGGTGCCGGGCTTGTCGACCATGCCGCTGATCTCCACCGACCAGGGCGAGGTAACCAGCGCATCTGAATAGCGCGCCGGATCTTCCTTGCCGGTGCCGAACTCGTAGAAATTGTTGTAGTTGGTGATCTCTTCGAAGGTATTGGGCTCAAGCCCCTGCGGCGCGGCCAGGGCCGGCCCGGCGATCGCGCCAAGACCCGCGCCCATGGCCCCCGCCATGATCTGGCGACGGTTCATGTAGACGCCCTCGGGGGTGACGTCATTCTCGGTCAGCTTGTCTTTCCAGGGACGGGTCCACGTACGGGTCGAACGGCTGGGCATGTCGGCTCCTCCTGTTACAGGCATTGCTGTATCTACGAAGTAACCCGGCCCGCAGTTTCATCAAAATGAGGTTTGATAACTTCTGCGTGCCGTAGCGGAAACATTTCACCCGGCCGTTGCCGGCCCGCAGGCCCGCCCGGCGCTCAGCCGGGCCCATGACCCGGGCCCCATGCCCCTCCGCCTCGGGCCGCTCAGCTCGGGCCGCTCAGCTCGGGCCGGTCACGTGATCCTGCCGGCGGTCGGGGGCCTCGACGGGGGCCTTGTTGGGCGACAGGTGCGGCGGCATGTTGTCGTCGTAGCTGGGGCGGATCTTGCGCAGCACCACGGAATCGCCGTTGGCCTGCACCACCCGCACATGGCGCCGTCGCATCAGCCGCGGCTCGGCCACGCCGACGGAATGGGCGATCATCTCGACCTCGTGCACCACGGCGCGGGCGAAATTCGCCACCTTCATGTACTTCTTTTCCACCACCAGGCCGCGCTGCAGGCGCAGGTCATGGGTGGTGATGCCCGTGGGGCAGGTGTTCTTGTTGCACTTCAGCGCCTGGATGCAGCCCAGCGAGAACATGAAGCCCCGCGCCGAGGTCACGAAATCCGCACCCGCGCAGATCGCCCAGGCCACGTCACCCGGGTTCACCAGCTTGCCGCTGGCGATGATCCGGATGCGTTCCTTCAGGCCGTGGCGGTCGCGCAGGTCGACCATGCGCAGCAGCGCCTCGCGCAGGGGCATGCCCACCATGTCCATCAGCGGCATCGGCGCGGCGCCGGTGCCGCCCTCGCCGCCGTCGATGGTGATGAAATCGGGCGCGCTCTCGACCCCGCGCTGCAGGATCTTGTCAAAGAGCTCCTCCCAGGCCTCGGAAGACCCGATCACCGTCTTGAAGCCCACCGGCTTGCCGGTCACCTCGCGGATATGCGCGATCATGTCCAGAAGATCGTCGAAATCGTCGATCTCCTTGTGGCGGTTGGGAGAGACGGCGTCCTTGCCCTTGGGCACGCCGCGGATCTCGGCGACCTCGTCGTCGATCTTGGCCGCGGGCAGGATGCCGCCCTTGCCGGGCTTGGCGCCCTGCGCCAGCTTCAGCTCGAACATCTTCACCTGCGGGCGGGCGGCCACGGCGCGCAGCTTCTCGTCGCTCAGGTTGCCGTCGTGATCGCGCACGCCGAACTTGGCGGTGCCGATCTGCATGACGATATCGCAGTCCGACACCAGGTGATGCGGCGACAGCCCACCCTCGCCGGTATTCAGCCAGATGCCGGCCGCCTTGGCGCCCTTGCTCAGCGCCTCGACCGCGGGCTGCGACAGCGCGCCAAAGGACATGCCGGAGATATTGTATATTGAGGGCGCCAGATAGGGATGGCGCGTGTAGGGCCCGATCTCCAGCGGCTTGGTCTGGGCAAACTGGTTGTCCAGCGGCGGAAAGACCGCGTTGACGAAAATCGGCGTGCCCGGCACCGAGAGGTTGCGGGTGGAGCCGAAGGCCACCGTGTTGTCCGCGCCCTTGGCCGCATTGTAGACCCAGTCGCGCTGCGCCCGGTTGAAGGGCATCTCCTCGCGATCCATGGCAAAGAAGTACTGCCGGAAGAATTCGCCCAGCTTGGTGAACAGCCCCCGGAACCGCCCGATCAGCGGATAGTTCCGCCGGATCGCGTCCTCGCGCTGGCCCAGGTCCATCAGCGTCATGATCACGACGGTCGCCACGGCCAGCCCGATGGCAAGCACGAAAAAGAAGACCATCCATTCCACGACCGGCGCGATGAAAGCCATTGTTTCCCCCTGTGACGGCGTTCTGCCCTAGCGGCACAATGCGGTCCCCCGGGTTCATGGGCAACCGTAGATTTCGGATGTCGGTGCCGGAATCTTGCAGCAGATTCAAAAAATTCGCTGACAAAAACGTTATTGGACCCGCGGGAAACCCCGAGCTTAGCCCGCCCCTGCCGATTTCAATACCGACTTTCCCGGAAATTCAATTCATCCGCAGCACTGGGGGCGCCGTACCCCGATCAGTGCCACGAACGGCACCGACACTCACAGTCACACCTGACCTTCGGAGGATATGAAGACATGCTGAAACGTACTTTCCTGAGCCTGAGCGCCGCCGCCTTCCTCGCAACCCCCGCCCTGACCGTTCCGGCCCTCGCCGACCATCACATGGGCAAGGACGTCGTCGATACGGCCGTCGAGGCCGGTGACTTCACCACCCTCGTCGCCGCGGTCCAGTCCGCCGGCCTGGTCGACACGCTCAAGGGCGACGGCCCCTTCACCGTCTTCGCCCCCACCGACGAGGCCTTTGCCAAGCTGCCCGAGGGCACCGTCGATGACCTGCTCAAGCCCGAGAACAAGGACAAGCTCGCCGCCATCCTGACCTATCACGTGGTCCCGGGCGAAGTGACCTCGGCCGACCTGTCGGACGGCATGATGGCCGAAACCGTTGAAGGCGAGGACGTGACCATCGAGCTTGGCGACAAGGTCATGGTCAACGATGCCACCGTCACCACCCCCGACATCGAGGCCTCCAACGGCGTGATCCACGTGATCGACACCGTGCTGATGCCGCAGATGTAAGGCCAGCCGCGGCCCGGCTCCCGGGCCGCAACTGCCCGGTTCCGCGTCATTTTCGCCGCGGAACCGGCGCCATCTACCGCCCTGCCCCGACCAGCCCTTGCCGCGCTCCGCCGATCACGGCATCTGGGCGCAAAAGGAGCAGCTCATGCGGATTTATCTCGCCGGACCCGACGTCTTTCACCCCGATGCCCTCGCGCTCGGTGCCGCGAAAAAGGCGATCTGTGCCGAATTCGGCCTGACCGGCGTGTTCCCCTTCGACGAGGATGTGCCCAGCGACGGTCTCTCGCCCGCCGAACACGGGCTGGCAATCTCCCGCAAGGACTTCCGCCTCGCGCAGTCCTGCGATGCCACCATCGTCAACCTGACGCCCTTCCACGGCCCTTCGATGGACGTCGGCTCCGCGGTCGAACTCGGCTACATGCTCGGGCTGGGCCGGCTGCTCTTCGGCTATTCCAACACCCCGCAGCCCTTCAACGACCGGGTGATCGCCGCCTATGGCACCGCGCCGGACGATGCCGAACGCACCCCCGACGGCATGAGCATCGAGAGCTTCGGACTGACAGACAACCTGATGGTCGACGGCGGCATCATTGCCGGTGGTGGCCGGGTCCTGCACCCCGAGGGCACAACGGCCCTGCGGTTCGAGGACCTCTCCGTCTTCCGCCGCTGCGTCGCGGCCCTGCACGAAAGCCTGCCCTCCGGGCACTGACGCCCCGGCACGGACCACTGAAACCCAAGATCACGCTTGATTTTGGGCCGACTACACGGACACAGTCTTTCAAAACCATACTCTGGCTCGGGGTTGCGGCCCCGGCGCCTCACCCCTTTTCCGAAACAACGACATCGCTTGCCATGGGCCCTCTTGCCAATATCCATATCGACCTTGCCGACCGTTTCATCGGCACCCTGTCGCCAGAGGATTGCATGGACGTACTCGCGGATACGGTTGCGCCCTATGGCTACTGCCGTTTCCACTACACCCATGCCACCATCGCCCCGGACGGGCAGGTCGAGACCATCGTGCGCCTGTCGCGCATGGGCCGCGCCTACGAGGAAAGCTGGGCCGCCGATGCCCACCGCATGGACGACCCGTTCGTCTTTCATTGCCTGCGAGAGGACAGGCCAAAATTCTGGTCCGAGCTGAAGGACGACTACAACCGTCCCGAAATGACCGATGCGCACCGGCTGAAAATCGACAGCATCGTGGATTTCGGCCTTACCGCCGGGTTCACCAAGCGCCTGCGCCGCTTTGCCCTGGGGCGCAGCTGCTATTATTCCGGCATCAGCCTGGTGCAGAGCGTCGGAGCCAGGGCCGAGGATCACGACCGCGCCTTCCAGGAGCTGTCGCCCTATCTCGGCGTCGTGCTCGAACATTTCATCTCGAGCCTCGACCTGGCCCGCACGGCGCGGGCCCATTACGACATCAACGATCGCGAATACGAGGTGCTCGGCCTGCTCTGCGAGGGCTTACAGGTTCAGCAGATCGCCGACCGAATGTCTCTGGCAGACCGCACCGCCGCGCATCACCTCGCCGCCCTGCGCCGCAAGCTCAATGCCCAGAGCAATGCCCATGCCGTCGCCATCGCGATGAAGAGCCAGCTGATCTGAGGCTGTCGGAAAAGAGGGCCGGCGGGGTGGATCTGCGCAGGTCCGGAGGCAGGAACGGCTCCCGAAGTGCCGTTCCTGCCCCCATGCGACTGACATCATGAAAATCGGTGTCCCAACCGTACTTCACTCTGCGCCTTATCCAGGTTTCGGGCAATTGCGCAAAACTGCAATCGCACCTGCACAGATGCCAAAGGCCAATGAAAAAAGGCCCCGCGCGATGGCGGGGCCTTTTCCTTTTTCCGGGCGGCTCAGTGTACCGTGGCCTCATGGGGAGCGTCGCGGTCGCTCGTGCCCAGGCGGTTGCCGATGATCAGCCCGTCGGGGCCCGCGGTCACCGGCACGGTGTCGCCATCCTTGATGTCGCCGGCAAGGATCGCCTCGGCCAGCGGATCCTGCAGGGCACGCTGGATCACCCGCTTCAGCGGCCGGGCGCCGAACACCGGGTCGTAACCCTCGTCAGCCAGCCAGGTGCGCGCATCCTGATCCAGCACCAGCTCGATCTTGCGACCGGCAAGCCGCTTGAGCAGCCGTGCCATCTGGATGTCGACGATACCGTCCATGTCCTCGCGGCCCAGCCGGTCGAACACGATGATCTCGTCGAGACGGTTCAGGAACTCGGGGCGGAAGTGGGCCCGCACCGCATCCATCACGTCGCGTTTCGCCTCGGCGGCATCCGCGCCGTCGGGCAGCCGGCTCAGCGCCTGGGCACCCAGGTTCGAGGTCAGCACGATCATCGTCTGCTTGAAGTCGACCGTGCGGCCCTGGCCATCCGTCAGAACCCCGTCGTCCAGCACCTGCAACAGCACGTTGAAGACATCCGGGTGCGCCTTCTCGACCTCGTCGAACAGGATCACCTGGTAGGGGCGCCGGCGAACGGCCTCGGTCAGCACGCCGCCTTCGTCATAGCCGACGTATCCCGGCGGGGCACCGATCAGCCGCGCGACGCTGTGTTTCTCCATGAACTCGCTCATGTCGATCCGCACCATCGCGTTGTCGTCGTCGAAGAGGAACTCCGCGACAGCCTTGGTCAGCTCGGTTTTACCCACGCCCGTCGGGCCGAGGAACAGGAAGCTGCCCAGCGGCCGCCCCTCGTCGTTCAGCCCGGCACGGGCCCGGCGCACGGCATTGGCCACGGCGCGCACGGCGGCATTCTGGCCGATGACGCGCTTGTGCAGCCCGTCTTCCATGCGCAGCAGCTTGTCGCGCTCGCCTTCCAGCATCTTGGCCGTCGGGATACCCGTCCAGCGTTCGACCACCTGGGCGATCTGCTCCGGACGCACGGCTTCCTCGACCATGACCTCGCCTTCGGCCTCGGCGGCCTCGGCCTCGCCCACCTGCTTCTCAAGCTGCGGGATCACGCCATAGGACAGTTCCCCTGCCTTCGCCAGGTCGCCGTTCCGCTTCGCGATCTCCAGGTCGGCACGTGCCCGGTCGAGCTGTTCCTTCAGTTCGCGGGCAGAGGCCAGCTTGTCGCGCTCGGCCTGCCACTTGGCCGTCATCGCGTCGGCCTTCTCCATCATGTCGCCCAGCTCCTGCTCCAGCTTTTCAAGCCGGTCCTTGCTGGCCGCATCGTCTTCCTTCTTCAGGGCCTCGGCCTCGATCTGCAGCTGCAGGATATGCCGGTCCAGCTGGTCCAGCTCCTCGGGCTTGCTGTCCACTTCCATCCGCAGACGGCTGGCGGCCTCATCGACAAGGTCGATGGCCTTGTCCGGCAGGAACCGGTCCGTGATATAGCGGTTCGAGAGCGTGGCAGCCGCCACCAGGGCGCTGTCGCTGATCCGCACCCCGTGGTGCAGCTCGTATTTCTCCTTGATGCCCCGCAGGATCGAGATCGTGTCCTCGACCGTCGGCTCGGAAACCATCACCGGCTGGAAGCGGCGGGCCAGGGCGGCGTCCTTCTCGACGTACTTGCGGTACTCGTCGAGCGTCGTCGCACCGACACAGTGCAGCTCCCCGCGCGCCAGTGCAGGCTTGATCAGGTTGGCGGCATCCATGGCACCGTCGGTCTTGCCGGCGCCGACGAGGGTATGCATCTCGTCGATGAACAGGATGATCTCGCCCGCTGCCGCCTCGATTTCCTTCAGGATCGCCTTCAGGCGCTCCTCGAATTCACCGCGGTATTTCGCACCGGCAATCAGGCTGCCCATGTCCAGCGCCAGCAGGCGCTTGTTGCGCAGGGATTCCGGCACGTCGCCGTTGATGATGCGCAGGGCAAGGCCCTCGGCGATGGCCGTCTTGCCGACGCCGGGTTCGCCGATCAGCACCGGGTTGTTCTTGGTCCGGCGGCTCAGCACCTGCATGGCACGACGAATCTCGTCGTCCCGGCCGATGATCGGGTCGATCTTGCCCTCTTCGGCGGCCTTGGTCAGGTCGCGGGCATATTTCTCCAGCGCTTCAAAGGTATCCTCGGCGCTGGCCGTATCGGCGGTGCGCCCCTTGCGGATCTCGTTGATGGCCGCGTTCAGCTTCTGCGCCGACACGCCGCCGGCATCCAGCGCATCCTTAGCGCCCGATTTCACCAGCGCAAGCGCGGTCAGCAGCCGTTCGACCGGCACGAAGCTGTCCTTGGCCTGCTTGGCCACCTTCTCGGCCTCGGCAATCACCTTGACCGTCTGGTTGTCCATGTAGGTCTGGCTGGCGTCACCGCCCACGACGGGGATCTTGCCCAATGCAAGATCGGTCGCCTGCACCACGGCAGCCGGGTCGCCCCCGGCCTTGCGGATCAGGTTGCTGGCGAGGCCTTCCTCGTCATCCATCAATGCTTTCAGAATGTGTTCCGGCAGCAGCCTCTGGTGGCTCTCCCGAATGGCGATCGTCTGCGCTGCCTGGATGAAACCGCGCGACCGCTCCGTGAACTTGCTCAAGTCCATGGCATATCTCCTTTTCCAAGCGTCCCATTTGCCGGCACCCTCGCTAGGCATACCGGGCTCGGAACCTCCTGAATTGAGATGGGAATGCCTCACGGCGCAGTCAAGCGCATGTGACAGGAAAAACGGAACCTTGAGCAGACCTGGACCGTTTTACACGCAATACGAGTGATTACATCCGACGAACACATCGACGAACCGTTCGCCCGCGCCGGAGAAGGCAGGAAAGGGCACAGGAGGTTTCCATGAAAGATACACGCACCCGGATCTCGGCCATCCGCTACAACCCGGCCGAACGCAGCTTCGAGGCCTCGGTCACCCTCTTCGATCGCGGAGAGGCCTTTACCTACCCGGTCTCGCTGCGCGCGCCGATGACCACCGAATACGAGGACGTCAGCCGCTCAATCACCGAGCTGGCCCAGCGTCGTCACGCCCGCCAGGACGGCGGTCTGCACAGCCACCACCGCACCGCCGGCGCACCGCTCGGCCTCGATCAGCTGCCGGCTGCCGTGCAACAGGCCACCTCGGCGCTCTGGGACCGGCTGCTGAACCGCGCCGCCTGAAGGGCGGCGCGTCCTTTGCCCTTCCCACACTCCGCCCCTGGCCTGTTTTCCAGGGGGCCTGTTTTTTGGGGGGGAGGTATTTGGGTGGCTGTATTTTTGGAGGGCCTGTGCGTCAGGGGGCCTGTATGTTAGGCTGTCCCCGGTATGCTTGACCCCGCGCGCCAGCTGCGCAACAGGGAGACCGAGAGACTTTCCCATTCCTCAGCCCAGGACACCGCCGATGACCGCCGCCCAGATCGACGCCCAGACCGTCAACCCGACCGACGCAGCAGCCGAAACCAGGGATCGCCTGATCGTCGCCCTCGATGTGCCCAATGCCCTCGAGGGGCTGCAGATGGCCGAACGCATCGGCGATGCCGCCACCTTCTACAAGATCGGCCTGGGCATGCTGACCGGCGGCGGCCTGGCCCTCGCCAACGAGCTCAAGCAGGAACACGGCAAGCGCATCTTCCTCGACATGAAGCTATTCGACATCGGCGCCACGGTGGAAAAGGCCGTGCGTGGCCTTGCGCAGTTCGATCTCGACTTCCTCACCGTGCACGGCGATCCGCACGTGGTGCGCGCCGCCAAGGAAGGCGCCGCCGGCTCGCAGACCAAGATCCTCGCCGTCACCATCCTCACCTCGCTCGATCGCGGCGACCTCGATGACAGCCTGCTCGTCACCGGCACCCCACGCGAGCTGGTGATCGAACGCGCCGCCCGGGCCTTCGAGGCCGGCGCCGACGGCATCATCTGCTCGCCGCAGGAAGCCGCTGCCGTGCGCGCCCTGCCCGGCGCGGCAGGCCGGCTGATCGTCACCCCCGGCGTCCGCCCGGCCACCTCGGCCAGCGACGACCAGAAGCGTATTGCCACGCCGCGCACCGCGATCAACGACGGCGCCGACCACATCGTGGTGGGCCGCCCGATCTGGCGCGCCGAAGATCCCCGTGCCGCCGCGCGCGAGATCCAGCACGAGATCGCCACGGCGCACGAGACCGACACCAGTTTCCGCTGATTGCCCGAGTCCGATGCCTCCGGCGGGGATATTTTTGGCCAGATGAAAGAGCGCGACGGCTCTTCATCATCTGGCCGGAAGTATCCCGGGGGAATCGGCGCAGCCGATGGGGGCAGCGCCCCCTGCCTGGCCTGCGTCAGGTGCTTCGGCTCAGGTACTCCGAAAGCCGTTCCCGAAACGTCTCGATGGCCTTGGGATGCGCGGCGTATTCCGCCGCGCTCATCAATCGCCACTCCTGCCCCTCGTCGCCAAGGCGCACTTCCGCGCCCCGCGCCTCGGGCAGATGCGCCGCAAAGAACCAGACCTCCTCGACGGTGCCCTCCAGATAGACCCGGCCATAGCCCAGCTCCTTAGGCTTCAGGCTCAGCCCCAGCTCCTCGCGCGTCTCGCGCAGCACGCAGTCCACGGCACTTTCGCCCGCCTCGCGGCCACCACCGGGGAAATCCCAGTGCGCGGGATGGGGAATATGGGCGAAATCGTCGCGCAGGATCACCGCCAGCCGGTCGCCCAGAAAGAGCGCCAGCTTGGCGCCGCGGACGGGCCGCGCGCGGTCGAATGCCTTTTCGGAAATGCCGGTTTGCCTGCTCATGCGCCGGGTATATCATGGAGCGGTAACAAATTCTCACCCCGCGTGCCGCCCCGATGCCCCGCATCCCCGGCCTTCCGAAGGTCCCCATGGACGCCCTCTGCCGCGATTGCCTGACCGAGTTTCCCGCGCCCCGGCGCCAGGGCAGCCGCTGCCCGGCCTGCGGCTCGCCGCGCACCATCGCGCACGAAGAGCTGATGTCGCTCTCCATCGCGCACATGGATTGCGACGCATTCTATGCCTCGGTCGAGAAACGCGACAATCCCGATCTGGCCGCGAAACCGGTGATCATCGGCGGCGGCAGGCGCGGGGTGGTCTCCACCGCGTGCTACGTCGCGCGGATTCGCGGCGTGCGTTCGGCCATGCCGATGTTCCAGGCGCTGAAACTCTGCCCCGACGCGGTGGTGATCCGCCCGCGCATGTCCGCTTATGTCGAGGCCTCGCGCCAGATCCGCGCCATGATGGAGGAGCTGACGCCCGCCATCGAGCCGCTCTCGCTGGACGAGGCCTTTCTCGACCTCACCGGCACCGCCCGCCTGCACGGGCGCCCGCCCGCCGTCATGCTGGCACGACTTGTGAAACGCATGCGCGACGAGCTCGGCCTCACCGGCTCCGTCGGCCTGTCGCACAACAAGTTCCTGGCCAAGATCGCCTCCGATCTCGACAAGCCGCACGGGTTTTCCGTGATCGGTCAGGCCGAGACGCTCGATTTCCTCGCCGAGAAACCGGTGCGCATGATCTGGGGCGTCGGCGCCGCCGGCCAGGCCTCGCTCGACAAGGCCGGGATCCATACCTTTGCCGACCTGCGCCGCTGGGACCGGCGCGATCTCGCGGCGCGCTTCGGCGCCATGGGCGACCGGCTCTGGCACCTCGCCCGCGGCGAGGACAACCGCCGCGTCTCGCCGCACAGCCCGGTCAAGTCGATCTCGAACGAGACCACCTTCTTCGAGGACACCTCAGACCCGGACCTGCTCGACGGCCATCTCTGGCGCCTGGCCGAAAAGGTCGCCGACCGCGCCAAGGCCAAGGACCTTGCCGGGCGCACCGTCACGCTCAAGCTCAAGCGGACGAATTTCTCGCTGATATCGCGGCGCCACTCCCTCCGCGACAGCACCCAGATGGCCGACCGCATCTACCGAGAGGCCCGCGCCCTCTTTGATGCCGTGGGCGATCAGGGCCCCTACCGGCTCATCGGCACCGGGCTGTCCGATCTCACTCCTGCCGGCGATGCCGATCGCAGCGCCGACCTCCTGGATCCCGATGCTGCCCGCCGGGCCCGGGCCGAACGCGCCACCGACGCGATTCGCACCCGCTTCGGCGAGAGCGCGATCCTGAAGGGCCGCGCCCTGCGCTGACCCCTCCCGTTTCCCTGTTGGAAATATCCGCGCCGCAGGCTGGCGCGGGCCACCGCGCCATGCGCCTATTCGGCCGCCAGCGGCACCGCCCGGCGTCCAAGCGCCGCCAGCTCGCCCGTGACCCCCCGGATCAGGGCCGCGAAGGCCGCAAAATCGCTGCGCTTCTCGATTCGCTTCTCGTCCATGTAGAGCGACCGGTCGATCTCGATCTGCACCGCGTGCTGGTTGCGGCTGGGCCGCCCGTACTGCTGGGTCACATAGGCTCCGGCAAAGGGCGCGTTGCGCACCACCACCAGCCCGGCATCGGTAAAGATCGCCTCGATCCGGTCGACAATGTAACTGTCCGCCGAGGCGCCGAAACGGTCGCCGATCACCACGTCTGGCCGGCGGCGGGCATTGCGCGCCACCCCGTCGAGCGCCTCGCGCGGCATCGAATGGCAATCCAGCAGAATCGCCTCGCGGAACCTGCGGTGCGCCTCGCCCAACAGCTCCTGCAGCACCCGATGATAGGGCCTCCAGGCCCAGTCCAGCCGCGCCTCGGCTTCTTCCATGGTGATCTTGCCGTGATAGATCGGCTGCCCGCCGGCCACGACGCGGGGAATCACCCCGAGACCGGAGGCGATTCGCGGGTTGTGACCGCGCCGCCGCGCGCCGTCGACCACTGCCGGGTCCAGCTCGTCCACCGCACGGTTCAGATCCACGTAGGCCCGCGGCGCCCGCGCGCAGAGGAACGGCGCCCCCTCGGCCACGGCGCCGGCAAAGAGGTCATCTATATAGGCATCTTCCGAAGATCGTATCTGCAGCCCGTCCAGACGGCTCCTTTCCACCATGTCACGCGGGTATTCGCGCCCGCTGTGAGGCGAGGCGAAGACGACGCTGGTGGTGACCTGCGGGGGCCGAAAGAGATCGAAGGAGGAAGGGGGCATGGCAACTCCGAAAGCCTCCCGATATTAGCGCAAAAAAACCTTGCCAAAAGCCCCTTGATCCCGCCCCCGACTCCTTTTATACGACCCGAACCGGCGCGGAGCTCCCGCGCTCCTTTTTTTGAAAAGAGCTAACTTTTCAAGTGGGGAGCAGCTTCGAATCGGCCAGTGGGCGGTTAGCTCAGCGGTAGAGCACTTCGTTGACATCGAAGGGGTCACAAGTTCGATCCTTGTACCGCCCACCACGATATTCACCGGATCAGGGCATCGCCCGGATCCATCCGCGAAACTGGCGCTTGCCGCGCCGCGACATGAGGAGATGGACATGAAGGTTCGTAACTCGCTCCGCTCGCTGAAGCAGCGCCACCGCGATTGCCGCGTCGTGCGCCGCAAAGGCCGCGTCTACGTTATCAACAAGACGCAACGCCGCTTCAAGGCCCGTCAGGGCTGAGGCTGCCAGCAGCAGGTACTTTCAAGAGGGTCGCGATTTCGCGGCCCTTTTGCTTTTCCGCACGCTTTTCGGCCTCGTATTCGGCCTCGTATTCGGCCGCAGGGCAGCGCCCGCATTGACACCCGCGTCCCGCGCCCCAATCTCCCTGCCATGGACGAAGCTCTTCTTTCCCGCCTGCGCCGGCACCTGGCCGACCGCGCCCCCGGTCCCTTCCACTTCCCAGAGCTCTACGGGCCCAACTGGGACGGCCTCTGGATCGGCGACCGCGTGCAACTCGGGCATCAGTTCCTGATGGCCGTGCGCGCGGGACATTTCCCAGGGGTCGAGGACAGCGGAGAAAAGAAGGGGGGCGGCCGCCTCTACCATTGGCGCGGGCTCTGAGAGTCATGGGCCGCAAGGGCTTCCCCCTCGCGCCATGAGTATTTTCGAAAAGATGAAAGAGGCAGGCGCAGCGCCCCCCTTCATCTTTCCCCAAATACTCAAGCCGCCCTCAGTCGTAGACGCGCTGGTCCTCGATCACCAGGCCGTCGTTCGGCAGGCTGCCCAGCGGCACCACCTCGATTCGCGCCTTCAGCTTAAGCGCCTCGATGATCGAGCCCTGATAGGCCTCGCCATCGCCGGCCTCGCTCTCGACCTGCACCACCATCACGTCCATCTCGCCCTCGCGCTGTGCGATCACCCGGGCGCGGCTGACCTCGGCGTGTTTCGCGACAAAGGCCGCCACCTGCTCGGGGCGCACGAACATGCCCTTGATCTTGGTGGTCTGATCGGCGCGGCCCATCCAGCCCTTGATGCGCAGGTTGGTGCGGCCGCAGGGGCTCTCTCCGGGCAGCACCGCGCTCAGGTCGCCGGTGCCGAATCGGATCAGCGGATAATCCGAGTTCAGCGTCGTCACCACCACCTCGCCCACCTCGCCGGGGGCCACCGGGATGCCGGTGCCGGGGCGCACGATCTCTATCACCACGCCCTCGTCGGCGATCATCCCCTCCATGGCCGCGCTCTCGTAGGCGATATTGCCGAGGTCCGCCGTGGCATAGCACTGCAGGCAGGTGATGCCGCGATCGGCATATTCCGCCCTGAGCGAGGGGAAGAGCGCTCCGCCCCCCACCGCCGCACGGGTGATCTTCAGCGCCAGGCCATCGGCCTCGGCGCGGTCGAGGATCACCTTCAGGTAATCCGGCGTGCCGGCATAGGCCGTGACGCCCAGGTCATGGGCCGCCCGCGCCTGCAGCTCGGTCTGCCCGGTGCCCGCGGGCAGCACTGCCGCCCCCACCGCCCGGGCACCGTTCTCGAAGATCATGCCCGCCGGCGTCAGGTGATAGCCAAAGCAGTTCTGCACGATGTCGCCCTTGCCGATGCCGCAGGCATGCAGGAACCGCCCCATCCGCCACCAGTCGTGGCTGGCTCCGCCCGGCTCGTAGATCGGCCCGGGGCTCTGGAACACATGGGCAAAGCCATGCACCGGCAGCGTCGTCAGCCCGCCCAGCGGCGCGCCGGGGCGCTGTTTCGCCACCAGGTCGCTCTTGCGCAGCACCGGCAGCGCGGCAAGGTCGGCCACCGTGCGCACCTCGCGCGAATCCACCGGGCCCAGCGCCTCGGCATAGCCCGGCAGGGCCTGCGCCGCTGCGATCTGCCGCGGCAGGTCACGCGCCAGCGCCGCCTCGCGGGCATCCTGGCTGCGCGTCTCCAGCGTATCGAAATAGCTCGTCATCTTTCCCTCCACCGCTCGCGGCACCCCCAAGGCACTCCCATGGGTCCAATCAGCTCAGCCAGCGTTTCCGCCGCCGGTACGACCGCACGTCGCGGAACGACTTGCGCCCCTCGTCCGACATGCCGAGGTAGAATTCCTTCACGTCCGGGTTCTCGCGCAGCTCCGCCGCCGGCCCGTCCATCACGATGCGCCCCGATTCCAGGATATAGCCGTAATGGGCGAATCGCATCGCCACGTTGGTATTCTGCTCTGCCAGCAGGAAGGTGACGCCCTCGTTCTCGTTCAGGCTCTTCACGATGCCGAAGATCTCCTCGACCAGCTGCGGCGCCAGCCCCATCGAGGGTTCGTCCAGCAGGATCATCTCCGGGCGCGACATGATCGCCCGGCCGATCGCCACCATCTGCTGTTCGCCGCCCGAGGTATAGCCGGCCTGGCTCTTGCGCCGCACCTTCAGCCGCGGGAAATAGGAATAGACCATCTCCAGGTCCTTCTCGATCTCTCCGCGCCCGGCGCCCCGGGTATAGGCGCCGGTCATCAGGTTCTCCTCCACCGTCAGGTGCTCGAAGCAGTGCCGCCCCTCCATCACCTGGATCACGCCGCTCTTCACCAGGCTCGCCGGGGCCTGGTCCTGGATGCGCGTGCCGCGATAGGTGATGCTGCCCTTGGTCACCTCGCCCCGCTCCGATTGCAGCAGGTTCGAGATCGCCTTCAGCGTCGTGGTCTTGCCGGCGCCATTGCCGCCCAGCAGCGCGGTGATCCCACCCTTGGGCACCGAGAGGCTCACCCCCTTCAGCACCAGGATCACGTGATTGTAGATAACCTCGATATTGTTCACATCCAGCAGGGTCTCGCCCTGCCCGCGCGCGTCCAGCATCGTGTCTCCCCCATGTTCCGGTGCCGGGCTCGTCCCGGCAACCGCAGGCCCCTGCCCGGCCCCCGCCTCCGGGGGCCGGGCCATTGATCAGTCGCAGCCCGGCGTGATGCCGTTCTCCTCGGCATAGGCGGTGCTGTCCGCGATGATCAGCGGGTTCAGCACCTCGTCGTCGGCCGGGTAGTAATCGGTGATCAGCGACCATTGCTGTGCCTTGGCATCCCATTGCGCCATGGCGCCATAGCCATCGCCGCCGTGGTTCTCGCAGGTCACCGTGAACTCCGGGCCAAAGCCCGGCAGGCCCAGCGCCGCCATCTTCTCCTCGGTGATCTCCAGCGCCTCCATTCCGTCGCGCATCTGCGCGGGCGTGATCGCGGCGGTTCCCGCCAGTTCCTGCGCCGTCTTCGCCGCCTCGGCCGCCAGCATTGCCGCGTACATGCCGCGGTTATAGAGCGCCGTGCCCAGCTGATCGCCGTTGCCTGCGGCCTTGCCCGCATCCACGACGTAGGTCTTCAGATCGTCGTAGACCGGGTAATCGGCCCCGAGGTTGTGGAAGGTCAGCGCCTTGTAGCCATCGGCGGCCTCGCCCGCGGGCAGCACGTCGTTCTCGGAGCCGCTCCACCAGATGCCGATCAGGTGGTCCATCGGATAGCGGATGTTCACCGCCTCCTGGACCGCCACCTGGTTCATCACGCCCCAGCCCCAGAGGATCGTGTAATCGGGCCGTTCGCGGCGCACCTGCAGCCACTGGCTCTTCTGCTCCTGTCCGGGGTGATCCACCGGCAGCAGCACCAGCTCGAAACCATGCTTCTTGCTCAGCTCTTCCAGCGTCCGGATCGGTTCCTTGCCGTAGGCCGAGTTGTGATAGACCAGCGCGATCTTCTTGCCCGAGAGGTCACCGCCCTCCTGGTCGAGGATATGGGTCACCGCGTGGCTCGCCCCGTCCCAGTAGTTGGCGGGATAGTTGAAGATGTTGCGGAAGACCTCGCCGTTCTTGGCGCTGGTCCGGCCATAGCCCATGGTGTGCACGGGGATCCCGTCGGCCGTGGCCTTGGGAATCAGCTGATAGGTGATCCCGGTCGAGAGCGGCTGGTACAGCAGGCTGCCCTCGTCCTTGGTCGCCTCATAGCATTCCACGCCCTTCTCGGTGTTGTAGCCGGTCTCGCATTCGATGACCCGGATCATCTCGCCGCCGATCCCGCCGTCGCGTTCGTTCAGCAGCGTCATGTAATCCTGGTAGCCGTCCGAGAACGGGATCCCGTTCGCTGCATAGGCCCCGGTGCGATAGCTCAGGTCCGGAAACACCAGCTCGGCCATGGCCGGGGCACTTACGCCCGCGATCAGCGCCGCCACCGCGGCGGTCACGAAAGTCTTCTTCATCGGTCTTATCCTCCCTGAATTATCCGATGATGTCCTGCGCCACGGGCTCCTCTTCCCCCGGCGCCGGCGTCTTGCTGGCCCGTCCTCAGTGCGGAAAGGGCCAGAGTCTCAGCTTTTCCTTTGCCACCCGCCACAGCTGCGCCAGCCCATGCGGTTCGGCCACCAGGAAGATGATGATCAGCGCACCCACGATCATGATCTCGAAATGCGCGGCCAGGTCCGTGGGCCATCCCATCGTGCCCACCAGCGTGTTCTTCAGCAGCACCGGCAGCAGCACCAGAAAGGCCGCCCCGGCGAGCGAGCCGAAGATCCGCCCAAGCCCGCCGATGATCACCATGAAGAGCACCAGGAACGACTTGTTGATGCCAAAGGCCTCGCCCACCTCCACCGCGCCCAGGTAGACCGAGAAGAACAGCGCCCCCGCGATACCCACGAAGAAGGACGACACCGCAAAGGCCGTCAGCTTGGCCCGCAGCGGGTTCACCCCGATGATCTCGGCGGCAATGTCCATGTCGCGGATCGCCATCCACTTGCGGCCCTGGGTGCCGCGGGTCAGGTTTCGCGCCACCACGGCGCTCGCCACCAGGAACACCAGGCAGAACAGGTACGTCGCCCAGGCATGGGTCGAGGGGCCGGTCACCGCCACGCCCAGAACGGTGCGCTCGGGTGCGTTGATCTGGCCGCTGGCCGAGTAGTTGTAGAACCACGGCACCCGGTTGAAGAGCCAGACCAGGAAGAACTGTGCCGCCAGAGTCACCACCGCCAGGTAGAACCCCTTGATACGCAGGCTCGGCAGGCCAAAGACCACCCCCACCATCGCGGTGATGCCACCGGCGATCAGGATGTGGAAAAAGATGTTCACCTCGGGAAAGGCCGTCATCAGCTTGTAGGTGGCAAAGGCCCCCACCGCCATGAAGCCCCCGGTGCCCAGGCTCACCTGCCCGCAATAGCCCACCAGGATGTTCAGCCCGATCGCCGCGATGGCATAGATCAGAAAGGGCAGCGCCACGGCGTTGGCCCAGTAATCGTTGATGAAGAACGGCACCACGCCAAAGGCCACGGCCAGCACCACCCAGACCGTTATCCGGTCGAACCGGATCGGAAAGGTCTGGCTGTCGGCCACGTAGCTCGTCTTGAAGTCCCCTGCCTCGCGATAGATCATCCTCTCACCCCTCCCCTTCCGTTTCCTTGATGGCCGCGCGCCGCTGAACCGGGCGCATCATGTTGCACAGCATCAGATAGGCCAGGATCCCCACCAGGAATCCCATTCCCGCCAGCGCGGCCGAGATCAGCGTATGCGTCTCGCCCCATTTGCCCGAGGTCAGCGCGATATAGCCGAACACCCAGAAGGCACCCCAGGCGACGATGTTCAGCACCGCGATCAGCTTCATCTTCATCACTCGTCTCCAACCTGCCCCCTTCCAGGCAACACACCGTCAAACCCGCTCGATGATGCGCTCCCCGAACAGGCCCTGCGGCCGCACGATCAGCACCAGCAGTGCCAGCACATAGGCAAACCAGTTCTCGGTCGCCCCGCCCACCATGGGCCCCACGGTGAACTCGAACAGCTTCTCGCCCACCCCGATGATCAGCCCGCCGATGATGGCGCCGGGGATCGAGGTGAAGCCGCCCAGCATCAGCACAGGCAGCGCCTTCAGCGCGATCAGGCTGAGGGAGAACTGCACGCCGGACTTGGTGCCCCACATGATGCCCGCCACCAGCGCCACGAACCCCGCGATTGACCAGACCAGCACCCAGATGAAATCCAGGCTGATGCCCACCGAGAGCGCCGCCTGGTGGTCGTCGGCCACCGCGCGCAGGGCCCGGCCCTGTTTCGAGTATTGCGAAAAGACCGTCAGGCCGATCACCAGCAGCGCCGCGATCACGCTCGCCCAGATATCCAGGTTGTCGATGAAGAAACCGTAGCCGAAGATCTCGAAGGTGGTGCCATCGATCCAGTCGTTGATCCCCTGCGGCAGGCCCACGTCCAGCTTCTTGATGTCTGCGCCCCACATCAGGTCGCCGAAACCTTCCAGGAAATAGGCCAGGCCGATGGTCGCCATGAACAGGATGATCGGATCCTGCCCCACCAGGTGGCGAAAGATCAGCTTGTTCACCAGCCAGGCCAGCAGCACCATCACCCCGGTCGTCAGGATGATCGCCGCCAGCGCCGGCACCGTCCAGCCGAAGGCATGCACGTCGGTGCCGAAGATCGCGTTGATCAGATGCGCAAAGGGCACCTGTCCCTCCATGATCCCCACCAGGGTCATCGCCGCGAAAAGCGCCATCACGCCCTGGGCGAAATTGAAGATGCCGCTGGCCTTGTAGATCAGCACGAAGCCCAAGGCGACCAGCGCATAGAGCACCCCCGCCATCAGCCCGTTGAGGAAGACTTCCATTCCATAGAGCAGCTGATCCGGCATCATACGTCCTCCCCGTTTTTCACGCCGCACGCCGCGCCGCTTTGCCCCCTGCGAAACGCCAGTGTTACTGACGTAAATGCTGCACTGCAGTACCGACGTGATACCGACGTAATACCGACGCGATACAGCCTGGGGGTTTTCACTGATTTTTCAGGTATTTCCGCGCTGCAGAACCTAATCATGGGCCACCCCCAGGTAGGCGTCGATAACAGCCTGATTGTTTCGCACTTCCTCGGGCGTTCCGTCGCCGATCTTCTTGCCGTAGTCCATCACCACAACGCGGTCGCTCAGGTCCATGACCACGCCCATGTCGTGCTCGATCAGCGCGATCGTCGTTCCGAATTCGTCATTAACATCAAGGATGAAGCGGCTCATGTCCTCCTTCTCCTCCACGTTCATCCCCGCCATCGGCTCGTCCAGCAGCAGCAGCGAAGGCTCGGCCGCCAGCGCCCGCGCCAGCTCGACCCGCTTCTTCAGGCCATAGGGCAAGGATCCCACGGGCTTTTTCCGGATGCTCTGGATCTCGAGAAAGTCGATGATCTTCTCCACCACCTCGCGGTTCTCCACCTCCTCGCGCCGCGCCTTCCCGCGCCAGATCGCCTGAGAAAACATCCCGGTTTTCATATGGTTGAGGCGCCCGGTCATGACGTTGTCGAGCACCGTCATCCCCTCGAAAAGGGCGATGTTCTGAAAGGTCCGCGCCACGCCCAGCCGTGCCACCTCATAGGGCCGCATCGCCGCGCGCTTCGCGCCCCGGTACCAGACCTCGCCCTCCTGCGGGTGGTAGAAGCCACTGATAACATTCAGCATCGACGATTTCCCCGCGCCGTTCGGCCCGATGATCGCCCGGATCTCGCCCTGCCGGATGTCAAAGGAAATGTCCTTGATCGCGACCACCCCGCCGAATTTCAGCGTGATGTTCCGCATCTCCATCATCACCCCGCCGATCCTGCGCCCATCCGCAGTAACATAGCCCTCGTCGTTCATGGCCGGCTCCGGTGTAACCATCTGTTGTGCAAGGCTCATTCCGCGGCCACCCCCATCGTGTTGCGGGGCGCGACCGCCGCATCGCACAGCGTCAGCGTCGCCGCGATATAGCCCTTGCGCCCATCCTCGTAGGTCACTTCCGTGCGCGTGCTGATGGTCTTGGACCCATCGTAAAGCGCCTGGATCAGGTCGTCGTATTTCTCCGCCACGATCTTGCGCCGCACCTTGCGGGTGCGGGTCATCTCGCCGTCATCGGCGTCCAACTCCTTGTGCAGCACAAGAAATCTGTGGATCTGGCACCCCGAGAGCATCTCGTCCTCGGCGACGGATCGGTTCACCTCCTCGACGTGGCCCCGGATCATTTCCAGAACCTGCGGGTGCCCGGCCAGCTCCTGGTAACTGGAGTAGGCGATATTGTTGCGCTCGGCCCAGTTGCCCACCGCGCCCAGGTCGATGTTGACGAAGGCGGTGCAGCGGTCGCGGCCATTGCCAAAGACCACCGCCTCTAGGATCGACGGATAGAACTTCAGTTTGTTTTCAACGTACTTGGGCGCAAACATGCTGCCGTCGGCCATCTTGCCCACGTCCTTGGCACGGTCGATGATCCGCAGGTGGCCACTGCCTTCCTCGATGAAACCGGCATCTCCTGTCGCCACCCAGCCCTCGGCATCCTTGGTCGAAGCGGTGCTGGCCTCGTTCTTGTAGTAATATTCGAACACGCCCGGCCCGCGATAGAAGACCTCGCCACTCGCATCGATGCGGATCTCCACTCCCGGAGAGGCCACGCCCACCGTATCGCTGCGCACCTCGCCGTCGGGCTGCTGCGCGATGAAGACGCTGGCCTCGGTCTGGCCATAGAGCTGCTTCAGGTTGATCCCCAAAGATCGATAGAAATCAAAGATTTCCGGTCCGATTGCCTCGCCCGCTGTGTAGCCCACGCGCACCCGGCCAAGGCCAAGCGTGTCCTTCAGCGGGCCGTAGATCAGCCGATTCCCCAAGGCATAGCGCAGCTTCTGCACGCCACTCACCGGCTTGCCGTCAAGGATCCTGGGCCCCACCTCACGCGCCAGTTTCAGGTAATGGTCAAAGAGCCATTTCTTCAGCTTCCCCGCGTCCTCCATCCGGATCATCACGTTGGTCAGCTGGGTCTCGAAGATCCGCGGCGGCGCAAAGTAGTAGGTCGGCCCGATCTCTCGCATGTCGGTCGCCAGGGTGAACTCGCTCTCAGGGCAGTTCACGCAGAAGCCGGTCCAGTAGGCCTGCCCAATGGAAAAGATGAAATCCCCCACCCAGGCCATCGGCAGGTAGGCCAGCACCTCTTCGCCCGGCCCCAAGTGGTCGAATTCAGAAGAGTTTTTCGAGGTTTCTATGATGTTGCGGTTCGACAGGACAACGCCCTTCGGCTTGCCCGTCGTGCCGGAGGTATAGAGCATCACGCAGACGTCGTCATAGGTGATGCCCGCCTGCCGCCGCTCCAGCTCGGGCGTCAGCTCGTCGCGCTTGTCGCGCCCTACGGCCTGCACACGGGCCAGCTCGTGCAGGTGGGCATGGTCATATTTCCGCATGCCTCGCGGATCGAGGTAGAGGATCTGTTCCAGACCAGGAAGCTGGTCATGCACATCCATGACCTTGTCCACCTGCTCCTGGTCCTCGGCGATGACAAAGCGCGCGCCGCAATGATCGAGGACATAGGCCATCTCTTCGGCTGCGCTGTCGGCATAAACGGGCACCGGACGTGCCCCGATCATCTGCGCCGCCACGATGGACCAGTAGAGATGCGGCCTGTTCGCGCCGACTATGGCAATGAAGTCATGCTGTTCGACGCCCAAATCCAGCAGGCCGAGGGCCAGGGCTCGTACCTCTTCACGGGTCTCGGCCCAGGTCCAGCTCTGCCAGATCCCGAATTCCTTTTCCCGATAGGCGGTCTTTTCGCCGAACGTCCGCGCATTGCGGTCCAGCAGGGCCGGCACGGATTGCTCCGTGCCGCCTGCCAGCTGCGAGATATCACTCACGCTGTCTCCTCCCTCTTTTCCAGCCCTCCCAAGCCGGAACCGCCCTCCTCAAGGCGGGCCGAACGATCAGCCGTCCGACCAGATCAGCGTCGACCCCAATTTTTTCTCGATCATTTCCAAAACCTTTCGAATTGTTACGGGTGCCGCAGCCGCAAAGCGGGATTCCGCAGCCGCAAAGAGACTCCCTGTGCAAAGCACACGTTTCAGTATAGCCAAGGAGGAAGGAGGAGATATCGTGAGCACCAGCCCTTCACAGCGAGAGCTGATGACCATGGCCGGGCTGAACCTGATTCAGCAGGCCCTGTCCATCTACGACAAGGACCTGAAGCTGGTGCAATGCAACAGCCGCTTTCGCGCCATGTTCGATCTGCCAGCCGAACTGGTGCGCCCCGGCGCACGTTTCGAGGACACGATACGTTTCCTTTGCGTGACAGGAGATTACGGCCCGATCGACGACCTTGAGGAGGCCGTGCGGATACGCGTCGAGAAGGCCCGAGCGTTTCAGCCCCACTACCTCGAACGGGTACGCTCCAACGGACGCGCCATCAGCGTGGAGGGCGCCCCGCTGGCCGAGGGCGGATGGGTTGCCGTCTACACCGACATCACCGACGTAAAGCGACAAGAGGGCCTGCTGCGCGCCAGATCCGAGGAGCTCTCGGATCAGCTTCTCACTCGCGCCGAGGAACTCTCTGCCGCCAACCGCAAGCTGCTCGCCACCAATGCGGTACTGGAGGAAACCCGGCGCGAACTTACCGAGATGGAAGCCCGCACGCGGCTGACAACCGAGATGATTCCCGCCCATATCGCCCATGTTTCGCCGGATCGGATCTATACCTACTCCAACCGGCGCCTGAACAGGATCATGCCCGGCCGGCCGGGCAACATCGTCGGAATGCATATCGCCGATGTCCTTGGCCACCAGGCCTATCAGGCTGTCCGCCCCTTTCTCGACGCCGCCTTCGAGGGGCGACCCTCGGTCTTCGAATTCACGGACGAGGCCAGCTCTCGCCGCATCCGCACCGCCCTGACACCGAATGGCCGCGAGGGCACCTACCTGCTTTCCACCGATATAACGGAAGAAAGCCAGACCCGCGCCGCCCTTCAACAGACGCGCCGCCGCGAGCTGGCCGCGCAGGTGACCTCCGGCATGGCCCATGACTTTGGCAACCTCCTGACCATCATCATGGGGCTTCAGTCACAGCTGGCGCGGTTCGAGCTGACCGAGTCGGCCCGCGACCTTGTCGAGGCGACACAGGGCGCCGCGCGGCGCGGGGGCCGGCTGCTGAACCGCATCGCGGACATGACCGGAGGGAGGGAACATGCACCGGGGCCGACCGACTGGTCGTCTTTCCTGAAGGATTTCGAGACCCTTGCCCGCTCTGCCCTGCCCGCCGGAATCGCCCTGCAGGTCGAGAACAGCCTGGGAGACCGAAGCCTCTGGCTTGACCCTGGCATGCTTCAGGACAGCCTGCTGAACCTTGTGCTCAACGCTCGCGACGCCATCGGGAAGGGACCGGGCCGCATCCGCCTGACAGCGACCAGCCAGCAGGATACCTGGCTGCGGCTGAGTGTGAGCGATACCGGCCCGGGCTTTTCCGATATGGCCTTGCAAAAGGCACTGACGCCCTTCTTCACAACCAAGGGTAGCGAAGGCTCCGGGCTGGGTCTGTCGATGGTCTATGACATGACGCAGCGCGCTGGCGGGCGGATGAAGCTGCGTAACAGCCCGGGCGGCGAGGTCACCTTGTCCTTGCCCTGGCGCGAAGTCCTGCCCGTGGTTCGGCCCGGGTTGGTCCTTCTGGTCGAGGACAACCCCGACCTGAGGCTCTCGGTCCGTACCATGCTGATTGCCGAGGGGTATTCCGTGATCGAGGCCAGTTCTGCTCAGGAAGCGGCGGAGCTCGCGGGCAAAGTCCCCGACCTCACGCTGATCCTGAGCGACCTGACACTGGAAGGGGGATCGACCGGTATCGACCTGCTCGACGCCCTGCCCCCCGAAGCTCCGACCTGCTGCATCATGACATCGCTGCGACAGGACCACCCGCTGCATCGCATCGCCCGCACCCGCGGGCCTGTACTGCAAAAGCCCTTTGATGCAGGGCAGTTGAGCATGTTCCTGAAAAAGGGAGACGTGGCCGCATGAGCGCCCCGACGATTGCCATACTGGACGACGAGCCCGCCATCCGCGGCATTCTGTCCACCGCGCTGGAGCAGGCAGGATTCCGCACCCGGGCCTTTGGGCGCGCAACGGAATTCGAGGCGGCCCTTCAGGCGTCTACCCCCGATCTCTGCCTCGTGGATCTGTCACTTCCGGACCGCGACGGCTTGACGCTCGTGCATCGGCTGGCGCTGGAGAAGGGGGCGACGGTGATCATCATCTCCGGGCGGGCGCAGGTGCAGGATCGGGTGACCGGACTGGAGCTCGGGGCAGACGACTATATCAGTAAACCCTTCGATCCTGCCGAAGTGGTGGCCCGGGTTCGCGCACGGCTGCGGCGGGATCGCCCCGTCGCGAGCGCCAGTCAGACCGCCCGCTTCAATGGCTGGGCGGCCCATTTCGATCGGTTCATGCTCGAAGATGACGCGGGCGCGGAAATCCCTGTTTCACATGCCGAGGCCGAGGTGCTTCGTCTCTTTCTTGAGCGCCCGAAGAGACTCGTCTCGCGGTCAACGATGCAGGAGGTCCTGGGTGGCGCCGCGGGAGAGAGTTTCGATCGGGCGATGGATGTCCGCATCTCCCGGCTGCGCACGAAACTGCGCGAAGACCCGAAAAACCCGCTCCTAATCAAGACGATATACGGTGCGGGCTATATCTTCCTCGGCGATGTCGACTGGGGTCAGCCCTGAGAGATCCCGGCCGCGATCTCCTCGACAGCCGCCGCCAGCACCTTCAGGCCGGCCACCAGGTCGGCCTCTGCCGTATCCTCGCCGAAGGCATGACTGATCCCGCCGATCGACGGCACGAAGAGCATGGCCACCGGCATCAGGCGAGAGAGGCTCGCCGCATCATGCAGCGCCCCCGACTGTATCTTGCGCCAGCGCCCCGGCAGCTGAGCTTCGGCTGCATCGGCGAGTGCCTTCTGAAACCCGGCATCCATTGGCACCGGCTCCAGCCCGAGCATACCAGTCGTCTCGAGACCGAAGCCCATGGCCTCGGCGACCTCGGAGGCTGTTTCGCGGATGATCTCTTCCATCCGGTCCAGGCGGTTCTTGTCCCCATCCCGCCATTGCATCGCAAAGCTGCAGCTGCCGGGCACAACGGAATGCGAGCCGGGATAGAGCTCGACATGCCCAGTGGTCCAGACCGTCTGCGGCGTCACCACGTTACGGAATCGCTCTTCGACAAGGGCCTGGAACCGCAGCATGCCCTTGAACGCATCCTTGCGCCGGTGCATCGGGGTGGTGCCTGCATGGTTCTGCTCGCCCGTGAAGGTAATGCGCATATCGCGGATACCCACGATATCGCTGACCACACCCACCGCTTCCCCCGCTTCATCCAGCCAGGGGCCCTGCTCGATATGGCACTCCACGAAGCCGGAAAATCGCGTGGGATCCACCTCGCCCGTCACCAGATCAGCCATCCGCGCACGACCTTCGGCAAAGCTTACGCCCGTGCTGTCGGTCAGCACATCGGCCTCGGAGAGTGTCGTGCGGCCAGACCAGACGCGGCTGCCGGTCATGACGCCGAAACGCCCCTCCTCGTCCTGGAAGGAAACCGCGGACACCGGCAGGCCAACCTCACGCGCCGCGCGGGCAAGCTCGAGGCCACAGATCACACCGAGGGCGCCGTCGAGCCAGCCCCCCTCGGGCTGTGTATCACTATGGGATCCAACGAGAATCGATTTGCCCGGCGCCAGACCCCAGACCGTCCCCACCGGATCGATTTCGGCCTGAAGACCGGCCGCGCCGAATTGCCCGGCCAGCCAATTGCGCGAGGCGATATCGGGGTTTGAATAGGCCCTGCGCACAACGCCCTTGCCAACGCCCGAGGCGCCGAAACTGCGCAGATGGTGCAGGTCGGCCAGGAAACGGTCGGGGTTCACGGGAATCATAGGGTGCCTCTTTGGTTGCTTGGCCCCTAGAAACACCCGATGTCGGTCGAAGGCAAATCACCGGCCTCAGCCGCCGCGGACCAGGTCGTCCTCATCATCTTGTGCGGACAGTCCAAGCGCCTCGAGACCGTTTTCCAGATGATCGGAAAGATGAGGCGTGCCAAGGAGATAATCCTCGGTCGGGCTGGACGCCTCGTTGCGCGCCGTTGCAATGGCCTCTTCAAGCTCCTCAGGGCCGAAGGCCTCGCGGCCGATCCACATGATGGCCACCAGGCTGGTCAGCTCGTCCTCGTTCAGTCCTTCCAGAAAGGCCCGCAATTCGCCTTCGGCACGGTTCAGCTCGCGTGCCATGAGGATGACATTGGCGACTTTGGTGATCGAGATTTCCAGCATGGCGGTTCCTCCTGTTGCACTTCAGCTTACCGCATTTCCCGCGCCCACGGTCCTTGATTTATCTCAATGTCAGGTTTTCGCGACATCATGCCCGAGGCTTTCCAGCGGGGTCGCATCGTCCGAGGTAAGCTCTTCGAAGTCGAAATTGTCGAGCTTCAACGCGCGTTTGCCGGCACGTTCCGCCGCCGTGCCGATGCCATCAAGGTCTCGCCGGGCCTGATCGAAATGGGTTTCGAGCTTGCCGACCCGCTCGACCACCAGCTCGACGTCGCGGTGCAGCAGGTGGAGCGTCTTGCGGATCGCGCCGGCCTGTTCACGCATGCGGGCGTCCTTGAGGATGGCACGCATGGTGTTCAGCGTCGCCATGCAGGTGGTCGGTGACACGATCCAGACCCGTGCGTTGAACCCCTCGCGTACCACGTCGGAGTAGTTCGCATGCAGCTCGGCATAGACCGCCTCGGAGGGCAGGAACATCAGCGCGCCGTCCGCCGTTTCGCCCTCGATAATGTAACGGTCTGAAATTGCACGGATATGCTGGCGCACGGCATTCCGGAACTGGGTCGCGGCCAGCCGCGTCTGATCACGGTTCTCGGCGGCACGCAGGGCTTCGTAGGGTTCCAGCGGGAACTTCGCATCGATGACGATGGGGCCCGGCGGGTTGGGCAGATGGATCAGGCAGTCGGCGCGGCGGCCATTCGACAGCGTGTGCTGGATCGAGTAGCTGTCGGAAGGCAGCGCCTTGGAGACGATGTCGTTCAGCTGGATCTCCCCGAAGGCACCGCGGGTCTGCTTGTTGGACAGGATATCCTGCAGGGAGAGCACGTCTCCCGAGAGCTTGGTGATATTTTCCTGAGCCTTGTCAATCATTTGCAACCGCTGCTGCAATTCAGCCAGGCGCTTGACCGTCTGTTCCGAGCCGCCTTGCAACTGGGCGTTCATCTTCTCCTGCATCTCGGAGAGGGAACGGGCCTGGCGCATGGCATTCTCGTGCAGACGGTCGTTCATCTGTTGCTGCACCTGGGCCATGCGGGCCTCCATGCTCTGCAGCATCTGTGCCTGACCATTGGTTTGCGCGTTGGAAACACTGGACAAATTCCCGGCGAGCCCCTCCTGTCCACGGGCCAGGCTCTCGACCGTGCGGGAGAGCTGATCCATCTGCCAGATCACCGGCTCGGCCGAGCGGCCCGCAGCACGGATAGAATAGACCAACAGAATCAAAAGGATGAGGAAAGCCAGCCCGCCGATCAACAGCGCCAGGACGAGCGGATCAGAGAGGGAGAGCGTGGTGCCGCCGAACTGGATCATGTGCGCCCGAAAAGCCGTTCTATATCAGAGAGTTGCAGCTCCACGTAGGTGGGGCGGCCGTGGTTGCACTGGCCGGAATGGGGCGTGGCCTCCATCTGGCGCAAAAGCTCATTCATTTCAGCCACTTGCATGCGGCGACCGGAGCGGATGGAGCCATGACAGGCGACGCGCGACAGGATCGCCTCGATCCGGGCCTGCAGGGTCATGGATTCGTTCTGATCGGCCAGCTCGTCGAGCACGTCGCGGATCAGCGCCTCGGCATTGATCTCGCCCAGGATCGCCGGCGTTTCGCGCACCGCTATGGCACCGCCGCCGAAGGGCTCGACATGCAGGCCAAGGCGCGCGAGATCCTCTGCCGCATCAAGCAGACTCTGCGCATCCCCTTGTGAAAGCTCGATAATTTCCGGGATTAGCAGGGCCTGAGAGGCCACGCCATTCTCGGCCATCTGCTTCTTCAGACGCTCGTAGACCAGCCGCTCATGGGCCGCGTGCTGATCGACGACGACCATGCCGCGGGTAGTCTGGGCGATGATGTAATTCTCGTGCACCTGCGCCCGGGCAGCGCCGAGGGGGTATTCCTCGAGCGGCCTTTCATTGGGGCGTTCGATGGCTTCTTCGGGCAGTTCAGCACGGGCCGAAGGGGCGCTGTCGAGGCCCGAAAAGCCGGATTCGTAACCCTCTGAAAAGCCGGGATTCTGACGTCGGTATTGCGTCGGTATTACGTCGGTATCGCGTCGGTGCGAAATCGCGGAATAGCCGCCGCCCGACGGCGCGGAATAATCGCGCTGATAGGTGGTCGGGCGCCCTTCCGGAGTAAGCAGCGGCTCTGGCCGGAAGGCGCCGAGCGTGGCGCCGGCAACGGTGGTAGAGGCGCGGTGGCCGGCCTCGGCCAGGGCATGGCGCAGCCCGGAGACGATCAGCCCGCGCGCGGTGCCGGGATCACGGAAGCGAACCTCGGATTTCGCGGGGTGCACGTTGACGTCGACCAGCACCGGATCGCAGTCGATGAAGAGCGCCGCCGCCGGGTGACGATCGCGCGACAGGAAATCGAAATAGGCGGCGCGCAGGGCGCCGGTGAGCAGCTTGTCGCGGACCGGGCGGCCGTTCACGAAGAGGAACTGCGCCACGGCGGCGCCCCGCGAATAGGTGGGCAGCGCGGCATAGCCGGTCATGTGCAGACCATCGCGGGTGGCGTCGATGCGCAAGGCGTTCTCGGCGAACTCGCGACCGAGGATATTGGCGAGCCGCCCGTGCAGGGCATCGAACATGTCGCCGGTCTCGGCATCGGCGCGGAAGATTACCCGCGGCTCGCCCCCCTTGCCGGCCGCGCCGCCGGAGGCATCGCGCAGCGTGAAGCCGACGAAGGGCTCGGCCATGGCCAGGCGCTTGATGGTATCGGTGACGGCCTGCATCTCGGCCCGGTCGGTGCGCAGAAACTTGAGCCGGGCGGGGGTGGCATAGAAGAGATCGCGCAGCTCGACCACGGTGCCCTGGTTGAGGGCGGCGGGGCGCACCGGATCGGCGCGGCCACCGGAGACGCGGATCTCGGCGGCGTCATGGCCGGTGGCGCGCGAGGTCAGCGTGAGCCGGCCCACGGCGGCCAGCGAGGGCAGCGCCTCGCCCCGGAAACCGAAGGTGTGGATGTTCAGCAGGTCGGAGCCGTCGATCTTGGACGTGGCATGGCGCGAAAGGGCGAGCGGCAGGGCCTCCGGCGCGATGCCGCAGCCGTCATCCTTGACCCGGATCAGGGTCTTGCCGCCATCGGCCACCGTCACCTCGATCCGCATCGCGCCGGCGTCGAGGGCGTTCTCGACCAGCTCCTTGACGGCAGAGGCCGGGCGCTCGACCACCTCGCCGGCGGCGATGCGGTTGACGGCGGCCTCGTCCAGCTGACGGATGACGGGGGCGGTTTCGCGTATGTTGGGGTCTGGGCGGTGCATGACCCAAGACTTAGCACGGGTGATGCGAGTCGGGAACGGGTCGGGATGCGATAAGCTGTGGATAGCCGCCCGATGGTTTACGCCAGCCGGGCCGGTTGTCAGCCGGGTTCCGCCGGCAGGAAGGCCGCGGGGGCGCCGGCGAGGCTGGAGAGACAGAGCACACGGTCGGCCTGAAGCGCATGGGGCGAGAGGTAGACGGAGACATCGGCCCAGGCGGGGAATTGCACGGCGCGGATCATCGTGGGGTTGTCCGCCCCGAGACAGGGGCCGGCGAGAAACCATGCCTCGTCCGCGATGGCGGCGAAATCGACGAGGTAGATGCGCACCTGGGTGCTGCCCTCGTCGGGGGCAAAGGCCACGGGGGCGGCGAGTGCCGTGGTCTGGGCCAGCCCCGCCCCCGGTGTCAGGGCCAGCAGGGCGAGACAGCAGAGGGCGGGAGGGGCAATGCGCATGGTTCAGCTCTTCTGATGCTGGCCGGTGGCGGCCTCGTACCAGTCACGGATCGCCTTGCGCTCCTCCGGCTCGATATAGCTGACGTTGGCGGGCGGCATGGCGTGGCTGAGGCCCGCCTGAAGGTAGATCGCCCGCGCGTTGCGGGTGATGTTGGCCGCCGTGTCGAGACGCACGCCCTTGGGCGCCCAGAGGATGCCGTCATAGAAGGGCTCGGCGTTGTGGCACATGGAGCAGCGGCCCATGACAATGTCATGGACCTGCTCGAAACCGTCGGCCTGGGCATATTGCGTCAGCAGGCCGGCCTCGGGATCTTCGTCGTCGGTCATCCAGAGAGGCGCGGTCGAGAGCCACATGACGATCAGGAAGAGGATCGCGGTGACCAGCCAGGTCCAGTAGGGGACCTTCTTGCGCGCATGCATGGAGTTGAAGAAGTGGCGGATGGTGACGCCCATCAGGAAGACCAGCGACGCGATGATCCAGGTGTACTGGGTGCCGAAGGCCAGCGGGTAGTGGTTGCTGAGCATCATGAAGATGACCGGCAGCGTCAGGTAGTTGTTGTGGGTCGAGCGCTGCTTGGCGATCTTGCCGTACTTGGCATCGGGGGTTCGGCCTGCCTTGAGGTCGGCGACCACGATGCGCTGGTTCGGCATGATGATGAAGAAGACGTTGGCCGTCATGATGGTTGCGGTAAAGGCCCCCAGCATCAGCATCGCCGCACGCCCGGCAAAGACATGCGTATAGAACCAGGCCAGAGCGACGAGGATCACGTAGAGCGCCAGCATCAGCCGGGTGTTGTTGTCACCGAACTTCGACTTGCAGATGCGGTCGTAGACGATCCAGCCCAGCACGAGCGACCCGGCAGAGATGCCGATGGCCTGGAACTTGTTCAGGTCCATGACCGCGGGGTCGATCAGGTAGAAGTCCGCGCCCAGGTAATAGACCAGGCAGAGCAGCGCGAAGCCCGAGAGCCAGGTCGAATAGCTCTCCCATTTGAACCAGATGAGGTCATCCGGCATCCGGTCGGGCGCCACGAGGTATTTCTGCACGTGGTAGAAGCCGCCGCCGTGGACCTGCCATTCCTCGCCATCCGCCCCGGAGGCGAGATTGCGGTCACGATGCAGGCCGAGATCGAGCGCGATGAAGTAGAAAGAAGAGCCGATCCATGCGATTGCCGTGATGACATGCGTCCAGCGCACCGCGAATTCCAGCCATGCCCCGATTGCGGTCAGGTCATACATTTTGGTGTCCCTCGTTATTCTTATGTCCCCGAAACTACCGCCGCGGGGCGACAGCGGCAATCTTCGGTTTTGCAACACGGGGGTGCGTCTGGCGGTACGGTTCGGAAACGTGCAGATCGCCCCTTGCCCAGGCGTTGAATTCCACTATCTGAATATGAAAGGTGCCTCCCTGGCGCCGATTACGGGATCAAGATGAAGGAGACCCTGATGTTCACCCTGACCAGCCCCTCTCGCGGGCCCGGATCGCCCCGCGTGCATGGGTTCTACGACAAGGCCAGCGGTTCGGTGCAATATGTCGCCGTCGACGAGGCCACGAAACGGGCAGCGCTGATCGACGTCGTGCAGGATTTCGATCCGCGCAGCGCGGGCACCTCGATGGCCTGCGCGCAGGAGATTCTCGATTTCGTCGCCCGTGAAGGGCTGACGGTGCAATGGGTGCTGGACACCCACCCCCACGCGGATCACCTGATGGCCTCGCACTGGCTGAAGGAAAAGACCGGCGCGCCCAACGGCATCGGCGCCAAGGTGGCCGAGATCGCCGAACTGTGGCGCGGCATCTACAACGCGCCGGAGGCCTTCGACGTGGAGAACGACTTTGACCACCTCTTCTACGACGGCGAGACCTTTGCGCTCGGCGAGCTCGAGGTGCGGGTGATGCTGTCGCCCGGCCATACGCTGGGCTCGGTCACCTATGTGATCGGCGACGCGGCCTTTGTGCACGACACGCTGATGCACGTGGACGTGGGTTCATCGCGGGCGGATTTCCCCGGCGGGTCCGCCGCCGATCTCTGGGCCTCGATCCAGGAGATCCTGTCGCTGCCCGACGAAACGCGGCTGTTCATCGGCCATGATTATGCGCCGGTGAAGGAGCGCAAGGAGCCTGCCTGGGAGGCCACGGTGGCCGAGCACCGTGCGCACAACCCGCACCTGGCCGGCAAGAGCGAGGCCGAGTTCATCGCCCTGCGCGAGGCCCGCGACGCCACGCTGCCCCTGCCCGACCGGATGCTGCATGCGCTGCAGGTGAACCTGCGCGCCGGCAAGCTGCCCGAGCCCGAGGCCGATGGACGAAGCTATTTCAAGATTCCGGCCAACCGGTTCTGAAACCGAAATCCCGAAAGGCAGAGCCCCTGCCGCAAGCCAAAGGACAGCAGCATGAAGACCGAAGACGTGAACGGCGCCACACTGGAAACATGGACCCCCGACGAGGTGCAGGCCGCGCTCGACACCCGCAAGATCGTCCTGATCGACGTGCGCACCCCGCAGGAGTTCATGTTCGAGCACATCGAGGGAGCCTTTCTGATGCCGATGGCGTTTTTCACCCCCGAGGCCCTGCCCGGCCAGAGCGACAAGCGCATCGTGCTGCACTGTGGATCGGGCGTGCGGTCCGACAGGATGGCGCGCAAGTCGCTTGCCGCCGGAGTGGAGAAGATCGCCCACATGGAGGGCGGCTTTGGTGCCTGGAAGGCCGCGGAGAAGCCCCATATCGGCACTGACATGGCCACCGGCGGCCCGGTGAAAAAAGGCTGAGAAGGACAGAGGGGGGCGGCAACGCCCCCTTTTGCCGCCTAGCGGACCCGGGCGTAGAGCGCGCAGTCGCGCGGCTCGTCCGAGACGTTGGGATGGATGAAGTAGCGCCGCAGGGTGCCCTCGCGCGTCATGCCGGCCTTTTCCATCACCCGGGCCGAGGCCGGGTTCTCGAGATCGCAGAAAGCCTCGGCCCGAAAGATGGCCGGATGCGAAAGGGCATGCCCGACGAGCCAGCTCAGCACCTCGCGGGCGCAGCCCTGCCCCCAGGCCGCGTGACAGAGCACGTAGCCATAGTTCAGGCCCCGCGCGGACAGATGCGGGTGGAACATGCCCGATCAGCTCCTCCGGCCGCTGCCTGTCAAAGACGACGGAGGGAAAGCCGCGGCGCTTTCCAGGAAGGCGCGGGTTTCGCCGACATCGGTATGAGGACGCCAGCCAAGGCAGCGCGTGACGCGGCTGTCGGTCGCGTAGCTGTCGAAGATGGCCTGTGCATCACCGACCCGCACCCTGCGAAGGTGATAGCGGGCGGTCTCGAACTGCTCGGGAAGGGTATAGGGGCGGGTCATGCGGGTATCCTGGGAGAACAGCGCGGCGCGGCAAGGCACGGCCGGCGCATTGCAGCGGGCCGGCAGCCGTGCGCCTGTATTTTTTCGTGTCGTTTCTTCGCCCCATGGCAGCGCCGGGGCCCCGCAACCGCACTTCCTGCCTTACACCTTCGAGACAGGTGGAGCAGACTCCGACCAAGTGAAACGGTGCGCCGCCCCGGCAAGGGCCCGGGCGGCGCAGCTCTGGAGACCCAAGACATGACGACACACGAGGGCATCGCCCTGCCCGGCTATGCCGACATCGAAGCCGCTGCCGCGCGCATCCGCGCGGGCGTCGTGCGAACGCCCCTGCTGGAATCGCCCCGCCTCTCGGCCGAGGCGGGCATGCGGATCCTGGTGAAGCCCGAGGGGCTGCAACCGACCGGATCGTTCAAGATCCGCGGCGCGATGAACAGGGTCGCGGCCCTGACGGAGGAGGAAAAGGTGCGCGGTATCGTGGCTCGCTCCTCCGGCAACCACGGGCAGGCGCTGGCCCTGGCCGGGGCGGCAGCGGGCGTGTCTGTGGTGGTCGTGGTGCCGGCGTCGGCCCCCGCGATCAAGGTGCAGATGATCCGCGACCTTGGCGCGCGGGTGGTGCAGGTGCCCAAGGCCGAGCTGACCCGGGCGGCCCTGCGCATCCAGGAAGAAGAGAACCGGATCTTCGTGCCGCCGGCAGATGACTTTCACGTGGTGGCCGGCGCCGGCACGGTCGCGCGGGAGATCTTTGAACAGGCCGCGGAGATCGGCCTGCAGGTGGATACGCTGATGGCGAGCTGCTCCGGCGGTGGGCTGACCGCGGGCAGCCTGTTGTCGCGCGACGCGCTGAGCCCCGCCACGGAGATCGTCGCGGTGGAGGCCGAGGGCTTTGAGAAGATGGCCAATTCGCTGCGTGCCGGGCGGCAGGTGGACCTTGAGCCCGGCGGTCAATCGATCTGCGATGCGATCAACGGGCTGTTCACGGCGCGCATCCCCTTCGGGATCCTGCGTGACGCAGACATCGGCCTGACCAGCGTGAGTGACCTGGGCGCCATGGAGGCGATGCGGATCGCAGCGCAGGATTTCGGCCTGATCGTCGAGCCGGGGGCGGCAGTGGGCCTGGCGGCGGCGCTGCGGGCCTCGGCGGTGCATGAGGGCAAATGCGTGGTGGTCATCCTGTCCGGGCGCAACGTGGACCCGGAACTCCTGCGGGACGCAATGGTCGCGACGCCAAGGACGACGGAATAGGGCCCCCAGAAAAAAGGCCCGGGCATGTCTGCCCGGGCCAGTCATCAGACTGAATTGGAAGGAAGAATTCAGCCCTTTGCGAATTCCGGATATGCTTCCATACCCAGTTCGGCCATGTCGAGACCCATGAGCTCGTCCTCTTCGGAGACGCGCAGGCCCATGATGCCCTTGAGGATCAGCCAGACAACGGCGGAGACCACGAAGGTGAAGACACCAACGACGATGATACCGTAGAGCTGGGCGCCGATGGTGGCGTCGGGGTTGGTGAAGACAACCGCGATGGTGCCCCAGATACCGCAGACGAGGTGGACCGGGATGGCGCCGACGACGTCGTCGATCTTCATCTTGTCGAGCATCGGGACCACGAAGACCACGATCACGCCACCGATCATGCCGATGATGGTTGCGGCACCGATGGAGGGGGTCAGCGGCTCTGCGGTGATGGAGACGAGGCCGGCAAGGGCGCCGTTCAGCACCATGGTCAGGTCGACCTTCTTGTAGACCAGCTGGGTGACGATCATGGCAGCAACGGCACCGCCGGCGGCAGCAGCGTTGGTGTTGACCATGATGCGGCCCACGTCGGCCACGTCACCGATCGAACCCATGGCGAGCTGGGAACCACCGTTGAAGCCGAACCAGCCGAGCCACAGGATGAACGTACCCAGGGTGGCGAGGGTCAGGTTGGAACCGGGGAACGCGGTGACCTTGCCGTCCTTGTACTTGCCAAGGCGCGGGCCGAGGATGATGGCGCCGGCGAGAGCGGCCCAGCCACCCACGGAGTGCACGACGGTCGAACCGGCGAAATCGAGGAAGCCTGCTTCGTCGAGGAAGCCGCCGCCCCATTTCCAGGATGCGGAGATCGGGTAGATCAGCGACGTCAGGATGACCGTGAAGATCATGAAGGGCCAGAGCTTGATGCGTTCTGCCAGGGTACCGGAAACGATCGAGGCGGTGGCGCCACAGAACATGACCTGGAAGAAGAAGTCCGAGGAGGTCGAGGCATAGCCGTAGTCGTCGGCGGCATCGGCGGTCACGCCGACAGCTTCGAGGACCGCGGGGCCCCAGACGCCGGAGAGCACGCCGTCAATGGCCCAGGTGCCCAGCGGGTACATCAGGTTGTAGCCGATCAGGTAGTAGAAGATCGAGGCCAGCGAGAAGAGCGCGACGTTCTTGGTGCACTGCATCGCGACGTTCTTGGAACGCACGAGGCCTGCTTCGAGCATGCCGAAGCCCGCAGCCATGAAGAACACCAGGAAGCCACCGATCAGCAGCAGCAGCGTGTTCAGGATGAACACGGTGTCCGTGGGCACGGCGGCCGGCGCAGCAGCTTCGGCCACTTCGGCCGCTTCCTGCGCGAAGCCCATGCTCGGCAGCGCGATAATCGCTGCGGCAAGGCCCAGTTTCGTAACGGTTTTCATTAGTTGAGTTCCTTTCCCTGTCCGCTGGCGCTCAGAGTGCGTCGTCGTTGGTTTCGCCGGTCCGCACACGAACGGCCTGCTGGATGTCCAGCACGAAGATCTTGCCGTCGCCGATTTTCCCGGTCTTGGCAGTGGTGGTGATGGTCTCGACGACCTGGTCGGCCATGGCGGCCGTCACTGCGATCTCGAGCTTGATCTTCGGCACGAAGTTCACCGCGTATTCTGCACCGCGATAGATTTCGGTGTGGCCGGACTGAGAACCGAAGCCCTTGATTTCCGTCACCATCATCCCGCGCACGCCGATCTCGGTCAGCGCCTCGCGGACCTCCTCGAGCTTGAACGGTTTGATTGTTGCAATGATCAGTTTCACTACTATCCCCTTCCTTAATGCGGGTCCGGGCCCGCAGTTTGGCAATCGCAGATAAGCGTCGCGGCACCCACATGAGGAACAGAGGGCCCTGTCGGCTAGGGGAAAATGCGTCGGGGGCGCCACTTTTTTCGACAGTTTTGCCGAAATGCATCATTTTTATGCAGATCAAAAACACTCTATCCAAAATGTGATGTCTCAACATTGGGTCGCAAAACCTGTAGGGTGCCATAAAACGACAAAGTGGCTCGGGCAGGGCAATACATGAGTGAATCAGGACGCAGGACACCGCCTCTGGTGGCCGACAAGCGTTATGCGACCAGCAAGCGTACCTCTGGCGGCGCCCCTTCCGGGGCAGGCAAGCCCCGTGCGAGCGGCACGGGCGGCTCCGGCAGTTCGGCCCCAAGGAAACCTGCGCCTCCCAAGAAGGCCCCTCCGAAGAAGAGCAGCGCCAGCCCCAAGCGCGCGGCACCGCAAAAGGCCGCGCGCAATGGTGGAAGCGGCGGCAAGGGCGGCGGTGGCCGTGGCGGCAAGGCCGGGGGCAATGGCGGCGGCCGGCACCGCAACCCGATCATCGCGGCGGTCCTGGGCTTCATTGGCCTGATCCTGTCGCTGATCTGGCGGATCTCCTGGCGGCTGGTGGCCGTGGGCGCGGCCATCGTGCTGATTGCCGCGGGCATCACCGCGATGACCCTGCCGGCCCCCGAAGAGCTCTATGACGGGCGCACCCATGGCTCTGTCACCATGCTGGACGACACTGGCCAGGTCTTTGCCTGGCGGGGCGACCAGTTCGGCGGCGGCGTGGATGCGAACTCGGTCTCGCCCAACCTGCGCAACGCCATCGTCGCCACCGAGGACCGGCGTTTCTACAAGCACTTCGGTGTCAGCCCGCGCGGCATTGCCAGCGCTGTCGCGATCAACCTGCGCGAAGGCCGCGGGCCGCTCTCGGGGCACGGCGGCTCGACCATCACCCAGCAGACCGCGAAGCTGCTGTGCATGGGCACGCCCTATGATCCGAAGAAGTGGAAGAACGAAGCGGCCTATGAGGCCGACTGTCGCCAGACCACCCTGTGGCGCAAGGCCAAGGAAGCAATCTATGCCATCGCGATGGAGATGCGTTACACCAAGAACGACATCCTGACGATCTACATGAACCGCGCCTACCTGGGCGAAGGCACCCGCGGCTTCGAGGCCGCCAGCCAGCGCTACTTCGGCAAGTCCGCCGCCAATGTCGATCCGGCCGAGGCCGCGATGCTGGCCGGCCTGCTGGTGGCGCCGACTCGCTATGCCCCCACCAACAACCTGGCCCGGAGCCAGAACCGCGCCACCGTGATCGTGGGTCTGATGGAGGACCAGGGTTATCTGACCCACGCCCAGGCCGAAGAGGCCCGCGCCCACCCCGCCGAGCTGTCGAAGGCCGCGCAGGAGCAATCGGGGGGCTATTTCGCCGACTGGATCATGTCGTCCGGTCCCGATTTCCTGACCCACAAGTCGACCGCCGACGCAGTCTTCCGCACCACGCTGGATCCCCGCATCCAGCAGGCCGCCGAGGACGCCGTGACCGAGATCTTCTCGAACAAGGTCAGGGAAGGATCCAAGGCGCAGACCGCCGTTGTGGTGATGAGCCCGGACGGGGCAGTGCGCGCCATGGTCGGCGGGCGCAACGTCAAGGGCGGCGGCGTGTTCAACCGGGCCACCCAGGCGCTGCGCCAGACGGGATCGAGCTTCAAGCCGTTCGTGTATGCCACTGCGCTGGAACTCGGCTGGCATTACAACGACATGGTCGACGACAGCCCGCTGACCATCGACATTCCCGGCTCGGGTCCCTGGAGCCCGGAAAACTATGACCACCAGTTCCGCGGCCCCGTGCCGCTGGAGGAAGCGCTCTACAAGTCACTGAATATCCCCGCCGTGCGCGTGGCCGAGGCCGCGGGCCTGGACAACGTGCGCCGGGTGGCCAGCGACTTCGGCATCGAGAGCGACCTGGCTCAGGGCCCGGCGCTGGCGCTCGGCGCCTCCGAAAGCACGCTGATCGAGATGGTGGGTGCCTATGCCGGGATCCTGAACGGCGGGTCCTCCGTAACCCCCTATGGCATCCAGGACGTGACCCTGCAGGGCGACGACGAGCCCCTGATGGGCAGCGACGGTGGCATCGGCGAACGGGTGATCCGCCAGGATGCGGCGCGCGAACTGATCTACATGATGCACCAGGTGGTGACCAAGGGATCAGGCCGTCGTGCCGCCGTCGACGGGGTGGAGATCGCCGGCAAGACCGGCACCACGCAGGCTGCCCGCGATGCCTGGTTCGTCGGCTTCTCGGCCGATTACGTGGTGGGCGTGTGGATGGGCTATGACGACAACACCCCCCTGACCGGCGTGACCGGTGGCGGCCTGCCGGCCGAGATCTTCCACGCGACCATGTCGCGGGTGATGGACGGCCTGGAACCGAAGCCCCTGCCGATGCTGCGCCCGGAACCGGCCCCGAGTCGCGCCATCGCCGGCAACACCGACAGCCAGGGCCAGCGCCGCAACGAAAGCGTCATCGAACGCGCAATCAAGGATATCTTCGGCCTGAACTGAGGGTCGGAGACCGGAACGGAAAAAGGCGGCGCCCCTGCTGGAGCGCCGCCTTTATTCATGCGCAGAGCCGCGCAGAGCGCGCCGTGCAAGATCAAGGGCCCTGCCCGCACTGGCGGACAGGGCCCTTGATCATGTGCAACATGCCTGGCGACGCGTGCCTTGCCGGCGCGATCAGCCGGCCTTTTTCAGGGCCTGCGTCAGGCCGCCGATGTCACCGCGATTGGCGTCCAGCATGGCCCCGATCTCATCCCGTTCGGTCAGGCGCATCGAGATGCCCTCGATGAAGAGATCGAAGAAGAGATCCTTGCCCGATCGGTCCGAAACCAGGAACTTGACGTCGAAGGGGGCCTGCCCCTTGAGGTTGGCGGTGGCGTCGACCTCGACCCAGCTCTTCACCGGACGGGCGCCCTTGACGATGATCTCGCCGCCGATGAACTCGCGGAAGCGCTTGCCGTACTTGCGGGCGATATAGCCCTGGAAGGCCTGGGTATAGGCGGCGAGCTGCTGGGCATTGAAGCTGCGGGCCGCGGGGCCGAGGCAGGACTGCGCAATGATGCTGACATCGGCATAGCGGGCAAAGAGACGCTCGAAATCGGCGATCATCGCGGATTCGGACTGACCCGAGGCGATGATGCGGTTGATCTCGGTCACGACGGTATTCACCAGCTGTTCGGCCTGCCCGGTGGAGAGGGCGAAGGCCGGACGCGGCAGGACCATCGGCGCGGCCGCAAGGGCCGCGGCAGCCGCGATGAAACCGCGGCGGCTCAGGTTACTGGATGTCGTACGGGTCTTGGTAGGAAGTGGCATAGGGGTCATCATAACTTTCGGCCTCTGGTTCACCATAGGGGTCGCCGTAGGGGTCGGCATAAGGATCATCGTAAGCGGCATCGGCACCCGGGCGAGCGGCGCCGATCTGTTTCAGTTTGCTCAGTTCGTAACGCCGATTCTGCAGGTAGATCGACCGCAACTGCGCATAGCTGTCGGCGCTGTCGTATAGCAGGGCGTCGACGGAATCGGCGTACTTGCCGCGCTCCCCGACGGTCGAGGCCGCGCGCGCCGCGGTGCCGATGTATTGATCGGTGCCGCCCAATACAATGCCGACCGGGTCCATAAGGATGTCGACGACCTTGCCGAAGGCATCACGTTCCGTTGAGGGCCCCAGCCCCGGCAGGGTGAGATAGGCCCCCTCGGGCACGCCCCAGATATAGAGAGTCTCGCCGAAGTCGGTCTCGGGGTCGGGCACGCCCCAGAGCGTCGCCGCGTCGATCAGCCCGCCGATACCCACGGTGGAGTTCAGCGCGAAACGGAAGGTATTGGTCAGCGCATCCTGGAAGTTGCCCTGAAGCACGTTGTTCACAACGTCGGTGGGCGTGGTGAGGTTCTTGCCGAAGTTGCTGACCATGTCGCCGACGGGCTCTGGCACGATGGTGACATAGGTCACGCCGGCCGGCCGCAGCAGCGCGCTGTCGATCGCCTTGTTCAATTCATGAGTGTGCCGGTTCGTGTCCTCGTAGGGATCGTAGAACATCTGTGTCGGCGCATCCGGGTCAGGCGTGCTGCAGCCTGCCGTGACCACCACGGCCGAAACCGCGAGCAGGGAAAACATGGAGCGGGCACCGAAACGGGAACGGGTCATGGCAGAATGCTGGAACATGGCTGGTGACAATCGTCTCAAATCTGATGTTTTCCGGAGTGTGGTAAACGACCCGGTTTATCTAATCCTTAAAATCAGTCGCGCCATAAGACCACAGGTGTCTCGATCAACTTGTCACCGATCGGCAACAGGCGCTGCCGCCCTGGGGTTGGCCCGTCTGCCGGAAGACTATGCGCTTGGACGAGAACGGGAAACCCGCAATTCGCGATAAAGGGTGGTGGCGAATGACGCCGGACAGGCAAAAACAGGCTGGTGCCGAAGAACTTCGCGCGGTTCGCCGCCGAAGCCGTTCCCTTTTCTGGGCCGTGGGCATTTTTTCCATCTTTGCCAACCTGCTCATGCTGACCGGTCCGTTCTACATGCTGCTTGTCTATGACAGGGTCATGACCTCGCGCTCGGTCGAGACTTTGCTGGCGCTGACCGGACTGGCGGCCTTTCTCTTTGCCGTCATGGGGGTGCTGGAGCTGAGCCGCGCAAGGATTCTTACCCGAATCGGGGCGCGGTTTCAGGCCGACCTCGATGACCGCGTCTATGACGCGGCGCTGCGCCGCGCGGCGCTGCGGCCCGATCCCGCCGCCGATACCGCGCTGAGCGATCTCGAGGCGGTGCAGCGGCTGCTGGCCTCGCCGGTGGTGCCCGCAGCCTTCGACCTGCCCTGGACACCGCTCTTCCTGGGGGGAATCGCACTCTTTCATCCTCTTCTGGGGCTTCTGGCCCTGACCGGCGGCGGCGTCCTGGTGCTGGTTGCGATACTGAACCGGATGCTGGGTCAGCCGCCCCAGGCCCGCGCCCTGGATGCAACGGTCGCGGCCCAGGCCCAGGCCGACCAGATGCGTGCCGAGGCTGGCATGATCCGCGCCATGGGCATGGGAGAGGCCGTCGCCCGCCGCTGGCAGGGGCATCGAGGCAGGGCCCTCGACAGCCAGGTGACCTCCTCCGACGTGACGTCGGGCTTTTCCGCGCTGACGCGCACCCTGCGGCTCTTCCTGCAATCGGCCATGCTGGGGCTGGGGGCCTGGCTTGCCATGACCGGGCAGGTTTCCGCGGGGGCGATGATCGCCGGGTCGATCCTGCTCGGCCGGGCCCTGACCCCGGTAGAGGTGCTGATCGGCCAATGGCCCGTCGTCCAAAGGGCCCAGCGGGGCTGGTCCAACCTGTCGGGGCTGCTGGGCAGCACGCCGGTGGCACCGCCACGCACGGCCCTGCCCCGGCCCGCGGCCGAACTGGAGGCCGTGCAGGCCACGATCCTGCCACCGGGCCAGAACAATGCCGCCCTGCGCATGCTGAGCTTTGCCGTCTCGCCCGGGCAGGCCGTGGGGGTGATCGGGCCCTCCGGCGCGGGCAAATCCACCCTGGCGCGGGCCCTGACCGGCGCCTGGCCCTGTGCCGGCGGCAAGATCCGCCTGGGCGGCGCAGCCCTCGATCAATATCCCCCTGCCGAACTGGGCCAGCTGATCGGCTACCTGCCGCAGCGGGTCGAATTGTTCGACGGGACGATCGCCGAGAATATCGCCCGCATGGCAGAGGTGCCGGATGACGCCCTGGTGGTCGCCGCAGCGCAACGCGCCGACGCTCACGACATGATCCTGAAGATGCCGGAAGGGTATGACACCCGGGTCAGCGCCCATGGCGGGCGGCTCTCTGGCGGACAGATCCAGCGGATCGGCCTGGCCCGGGCGATGTACGGAAATCCGGTCGTCCTGGTGCTGGACGAGCCGAACTCGAATCTGGACAACGAGGGCAGCGAGGCCCTGAACGCCGCGATCCGAACCATGAAGGAGGAGGGCCGCGCAGTGCTGATCATGGCCCATCGCCCCGCGGCGATCCGCGAATGCGACCTGCTGCTGGTGCTGGACGGCGGCGCACGCGTGGCCTTTGGGCCCCGCGACGAGGTGCTGCGGAAGGTGGTGCAGAACCATGAGCACATCCAGAGGGCCAGTGGCGGAGGAGGCGTAAGATGAGAAAGGATCGCTATTCCGCGCAAGGCCCGCTTTTGCTGGGTGTGGTCACGTTGATCCTGCTGGTGGGCGGTTTCGGCAGCTGGTCCGCGCTGACCCGGATCGCCGGCGCGATCATCGCCCCGGGGCAGATCGAGGTGGAGAGCAACCGGCAGATCGTGCAGCACCCGGACGGCGGCGTGGTGGAGGAGATCCTGGTGAGCGAGGGCCAGGAGGTGGAGGCCGGGCAGATCCTGCTGCGACTCGATCCGGTTCAGCTGGAGTCGGATCTGGCGATCGTCGAGGGGCAGCTCTACGAGTTGATGGCCAGGCGCGGACGGCTCGAGGCGGAGCGCGACGACCGCGACACCATCAGTTTCGACCCGGCACTGGCGGCCGCGGCCGGGCTGAACAGCGAGGTTGCCGAATTGCTGACCGGACAGCGGCGCCTGCTGAGCGCGCGAGCGGAGAGCCGCGGCCAGGCCCGTGAGCAGATGGAAAAGCGCATCGGGCAGATCGACAGCCAGATCGACGGGATCGACGCGCAATACGAGGCGCTTGGCCTCCAACTTTCGCTGGTCGCGCGCGAATTGGCGACGCAGCAAGCCCTGCTGGGCAAGGGGCTGACGCAGGTGTCGCGGGTGCTGGCGCTGGAACGTGAGGAGGCACGGCTTCGTGGTGCCCTTGGCGACCTCACGGCGCGCAAGGCCGAGGCGCAGGGCAAGATCACCGAATACGAGCTTGAGATCATGAAGCTGGAGAGTACCCGCCGGCAGGATGCGATCACGGAATTGCGCAACCAGCAGTACCGCGAGCTCGAACTGGCGGAGCGGCGGCGCAGCCTGAAGGACGAGATGGAGCGGCTTCAGATCACGGCGCCGGTCTCCGGCGTGGTCTACGGGCTGACGGTCTTCGCTCCGCGGTCGGTGGTCCGGCCGGCGGAACCTGTGCTCTACCTGGTGCCGCAGGACCGGCCCCTTGTGATCACCGCCAAGGTGGAACCGATCCACGTGGATACGCTGCGCCTGGAACAGCCTGTCTTGCTGAGGTTTTCGGCTTTTGACCGGCGCACCACACCGGAGCTGAACGGTCACCTGATGCAGATCTCGGCAGATGCCTTTACCGACGAGGCCACGGGCCGCGCCTACTACCGGGTGCAGGTGCGGATCGATGACGGCGAACGCGAGCGCCTGCCCGCGGGGCTGACGCTGATCCCGGGCATGCCGGTGGAGGCCTTCATCCGCACCGACGACCGGACGCCGCTGGCCTATCTGGTGAAACCGGTGACGGATTACTTTGCCAAGGCCTTCCGGGAGACGTGATATCGCGCCGCCGCTGACACGATCCTGTCACATCCGCGTGCCATAGGGGCGCAAGCGCCGACCCGGCGGAGACCTCCGCAGAGTTCGTCGCGCGAGCTGGATACCCATGCCATCCCCGATTGCAATCGCGGTTGCAATCCCGGCGTGGGCCGCTAGCGTCGCCGCGATATTTCCAGGAGGTTCTCTCATGAGCAACGCAATCGAAACCCGCCTGGCGGAAATGGGCATCACCCTGCCCGAAGCCGCCGCCCCCGCAGCCAACTACGTGCCCTTCGTGCAGGTCGGCAACCTGGTCTTCGTGTCCGGCCAGGTCAGCCAGGATGCCAACGGCCTGGTCAAGGGCGTGCTTGGCGACGACATGGACGTCGATGCGGGCGCCGCGGCTGCCAAGCTCTGCGGGATCAGCCTGCTGGCCCAGGCCAAGGCGGCCTGCGGCGGCGACCTCTCGAAACTGAAGCGCGTGGTCAAGCTGACCGGCTTCGTCAACTCGACCAAGGAATTCGGCGACCAGCCCAAGGTGATCAACGGCTGCTCGGACTTCCTGGTGGAGGCCCTTGGCGATGCCGGGCGTCACTCGCGCTCGGCCGTCTCGGCCGGTGGCCTGCCCTTCGGCGTCGCCGTCGAGATCGAAGCGATCTTTGAACTGGAGTAAATGATGCAAAGCCCGTCCCTGCCTGCCGCCTTCCTCAAGGCGCCCATTGCCCACCGCGCCTATCACGACAAGGCGGGCGGGCGGCCGGAGAACAGCCGCGAGGCGGTTCTGGCGGCGGCAGAGGCGGGCTATGGCATCGAGATCGACCTGCAGCCCTCGCGCGACGGCGTGCCGATGGTCTTTCACGACTACGACATGGAGCGCCTGACCGGCGAGACGGGCGAGATCAACGCCCGCGATGCCGCAGAGCTCTCGGCCATTCCGCTGCTCGGTGGTGCCACCGGCATCCCCACCTTTGCCGAGGTGCTGGAGCTGGTGGCGGGCCGCGTGCCTCTGCTGGTCGAGATCAAGGACCAGGATCGCGCCATGGGGCCCGCCCTGGGGGACCTGGAAGCCGCCGCCGCAAAGGTGGCAGAGGGATACGCGGGGCCGATCGCCTTCATGTCCTTCAACCCGCATTCGGTCGCGAAGATGGCCGAATGTGCCCCCGACACCCCCCGGGGCATCACCACCTGCGGCTATGACACCCATGATTGGGACCCGCTCGATCCGGCCTGGCGAGCAGAGTTGCGCGACATCGCAGCCTTTGCGAAAACCGGGGCGTCCTTTATCAGCCACGAAGCCTCCGACCTCGACCGCGCCCGGGTAAAGGCGCTGAAATCACAAGGTTTCCCGATCCTCTGCTGGACCATCCGAAGTGCCGGGGACGAGGCTGCCGCGCGGCAGATTGCCGATAATGTGACCTTCGAACACTATCAGGCCGTCATTCCCGCTTGATCCCCGCCCCTGCGGGGCCAGATAGTCGGGCACATGGACATGCCCGAGCAACCGACAATCGAGATCCGCGCCCTGCCGGCCATTTCCGAGATCGGAGAGGCCGCTTGGGACGCCTGCGCCTGCCCCGAATCTGCCGACGGCGGGCCACCCGCAGATCCCTTTACCACCTACCGTTTCCTGAAGGCGCTTGAAGACAGCGGATCGGTCGGACGCGGCACCGGATGGGAGCCGCATTACCTCGCGGTCTACCTCGGCGAAGAGCTGATCGCGGTGGCGCCGCTCTATGCCAAGAGCCACAGCCAGGGCGAATATATCTTCGATTTCAACTGGGCCCATGCCTACGAGCAGGCGGGCGGACAATATTACCCCAAGCTGCAGATCGCCGTTCCCTTCACGCCGGCGACCGGGCGCCGTTTCCTGGTGAAACCCGGCCACGAGGCCCAGGGGATAGGCGCCCTCGTGCAGGGCGCGGTGCAACTGGCCTCCGACAACGGGCTCTCCGGGCTGCATGTGACCTTCTGCACCGAGGCCGAGGCGGTCGCGGGCGAGGCGATGGGGCTGATGCGACGCTATTCGCAGCAGTTCCACTGGGAAAACGAGGGCTATGCGGATTTCGACGGCTTCCTGGAAGGCCTGTCGTCGCGCAAGCGCAAGAACATACGCAAGGAACGCCGGCAGGCGCAGGATTTCGGCGGAGAGATCCACGCCCTGACCGGTGATGCCCTGAGGCCGGAACACTGGGACGACTTCTGGCGCTTCTACCTGGACACCGGCAGCCGAAAGTGGGGCACCCCATACCTGACACGGGCCTTCTTCGAGATCGTGCAGGAAACCATGCGCGACGACGTTCTGCTGGTGCTGGCCGAGCGAGAGGGGCGCAACGTGGCCGGCGCGCTGAACTTCATCGGCCGCGACGTGCTTTATGGCCGCTACTGGGGGTGTATCGAGCACCACCCGTGCCTTCACTTCGAATTGTGCTACTATCAGGCCATTGACCATGCCATTGCCCGCGGCCTGTCGCGGGTGGAAGCCGGCGCACAAGGAGAACACAAGCTGGCGCGGGGCTACCTGCCCAGCTACACCCATTCGCTGCACTGGATCGCGGACCCCGGGCTGGCCCGTGCCATCGGCGAATATCTGAAGGCCGAAGCCCGCGCGGTAGACGAGGAGGTCGAGGTGCTGACCGCCTATGGCCCCTTCCGCCGCGACAATCAGGAGGAACAGGAATGAGCGAGATCCTGAGTGCAACCGTCCGAGAAACCATCATCGAACCCCTGCTGCAGAACGGCTGGGAGCTTGAGGACGGTGGGGACGTGCTGAAAAAGACATACAAATTCAGTGATTTTCCGGAGGCATTTGCCTTCATGACCAGAGCCGCTATCTGGGCTGAGAAATGGGACCACCATCCCGACTGGAGCAACAGCTACAATCGCGTGACCGTGCGCCTGACCACTCATGACATGGGCGGCATCACCGCGCTGGACGCGAAACTGGCACGAAAGATGGATCAGATCCTGGCATGAACGAAGACCTGCAGGCACAATTACAGAACTTTCTGAACACGGACGTCGTGGGTGGGCAATCGCTTCGCGACTGGTTCACCCTCGACACCCTGATGGCGTTGCTGGGCAACGTGGTTGCCGCCGCAATCATCCTGATCGTCGGCTTCTTCCTGGCGGGCTGGGCAAAGCGCCGCGTCTCGAACCTTGCACAGCGTCACGACCAGCTCGACGATACGCTGTTCAGCTTCATGGGCACACTGCTGCGCTACACGATCATCGCGCTGGCCCTGCTCTTCGTACTGAACACCTTCGGCATCCAGACGACTTCGCTCGTTGCGATGATCGGTGCCTTCTCGCTGGCCATTGGCCTGGCGTTGCAGGGCACGCTCTCGAGCATCGCGGCCGGGGTGATGATCATCTTCTTCCGCCCCTTCAAGAGCGGTGATTTCGTCGAGATCAACGGTCAGTCGGGCACGGTCAAGGACATCAGCCTGAACTACACCGAGCTGGCGAGCCTCTCGAATACCCAGATCATCATCCCCAACTCGGAAGTCTGGGGCAACACGATCATCAACTACTCGGTCTATCCCACGCGCCGTGCCGAATGGACCTTTGGCGTCAGCTATGACAGCGACCTGAAGAAGGCCGAGGAGATCATCCGCGACACCATCATGTCCGATCCCCGCAGCCATACCGACCCCGAGCCCTTCATCCAGGTCAACAACCTCGGCGATTTCTCGGTCGATTTCCTGGTGCGGGTCTGGTGCGACCGAAGCGAGCTGTTCAAGTTCCAGGCCGACATGAAACGCAACGTGAAGGAAGCCCTGGATGCCGGCGGGATCGACATTCCCTTCCCGACGCGGACCCTTGTTCAGGCCGAAAGTGGCGGCGACAGCGAGCCGCCACGCGACGCGGCCTGAAGGCCGGACATGTCACGGCAAGGGGGCCTGCGGCAACGCGGGCCCCTTCGCTTTTGCGGCTCAGACCGCCTCGCTTGTCAGCAGTTTCAACAGCCCGTCGGGCCCGATCTCGTCTGCCGTGACAATGGCGCGGTCGAGCAGCGCCTTGATCACCTTGAGTGCAGCAAGCCGCGTCGCCTCGTCCTGGGACAGGGACCAGCGGATGTGGCGCCAGTAGGCGGCCCGCAGGGCGGTGGCGATGATGTGATCGGCGACCAGCGGTATCGTGGCCTCGAGCAGGCCGGAGAGGCCGCCGAACAGCGCTTCCTCGGAGGTCGGATCGGCGTTGACGTTGCGCCGGGCCTCGGACAGGCGCAACCGGGTGATCTCCGGGATATGCCGCGCACCGGACGGGCAGCTGCCCGCAGCGACAAGGATGGCGCGAAAGGCACGTTCATCGGCCGCGCGGGCCTCCGGGTAGAGCGGCGTGACGATGGTGCCCACTCCGGAACGCGTTTCCACCAGGCTTTCATAGGCCAGCATCTGCAGCACCTGCCGGATCGGCGTGCGCGACACCCCGAATTCGGCGGCCAGCTCGCCTTCGTGCAGCAGCATTTCATCGACGCCGGCCATGAGGCAGATCCGCTCGCGGATTACCGCGGCAATTTCACTGCTGTTCTTTCTCATGCGCATGGAACCTGAACTGGACGCTGGAATGGGGGATCCGCGAGAGATAACATGCAGCCATCCGCTTGTATATCGCCAGCCCTTCTCGCCTGCCGATTTGCGCGCACGGCGCCCTCTGGAGTGCATTTTGGTGAGTGAAACCAGCCATATAGGAAGCGTCCGAGCGATCATCCCGATACCTGGCCAGGCAGGGCGCACCGGCCGCGCCATCATGCTCGGGTTTCCCGGCCTGGAGACCGCCATAGACGGCCGCGCCTATATTGATCCGACAGCCATGGATGACACCCTGGCCGCCGTAGAGACCGCCGGAACGGAGCTGCTGATCATCCTGACCGAGGAGAGCGAACTGCCCGCGGGGGCCTTTGCCTTGCTGCGGACACGAATGCAGGACCATCCCGCAGAGATGCTCTTCATGCCGATCGAGGATTTCTCGGCCCCTTCCGAGGCCTTCATGGCGCAATGGGCGGGCCTGCTGCCGCGGCTGGACGCCCTGCTGGACCATGGCGGTACACTTGCCTTCTGCTGCCAGTATGGCGCCGGGCGGAGCGGGCTGGTCTCCGCACTGCTGCTGATCGAGAGGGGGATGTCGCCCGCGGCGGCGGTCGCACTCGTCCGCAGTCATTTCGAAGAGGCCGTCGAGAGCGAAATCCAGCACGCCTGGCTGAACGCGCAAACCCCATCGAGGAAATAACAACAGGTAGCAAATAATGCACAATTCCGGCCATCTGGCGGCCTATCGGCGCACCTCCGAACATTGACGTACATCTGTATACAGGGTAGATTGACGTTAAGGTCATCCGTGACAAACAGGGGCCGGAGGCGGGCGAAAAGATCCGCCATCAAGGGAAATGGGTAGAAGTTCTAATCACTGGGCAAAATGAAAAGGCCCGGAGACAGTCGGTCTCCGGGCCTTTTGTGTCAGGCGCTTCAGAGTGCGGCGAGCAGGCCCTCGCCGGCGGAAATCTCGCAGGTGCCGGGGCTCTCCTCGAGGTTCAGCACCTTAACGACACCGTCCTCGACGTACATGGCATAGCGCTTGGAGCGGTCGATGAGCCCCGCCGGCGGCGCCGTGAAATCCATGCCGATCGCCTTGGTGAATTCGCTCTGGGCATCGCCCAGGAAGGTCAACCCGGCCTCGTCGGCGCCGGTGTCCTTGGCCCAGGCGCCCATGACGAAGGGATCGTTGACCGAGACACAGATGATCTCGTCCACACCCTTGGCGGCGAACTGGTCCTTGGTACGAATGAAGCTGGGTACGTGGGCGGTGGAGCAGACACCGGTATAGGCGCCCGGCAGGCCGAAGATCACTACCTTCCGGCCCGCAGTCTTGTCCTTGATCGACACCGGCGCCGGGCCCTCTGCGGTCATGGTGACCAGAGTGGCATCGGGCAGGCTGTCCCCTGTCTTGATGGTCATGTCGCGATCCTGTCCTTGATTTGCGTTTCTTCCCCGAAGGACTATAGCTTGCCCGTCGGGCGGAGCCAGAGAAAGCAAGGAAGAAATCATGACCCATATCGCCGTTATCGGTGCCGGACAGGCCGGTGCCTCGCTGGTGGCCAAATTGCGGGCCCTCGGCTTTGACGGAGAGATCACCATTTTCGGCGAGGAGGCCGCACCGCCTTACCAGCGCCCGCCCCTGTCGAAGAAATACCTGCTTGGCGAGATGGAAGAGGAGCGCCTCTACCTGCGTCCGCGCAGCTGGTACGAGGAGAACAACATTACCCTCGCCCTCGGCAAGCCGGTAGAGGCGATCTCGCCTGCGGCCAAGGAACTGATCGTGGGGGGAGAGGTGGTGCACTATGACATGCTGGCGCTGACCACCGGGTCGGTGCCGCGACACCTCCCCGCGGCACTCGGCGGCACGCTGGGCAAGGTGTTTCCGGTGCGGACCCTGGCCGATGTGGACGCGATGGAGCCACAGTTCCGCGAAGGCGCGCGGGTACTGATCGTGGGCGGCGGATACATCGGGCTGGAGGCCGCCGCAGTGGCCGCCAAGAAGGGCCTGAAGGTCACCCTGATCGAGATGGCCGAGCGCATCCTGAAGCGCGTCGCCTCGCCCGAGACCTCGGACTACTTCCGCGCGCTGCACCTCGAACACGGCGTTGACCTGCGCGAGAACACGGGCCTTGAACGACTGACCGGCGAGACAGAGGTGACCGGTGCCATCCTGTCGGACGGCAGCGAGATCGAATGCGATTTCGTCATCGTCGGCATGGGGATCCTGCCCGGCGAAACCCTTGCCGAAGAGGCCGGCCTGCGCATCGAGAACGGCATCCGCTGTGACGAACAGGCCCGCACCAGCGATCCCCATGTCTGGGCCGCCGGCGATTGCGCCAGCTTCCCCTTCCGCGGCGCGCGGCTGCGCCTGGAGAGCGTGCAGAACGCCATCGACATGGCGGAATGCGTGGCATCCAACATGCTGGGTGCCGGCGAGACCTATGACCCGAAACCCTGGTTCTGGTCGGATCAGTACGACGTCAAGCTGCAGATCGCGGGGCTGAATACCGGGTATGACAAGGTGGTCGTGCGCCATGGCGACAAGGGTGCGATCAGCCATTGGTACTACCTGGGTGACCAGCTGCTGGCCGTCGACGCGATGAATGATCCGCGCGGCTACATGGTGGGCAAGCGCCTGATCGACGCCGGCAAGACCGCCGACCCGGCGAAGGTGGCCGATCCGGAGGTCGACCTGAAAACGCTGATGCGCGGCTGATGCGGATCATCGCCGGAGAGTTCCGCGGCCGCCGGCTGGCGGCCCTCGGCAAGGGCGATGCGGGGGCGCATCTGCGCCCCACCACCGACCGCGTGCGGGAGAGCCTCTTCTCGATGCTGACCGGGGGGCGCTATGGCGACCCGATCGAGGAGGCCGTGGTGCTGGATCTGTTCGCCGGCACCGGTGCGCTCGGACTGGAGGCGCTGTCGCGCGGGGCGGAGAGCGTGACCTTCGTGGACGACGGACGCGTAGCCGGGCGGCTGCTGGCAGAGAACATCCGCGAGCTGGGCGTGAAGGACCGCACCCGGGTGATGAAGGCCAATGCGACGCGCCTGCCGCCCTGCCCCGGCGCCCCCGCGTCGCTGGTGTTCCTGGATCCACCCTATGGCAAGGGGCTTGGCCCGCTGGCGCTCGAGGGGGCACGGACGCAGGGCTGGATCGCTCCTGGGGCGCTGGTGGTCTTCGAGGAAAACGGCGTGCAGGCCGCGCCCGAAGGTTTCACGCTGCTGGGCGACCGCCGGTACGGCGACACGCATGTGACGCTGCTCGAAGCGAGCTGAAACGCGAAAGGCCAGCCCAGGAGGCTGGCCTTTTCATGATGCCGGCGCGGCGCGCTCAGTCCTGCTTGTAGGTCGGGTGAAACAGGCCACCCGGCGAAAGCGTGAAGATCTCGCAGCCATCGGCGGTGACGCCGAGCGAGTGCTCGTATTGCGCCGAGAGCGACTTGTCGCGGGTCACGGCAGTCCAGTCATCGGCCAGCACCTTGGTTTCCGGACGGCCGAGGTTCACCATCGGCTCGATGGTGAAGAACATGCCCTCTTCGAGGACGGGACCAGTGCCCGGGCGGCCATAGTGCAGCACGTTCGGCGGCGCGTGGAACACCTGGCCCAGACCGTGACCGCAGAAATCGCGGACGACGGACATGCGCTGTGCCTCGACATAGCTCTGGATGGCATGACCGATGTCGCCAAAGGTATTGCCCGGCTTCACCGTCTCGATGCCGATCATCAGACTGTCGTGGGTGACCTGCAGCAGGCGCTCGGCCTTGCGGGAGAGCTTGCCTGCCACGTACATGCGCGAGCTGTCGCCGTACCAGCCATCGAGGATGACGGTGACGTCGATGTTCAGGATGTCGCCATCCTTCAGCTTTTTCTCGCTGGGAATGCCGTGGCAGACCACATGGTTGATCGAGATGCAGGAGGCGTGCTTGTAGCCCTTGTAGCCGATCGTGGCCGAGGTCGTGCCGTACTCGGTGACCTTGTCCTCGATGAACTTGTCGATCTCGGCGGTGGTCTTGCCCGGCTCGATGATGGCGGCGACATCGTCGAGGATCTGTGCCGCGACGGCGCCTGCCTTGCGCATGCCTTCGAAGTCCGCAGCCTCGTGGATGCGGATCCCTTCCCGTGTCATGCGACCGCGATGTTCCTGTCTCAAATCAATGCGCCTCTGTCTGTAATCCGGTCTCGCGTCGAGGCGGCCCGAAAAGAGGCCACCGGCGCCTGGACCGTAGAAATAATGCACTCTGCCGGAAAATGCCAGAGACGCGGGCCAAAAGCCGCACTCCTCAGGTCGCGGGCGGCACCGGCAGGGCGGGACCGAGCGTGATCTCCTGCGGGGTGATCACGCAGCGCATGGCAAGCACCTCGACCCCCGCCGCGCGGGCAGCCGCATAGCCTGCGGCATAGGCCGGATCGATATCGGCGGCGATCGCCGTGCGCAGGGCGTCCGTGCGCTGGACGAGAAAGAACATGACCGCGCGGTGCCCCGCCTGCGCCACCTGCGACAATTCGTGCAGGTGCTTCAGCCCGCGAGCCGTGACGCTGTCGGGAAACTCGGCCAGGCCCGGCTGGCGCGAGAGCGTGACGGATTTCACCTCGACATAGCAGTCGGGTCGGGCGGTGCCGCGCAGCAGGAAGTCGATCCGGCTCTTCGTGCCGTATTTCTGCTCCGGCAGGACCTGATCATAGCCCTGAAGCCCCGGTACGGCATCGGCCATCAAGGCCTCGCGCAGCGCGCGGTTGGGAACAGAGGTGTCGACGCCGGTGAAATGGCCGTCCGGATGTTCCACCAGGCGCCAGCCGTATTTCAGCTTCTTCTTAGGGTCGTCGTTGGGCTCGACCCAGATGCGGCTGCCGGGCTCCGCCAGCCCCATCATGGACCCGGGGTTGGCGCAATGGGCGGTCGCCTCGGTGCCGTCCTCCAGCCGGATATCGGCGAGGAAGCGTTTGTATCGGCGCAAAAGCGTGGCCGACATAAGAGGGGTTTGAAAGCGCATGAGGCGGGCCTATAGATTTCTTCACCCGCACTCAAGGAGGGCCTTTCCATGCCGAACCCCACCGCAGCGATGCTTGTCATCGGAGACGAAATTCTCTCTGGACGGACGCGCGACGCCAACATGTACCACCTCGCGCGGGAGCTGACCAAGATCGGGATCGACCTGAAGGAAGTCCGCGTCGTCAGCGATGACCGCAGCGCGATCATCAAGGCCGTGAAGGCGTTGTCGGTGGCCCATGACACGGTCTTTACCTCGGGCGGGATCGGCCCGACCCACGACGACATCACCGCCGATTGCGTCGCCGCCGCCTTCGACCGCCATATCGACGTGCGCGAGGACGCCCGCGACCTGCTCGTGGCCCATTGGGAAAGTCGGGGCGTGGAGGTAAACGAGGCCCGCCTGCGCATGGCCCGCATCCCCGAGGGCGCCACCCTGATCGACAATCCGGTGTCGATCGCGCCGGGGTTCACCATCGGCAACGTGCACGTGATGGCCGGTGTGCCCAGCGTCTTCGAGGCCATGGTGGCCTCGGTGCTGCCCAAGCTGACCGGAGGCAAGCCACTGCTCAGCCAGTCGCTTCGCATCAACCGCGGTGAAGGCGAGATTGCCGGGCCGCTATCGAAGCTGGCGCAGGCCTACCCGGAGCTGTCCATCGGCTCCTATCCGTTTCAGCGCGACGGCGTCTATGGCGCCAACATCGTGATCCGGGGCAGCGAGGGCAGCCAGGTGGACGCCGCCATGGCAGAACTGGCCGCCATCTTCCCGGAATGACCGCGCCAGACGCCGAGACCCGCACGCCGCGCTACATGGCCGCCGTCGACGCGACCTGGCCCCCGGCCGAAATCCGGCAAGAGGGGCCCTGGCGGTTGCGACGCGGCGATGGCGGCGGCAAGCGTGTTTCCTCGGCCTCGACTGCTCAGCCGGTGAGCGGGGCAGAGATCGACGCGGCGGTCGCGGCGATGCGCGCGATGGGACAGGGGCCGCTCTTCTGCCTGCGGCCGGGCCAGGACCAGCTGGATTCCGCCCTTGCGGCACGGGGGTACCGCGTGGTGGATCCGGTGAACATCTATGCCTGCGCGACAGAGGCGCTGGCCGGGCAGAAGAAGCCGGCCCAATGCTTCAGCCTCGCCGTGTGGGAGCCACTCGCCATCCAGCGCGAGATCTGGGCCGCCGGCGGCATCGGCCCTGCCCGGATCGCGGTGATGGAGCGCGCCCGCGGCGCCAGAACCGCGCTGATCGGACGCCACGACAATTCCCCCGCAGCCACCGCCTTTGTCGCCCTCGACGGCACGGTGGCGATGCTGCATGCGCTCGAGGTGCTGGCGGCGATGCGCGGCCGCGGCATGGGCAGGGCGATGATGATCGACGCCGCCCGCTGGGCCGCCGAGCAGGGCGCCGAGGAGATCTCGGTAATCTGTACGACGGGGAATGTCGCCGCGAATGGCCTCTACGGGGCGCTTGGAATGGAGCTGGTCGGTCACTACCATTACCGTCAGGGAGACTGATGGAGGGAGGAGACCACATGTCAGACCAGATAACGGCGCTCGATCTGCCAATGGTGGCGCCGCTGCCGGAGCGGACGCAGAAGTATTTCGACGTCTGCCAGGACAAACTCGGCATGGTGCCCAACGTGCTGAAGGCCCATGCCTTCGACATCGGCAAACTGGAGGCCTTCAGCGGGCTCTACAACGACCTGATGCTGGGCGAAAGCGGGCTGAGCAAGCTGGAACGCGAGATGATCGCGGTCGTCGTCAGCTCGATCAACCATTGTTTCTATTGCCTGACGGCCCATGGCGCTGCGGTGCGCGAGCTGTCCGGTGATCCGGTGCTGGGAGAGATGCTGGTAATGAACTACCGCGCGGCCGACCTGAGCGCGAAACAGCGCGCCATGCTGGATTTCGCCGCGAAGGTCACCACCGACAGCGCGAGCATCGAGGAGATCGACCGCGAGGCGCTGCGTGCGCGGGGTTTCACCGACCGCGACATATGGGACATTGCCAATGTCGCCGCTTTCTTCAACATGTCCAACAGGGTGGCCAGTGCCATCGACATGCGGCCGAACCCGGAATACCACGGACAGGCACGCTGATGGAACGGGCACGCTGACAGGACGCGCCAGACTGACGGGACGGGCAACCGAATGACAGGAATGCGGCAGAAAGCCCTCTGGGCCATTCTGACGGTCGTCTGGACCGCCGGTCCGGGGCTGGCCGCGCCCTTCGAGCTGTCCCTGCCGTCCAATTCCGCCCTATCACATGACGAGGCCCTGCCTGCGGCCTCCTATGACCTGCCGACGGGTGTCTTTGCGGACGGCCATGTGCCGTTCCTGCCGCTTGAGGGTGCCGTCACACGGCAGGCCTGGCGGGTGCCTGCGCCCTCCGTCACCACGCTTCAGCTATTTGCGCCGCTGCGCGAACAGCTTGTGGAGGCGGGCTTTGACCTGATGATGGAATGCGACAGCGCCGAATGCGGGGGCTTTGATTTCCGTTTCGACACCGATGTCATCGAGGCCCCGGACATGTACGTGGATCTTTTTGACTTTCGCGCCCTGAGCGCGCGCCGCGACGCTCCGGGCGAGGACCAGCCCGATTACGTCTTCCTGCTGGTCAGCCGAGCCGGCGGATCTGGCTATGTCCAGCTGATCCACGTCATGCCGGAGACCATCGACGCGCTCGCCGGCGAGGCGGTGACGACCCTGCTCGGCGATGCGCCGCCCGAAGGGGCTCCGCTCGCGCCGGTGGATGCCGCAGGCATGGAGGCAACCCTGCTGAACCGCGGGCACGCGGTACTGCGGGACCTGCAATTCGACACCGGCTCGGCCACCCTGAGCGACAGCGGCCGTTCATCGCTCGAAGCACTTGCAACCTTCCTGCGCGCGGATCCCGACCGCAAGGTCGTGCTGGTCGGACACAGCGACACGGTCGGCTCGCTGGACAACAACATGGCCCTGTCACGCCAGCGCGCACAGGCGGTCGTCGACCGGCTGGCAGAGGAGATGGGCGTGGACAGGGCGCAGCTCTCGGCGCAGGGGATCGGGTTTCTTGCTCCGAGGACCAGCAACACGGATTCCGCAGGGCGCGAGGAAAACCGCCGCGTGGAGGTCGTTCTGCTTGATCCGGGGACGCTGACCGAACCGCCGGACATGGAGGCGCAAGCCCCGGAGTAGCAGCCGGCGAGGCTCAGTCCTGCCCGAGGTTCTCGACCAGGAAGTCGACGAAGGTATGTACCTTCGGCGACATGATGTTTTCAGCGGGATAGAGCGCGTAGATCCCGATCGGATCACGCGGGAGATCGGGCATCACGTCGACGATCCGACCATCACCCAGGGCCTCGCGGCAGAGAAACCCCGGCAGGTATGCGATCCCGAGGCCTGCAAGAGTAGCAGCCAGCAGCGACTGGCCGTCATTGACAGAAAGCCACCCTGCCGTGCGCACCTCTCTCAGCTCGCCCGAGGGGGCCCGCAATTGCCAGACGTTGGCACTGTCGTCTCTGGAATAGTGCAGCAGGCGATGATTGTTCAGATCCTCGAGACGGTCCGGATACCCGAAGTCCTGCAGGTAGCCCGGACTGGCCACCATGTGGAGAAACGTCTCGGTCAGCTTGCGTGATTTGATACCGGGCTCTTCCTGCGCCGACCTTCTGATCGCCAGGTCAAATCCGTCATCGGACAGGTCGACGTGGCCGTTGGTCAGCTCCATGCTGATGGAAATTTCTGAATGCCGGGTCAGGAAGGTGCCGATCATCGGCGTCAGGAGCGCGGCGCCGAAATCCGTCTCGGCGGCGATCCGGAGGCGACCTCTTGGCTCCGAGGTCATGGCAGAGACCAGGGCGTCGGCCTCTCCGGCGTCGTTCAGGACACGCCGCGCGCGGTCGTAATAGGCCAGCCCGATCTCTGTCGGCGATACACGACGGGTCGTACGATTCAACAGACGAGCGCCAAGCCGCGCCTCGAGCGCCGAAACATGCTTTGAAACAGCTGACTTGGAAATACCCATCTTGCGCGCCGCGTCGGTGAAGCCACCCTGATCCACGACGGTCGCAAAGGCCTCCATTTCCGTTAACCGATCCATACAACCACTCTCTCGTTCCAGACTTTGAGTAGGCACGTGGATTCAGGCACAAAATGGGCGCTTCACGGACAATTCAGCGGTATTATCTGGATCGTTGCAGAAGCGGAAACGAAGCAACTTGGGCGATCCGAGGGCAGAGCGCCCCGAATTCGGGAGGTCTGTGGCATTTCCGTGGCAGAACCGGACTACAATACATCAAAATTGTGCACGAAGTCACAAATACACCAAAAAGGTGATTCAATCGGTCCCATCGGAACAATGCCGGCGGAAGGCCTGCTTCAGCAGATCGAGCTCTGCCCGCAGCAGCGACATCTCGGCCTGCATCATGTCGCGCGGCACCTCACCTGCCATGATCCCGAAAGCGTTCAGAACGCTGCCGGAGATCGCATCCGTGATGATGACCGTCTGCACACCATCGGAAATGGCGTTGACGGGCACCGGGACCATGACGCCCCATTCGCCCGGGACATCCGTCTCGGCCAGTTCCACGCCCTCGACCAGACGGTCATCGAAAAACGCCTGGATGGCTGGGCGCCCCCGATCGGCCCCGACAGCCAGCACGCCATGCCACTTGCCGTCGCGCAGATATGTCTTGGTCAGAGTCATCTCGCTCATCGCCTCTTGTCCTCGTGCTGGGCGGGCTGCGCCATGTCAGAGATCAGCCCGCGCGCGCCGGCTGAAGGTCATGTCCCGCAGGACGACCTCGTTCATGGCGGGCTTGTCGAAAATCACGTCGACCCAGGCCTTTTCGATCCGCTTCTCGTTGATCGCGGAATAGGCTAGGTCGAATTCCACCGCCGGCTCCTCGTCATCCACCGGCAGCGTGGCCGTAAGCTGCTCGGTGTTGGGGCCGTGCTGGATGTTCAGCCGCACATAGACATCGCGCCGCTTCTCCATCTCGACCTGCAGGTCGAGGCGCAGCACGTGACGCCGCCGCAGATCGCGCACGGCGCCCTGGGGAAGCTCTACGACGATGGAGAGGAAACTGCCGCCGAAATTGAGGATATCCATGCGCAGACCGAACGGCGCCAGGTCGCTTTCTCGGCTGTTGCGCAACTGACGAAGCGTGACCTCTGACTTCATGCAGTCATGAAAGAGGGTCACTTCCTCTCCGAGTCCCGCGCCGGAACGCACCCCGGCGATGCCGATCTGCGCGAGCGGGCCGCGCCAGAGTTCCGGCCGCCAGACCCAGTCCGATTCAGCCGGCACGCTGACGGCATCGAAGCCGATCATGGGCAGCATCAGGCGGCTGTTGCCGACATGGATCAGGTGATCGAGTTCCTCGCGCAGGCGCATGGCCTGCACACGCTGGGCACGTAGGAGGGAAAGATGCTCTGTCTCGGCGGCGGCTGCACGGTCATGCCAGCGGCGAACCTCTCGCTGTGCGAGGATCCTGCTCCAGAGAGATTTTCCCGAAGATGGCATGTAAACGTCCCGTCCCGAATGCTGGTCGTAGTTATGACCAATGCCGGCAGGCGGTTCCAGCCCGGAGTTGCCGCGGAGGCAAAAGTGGTGACTTCCGGTCAACCTGCAGTGGCCACCGCCTTGCCGCGCGGGCTTGCGCTGCGCATCGCGCGCACGGTCGAGAGGACAAGCGACTTGCCCGATTGATCTGCCACGCGGCTGTCACGGGGGCCATAGGCGGCAAGCGAGACGAGATGACCGTTCAGGACGAAGACGGCCCGCCATTGACGCGGGTCCGCCCCCTGCACCATCACATCACCGCCATGGCGCAGGTGCAGCAAGCGGACAGAGCCTGCCTCAACCGCCTCGATCACCTCGCCTTTCGGGAAATCCCCGGCCAGCTCTCGGGCGGAGGGCAGATCCGCCCCCTGGTAAGGCGTGACCGTGACCGTGAGCATTGCCAGCGCGACATTCGAGCCCAGCTTGCCCTGGCTGAGAATGTCGCATCGCGCCAGAAGACCGAAGCCATCGTCGCCAGTGCTGCGCAGGCTGCGCCCCTCGACGCAATAGCCGGACGGCCCCCGGATCACGACGCTGCCCTGCGCCACCTTGGCCGAGCGGTAGACGGGGCCACCGCCCGCCCCCGTGAGCAGCCCGCCAGAGCCCGTACCGTCGACACAACCGGCAAGCAACAGGAGACCGAAAACCGCCGGAACCAGCGCCCTGACACGCCCCAGAACCGTGCGCATGCCCCAGGCAAACCATCCATCACGGCGGCCAGCCCGGTCGTGGTTTTCACATATCCCCATATCGGCAGCCCTCCGAAAAATACGGTGGCGCCGGGATAGAGGACCCCCCAATGGCTGACAAGCGCGGTTTCCGACATGGGCAATTGCGGTCCGCCCGGGGCGGCGGTAGCTTGCGCAGCATGATGCGAGCGCACTGCGATTTCCTGCCGATGCCCCTCTCCTTCCCCTCGGGACCTGCCGAGCGGGGACAGGCCGCCACTTCGCGCGCGGCGCTTCCCGCGGGCCAGCCATGCGCCTGACGGGTGCCGCACTGCCACGGGCCTATTCTCCGCATCTTGCCTATGCCGCGCCGGCGGCCGCGTCACCGCAATTGCCTCGGCTGATCGCAGGCATGATCCTTGTCGAGGTATTCTATGCCCTCGCCCTCTATGTCTTCGACACCGAAATGGGGCGTTTCGCGCCGGACTTCCTGAACCACGTGGTCTATGGCGACACGACCATCGGCCTGATCGTGCAGCTGACCGCCTTCGGTTTTCTCGGGTTGGGGGTGGTGGCAGTGGCGCGCCTGCTGCACGAACGCGGCTTTGCCACCCTGACCGGCCCCCTGCCCCTGGCAGCGCACCAGCTGTTCGCCGCCTTCACTGGCAGCATACTCGTGTTTGCAGCCTTGCAAATCCTGCCTCCCTGGGACGATTTCGGGGCGGCCGAGGACATGCGCAACCCGGTGTTCTGGCTCCTCGCCCTGCCCTTCGGCCTGGCAGCCCTCCTGGTGCAGACCGCATCGGAGGAACTCCTCTATCGCGGCTACATCCAGCAGCAGCTGGCGGCGCGGTTCCGGAACCCGCTGGTCTGGATCCTCCTTCCCAACCTGCTCTTTGCCAGTGCCCACTGGGCCAATGGCGCAAACACCGTCGAAAGCTGGCAATATGTCATATGGGCCTTCTTTTTCGGCCTTGCGGCGACGGACCTGACCGCGCGTTCCGGCAGCATAGGCCCGGCCGTAGGCATGCACCTTGCCAACAACGTCTATGCCTTCATGCTCTTCGGTGACGCGGGGGGCCTTGATTCCGGACTGTCGCTCTTTCTCGTGCCGGAATACGTTCCCTTGACACCGATGGACGCCGACCCCGGACCGGTGATCTCGCTCTCTCTGATCACCGAGCTGGGCATTCTCGGCCTGACATGGCTGGGAGCAAGGGTCGCGTTGCGGCGCTGATTGCATTCCGCGTCACACCCGCTTATCTGGACAGTCACAAGGAAACGCAGGGGCAAAGCGCCGATGAACTGGATCAGCAACTACGTCAGACCGCGGATCAACTCGATCTTCTCGCGCCGGGAAACGCCCGAGAACCTCTGGTCGAAATGCGACAGCTGCGGCACGATGCTGTTCCACCGCGAACTGAAGGACAACCTGAACGTCTGCACCAGTTGTGGCCACCACATGGCCATCACGCCGCGCGCCCGCTTCGAAGCGCTTTTCGACGGTGGCGTCTTTACCGAGGTCGAGGTGCCGGAACCGGTGCATGACCCGCTGCAATTCCGCGACCAGAAGAAATACCCCGACCGCATGCGCGCCGCACAGAAGAAGACCGGCGAGGAAGAGGCCATGCTGGTCGCCGAAGGCGAGATCGGCCGTACGCCGATCGTGGCCGCAGGCCAGGACTTCTCTTTCATGGGCGGTTCGATGGGCATGTATGTCGGCAATGCGATCATCGCGGCTGCCGAACGTGCCGTTCAGAAGAAATGCCCGCTGATCCTGTTCTCTGCCGCCGGTGGCGCGCGGATGCAGGAAGGGATCCTGTCGCTGATGCAGATGCCGCGCACCACCGTGGCCGTGCAGATGCTCAAGGAAGCAGGCCTGCCCTACATCGTCGTTCTGACCCACCCGACCACGGGCGGCGTAACCGCCTCCTACGCGATGCTGGGTGATGTGCAGATCGCGGAACCCAATGCCCTGATCTGCTTTGCCGGGCCGCGCGTTATCGAGCAGACGATCCGCGAGACCCTGCCGGAAGGTTTCCAGCGCGCCGAATACCTGCTGGATCACGGCATGCTGGACCGCGTCACCAAGCGGACCGAGATGCGAGATGAGCTGATCCAGATCACGCGCATGCTGATGGGTCTGCCGCCCGCGGTGAAGGGCGACCTGCCCCCTCCCGAGGCAAAGGCGCTGCCCGAGCCTGCGGCAGGCGAGAAAACCGCCGCACCGGCCGCGCAGGGCAAAACGCCCGCCGCGCCCGAGGCCGCAACCGATGCCGATTTCGCCGCTGCCAAGGCCGACGCGAAATCCAAGCCCGAGACCGCCGCGAAAGGCGGCAAGAACGGAGCCAAAGACAAATCGTGACCCAATCCGGTTCCGATGCCCTGCTGGAACGGATGATGCAGCTGCACCCCAAGGTCATCGACCTTGATCTGGACCGCATCTTCCGCCTGCTGGAGGCGCTCGACCACCCCGAACGGAAAATGCCGCCGGTGATCCACCTGGCGGGTACGAACGGCAAGGGCTCGACCCAGGCCATGATGCGTGCGGGCATCGAGGGCGCGGGCAAGGCTGTCCATGCCTATACCTCGCCGCACCTGGTGCGCTTTCACGAGCGGATCCGCCTGGCCGGCGAGCTGATCAGCGAAGAGGCCCTGACGGAACTGCTGGACGAATGCCTGGCGGCGAACGGGCCGGACCCGATCACCTATTTCGAAATCACCACCGCCGCAGGGATCCTTGCCTTTGCCCGGACGCCTGCGGATTACACGCTGCTCGAGACCGGGCTCGGGGGCCTCTACGACGCCACCAACGTAGTGGAAAAGCCGGCCCTGACGGTGATCACGCCCATCTCGATGGATCACGAGGCCTTCCTGGGTAATTCCGTGGGCGAGATCGCGGTGTCCAAGGCCGGCATCATCAAGCGCGGCGTGCCCTGTGTGGTCGGGCCGCAGCCCGAGGCCGCGATGGAGGTGATCGAGGAAACCGCAGCACGGCTCGGCGCACCGCTGCTGGCCCACGGCCAGCAATGGCAGGTCTGGGAAGAGCGCGGCCGCCTGGTCTTCCAGGACGAGAACGGCCTGCTGGACCTGCCCCTGCCGATTCTGCCCGGGGCGCACCAGATCGAGAACGCCGGCGCAGCCATTGCGGGGCTGCGATTCCTCGGGTTCGACGAGGCCGCCTGCGAGGCGGCGGTGACCAAGGCAAGCTGGCAGGCCCGCCTGCAACGCCTGCGCAAGGGCCCGCTCGTGGAGCTCGCGCCCGGGGCCGAGTTCTGGCTCGATGGCGGACACAACCCTTCGGCCGGGCAAGCCCTGGCCAAGTTCCTGCCGACCCTGCCCCCGAAACCCACGCACCTGATCTGCGGGATGCTGAATACGAAGGATGCCAGCGGCTATCTGCAACCGATCGCCGGCGAAGCCGACAGCCTGACGGCCATCACCATTCCTGACGTGGTTGCAGCGCTGCCCTCCGGGGAACTGGCTGCTTCGGCCCGTGCCTGCGGCATGGACGCCCGTGAGGCAGAGACCGTGGAAGACGCCGTGGCAAAGCTGGCCGAAACGGCACCTGGCGCACGGATCCTGATCTGCGGATCGCTCTATTTCGCGGGATATGTGCTTAGAGAGAACGGCTGAGCCCGCTTTCCCGGCAGGCAGGCCGATCTTTTTTCACGTGAAGAGACCGCCATAAGCGTTTGTTCCGAATCGGCTTTCCGAATCAGCTCGGAAAATCGCCACGAAAATCAATGCGATAGTGATTCGTGACCTATTGACCGATTCGCATCGATTCGCCTAATATCTCCTTAGAAAACAGGCAATTCTCTCGCATTTCGCAAATCGCACAGCAGCCTATCACCGCGATTCGCGCAATGCACCGGGCTGGGGACCCATCGGGCAAGAATCTGGGGGTCGGTTCGCCGGCCCCCTTTTTCTGTCCGGCGCCTGTCAGCCCTCGTCCTGCTGCCCCCAGTCCTTGTCCTGCATCTCGCGCAGGCGGCTGGCGGTCCGCTCGAATTCGAACACGCCCTCCCCTTCCAGATAAAGGCTCTCCGGCTCATCGGCCGCCGAGCAGATCAGGCGCACATGCGCCTCGTAGAGAGCGTCGATCAAGGTCACGAAACGCTTTGCCTCGTTGAAGTTCGAACGGCCGAGACAGGGGATGTCCTCGAGCACGAGGACCCTGACCGCATTCGCGATGGCGAGGTAATCCCCCGGCCCGAGCATGGCGCCGCAGAGATCGTGGAAACGGGCGCGCCCGACACCGTTGCGATAGGCCGGGATCACCACTTCGCGGCCCTTGACGGTTAGCTTCAGCGGCTCGGCATCGCCTCCGGTCAGCTCCTGCCAGATCTCCTCGATCGCGGCCCGGGCCGACTTGTCGGCGGGCGAGAAATAGACCTGCCCGCCCGAGAGGCGGTTCTGCCGATAATCATTCGGGCTGACCAGCTCGTGCACGACGAGGCGCTGCTTGATCAGGTCGATGAACGGCAGGAAGAGCTGTCTGTTCAGTCCGTCCTTGTAGAGATCGTCCGGCACCCGGTTTGACGTGGTCACGATCACGACCCCGGCGGCAAAGAGCGCCTCGAACAGGCGCCCTACGATCATCGCGTCGGTGATGTCGGTGATCTGCATCTCGTCGAAGGCCAGGACCTTGACCGATTGGGCGATACGCGCCGCCACGGGGGCAAGGCTGTCCTGGGTGTTGGCCTTGCGCGCCTCGTTCAGCCCCTCCTGGATCTCCTGCATGAAGGCATGGAAGTGCACGCGGCGCACCGGCACGTCGAGGCTCTCGACGAAGAGGTCCATCAGCATCGACTTGCCCCGTCCGACACCGCCCCACAGGTACAGCCCCTTGGGCGGCTCTGCCGGCTTGGCCTTGCGGAAGAAGCCACGCTTGACGGGCTCGGCGGCCTTCAGGCCGGCGCGAATGCGGTCGAACTCCGGCAGGACGGCTTCCTGCGCGGGATCGGGATGGATGCTGCCGTCGGCCACGCGGGCCCGGTAGAGGTCGGTCATGCTCTCGGTCATGTCCGATCTGATAGCCTGCGCCGCGCGGCTGCGAAAGGTCACTTTCGCGAATGCCCCCCGTCACAAACGCTGAATTGACGTATTGAGATTCACCTTTAATCTCGGCGCAACCTTGCCCGGGAACGCCGATGACACCCTCACCCCGCCTCGTAACGCCGATCCTGATCGCCGGATGCGTGATCATCATGGTGAATTTCGCCATCCGAGCGTCCTTCGGGGTGTTCCAGATTCCCATTGCGCAGGAGTTCGGCTGGGATCGCGCCTCCTTCTCCATGGCCATCGCGATCCAGAACCTTGCCTGGGGCATCGGGCAGCCGCTCTTCGGCGCCTTTGCCGAGAAGACCGGCGACCGCGCCGCATTGATCCTGGGGGCTCTGCTCTATGCGGCGGGCCTGGTGCTGTCGTCCTTTGCCACCACCCCGCATGCGCACTGGGCGCTCGAGGTTCTGGTGGGCTTCGGCATCGCGGGCACCGGCTTTGGCGTGATCCTGGCCGTCGTGGGCCGCGCCGCTTCGCCGGAGAACCGCTCCATGGCGCTGGCTATCGTGACCGCCGCGGGCAGTGCCGGGCAGGTCTTTGGCGCGCCGGTTGCGGAATGGCTGCTGGGCAGCATGCCCTGGCAACAGGTCTTTATTGTCTTTGCCTTGGCCATCCTGTCGACGCTCTTCCTGCTGCCCTTCCTGCGCTCACCACAGCCGATGGCCAGCAAGGCCGAGCTGGAGGAAACCATGGGCCAGATCCTGGTTCGCGCAGCCAAGGATCCGAGCTTTACCCTGATCTTCCTGGGCTTTTTCAGCTGTGGTTATCAGCTGGCCTTCATCACCGCGCATTTCCCGGCCTTCGTGACCGAGCTCTGCGGCCCGATCGCCAGCGGCGGATTGCTGGCGAGCATGGGGATCACCACGACCTCGGCGCTCGGGGCAATCTCGATCTCGCTGATCGGGATCTTCAACATCATGGGCACGCTGACCGCCGGCTGGCTGGGCAAGCGATACACCAAGAAATACCTGCTTGCAGGTATTTACGCCCTGCGCACGGTAATCGCCGCCGTCTTCATCCTGATGCCGATAACCCCGGCCACGGTGCTGCTCTTCTCGGCGCTGATGGGCGCGCTCTGGCTGGCGACCGTGCCACTGACCAGTGGCCTGATCGCGCATATCTACGGCATCCGCTACATGGGAACGCTCTATGGCATCGTCTTCCTCAGCCACCAGATCGGCGGCTTCATGGGCGTCTGGCTGGGCGGGCGGCTCTATGACGTCACGGGGGATTACACGCTGGTCTGGTGGATCGGCGTGGGCGTGGGCGCGTTCAGCGCACTGGTGAACCTGCCGGTCAAGGAAAACCGCGGCACCGCCGGGTTGCCCGCCTAAGCTCAACGCGCCGCCGACCAGGCCTCGAAAATGAACCGGGCCGTCATCAGGTCGAGATGTGCACCGCCGCCGTTCTTGAAGAGCGTGATTTCGTTCGCATCCTGTCGGCGGAAGGCCGAAAGGTCGTAAAAATCCGCCAGGATATCAGAGCGCCTGATCGCACCGGTGTCGAGCGGCGTCTGGATCTCGCCGATATGGCCGAGCGTCGTATCGAAGCTGTCGACGAAAATCCGGGCCCGCTGCAGCACCCCATCCTGCGCCTCCCGCATGTCGGGACGGTAGGCGCCGATCAGGTCGATGTGCTGACCGGGGCGGAACCAGTCGCCCTGCAGGAAGGGATCAGTCGCCATGGTGGCCGAGGTGATGATGTCAGCCTCGGCCACGGCCGCGGCGAGATCCGTTGCCACGGTGGTACGATCATAGCGCGCGGCAAGGGCCTCGGCCCCGGCGGTGGTGCGGTTCCAGACAAGGAAGCGGACCAGAGGAAAAGCGGCGCCATAGGCCTCGCGCAGGGTGCCGGCGACCGTACCGGCGCCGACGATCAGGATCACGCGACTATCGGGACGCGCCAGGTGGCGGGCCGCCAGCAGGCTGTCGCCCGCGGTCTTCCACTTTGTCACCAGGTGAAAATCGACGAGCGCTTCCAGCGTACCGTCCGCGTCCGACATCAGGTTGAGCACACCGTTGACCGAGGGCTTTCCCGCGGCCTTGTTGCCCGGATAGATCGTGGCCGCCTTGACGGCGACACCAAGCCCGTCGATCCAGGCCGAACGGGTCAGAAGGGTATCTGCATCGCGGTAAAGGAAAATGTCGCCGATCTCGGCCCTGGGCAGGGCATGGGCGGCGGCAAGCGCATCCGTGAGTGCAAGCCAGTCGAGAACCGCCTCACCCTCGTCGAAACCGATCTGGGGAACGCCGGCGGACCCTGTCACGCGGCCTCCTCTGCAGTCAGGAAGCCATCGGCGACGAGCCGCGCGGCCCAGCCCTCGGGACCGGTGAAAAGATGTGTCTGCCAGCCGCGCGCGGCAGCAGCGGCGATATTGTCGGCACGGTCATCGGTAAAGATCAGATCGGCCCCGGCCAGGCCGCTGTCCTCCTCCAGCATTTCATAGATGCGCGCGTCGGGCTTGATTTCCCGCATGTGCCCAGAGACATAGGCCCGGTCGAACTCGTTCAGCACGTCGTATTCCGCCTGCGCCATCTCGAAGGTTCCGATGCCGAAGTTCGTCAGCGCGAAGACCGGCACGCCCTTGGCCCGGAGCGCGCGCAAGAGCCGCGCCGAATGCGGAATCGCCGGAGAGGCCATCTGAAGCCAATCGCTGTGCCACATCAGCACCTCGTCCCGCCAATCGGGATTTGCCTCGGCGGTTTCGGCCGCCAGAGTGGCCAGGTCACCGCCCCGATCCAGCTCGTCGTTCATGGCGAACATGTCCACCGCCTCGAGGAAGGCGCGCCGCCGCGCCTCTCCGATCACCCGATCATAGTGTCGTTCGGGGTTCCACTCTATCAACACGTTGCCGATGTCGAAGACCACGGCCTTCGCCTGAGTATTCTGCATTTGCCTGCCTATGTCCTGCTCGCGGCCGTCCGCACGGCCCGTTCCAGCGCATCCAGAAAACGAGAGCGGTCCGCCTTTGTAAAGCCCTTGCCACCGCCCTGCCGGAAGGGATCGGCGGCGCGCAGATCGGCCATCAGGTCACGCATGGCAAGCTGCTGTCCGATGTTTGCGGCGGTGAAGCGCTCGCCGTTATGGCGCAGGGTTTCGGCCCCGGCTGCCACGCATTTCGCCGCAAGGGGAATGTCACCGGTGATCACCACGTCGGCAGGGCCCGCGCGCTCGGCAATCCAGCGGTCTGCCTCGTCCGGACCCGCCGCCACGATGACATGTTCCACATAGGGGTTCGGCGAGGGGCGCAGCCCGCCGTTCGAGACCATGACAACCTTGATCTTGTGCCGCGTGGCAACCCTTTCGGCCTCGTCCTTGACCGGACAGGCATCCGCATCCACGTAGATCATTGTCATCAAACTCACTCCAGCAGGTGGCGACACGGGGGACGGACTGTCATCAGCCCCCTTCCAAAAGGCCTTCTGAGTGCCCGGCAGATTTGCATTCGTCCATTGCCTATGCCCGGCAAAAGGCCGCAAGGTGCCATGGTCGTTGCACAAAGGCCCCGTTTGGGGGCAGAAGCCAGACACAAGTGACCGGTTTCCCCATGGTGCGGGGTTGCCCGATGGCGGCCACAGGGGCAATATCGCCGTGCACCGACGGGGGAATGATGAACAATTTGACACCGACACGCCGCAAGGGGCGAAAGTACTCTCAGGTCGTCGAAGGCGCCCGGAAGGTCTTTCTCCAGGATGGCTATGACGGGGCGAGCGTCGATGACATCGCCCGAGAGGCCGGTGTTTCCAAGGCCACACTCTACAGTTATTTCCCCGACAAGCGCCTGCTCTTCGTCGAGATCGCCCGCCAGGAATGCCTGCGCCAGGCCGAGGACTCGCGTTCGATCGTGCCGCCTGACCTGCCCGTGCGCGAGGTTCTGGAACAGGCCGCCCTGCGGATCGTCTCGGCCTCCTGCTCTTCGCTGTCGCTGTCGATCTTCCGCGTCTGCGCCTCGGAGGCCGAGCGGTTTCCCGAGCTGGCGCAGGAATTCTATCAGAACGGGCCGCAACTGGCGCAGACGCTGCTGGCCGGCTACATGCGCGACGCCACCGAACGGGGCGAGCTGAAGGTGACCGACCCGGAGCTGGCTGCCGAGCAGTTCATCCAACTCTGCCGCGCCGATGTCTTTACCCGGCGCCTGTTCGGAATCGATCCCCGCATCTCGCCCGAACGGGCAAAGATCGTCTCTCACGAGGCGGTCGAGACCTTCATGGCGCGCTACGGGACCGACGCAGGAAATTGACCTGATGCGGAACAGGCAGCCCTGCGAGGCCACCCGATCCGTTCCGGCACGCCTTGCGGATCAATCGACCCGGTAAGCCTTGTGGCAGGAACCGCAGGCCGCGCCGGCCGGCCCGAAGCTGGCCTTGAGCGCGTCGAGCGAGCTGGTGTCGAGGTTGTCCGCGGCCATCTCGAGGTTGCGCGCCTTTGCCACGAAATCATCCCAGTTTTCCCAGATCGCCGGCGAAGCCTCGGATTCCGGATCCATGGCCGGCTCCTCGAAGGCGGTGGGGATCGTCTCCGCGTCGGTCACCAGCGCATTGGCCGCCGCATTGGCCGCGTCCGCATCGAAATCGATCTTGCCCTGCACCATGCCGCCGAGGGTCGCAAAATTCTTGCGGATATCCCCCATCAGATCCATGCGTGCCTTGACGTCCGCATTGCTGACCTCGGCATGGGCATAGGCGGCCCCGGCAGCGAGGGCGGCAATCACGACGGTCGTCCTGAAAGTACGTTTCATCTGAAACTCCCTGTTTTTCTATAACACCACCTTAACGGGATCTCTGCATCCGCCAAGTCGACTCGACTCATTCTCACGAAAAGATTAGAGATAGAACATAAAGGGAACAAATTGCTGCCGTGAACGATGCCTGCTGCCCGCCGCATCCTGTCCCTGTGGTTCTGCCGCCTGGGCGCCGACCACGTCCTGCGCCGAAGCGGGGGGGACCCGGCCGTGCCCATGGTCGTGGTGGCCGACGTGGGAAACACCCAGGTTGTCAGCTCTGTCAGCGCCGCGGCGCAGGCCGAAGGAGTCCGCCGCGGCCAGTCCCTTCGGGATGCGCGGGCGCTCTACCCCGGGTTGCGAACCAGCCTGCGCAACCCCGAGGCCGAGGCTGAATTCCTGGCCCTGCTGCACCGCTGGGCCAGGCGATTTTCGCCCTGGGTCGCAGAGAACGGCGAGGACGGGCTGGTCCTGGACATCACGGGATGCGCCCATCTTTTCGGCGGCGAGGAGGCCATGCTGCTTCGGATCGAGGACGAGGCAGCGCGGATGGGCCTCGCGGCACGGGCCGGAATCGCTGATTGTCTGGGCGCGGCCTGGGCCCTGGCGCGCTTTGCAGGAGCCCCCCCGGGGGCCGGGCGCAGCGGTGACGACATCGACCAGGAGGCCCCGGCCACCCGGTCGCGAGCCGCGAAACGGCGCAATTGGGAGCGGGGCGGCACCCCGCCGCCGGTGCGCGCGCCGGGAAACCGGACGGGGGATCGCGCCAGCGCGCGGATCGCGCCGGAGGGGCGGCTGCACATGGCGCTTTCCCCCCTGCCGGTGGCGGCACTGCGGCTGGAACCCGAGGTGCTGGACCAGCTGAACCGCCTGGGCCTGCGGCAGATCGGCGATCTTTTCGGACAACCCCGCGCGCCCCTGGCGCGCCGCTTCGGTGCGGGCCTGGTGCTGCGCCTCGACCAGGCGCTGAACCGTGCCCCCGAGCCGCTGTCGCCCAAGGAAGAAGCCCCGGCCTTTTCCACCCGGCTGACCCTGCCCGAGCCGATCTGGCTCGAGGAGGACGTGCAGGCGGCGGTCGACCGCCTCCTGCCGCCACTCTGCACCGCGCTGGAGGCCGAAGGCCAGATGGCACGCCTGATCCGGCTGGAGGCCTGGCGCACCGACCAGACCATGCAATGGGTCGCCGTGGGGCTGGCCCGGCCGACGGCGGATGCGGCGCGGATCAGGCCCCTGCTGGCGATGAAGCTGCCGCAGCTCGATGCCGGGTTCGGCTTTGACATGCTGCGCCTGATCGCTATCCAGACCGAGGCCCGACCCGCCGATCGCGCCCATGGCCGCCTCGACACCCTGCCCCGCGAAGCCCCGGCCCCGGCCCCTGCAGAGGGACACCCCCCTGAAACCAAACGCCCTTCTCCGCCCCGTACCGACCTGGCCACGGCGCGGGAGGACCTGATGGCGCGCCTTGGCACCCGGGTGGGCATGACCGAGATCACCCGGCGGGCGCCGGCCACCTCGCACCTGCCGGGGCGGGACACGCTGACGCTGGCGGCGGCCTGGGCAGAGCCCGTGGCCCAGTGGCACCGGCCCCATACGCCGCGGCCGCTGATGCTCTGGCCGCCGGAAATCGTCACCGCCCTGACGCCGGAGCCCCCCTCGCCCCGGGCGCCCGAGGCCCCGCCGCAGCGCTTTCGCTGGCGCGGCCGCGAGATCCGGATGCTGCATCACGACGCGCCGGAGCGGGTTGCCCCGGAATGGTGGTTCACCGGCGAGGAATGGCGCAGCGGCACGCGGGACTACTGGCGGGTGACCACCGACCGGGGCGAACAGCTCTGGCTGTTCCATGCCCATGGCGATGCCATTTCGGGCGGGTGGTTCTGTCACGGGCGTTTTGCCTGATGAACGGGATCCTAAGGGCGCGTGACGGCGACAGCGCGCGCGCCGCGCGAATCACCCCGGAAACACCATGGTTAACAGGGCCCCGGACCCCGGAAATGCCCTGTAGGTATCACGTCGGTATAGCGTCGGTATCGCGTCGGTGCGGATACGGCAAAAGCCCCCTCTTAACACAGCGTGCGCACCCCGATCCCGGGCTCGCCCGCCGAAGGCTTCATCTTTCCGAAAATACGGCGGGGAGGGAGGCCCGCAGGGCCGGGAGGGGCAGGGCCCCTCCTGCCCCCCGGGCAAAGCCGCTTGATTTTGCCGCGCCGCAGGCGCAGGCTGAACGTCATGACGTTACAGGGAACTCCCCCCGTGCCGGGGACGCCGACCGCCCAGGTGGCCTTTCACCGAACCGAACTGAACGTGATCCTGTCGCTCTACGGGCGCATGGTGGCCGCCGGCGAATGGCGGGACTACGGGATTTCGAGCCTCTCGGACGTGGCCATCTTTTCCATCTTCCGCCGTACCGCCGAGCATCCGATCTATCGCATCGAGAAACGCCCCAAGCTGCGCAACAAGCAGGGCATGTACACGATCGTGGGCATGGACGGGCAGATCCTGCGCCGGGGCCATGACCTGAAGACGGTGATGCGGGTGCTGGAACGCAAGCTGATCCGGCCAGTGGACTAGGGGAGCCCGGGCTCAGGGGGCTGTCTGCCCCCTCTTTCGCCTGCGGCGAAATTCACCCCCGAGGATATTTCGAACAGGGAAACAACGGGAGAAATGCCAGCGGCATCATGCCAACGGCAGGCGGCGGCGCGCGGTGACCGGGCCGTCACTGGCGGCGATGCGGGCCACGGCCTGCTGCCGACCTTCGAAGGCCACCGCCATGGCATGGCCGTTGGCATGCAGAATGGTTTCGGGATCGGCGACCAGGGCCACGTGGCCCTTCCAGAAGAGCAGGTCGCCGCGGCGCAGGGCGGCGTCTTCGGGCAGGGGCGTGCCGAGCTCGGCGGCCTGCATGTCGCTGTCGCCGGGACAGGGAATGCCGCAGGCCAGGCAGGCGGCCTGCACCAGCCCGGAACAATCGATGCCGTCATGGCCGTTGGCGCCCCAGAGATAGGGCAGGCCGAGCAGGCGGGCGGCGACCTCGACCGGATCCGTCTCTGGCCGGTCGAGGGGCGCGAGGTGATGGCTGGGAATGAAGCCGGCATCGGTGCGCGACCAGCCGTTCTCCTGCGCCTCGATCACATGGACGCGGGCGCCGAAGGCGAGCCGATCCCGGGCCATGGAACGGGCGCTGTCCGCCTGCCACATCAGCGTGTGGCGGCAGGCGACACGGGCATCGGGTGCGGCGAGAGACGCCGAGAGCGCCGCGGCGGCGACATAGCCGGTGTAGAGATCCTTTGCCGCCTGGACGAAGGCCATGCCGGCGTGCACCTCGAGCACCCGCAGGCGCTCGCCGCGCAGCAGCTGACGGTCGCGGGCGCCCTGCGGGCCATCGAGCAGGTCGGCCGCGGGGACCGCCACATGATGCCAGGCCCCTTCGGTGAAGGCTGGGGCCTCGACCTGCCCGCGCAACTCTTCGGCGGCAACGCGGGCATTGGCGGGCCAGCGGCGACGGTCTGGCATCAGAGGGGCGGGCATCAGAGGGTCCGGCATCAGAGCCCCAGCAGGCCGGGCAGCGCGGCGTAGAGCGCCCGCGCACCCTGCCCCGTGCCCCCCTTGGTGCGGCCCGGTGCGGCGGTGGGCGCCCAGCCGTAGATGTCGAAATGGGTGTAGCGGCTCTGGGTGCCGGCGAAGCGGCGCAGGAAGAGCGCGGCGGTGATGGAACCGGCGAAGCCGCCCTTGGGCGCATTGTCGAGATCGGCGATGCCGGGCTCGATCATCGGCTCGTAGGGCTCCCAGAAGGGCAGGCGCCAGACAGGATCCGCGACGAGGCCGCAGGTGGATTGCAGCGCCGAGGCGATATCGGCGTCGTCGGTGAAATAGGGCGCGATGTCGGGGCCGACGGCGACCCGGGCGGCACCGGTGAGCGTGGCCATGGAGATCATCAGGTCGGGCTTTTCCTCGGCGCCCAGCGCCAGGGCATCGGCGAGCACGAGGCGCCCCTCGGCATCGGTATTGTTGATCTCGACCGTGAGGCCGTTGCGGGCGGTGAGGATATCCTGCGGGCGGAAACTGTCGCCGGAGACGGCGTTTTCCACCGCCGGAATCAGCACCCGCAGGCGCAACGGCAGGTCACGGGCCATGATCATGCGGGCAAGGCCCAGCACGGTGGCGGCGCCGCCCATGTCCTTTTTCATCAGCCCCATGGAGGCGCCCGGCTTGAGGTTGAGCCCGCCGGTGTCGAAGCAAACACCCTTGCCCACGAGGGTGAGCGTCGGGCCGCTCTCGCCCCAGCGCATGTCGATCAGCCGGGGCTGACGATGCGGGGCGGCGGCGCGGCCGACCGCGTGGATCATCGGGAAGTTCCGCTCCAGCAGGGCCTCGCCCTCGGTGACTTCGATGCTGGCACCGAAGCTGTCTGCGAGGCTGCGGGCGGCGGCCTCGAGCTCGGCCGGCCCCATGTCGGAGGAAGGGGTGTTGATCAGATCGCGGGTGAGTGCCTCGCCGGCGGCGATGGCCTCGAGCCGGGGGGCGTGGATGCCTTCGGGGGCGACGAGGCGCGCCTCGGGGGCGTGCTGGGGGTGGTAGCGATCGAAGCTGTAGCCGGAGAAGAGCCAGCCGAGGCATTCCGCCTCGAGCTGTTCGGCGGGCAGCGGGGTGGCGATGCGGTAGCTGCCGGCGGGCAGTTTCGCGGCGGCGGCGGCCAGCCAGAAGCGGCCCCGGGCGCGGGCGGCGGCATCGCCATAGCCGGCAAGTGCCATCGCGGGAGTGCCCCCGGCCCCGGGGATCAGGCAGGCCTGGCCGAGACCGGCGGCAAAGCCCGTGGCGCTGGCCCAGGCGGCGGCCTCGGGGTGCTCGGCGAGGAAGCCCTCGAATGCCTCCGTCTCGATGATGTGCAGGGGCAGCGCCTCGGGGCTGTCCGGGGCGAAGGTGAGGGCGTTCTGGTCGGTCATCGGGGACTCTCTTGCATTCGGTTGCTGGGAGACAGCCTAGTCCGACGCGGGAGAGCCGCAAGCCCCGTCGTGCGGGGGCCCATTGTCAGGCCCGGCAGAGGCGAGGCGCTGCGCGCCTCAGACGGTGACGTCCTGCAGGTCCCAGATGGCGGTGAGAGAGCGTTCGCCGACGCGCAGCAGCCGGGCGAGCGTGGCGCCGAGGGCCACGATGTCGCCATTGTCGATGCAGCGGGTCACATCGCGGGCGACGGTGGCCAGGGCATTCATGCCGATCTGTTCGGAAATCGCGATCAGGCTGCTGGCGGATTTGCGCATGTCGCGCATCCGTTCCTGGCGGTAGAGCCGCTCGGTGTGGCTGAGGCGGACGGCCACCTCCTCCATCGCGCGGCAGACCACGTCTTCGGCCTCGGCCTCGCCGAGCTGTTCATACAATTGCTGCAGTCGATCGGGATCGAGACGAACCCGCTCTTCCTGACGGAGAACCGACACATGCTCCACTGGACACACCTTCTTCTACCCTTGCCCCCACGGCAGAGGTGACCATGACGCGACGAGGTTCCCAAAAAGTTGAGCCCGACCCGCATTCCCGATCCCTTCAATCCCGCATTTGCGTCAGTTTTTCGGATAAATCCGGGCGATTCCGTTTTACCACCGGGAGAGCAGGTCTATAACCCAGTGACACAACAACAATCGTGCGGAGAAGCCGATGGATCACGCCAAGCCCCTGCCCAGCCTGCTGGTGCAACGTTACCACGGATGGAAGGCCACCACCTTTACCGAGAACAAGGCCTGGTACCGACGACTGGCCGACGAAGGCCAGCGTCCCAAGACGATGATCATTTCCTGCTGTGACAGCCGCGTGCATGTCACCGGCATCTTCGGGGCCGACCAGGGAGAGTTCTTCATCCACCGCAACATCGCCAACCTGGTGCCGCCCCACGAGCCCGACGGGCAGCAGCACGGGACCTCGGCCGCGGTGGAATACGCGGTGACGGCGCTGAAGGTCGCGCATGTGGTGGTCATGGGCCATTCGAAATGCGGCGGCGTCCAGGGCTGCCTGGACATGTGCTCGGGACATGCGCCGGAACTGGAGGAGAAGAGCTCCTTCGTGGGCCGGTGGATGGACCTGCTGCGCCCCGGCTATGAACGGGTGAAGGACCTGGACGGCTACGACGCCCAGCGTTCGGCGCTGGAAAAGGAAGCGGTGCTGGTCAGTCTCGAGAACCTGATGACCTTCCCCTTCGTGCAGAGCGCGGTGGAGGCCGAGACGGTGTCGCTGCACGGGCTGTGGCACGACATCGGCAACGGCTCGGTCGAGCAATACGTGCCGAGCGAAAAGGCCTTTCGCCCGATCTGAGCCGGCGACGGCGCCTTGGAACACCGAACGAGTTTTGCCCCGGCGGCGCGCCTGCGTCCGCCGGGGCATCGTTTTCGGGACGGCCCCTGCCGGTGGCACATCGGGCGGCAGATGGGCGGGAAACGGCCAGCGGGCGGTGCCATGCGCCCCGCCCGTTGCGCCCCGGTGCACGATCCTGAATAGGGCATCAGCCTCTGCCGAGGCCCCAGGAAGGATTGTACCCAATGATTTTTTGCAAACCACTGACCGCCCTTGCCACCGCGACCCTGCTGATCGGCGCGGGTGCCCCCGCCATGGCGGGCACGCCCCTGTCAGAGGAGGTGGGTACGCTGTGCCAGGCGGCGATGACAGGGGCGCTGAGCGGCGTCGAGGGTCTGTCGCCCGACGGCAACGGCTCTCCCAATCCCTTTGGCACCATGGCCTATTCGGGGCGGCTGGACAGCGGCGCGGTGGTGGTGAGCATGGGCGAGAAGTTCGGCGCGACGCTCTGCGAGGTCTGGTACCCGGGCGGCACCGAAGAGGATTACGCCGACATCCACGATCCGCTGCGCGAGGTCTTCGGCGAAGGCACGAGCTATGACGGAGCGGTCACCGGCGTGACCTATCGCGGTGAGATCTGGACCGACAAGAGCGCCTACGATGACGGCACGGTCGAGGATATGACGCTGGGGGATATGGACCTTGGCAGCGTGATGGTGCAATGGGCGGATGCGCCCAGCGGCCAGACCAACGACCGCTCCGGGCTGATGATTGAAATGACGGGCCGCTGAGCACAGCCCCCCGTCGCAGGAATATCGAGCAGACGCCGTGAAGGCGCGCAGGGCAGGCCCGTCCCGACCCGCGTTTCGGCGTGGATCGGGGCGGGCCTGTTGATTTTCAGGGCCACGGGGTCAGGGATCGACTTTCGACAGGCGGCCCTCGCCCTGCCCCGGCAAGCCGGATGTCCGAGCCTGCCGGTGCTCTCGCTGACGGTGCCCTCGCTGGCGGCCGCTGGTCGAGGTGCTGACCACGCCGCTGGCGGCCTGAGCGCTCAGCCGGCGCTGCTCTCCCGTGCCTCGGGGCGGCCGCGCAGGGCGGCAAGGTCGCCATCGCGGGACAGGAGCACCGCGAGCCAGCGCAGGCTGGGCACCTCGGCCGCGATGACCATGATGATCACGGTGAGCGGCACGGCGAGAAAGGCGCCGAGGCCGCCCCAGAGGATGGACCAGAAGACCAGCGCCACCATGACCATGAAGGTGCTGATGTTGAGCGAGCGGCCCTGCATCATCGGGGTGATGACGTTGCTGATGAACTGATCGGCGAGACCATAGCCGAGCACCACTGCCAGGAAGGGCCAGAGGCTGTCGAACTGCACCAGGGCGACGAGCGCTGGCAGGGCGATGCCGATGAAGGCGCCGATATTGGGGATGAAGCCGACGAAGAAGACGATCATCGCCAGGAAGGCGGCGAAATCTAGGTCGATCAGGCTGAAGATGACATAGGCGACGGTGCCGCTCATGGCGCTGGTCACGGCGTTGACCCACATGTAGTCCTTGATGCCCTGGGCGGCGCGATGGACGATCATCTCGAAATCGGCGTTGTCGGGATCGCGGCCCGGCACCTTGGCCGAGACGATGCGGATCTTGGCCTGCCAGTCGGAGCGCTCGGTGATCAGGAAGAGCAGGTAGAGCGTGAGCAGCGAGACCTGGGCGATGCTGCCGATCAGACCGCCGGCCAGGAAGACCACCAGCCCGCCGAGATCGACCCGCGCCAGGGCCTGGTTGATCGCCTCGACCGTGGGGGCCCCGAGAAAGGCCTGGGCCTCGACGACAAGCGCGGAGAGGCGCTCCTGGTAGCGGGGGACGGCCTCGATGATCTCCTGGGCCGCGACCGAGGAGACGACGCTGAAGAGCCAGAGGACGGAGACGAAGATCACCGCCGCCAGCACCCGGGCCGCCCAGGTGGGGATGACCCGCCCCGAGACGGTAATGGCAGAGAGCCTGTCCATGAAGGCGGTGGAGAGCACGAAGATGAGGAAGGCGACCGAGAGCAGCTCCAGCAGGCCGCGGCCGAACCAGAGCACCGCCAGGATCATCGGCAGGCCGACGATGATCTTGAACCAGTCCGGTGCGATGATCCGGTTCCTGTCGCTGTCGGGCATTGCGGCCCCCCTCGGCTTGTCCACCTGCGGCCAGCCTATACCAGGACGGGGGCCGATGCCCGGCGAGAGTGGCCCCGGGGCCGCGTGCCGGGCCGGATGACGCCGGAATGCAACGGTTGCCCGGACGGACAAGCCCGCCCCGCGGATCACGCGGGACGGGCCGGAGAACCGAACCTCTGCGGTGGATATGGACCTATTGCAGGACCTTGCCCTCGGGCCAGGTGACGGTATGCGACAGTTCGATCGTCTTCTCGGCGCCCGCGTCGATGGGGAAGCGCCATTGCAGCACGCCGGGCATGTCGTCGTAGTCCTGCTCGGTCGGCATCGGGTTGGCCTGCCAGGCGATCTTCAGATCCTCCTGCTCGGAATAGGGCACCCGGTCGGTGACGTGGATCGTCCAGTCGCGGTCGGTCAGGTTGCGCACGGCGATCCTGACCGCCTCGCTCTGTTCGTTCGACTTGCGGATCAGCCCGCGGTCGCCCTCCGTCCGGTCGTCGACGACGCGGGAGAGGCGCAGCCCGTCGATGGGCCCGAAGGAAATCGCCTCTTCCTCGCCGGCAGGCAGGAAGCTGAAGCCGCGTTGGCCGATGTAGGTGCCGTCGAGGTAGAATTGCGCGGCCCCGCTGGAAAGCAGCGGATCGCCACTGTCGTTGGTGAAGCCGGCCATCAGGTAGGCCTCACTGTCATAGAGCGGCACGGCCTCGGCATAGACCTCGGGGGCAAAGCTCTGGCTGCCGAGATCGAGACGCAGGTCATCGGCATCGGTGGCCACGTCGACCGGGCGGGGATAGCTGTAGTCGACATTGACGCCGTCGCTGCTGCCGCGGTCGACCACGATATTGGCGGTGCGCGCCAGCTCCATCACCGGCGCCTCGGAGAACTTGGCCGACATGTCGGCGGCCAGCGGCTGGACCGGGCGCGGATCGCCGATGCGCAGCGGCAGCGGCGTGACCTCGCGCGGGACGGTCTGACCGCCCGGGCGGGCGGTGGAGAGGCGCAGGTTGACCCCCTGCCAGTTCTCGCCGGTGCGCTGGCTGACATAGGCGAGCCGGTCTATGGTGAGATCGGGCGCCTCGCCGGTGGTGGTCAGGGAGACGTCGTAGGACGGCGTCCAGCCGGCATCCATGGTGACGTAGTCCAGCGCCAGCGTGCCCTCGGTGGGGGCATCGGCCTCGACCTCGACCACGAGATAGGCGCGGTCCTGCTGTTCGTTCTGCAGGGCGGCCAAGGCGGCCTGCGCCTCTTCGAGATCCTCCTCCAGCGGCTTGCGCTCCTTGCGGACGGCCTCGGCACGCTGTTCGGCCTCCAGCGCGCGCTGGCGGGCGGCAAGGCCCTCGGAGCCGACGAGGGAGAGCAGGTCCTGCAGGCGGGCGGGATCGGCGGCGGCATCGGTGGTGCCGAGACCGTCGAGGAAGGAGACCTGTGCATTGGCGGTGGCCACCTCGGCTTCGACCTCGGCCGTGCGGCGGTCCACCTCGGCGATCTGGTCCTCGATGCCGTCGATGCGGTCCCGGGCGGCGGTGATGGCGGCATTGTCCTGGGCGCTGCGGGGCGGCACGAAATCCTCTCGGTAGGAGACCGCACCGATGGCCAGCCCGGAGGCCGTGAGGCGCAGGCTGGACGGATCGATAAAGGGCATGTCGGTGAGGATCAGCCTGTGACTGCCCGCGGGCACCGAGAAGCTGCTGTCGCGGGTGATCGCGGCGGCGGTGGGATAGACGGTGACATCGCTGACGCGGCTGGAGATGACAAAATCATCGGCCAGCGCGGGCAGCGGCAGGGCCATGGCAAAGAGCGTGAGTGCGGTACGCATGCGAATCCTCTCGGGTCTGGTCTGCTGCAGGATGCGATGCGCGCCAGCCCCGTCCAAGTGACGTTTGCGTGGGGCGAGTGCAGCGGCGAAAACCGGCACAACCGAAAGAGGATATCCAAACGAAAACAGGGCGATGCCAGATCGGCACCGCCCTGTAAAACCCGGGTTTCAAGAACCCTCCGCTGGCCGCGTTCAAAGACGCGCGATCAGCCCTTCTTGAGAACGCGGTTGCCCAGGGTCTCGGCGATCTGGACGGCGTTCAGGGCGGCACCCTTGCGCAGGTTGTCCGAGACGCACCAGATGTTCAGGCCGTTGTCGATGGTGCTGTCCTGACGGATGCGGCTGATGAAGGTGGCGAAATCGCCGACGCATTCGACGGGGGTGACGTAGCCGCCGTCCTCGCGCTTGTCGATCACCATGATGCCGGGGGCCTCGCGCAGGATGTCGCGGGCCTCGTCCTCGTCGAGGAATTCCTCGAACTCGATGTTGATCGCCTCGGAGTGACCGACGAAGACCGGCACGCGCACGCAGGTGGCGGTGAGCTTGATCGAGGGGTCGATGATCTTCTTGGTCTCGGCGACCATCTTCCATTCTTCCTTGGTCGAGCCGTCGTCCATGAAGACGTCGATATGCGGAATCACGTTGAAGGCAATCTGCTTGGTGAACTTCGAGGGCGGCACCTCGGAGGTCGGGTTGTAGATCGACTTGGTCTGATCCCAGAGCTCGTCCATGCCTTCCTTGCCGGCGCCGGAGACCGACTGGTAGGTCGAGACGACGACGCGCTTGATCTTGGCGCGGTCATGCAGCGGCTTCAGCGCCACGACCATCTGCGCGGTCGAGCAGTTGGGGTTGGCGATGATGTTCTTCTTGGCATAGCCCATCACGGCCTCGGGGTTCACTTCCGGAACCACCAGCGGCACGTCGGGGTCGTAGCGGTAGAGCGAGCTGTTGTCGATGACGACACAGCCGGCAGCGGCCGCCTTGGGCGCGAATTCCTTGGTCGGGCCCGACCCCACCGCGAAGAGCGCGATGTCCCAGCCGGCGAAATCGAAGGTCGCCAGGTCCTGGGTTTTCAGGGTCTTGTCGCCAAAGCTGACTTCGGTTCCAAGCGACTTCCGGGATGCGAGCACGGCAATCTCGTCCACCGGGAAGTGGCGCTCGGCCAGGATGTTCAGCATTTCGCGGCCCACGTTGCCAGTGGCGCCTGCGACGACGACTTTATAGCCCATAATGGAATTCTCCTCTCAACTGGGACGGGGGTGCATACCCCATGTTTCTTTGGGTTGAAAGGGGTAGCGCGATGATGGCGCGCATCAAGCGCGGTGATGAGAAACGTGCGGTCATGCCCCCGGAGGCCGGCCCGGCGGGGCATCCCCGCCGGCCGGGTCGGGGCCGAGCGCGGCCCGCACCAGCCGGGCCGCCAGGGCATCATCGAGGGGCTGACCGTTCAGCAGCCGGTACCAGAAGGCGCCATGCAGCATGTCGGCCACCACGGCGCTGTCGAAATCCGCCGGCAGGGCACCGCGTTCGACGGCATCCTCGAAGAGCGCGGTCATCATCGCGGCCCGGGGCGCGACGAAGCGTGCATTCAGGGTGGCGCGAAAGGCCTCGTCCTTTTGCGCGGCGGCGATCAGGTTGCGAAGGACCTGTGCATCCTCTTGAAGATGAAGGAAAATCGCAGAGAGGAAATCGCGCGTTGCCTGTCGCACCGGGGCATCGCCCGGGCGCGGCGCAGAGCCCGCCGAGGCCAGCAGCGCATCGAGCACGAGATCGGCCTTGGTCGGCCAGCGGCGATAGAGCGACTGACGCGAGACCCCGGCCCGCGCGATGATCCGGGTGATGGTGACCGCCTCGTAGCCGTCGCTGCGCACTAGGTCGAGCGCCGCCGCCATCAGCGCGGGGCCCGCCGCGGCATCCCGTGGGCGCCCGGGATGGGCCTCTTCGGGCACGGCACCGGCGGGGCGATGTTTTTTTCCGGGCGCGGGCGTCGCACGGGGCATGGGCGGTCTGTCCTCCACTGTCTGGACGTCGCCGGGCCGGCGACGGGCGAGGTCGATTCTGTTGTCGGGCAGCAGCCGGCCGGGTGCAACCCGCGGCCCCTGCCCTCGGCGCCTCAGATGCAGCGCCCGCCGTCGACCGTCATGCAAAGGCCGGTAATCATCGCCGCCTCCTCGGAGCAGAGGAAGAGCACGGCATCGGCGATGTCGCGGGGCGTGGTGAAGCGCCCGATCGGAATGGTCGAGAGGAACTTGGCCCGCATCTCGGGGGTGTCCTCGCCCATGAAGCTCTGCAGGAGCGGGGTCTCTCCGGCCACCGGGTTCACCGCGTTGACGCGGATGCCGAAGGGCGCGAGCTCTACCGCCATGGAGCGGGTGGCGGTGTTCACCCAGCCCTTGGAGGCATTGTACCAGGTCAGGTTCGGCCGCGGACTGATGCCGGCGGTGGAGGAGATGTTGCAGATCGCCCCGGCGCCCTGCGCCTTCATCCGTGGCACGAGGATTTTCGCGGCGAGGTAGATCGCCTTCATGTTGACGGCGGTGATGCGGTCGAAATCCGCCTCGCTCACCTCCTCCATCCGCTCGGGCAGATGGGTGACGCCGGCGTTGTTCACCAGGATGTCGACGGGACCGAGCACCTCTGCGGCGCGGTCGCACATCTGCAGCAGGCTGTCGCCGTCGGCGACGTTCACCACCTGTGCGATGCCGCCGATTTCAGTGGCCACCTGCTCGGCCAGGTCGCCCTTGAGGTCGGCCACCATGACCCGCGCGCCCTCCTCGGCGAAGCGGCGGGCGATGCCGGAACCAAAGCCCTGGGCCGCCCCTGTCACGATGGCGGTCTTTCCCTGTAGTCTCATTCTGTCTCCTCCCTCTGTGCGGCGGTCAGCCCTCGCTGAACCGCCCCACGATACGCGCCGCGCGACCGGCGACAACCGGCCCCAGGACCACCACCAGAAGGCAGGCCACGGGCCATGCGATCACCCAGCTGTGCCACCAGGCATGGAACCAGGTGAGATGCGGACCATTGGCCAGAAACGCCAGAAGGCCCGAAAGCACGAAGGACATGATACCTGACATCATGATCGCCGCGAGAACCGCGATCTTGCGCTGCTGGGACATTCGAACTCCTATCCGTGGAAGGCAGCCACCGTTTTCAGGGTGGTGAAGCCGTAGAGGGCCTCAAAACCTTTTTCGCGCCCGTGTCCGGATTTGCCGATGCCGCCGAAGGGCAGCTCGACCCCGCCACCGGCGCCGTAATTGTTGAGAAAGACCTGCCCGGCGCGCAGGGCACGGGCGAGGCGCATCTGGCGGGCGCCGTTCTGGGTCCAGACAGATGCTACGAGACCGTATTGTGTGCCGTTTGCGATGGCAATGGCCTCGGCCTCGGTTTCGAAGGGGATCACCACCTGGACCGGGCCGAAGATCTCGCTCTGGGCGAGGGGATGATCAGGGGTGACACCGGAAAAGAGCGTGGGCGCAACGTAGTGGCCGCCCGCAGGCAGCTCGCCCAGCGCCGGGCGGCCCGCCACGGTGAGATCGGCGCCCATGGCGAGGAAGCCCTCGACGATCGCCTTCTGTTTCGCCGAGATCAGCGGCCCGACGTCGAGATCGTCGCTGGCCGGCCCCACGCGCAGGGCGGCATAGCGGGTGGCCATGGCGGCGAGCAGCTCGTCATGGCGCGAGCGGTGCACGAGGATCCGCGAGGAGGCCGAACAGGTCTGACCGGCGTTCTGGATCCCGGCATTGACGAGGAAAGGCAGCGCGGCGTCGAGATCTGCATCCTCGAAGAGGATCTGGGGCGACTTGCCGCCGAGTTCCAGCGTGACGGGGATCACGTTGGCGGCGGCGGCGGCCTGCACCGCCTGGCCGGTCGCGACGGAGCCGGTGAAGGAGATGTGGTGGATGCCGGGATGGGCCGAGAGCGCGGCGCCGGCCTCTGCCCCCAGCCCCGGCACGACGTTGAGCGCGCCGTCGGGCAGGCCGGCCTCCTTCGCCAGGTCGGCAAAGGCCAGCGCGGTGAGGCAGGCGTCCTCGGCCGGTTTCAGCACGCAGGCGTTGCCGGTGGCCAGCGCCGCGCCGACGGAGCGGCCGATGATCTGCATCGGGTAGTTCCAGGGCACGATATGGCCGGTCACCCCGTGCGGTTCGCGCAGGGTATAGACGGTGTAGCCGTCGAGATAGGGAATGGTCTCGCCATGCAGCTTGTCGGCGGCGCCGCCGTAGAATTCCAGGTAGCGGGCAAGGGCCACGGCATCGGCGCGGGCCTGTTTCAGCGGCTTGCCGACATCGCGGGCCTCGATCGCGGCAAGGGCATCGACACGTTCGGTGACGAGCCGGCCCAGGCGCGCGAGGATGCGGCCCCGCTCGGCCGCGGGGGTGTGGCCCCAGGCGCCGTCGAAGGCGGCCTGCGCCGCCGCGACGGCGGCGTCGATGTCACCGGCGGTGCCGCGGGCGATCGTGCCGATCCGGTCGCCGGTCGAGGGATCCTGAAGCGGCAGGGTGCCGCCCTGCACGGGGGCCACCCAGGTGCCGCCGATCAGGCAGCGCGACGGGTCGAACCAGAGCTCGGGAATGGTGGTCATGTGGTCTCCTCCCAAAGACGTTTTCAGCCGGCGATCAGGCCGGGGCAGCCTCGGGCAGCTGGGGCGCTGCGGCGAGAAGCTGACGGGTGTAGGGGTGTTGCGGGTTCATGAAGACCTCCTCGGTCTTGCCCTGTTCGACGATCTCGCCGGATTTCATCACCAGCACCCGGTCGGTGATGGAACGCACCACCGAGAGGTCATGGGAAATGAAGAGATAGGTGAGGCCGAAGCGCTCGGAGAGATCCGCCAGAAGGTCGAGGATCTGGGCGCGCACCTGCACGTCGAGGGCCGAGACGGCCTCGTCGAGCATGATGAGCTCGGGGCGGGTGATCAGTGCGCGCGCAATGGCGATGCGCTGGCGCTGGCCGCCGGAGAATTCGTGGATGTACTTGTTGGCATCGGAGGGCTGCATGCCCACGGCGGTGAGCGCCTCGGCGATGGCGGCATCGCGCTCCGCGCGGGACGAGGGCGGGGACAGGTGAAAGGGTTCGGCCACGAGGCGGGCCACCCGGTGACGGGGATTGAAGCTGCCGTAGGGATCCTGGAAGACCACCTGCATGCGGCGGCGGACATCGTCGTTTGGCCGGTGCCCGGTGAAGACGGGCGCACCGTCGAGCAGGATCTCGCCCTGCTGCACCTCCTCCAGCCCGAGGATGGCGCGGGTGAGCGTGGACTTGCCGCAGCCGCTCTCGCCCACGAGGCCGAGGCTCTCACCGCGGCGGATCTCGAGAGAGACTCCCTTGACCGCGTGCAGGCGGCGGGGCTCCTCGAAGAGCTTGCGGCGGGGCAGCGCATAATAGCGGTGGACATCGCGGACCTGCAGCAGCGGCACGTCCTGCGGGTTCGGGGACCGCTCCGGCGCATGGGTAGAGGCGGCGAGCAGGGCCCTGGAGTAGGGGTGGCTCATCGTCTCGAAGAGGGTGGCGGCGGGGCCGCGTTCGACCACCCTGCCCTTTTGCATGATGGCGATCTCGTCGGCCATGTCGGCCACCACGGCGAGGTCGTGGGAGATCATCAGCAGGCCCATGCCGTCCTCGCGCACAAGCCGCTTCAGCAGCACCAGGATCTGGGCCTGGGTGGTGACGTCGAGGGCGGTGGTGGGCTCGTCCGCGATCAGCAGCGATGGGCGGAGAGCGATGGCCATGGCGATGACCACGCGCTGGCGCTGGCCGCCGGAGAGCTGATGCGGGAAATGTGACAGCGGGAAACGGTCGGCGGGAAGTTCCACCCGGTCGAGGGCGTCGCGGGCGCGCTTTCGGGCCTCGGCACGGGAGACCTTCTCGTGGATCAGGATGGTCTCGGCCACCTGGTCGCCGATGGATTTCAGCGGGTTCAGCGCGGTCATCGGTTCCTGGAAGACCATGCCCACCTCGCGGCCGCGCAGCTTGCACATCTGCGCCTCGGAGCGCGAGAGGATGTCATGGCCATTGAGCGTGATGCTCCCCGTGGACTCGGCGCCCTCGGGCAAGAGCTGCATGGTGGCGAAGGCGGCCATCGACTTGCCCGAGCCACTCTCGCCGATGACACCGAGGATATGGCCCGGCGCGAGGTCGAGGGAGACCTCGTGCAGGATCGGCGTGCCGTGGATGGAGAGCGAGAGATTCTCGATGGAGAGCAGGCTCATGTGCGGCCCCTCCGGAGTTTCGGGTCCATCAGGTCGCGCAGACCGTCGCCCAGCAGGTTGAGGCCCAGCACCGTCAGCAGGATGGCGAGCCCGGGGAAGAGCGCCATGAAGGGGGCCATGGAGATGAAGGTCTGGCTCTCGGCCAGCATGCGCCCCCAGGAGGGCGTGGGCGGCTGTGCGCCCAGGCCCACGTAGGACAGGCCCGCCTCGGCCAGGATGCCGAGGGAGAACTGGATCGTGCCCTGAACGATCAGCAGGTTGGTGACGTTGGGCAGGATATGTTCGAAGGAGATCCGGGCCGAGCCCTTGCCGGCGACGCGGGCCGCGAGGATGAAATCCCGCCCCCACAGCGAAATTGCGCCGGAACGGGTGACGCGGGCGAAGACCGGGATGTTGAAGATGCCGATGGCGATGATCGCATTGGTGGCCGAGGGCCCCAGCGCAGCGGTGATCATCACCGCGATCAAGAGCGAGGGAAAGGCGAAGATCAGGTCGTTGGTGCGCATGATCACCTCGTCCAGCAGCGAGCCGCGGCGGGCGGCGGCCCAGAGGCCCAGGGGCACGCCGATCACCATGCCGATGCCGACGGCGAGGAAGCCCACGGCCAGCGAGGTACGGGCGCCGAGCATGAGCATCGAGAGGATGTCGCGGCCGTAATGATCGGTGCCGAGGAGATGCGCGAGGCTGGGCGGCTTGATCTTGTTCGCGATGTCGAGGGTCTCGATGTCGTAGGGCACCCAGACGAAGCTGACGAGGGCGCAGCCGAAGAAGAAGAGCGTGAGCAGCGCGCCGATGACGAAGCTGCGGTTGCCCAGCGCCAGGCGCAGCGTGGAGGGCGCGGCGGCAGGAACGGTGGTGGCCTGATCTGTCATCTCAGCGGGCCCTCAGGCGGGGATCGACGATGGCATAGGCCAGCTCGACCAGGAAATTCACCACGATCACGGCGAAGACCAGCAGCATCACGACACTTTCCACCACGATCATGTCGCGGGCCGAGATGGCCTGGAAGATCAGCCGGCCGAGGCCCGGCAGGTAGAAGACATTTTCGATGATGATGCCACCGGCGAGCAGGAAGGAGAACTGCAGCCCGATGATCGTGAGCACGGGGATCAGGGCATTGCGCAGGGCATGGCGCCAGAGCGCCTGCCGCCGCGAGAGCCCCTTGGCCCGGGCGGTACGGATGAAATCCTCGGACAGGGTATCGAGGAGCGCCGATCGCATGACCCGCGCCAGGATCGAGGCCTGTGGCAGCGCCAGGGATATGGCCGGCAGGGTGAGCGCCTTCATCGCGGTGAAGAAGCCAGCGTCCCAGCCCGGGAAACCACCGGCGGAGAACCAGTGCAGGTTGATGGCGAAGACCAGTACCATGAGCATGGCGAACCAGAAGTTCGGGATGGCGATGCCGAGCTGCGTCACGCCCATGATCGAGACATCGGCAACGGAGCCGCGGCGCGAGGCGGCCCAGATGCCCACCGGGAAGGCGACGAGGATGGTCAGTGCCAGGGCGTAGAGTGCCAGCGGCAGCGAGACATGCAGCCGGTCGGTGATCATCTGAGAGACCGGCGTGCGATAGGTGTAGGAAATGCCGAAATCGCCATGCAGCATGGCGGTGACCCAATGGAAATAGCGCTCCAGCGGGGGGGCGTTCAGCCCCAGTTCCTCTCTCAGGGCGGCGAGCGTGTCTTCCTGGGCGTTGATGCCCAGCATGATGCGCGCGGGGTCGCCGGGCAGCACCTCTGTCGCCGCGAAGATCACGACGGAGGCGGCCACGAGGCTGAGGAAAAGGGAGGCGAGACGGGTCAGCGTGTAGCGGAGCATCAGCTGAAATCCTGCGTCGGGGTCATGGCATTCTGTATTCTCTGGACGGCGAAAAAGCGGGCGGGGAAAGAGGAAGGGGGCTCTGCCCCCACCGCGCTGACGCGCGGCTCCCCCGGGATATTTTTCGCCAGATGAGGGAGCCTGCACGAGGCGGGCCCCGCCGGTGGCGCCGGCGGGACCGCAATGCGGGATATCACTTGTCCCAGTAGACCGAGGTTAGGTCGGCGGCCTGGGTGGGCGCATCGGCCCAGAGCCCCTCGAGGTCGACCTTGGCGACGGTCTGCAGCGGGAACTCGAAAAGGTAGCCGGAGACGTAATCCTGCGCGAGGATGGTCTGGGCCTCCTTCAGGATCTCGGAACGCTTCCCGGTATCCGTGGTGACCGTGAGATCGGCCATCAGCTTCTGGAAGTCGGGGTTGTCGTAGCCGAAGTAGTAATCCGGGTTGGCATAGGCCCCGATGTCCATCGGTTCGGTATGCGAGACAATGGTGAGATCGTAGTCATGCGCGCCGCCGAAGGTGCTCTCGAGCCATTGCGCCCATTCGACGTTCTGGATCTCGGGCTCGATGCCCACGGCCCGGAGCTGTGCGGCGATGATCTCGCCGCCGCGGCGGGCGTAGGAGGGCGGCGGCAGGGTCATCTTGACCTTGAGCGGCAGGGTGACCCCGGCCTCTTCCAGCAGCGCCTTGGATTTCTCGGGGTCGTAATCCGACAGGTCGGTCAGATCGACGTAGTCGGGGTTGTGCGGCGCGAAGAAGGTGCCGATGGGCGTGCCGTAGCCGAACATGGCGCCGTCGATGATGTCCTGCCGGTTGATGGCATGGGCCACGGCCTCGCGCACCTTGATGTCGTCGAAGGGCGGGCGGGCGTTGTTCATCGCCAGGATGGTCTCGCCCTCGGTGGAACCGACGATCACCTTGAAGCGGGGATCGGCATCGAACATCGGCAGGTTTTCCGGTGCCGGGAAGCCGGCGAAGGCGTCGATGTCGCCGGCCATCATCGCGGCGAAGGCGGCGGTGGGGTCGGAGATGTACTTGAAGGTCGCCTGGTCGAGCAGCGCGGGCGTACCCCAGTAATCGGGGTTTTTCGTCAGGGTGATGGAATCGCCCTGCACCCAGTTGGAGAATTCGAAGGCGCCGGTGCCGACGGGATGGGTGGCGGCCTCGTCGATGCTCTCGGGCGCGACGATCACGGCATCGCCCCAGGCCATCTTGAAGGGAAAGGCGCCGTCGGGAGAGGACAGGGTGACCTTGACGGTCAGCGGATCGACCACCTCGACATCGGCGATGCCGGCAAAGAGGCCCTTCTGGGCGTTGGTGCTGTCGTCGGCGCGGGCGCGGTCGAGGGTGAATTTCACGTCCTCTGCATCGAAGGTGGTTCCGTCGTGGAATTTCACGCCGTCATGCAGGTGGAAGGTATAGACGGTGCCATCGTCGGAGATGTCCCAGGACGAGGCGAGACCGGGGTTCACGGAGCCGTCGGGCCCGAAGCGGGTGAGGCCCTCGAAAATGTTCGAATAGACGACCTGGTCGATGGCCCCGGCGGCCGAGGCCGTGGGGTCGAGATTCGGCGGCTCGAGCTGAAGGCCAAGGGTCAGGCTGTTGCCGGTCTGGGCCGCGGCCATGCCGGCGGTAAGGGCCAGCGCGGCCGCGCCCATGAGGGCAGAGGTCTTCCATTTGGAACGCATGTCGTGTCTCCCTGTCATCTGGCGAACTTTTGAGATGTCCACCTTTGCTGCAAGACCCTCGCCGGAAGCATGCAGCCGGTCAAGCGGTTATGGACGCGGCAGGGGGCCCAGCGCGGCCGGGGCCCTGCGGGCGCTGTTCTTTGCGGCACAACTTCCACATTTTATCATATCACATCATATACTTAGCCGGCATTCGACTGCAAGAGAGCCCCCCACCCGAGGGCGGGGGAGCATCACAGTTTCGACACCGCGAAACGGGTCGGTGTCGGGTTGGGGACCGCTGTTATTCCGGCGCGGCCAGCAGCTCTGCCAGGGCAAGCGCCATGACCTCTGCCGACTGCAGCATGTCGTCGATGCCGACGTATTCGTCGGGCTTGTGCGCCAGGTCGAGAATGCCCGGCCCGTAGGCGATGCAATTGTGCAGCTTGCCGATGCGGGCGATGTGCTTCTGATCGTAGGTGCCGGGCGAGACCACATATTCCGGGTCGCGGCCGTATGTCTCGCGGATGGCGCGGGTGACCGATTGCACCACGGGGGCGTCCTTTTCCGTCATCGTCGGGGTGACGCCCCACATCTCGCGCAGCTCGTAGGAGAATTTCTCGCGCCGGGCCTTCACCCGTTCCAGCACGGCGCGGATCTCGGCCTGGACCTGCTCGGGATCCTCCTCGATCAGGTAGCGCCGGTCGATGATCATGCGGGCGCTGTCGGGCACGCATGCGGAGGGGAAGCCGGTCTCGTCCTCGCCGGGTTCCGGCAGGCCGCCGTGCAGCGAATTGATGTTCATCGTGGAATGACGCGCGCCCTCGGGCACCACCGGCATCTCGGTGGTCTTGGCATAAAGCGCGGGAAAGAGCGTCTCTTCCATCTCGGAGATCACGGCGCCCATGTGGCGCACGGCACAATCGCCGAGGAAGGGCATCGAGCCATGGGCAATCTCGCCGAAGGTCTCGATCTCGGCCCACCAGACGCCGCGGTGCCCGAGGCAGATGCGGTCGGGGTTCAGCGGCTCGGGGATGATGACGTGCTGGACCTTCTCGAAGACGCCTTTCTCGGCCAGGTAGGCAACACCGGCATAGCCGCCGGATTCCTCGTCGACCGTGCCGGAAATCTCGATCGCGCCGGCCCAGTCGGGGACCACGGCGATGAAGGCCTCGGCGGCGACGATGGAGGCCGCGAGGCCGCCCTTCATGTCGCAGGCGCCACGGCCGTAGACCTTGCCGTCCTCGACCTCTCCGCCGAAGGGATCCTTGGTCCAGCCGCGGCCCACTTCGACCACGTCGGTATGGCTGTTGAAATGCACGCAGTCGCCGGGGCGGGGGCCTTCGCGGCGGGCAACGATGTTCCAGCGCGGATAACGGTCGGTGTCCCCCGGGGCGCCATGGGCGCGGATCAGCTGGGTCTCGAAGCCGGAGGCCTTGAGCCGGCGGTCGAGATATTCGCAGATCTCAAGGTAGCAGTCGCCCGGCGGATTCAGCGTGGGAATCCGCAGCAGGTCCTGCGTCAGGGCAACGAGATCGTCACGCCGGTCGAGGAGCTCGGCGTGCAGGGCGGCTTTGAGGGGGGCGATGTCTTTCATGGTTGAAACGCTGCGCCCGAACCCCCTACGGTCTCAATACCGTATGACTACGGTATGGGGGCGAAATGGACGACTACGAGATGCTGGCCTGGGACCATGCGCCGGTGGGGCTGGTGCTGGCAGAGGAACGGGTGATCCGGGCCTGCAACGCGCCGTTCCTGGCCCTGGTCGAGCGCCCCCGAAAAGAAGTTATCGGCAAGAGTTTCAGGGTCTTGTACGCCAGCGACCAGGAATTCGAGACGATCCGCGACATCGGCATGACGGCCCTGCATGACACCGGGATCTACAGCGACGAGCGGATGATGCACCGCCGCGGCGGTGGCACGATCTGGGTGCGGTTCCGGGCCCGGACGCTGGTGCCCGAGGCCCCGCTGAGCCGCCTGGTGATGAGTTTCGCGCCATTGGCCCGCGCCGAAGGCAGCCGGCTGACACCGCGCGAACGCGACGTGGTGGCCGGGCTTGCGCGCGGGCTGACCAGCAAGGAGATCGCCCGCGGCCTGGGCCTGTCGCCACGCAGCATCGAGGACGTGCGCGCCCGACTGCTGCGCAAGCATGGCGTGCGCAATGCCGCCGAGCTGATCCGCAGACTGGCGGGCCCAGGTCTTTGACCGCCGCGTCAGCAAATAAATGAAATCGCACGGGAATATTGCCCCCACGTCATATGCCGGTGGACCGGTTGTCGTTAACGTCAATTTAAGATTGTCAGGCTCCGGGACGGCGCCTATAGCCATTTATCGGGCTAATTCGCCCGAGGTTTTGAGTATTGCGTCATGATCCCCGAGAAGCACCCCAACGAAACGGCCCGCCTGGCGCTGCTGCGGTCCTTCGAGATTCTCGACACCGACCCCGAAGAGCCGTTCGACGATGTCGTAAAGCTGGCCTCCGCGCTCTGCGGCATGCCGGTGTCTTTGATCAGCCTGGTCGACGAGGACCGGCAGTGGTTCAAGGCGCGCACCGGCCTCGCTGCCACCGAAACGACGCTTGAGGAATCGATCTGTGCCCATGCGATCCTGCAGGAAGACGGCTTCCTGGAGGTCGAGGACACCACCCGCGATCCCCGCACTGCCGACAATCCACTGGTCACCGGCGAGATGGGTCTGCGCTATTACGCCGGCGCGGTGCTGCGCAGCGACGAGGGGCTGCCGATCGGCTCGCTCTGCGTGCTCGACACCCGCCCCAACCGGCTGACGCCGCTGCAGCGCGACACGCTGAAGGTGCTGGCGCGGCAGGTGATCGTGCAGATGGAACTGAAACGCAGCCTGCAGCAGGCCGAGCTGATGCGGCGTGAGGTGGACCACCGGGTCAAGAACTCGCTGCAGTCGGTCAGCGCCCTGACCCGGATGCAGGCCCGCGACGTGAAGGGCGAAGAGGCCCGCGCGGCCCTGGAGCACGTGCGCCGGCGGATCGAGACCGTCGCCGCGCTGCACGAACAGCTCTATCGCGCAGAGCAGAGCGACACGATCAACCTGCGCCACTTCGGCACAAGCGTCTGCCGCCTGATCGGCGCCTCGGCCCCGCCCAACGTGCGGATCCAGGCCAGCTGGCCCGACATGGAAGTGGATGCGAACGTGGCCGCTGCCCTGGGCGTGATCCTGAACGAATTCGCCTCCAACGCCTTCAAGCACGCCTTCCCGGACGGTCGCGACGGGGCCGTGGGCTGTCACGTGACACCGGTGGCAAGCACCGGCCGTTGCGAGCTGGTGATGCAGGACGACGGCGTGGGCCTGCCCGGCGGCGTGACCAGCCATCACGGGCTGGGCATGCAGGTGATCGAGGCCTCGGCCCGTCAGCTGGGGGGATCCTTTGCGCTGGAATCGGGGCCGCAAGGCACCCGCATCACGCTGGATTTCCCGCTGCAGGATGCCTCCCAGGAAGGGCCGGACCCACAGGGCGCCCTCGCCCGGATGTAGCTGGGCCCCGTTGACTGGGCCTCGTTAACTGGGCCGGAACCAACCGGCCCAGTGTCCGGACCAAGCCGGGCGGCGCCTAGACCAGTGTGTCGCAGGAGGTCCGGATGGCACGGATGTTCGTGCCATAGGGCGCGGGATCCGCGACCGAACCGCCCTTGAAGACCGCAGAGCCCGCCACCAGCACATCGGCCCCCGCCGCCCGCATCAGCGGTGCGGTCTCGGGCGTGATGCCGCCGTCGATCTCGATGTGCACGGGGCGATCACCGATCATGGCACGCAGGCGTTTCACCTTGTCGATCTGGCTGTGGATGAACTTCTGCCCGCCAAAGCCGGGGTTCACCGTCATCACGCAGACCAGGTCGACCAGGTCGAGCAGGTAATCGACGCTCTCGGCAGGGGTGCCCGGGTTCAGGGCCACGCCGGCCTTGCAGCCTGCGCCGCGAATCGCCTGCAGGGTGCGGTGGATATGCGGCCCGGCCTCGACATGGGCGGTCAGCACGTCGGCGCCGGCATCGGCAAAGGCCTCGATATAGGGATCGACCGGCGCGATCATCAGGTGCACGTCCATGACGGTATGGATGTGCTTGCGGATCGCCTTGCAGAGCGGCGGGCCGAAGGTGAGATTCGGGACGAAATGCCCGTCCATCACGTCGACGTGGATCCAGTCGGCGCCCTGGGCCTCGACGGCCTCGATCTCGGCGCCGAAATTGGCGAAATCGGCAGAGAGGATCGACGGGGCGATCTTCAGGTCACGGGTGAAAGTCATGGCGGGCCTCCGGGCGTTGCGTGCCGCCCATATAGGCGGCATTGGCCCGCCGGGAAAGCACCGAGCGCGCGGCGGGACGCGCCGTCGCCCGGTCACCTGGCCGAAAATATGCCCGCCGCAGGCCTCCCGGCCGGAAAAGGCCGGGAGAATGGCTCAGCCGTGCAGCTCGGCGATGCGGGTCACTTCCTCTGAAGAACCGAAGACCAGCGGGCAGCGCTCGTGCAGCGCGCCCGCCTGCAGCGACAGGATCGGCGTCTTGCCGTCGGTGGCAAGGCCGCCGGCCTGCTCCACGAGAAACGCCATGGGCGCCACTTCGTAGACCATGCGCAGCCGACCCTTCTCATAGCCCTTGCGGGCATCGGAGGGGTAGAGGAACGTGCCGCCCCGGGTCAGGATCCGGTGCGTCTCGGCCACCAGGCTGCCAACCCAGCGAAAGTTCATGTTCTTGCCCTTCGGCCCGGTCTCGCCGGCCTCGTTCTCCTCGACATAGGCCAGCACCGGCGCGGTCCAGTGACGGCGGTTCGAGCTGTTGATCGAAAACTCCTTCGCGGCCGAGGGCAGGCTCATCTTCTCCTCGGCCAGGGCAAAGGCCCCGGTCTCGGGATCGAGCACGTAAAGGAGCGTGCCGGCGCCAAAGGTCACGGCCATCAGCGTCTGCGGGCCATAGGCGATATAGCCGGCGGCAATCTGCTCGGAGGCAGGGCGCAGGAAGCTTGCATCCGCCCCTCCCGCCGCCTCGAAGATCGAGAAGATCGTGCCGATGGTGACATTCACGTCGATGTTGGAGGAGCCGTCGAGCGGGTCGATCGCCAGGGCATAGGCACCGCCCTCGTCCAGTGTCAGAACGGTCTCCTGCTCCTCGGAGGCATAGTATTTCACCCCGGCGGGCTTCAGCGCGGCCTCGAACATCTCGTCGGCCATGACGTCGAGCGCCTTCTGCTGGTCGCCGTCGGAGTTTTCCCCCACCCCGGCGCCGAGGGACTGGCCCAGCGGACCGCGGGCAATCACCTTCGACAGGTCGGCGCCGGTGGCGCAGAGCGCCTCGATCACGGGCTGCAGGGGGGCGGGAATGAGAGCGGGATCAATAGCGGGCATCAAAATCTCCTTGGCGCTTCGTGGGTGTTATTCCACAGGACGCCGCGCATAAAAATCCTTTTCCGGTCAGGCGCGTGACTGTGAGCGTTAACGATGCCGAAGCGGTCGGAATGAAGGCTCTCCCCTCTTGCGCCCGTGCCGGACGCAATCCACCCGGAGTATTTCCTGAAAGGCGAAACCAGGAGCGTTTCGAGAAAGAACCGGCCCCGCTCCTGGCGCGACCGGCTCTCCTCATCTGGCCACAAATATCCCGGGGGAGCGCCGCAGGCGCGGGGGCAGAGCCCCCGGCCCGGTCTCAGTTGCGATAGGGTTTCAGTTCCAGCTTGGCGATGGTCTCGCGGTGCACCTCGTCCGGCCCGTCAACCAGGCGCATGGTGCGGGCGTTGGCAAAGGCCGCGCCGAGGAAGGTATCCTGGCAGACGCCCATGGCGCCGTGGATCTGGATCGCGCGGTCGATCACCCGCTGCACCATGTTGGCGCCCACGACCTTGATCATGGCGATCTCCTTGCGCGCCGCCTTGTTGCCCACGGTATCCATCATGTAGGCGGCATGCATGGTCAGCAGGCGGGCCTGCTCGATCTCGCAGCGGCTCTCGGCGATCCAGTGCTTGGTCACCCCCATGTCGGCGATCTTCTTGCCGAAGGCATCGCGGGACATGGCGCGGGTGCACATCTCCTGCAGGGCACGCTCGGCCTGGCCGATGGAGCGCATGCAGTGGTGGATCCGCCCCGGCCCGAGGCGCCCCTGGGCGATCTCGAAGCCGCGCCCCTCGCCCAGCAGGATGTTGCCCGCGGGGACCCGGACGTTGTCGTAGTGGATCTCCGCGTGGCCGTGCGGCGCGTGGTCATAGCCGATCACGTGCAGCGGCCGGATCACCTTGACCCCCGGCGTGTCGAGCGGGACGAGGATCATGCTCTGCTGGCGGTGCTTTTCCGCCGCGGGATCCGTCTTGCCCATGACGATGGCGATCTTGCAGGCCTTGTCCATGGCGCCCGAGGACCACCACTTCACCCCGTTCACCACGTATTCGTCGCCCTCGCGGCGAATCTCCGTCTGGATGTTGGTGGCATCCGAGGAGGCCACCGAAGGCTCGGTCATCGAGAAGCAGGAGCGGATCTTGCCGTCCATCAGCGGCCGCAGCCACTCGGCCTTTTGCGCCTCATTGCCATAGAGAAACAGTGTCTCCATGTTGCCGGTATCGGGCGCCGAGCAGTTGAAGGGCTCCGACCCGATCGAGGACCGGCCCATCAGCTCGCACATGGTGGCATATTCCACGTTGGTCAGGCCGTTGCCTTCGTAGCCGTCCTTCGAATGCGGCAGGAAGAGGTTCCACAGGCCTGCCTCGCGCGCCTTCGCCTTCAGCTCCTGCATGATGGGCGGGCTTTCCCAGCGTTCGCCCGCCGCGTGCTGTTCGGCAAAGGTCGCCTCGTTGGGAAAGACGTGATCGTCCATGAAGGCCATCAGATGCTCGCGCATCTTTCTTGCCCGGTCCGAGATCGGGAAATGATCGTACATAGGTAACTCCTCCTCACCTGCCCCATTTGATGCCCCGGCAGAAACATACCGTCAATACGTGCGGAAAACTTTTCCGGCAGACGGAATATTGACCTCCCGCCGGTCTTCGTGGCAGGCTCCCTTCACGGAACACCCTTTGGGAGGAGGGCCCGGCATGACGGGAGGAGAACCACGCCTGCGCGCGCCGCAGGTGGCGGATGAAGTATTTCACAACATTGGCGAGATGTTTGCCCGGGCGGCGAGACTGCACCCGGACAAGCCGGCCGTGATCGACGAGACCGGGGCGATGACCTGGGCTGACTTCGATGCACTGTCCGGCCGCATCGCCGGGCGGCTGAAGGAACTGGGCATTGGCCCGGGCGCCCGCGTGGCCTCGCTGGCCGAGAACTCGGCCCTGCATGTCGCGCTCTATGCCGGCGTGCTGCGGGCGGGGGCCTGCATGGTGCCGCTGCCCTGGTCGGCGACGCCCGAGGCCCTGCGCGGCATGCGTGCGGACTGCGGTGCTGCGCTGCTGTTCACCAGCGCGCGACAGGCGACGGTGGCCGAGACCCTGGGCGCCGGGGAGGTGATCGCGCTGGAGAGGCTGGAGGACTGGGCAGCGGGGCCCGAGGCGCCGCCGGTGGCCGTGATCCCCGATGATCTCTTCGACATCATCTACAGCTCCGGCACCACGGGCACGCCCAAGGGGATCGTGCACGAGCACCGTTTCCGCTCGCGCCAGTTCGAGCGCTTCGCGGTCTTCGGCCTCGACGAGACGGCGACGCTGCTGATGTCGACACCGCTCTATTCCAACACCACGCTGGTGGCCGCGCTGACGGGCCTGGCCCATGGCAGCAGCGTTGTTTCCATGGCGAAATTCGACACCACGCGCTTCCTGGAACTGTCGCAGCAGCACCGGGTGACCCATGCCATGCTGGTGCCGGTGCAATACATGCGGCTGATGAAGGCGCCGGAGTTCGACGGCTATGACCTGTCGCCCTATCGCTGCAAGTTCTCCACCTCTGCGCCGCTGCCCGGCATCCTGATTGCGCAGGTGATGGAGCGCTGGCCCGGCAACCTGGTGGAATTCTACGGCATGACCGAGGGCGGCGTGACCACCGTGCTCGACTGTGCCGCCCATCCCGACAAATGGGACAGCGCCGGCATCGTGCCCGAGGGCAGCCAGCTGAAGGTGATCGACGAGGCGGGCCGCGAACTGCCCGCCGGCAGCTATGGCGAGATCGTCGGGCGGTCGGGTTCGATGATGCCGGGCTATCTGAACCAGCCCGACAAAACCGCCGAGGTCATCTGGCAGGATGAAAACGGCCAGGATTTCATCCGCACCGGCGACATGGGCCGGCTGGACGCGGAGGGCTTCCTGCACCTGCTCGACCGCAAGAAGGACATGATCATCTCGGGCGGGTTCAACATCTATGCCGCCGACCTCGAACATGCCCTGCGCCATCATCCGCAGGTGGCCGACGTGGCGGTGATCGCCGTGCCAAGCGACGACTGGGGCGAGACGCCGCTGGCACTGGTGGTGCCCCATGGCGCCGCCGACCCGCTGGAGATCCGGGACTGGGCCAATGCGCGCCTTGGCCGGATGCAGCGGATCAGCGCGGTGGAATTCCGCGACGACCTGCCCCGCAGCGAGATCGGCAAGATCCTGAAGCGCGAGCTGCGCGCGCCCTACTGGGACAGGGAGCCCGCCTGACATGAAGAGATTCGAAGGAAAGGTGGCCATTGTCACCGGCGCAGCCAGCGGCATCGGCCGGGCCACCGCGCACCGTCTGGCCGCCGAGGGCGCGCGCGTCTGCCTGATGGACATGGGCGAGGAGGCGCTGCGCGCGGCCTGCCCCGAGGGCGATCACATGATCCGGGTCTGCGACGTCTCGGACGAGGCACAGGTGGAGGCCGCGGTGGGCGAGGTTGTCGCGCGTTATGGCCGCATCGACGTGCTGGCCAACAATGCCGGCGTGATCTGCGACCGCTCCTCGATCATCGAGACGGACATGGCACAGTGGCAGCGGGTGCTGGGGGTCAACCTGATGGGCCTGGCACAGGTGCTGAAGCATGTGGGCCGGGTAATGGCGGGCCAGGGCAGCGGCGCGGTGGTCAATACCGCCTCGGTCGCGGGGATCCGATCGGGCGCGGGCGGCAATGCCTATTCCGCCTCGAAGGCCGGGGTGATCAACCTGACCATGACGGCGGCCTGCGACCTGGGCGCGGCCGGCGTGCGGGTGAATGCCGTCTGCCCCGGGTTGATCGAAACGGGCATGACGAAGACCGTCTTCGACTATGCCCGCGACAAGGGCAAGGAGGACAAGCTGGGCTCTCGCTGCGAGCTGCGCCGCTATGGGCGGCCGGAGGAGATCGCTGCCGCCATAGCCTTTCTGGCCAGCGACGACGCCAGCTATGTCACCGGGCAGGCGCTGCCGGTGGACGGCGGCAACACCGCCTCTCTAAACATGCCTGGGATGAAGTGGTGATGCCCGATCTGCACCTGAAACACTGGCCGCCGGGCCTGCCGCAAGAGATTGACCTGCCGACATATTCCGTGGCGCGAAACCTGATCGACACCGCCGCCCGCGTGCCGGAGCAGGTGGCGATCCGCTATCACGGGCGCACCCTGAGCTATGGCGAGATGGCCGACCAGGTGGAGCGTCTCGCCGGCTGGCTGCAGGCCCGCGGGGTGGCGCGTGGCGACCGCGTGCTGCTCTACATGCAGAACGCGCCGCAATACATGATCGCCTTCTACGGCATCCTGCGTGCCGATGCGGCGGTGATCCCGGTGAACCCGATGAACCGCCACGCCGAGCTGCAGCACCTAGCCCGGGACACCGGCGCACGGGTTGCGATCTGCGGGTCGGAACTGCTGCACCTGATCCAGCCGCTGGTGGGCGAGGGCCTGCTCGACGAGATCGTCGTGGCCGCCTATGCCGACATGGCCGATCCGGAGGACGAGATCGCCCTGCCCGAGAGCCTGCAGGGCCTGAGCGACGTTCTGGCCGAGGGGCCGGGCGTCACACCCTTCCGCGCGGCCCTGGCCGAGGGCCACCGCCCCGGAGAGATCATGGCCGACGCAGAGGACCTGGCCGTTATTCCCTATTCCTCGGGCACCACGGGCAACCCAAAGGGCTGTGTGCACACCCATGCCAGCGTGCAGGCCACGATCCACGGCGGCGCGGCCTGGAACCCCTCGATGGAGGAGGACGCGGTGCACCTGGTGTCGCTGCCGCTGTTCCACGTGACCGGCATGCAGAGCTCCATGGCGATCCCGATCCTGCTGGGCCAGGAGATGGTGATCCTCACCCGCTGGGACCGGCAGGCCGCCTGCCGTCTGATCGAACGGCACGGTGTCACGCGCTGGCGATCGATCTCGACCATGGCGATCGACCTGCTGAACACGCCGGACCTCGAGGGCTATGACCTGAGCAGCCTGCAGGGCATCGGCGGCGGGGGTGCCGCCATGCCCGAGGCGGTGGCCGAACGCCTCAAGGACTTGACCGGGCTCGATTATATCGAGGGCTACGGCCTGTCGGAGACCATGGCCGGCACCCATATCAACCCGGTGCACCGGCCCCGGGCGCAATGCCTGGGCATCCCGGTGATGGGCGTCGATGCACGGGTGATCGACCTGCAGACCGGCGACGAGCTTGGCCCGGATCAGCCGGGAGAGATCGTGGTGAATGCACCGCAGGTCTTTCGTGGATACTGGCGCAACCCTCAGGCCACCGAGGAGGCCTTTGTCGAGATCGACGGCCGGCCCTTCTTTCGCACCGGGGACATCGCGCAATACGACGAAGACGGCTATTTCTTCATGGTCGACCGGGTAAAGCGCATGATCAACGCCAGCGGCTTCAAGGTCTGGCCGGCCGAGGTGGAGGCGCTGATGCACCGCCACCCGGCCCTGTCGGAGGTCTGCATCATCGGCACCTCCGACCCGCGCCGCGGCGAGAGCGTCAAGGCCGTGGCCGTCCCCCGCCCCGGCGCGCAGGTGACCGAAGACGAGGTGATCGCCTGGTGCCGCAGGGAGATGGCGGCCTATAAGTGCCCGAAATCCGTGGAATTCGTCGACAGCCTGCCGAAATCGGGAGCTGGCAAGGTGATGTGGCGGGCCTTGGCGGAAAAAGAGGCGAAGCGCGCCGCCGAGAAGGCATTGCAGGATGGCTGACATCGGGTCAGCTTGACCCTTGCGGCAGCAGTCGTTAGCTGCCGGAGGCGCTAGCAGGGGGAAGACAGGTGCGGAAGAGAGCAACGGACATGGGCCTCGAGCCCGAACGCGGCGACAACGACCGCCAGTTCGTCACGGCACTGTATCGCGGCCTTGAAATCCTGCGGGCCTTTCGCCCCTCGGACAAGGCCGGCCTGGGCAATTCCGAGCTTGCCGAACGCACCGGCCTGCCCAATTCCACCGTCTCGCGCCTGACCTTCACGCTGCTCAAGGCCGGCTACCTCGTCTATGACGACGGCACCGGGCGCTATCGCATGGGGGTGCCCGTGCTCTCGCTGGGCTATGCCTGCCTTGCCGGGATGCAAGTGCGTGAAACCGCTCAGGTTTACATGCAGAAGCTGGCCGACGATTGCGGCGACGGGGTGCTGGTGGCGCTCGGCGGCCGTGACGACATGGCGGTGACCTACATCGCCGCCGCGCGCTCGGAGGGGATCCTCTCGCTGCAGCTCAACGTCGGCTCGCGCATCTCGCTGGCCCGCTCGGCCATGGGCCGCGCCTATATCGCCGGCACCACCGACAGGGAACGCGCCGAGATCATGGAGCGGATCCGCGAACGCTATGCCGACAGCCCGCGCCTGAACGAGGTGCTGGAAGGCATCGAGGACGCCCGCGAACAGATTGCGAAGAAAGGCTTTTACGCCAACTTCGGCGGCTGGCAGCGCGACGTCCACGCGGTTTCGGTGCCCTATCGCAGCCAGCAGCCCGACACGCCGATGCTGGCCTTCAACCTCGGCGGCTATGCCTTTTCGCTGCCGAAGGAACGGCTGGAAGAGGAGCTTGGACCGAAGCTCGTAGACCTGTCGCGGATGGTCAGCCGGGTGGGGTACTGAGCCCTTTCTTCCGGCTGCGAAACCGGCTCAGAAATTCCAGAAACCGCATATCTGTAACCCGTTGAAAACGCCCGTTTCCAACGTCGGTATCGCGTCGGTATTGCGACGGTGCGATTTCGGGACGCACATGCGCGTCCCGAAGCCTCCGGCGGGGATATTTATGGCCAGATGATAGAGCGCCGGGCTCCCTTGTCATCTGGCCGTAAATATCCCGGGGGAGTCTCTGCAGGAGACGGGGGCAGAGCCCCCTACCCGTTCTCCATCCGGTGCCAGTCGACGGCGCGGGCGAGCGGGCGATCCTCGGTCAGCGGCTGGCCGCTGGGCACGGGGCGTTCCCAGTCCTGGCCGCCACGGCGGTAGAAGGCCGCCGAGACCGGCGAGAACCGTTCCGCGCCCTGCTTGTCGCATGCCGCCTGCCAGGTGGTGATGCGCAGCTGTTCCACCGAGCCCTCGATCAGGTTGAAGTTGTTCTGCTCGCCGCGCATCCGGGTCGACAGGCCGGTGCCGGCCTGCACGAAGAGCAGGCCCGGCGCGGCGGTGAAGGGCATGGCGCCCGCCCGGTGCAGGTGCCCCGAGAGCACCACGTCGGCGCCGCAGCCGGCCAGGGTGGAGAGCGCCTGCCCCGCGCCGCGCATCAGCCGCTTGTCGACATCGGGCCCGTGTTCGAGCGGGTGGTGCAACACCGCCACATGCAGCTTGCCGGGGTTTTCCTCGAAGGCGGCACAGACGCGCTTCAGCGTGTGCGAGGAGAACTTGCCCTGCTGCCATGCATAGGGGTTCACCGTGTTCACCCCCACCACGACGACGGCCTCGTCCTCCCAGGTCGGCTCGAGCCGGCGGTCGATGTAGCGGCGATAGCGTGAGAAGGGCCGCGCAAAGCGCAGCCAGAGGTTGTCGAGCGGGGTATCGTGATTGCCCGGCACCGAGAGCGTCGGCGCCCCGGTTCGGGTCTCGATCCGGTCGATGAAATCGCGGGCGCGGGCAAACTGGCCGCGGCGGGCGCGCTGGGTGAAATCGCCGGAGATCACCACGAGATCCGGATGGATGCGGGCGATGGCCGCCAGCAGCGGCTCCTCGAGCTCGGGGCGGGCGCGGCCGAAGTGCAGGTCGGAGAGGTGCAGGATGCGGCGGGTGCTGCCGCGCGGGCCGCCATCGGGGCGTTCGGGCGACATGTCGGGGGTGGCCTCGGCGCTCATGCCGGGCGCTCCCCGGCCACGCCCTCGGGAACGCCCTCGGGAACGCCCTCGGGAACGGGGGTGCGCGCCGCCAGGGCCGGTTCTTCCTCCCCCCCCGTCAGGCGCCCCTCGGCATCGCGTTCGCCGGCATGGGCCTCGGCGCTCTCGGGCGGAAGCAGGATGCGCAGCGGCCGGCTCTCCATGGTGAACTCGAAGGGGCTCCTCTCGCGGCGCTTCTCGCCGTCGAAGGCGACCAGCGTCCTGCCCGGGCCGGTTTCGACCTGCAGCGCGCGGGTCGAGATCAGTTCGTAATCGCGGCCCTCCTGCATGGTGCGGGTGACCAGGCGCCAGGCCAGCTTGAAGAGCTCGGCCCGGGTCTCGCCCTTGCCCACCAGCACGGCGAGCTCGTCGTTCTCGATCGCGCGCTCGCCCTTCAGGCCGAAGCTGTCGAGCTGATAGGCCGAGCGCGCCACGAAGAGGAGCGGCGTGCGCCGGTCCATCGGCACGCCGCCGGTGGTCAGCCGCAGGTGCATGGGCCGCTGGAAGCGCAGAAAGGTCTTGATCACCGACCAATGCGCCATCAGGCGGTAGCGGCCCCAGCGGGCATAGATCGATTCCCGCATCTTCAGGATCGCGGGATAGATCCCGAGGCTGGCGTTGTTGAGAAAGACCTGGCCGTTGACGCTGGCCACGGCGATGGCGCGGGGCCGGCCCGCGAGCAGGGCGCGAGCGGCCTCGGCGGGATCCTCGGAGAGGCCCAGCCCGCGGGAGAAATAGTTGAAGGTGCCCAGTGGCAGCACGCCCATGGCACTGTCGCGGCCGACCATGGCCCCGGCCACCGCCATCACGGTGCCGTCGCCGCCGGCGGCTATGATCAGGCGGGCGCCTTGGGCCTCGGCGCGGTCGATCAGGGCGTTCAGGTCGTCCTCGGGGGACCAGTGCACGAGGGTGACCGCTTCGGCGCTGCCCTCGAAGACCTCCATGGCGCGGCGGATCGCCTGGCTGTCGCGGGCATTGGTGCCGGATTTCTCGTTGGCGATCACGGTGACGGGGCCGATGCCCCCTGCGCCGGATGTCTGTGTCGTCTGGTCACTTGCTGCAAGCCTGGCCATTCCCGGCCCTCCGATGATGCGGCTCCGTCGCGTGGAACGAGAAGACAACGCATCAGGGGGCCGGAAGGTTTCCCCCGGAGAGGCCGGCGGGGCGGGGCGCGGCGGAATGCCGCCACGCCGCGTTGCGCTGCGGGGGCGCGCCTATTTCTTCGAGAACCAGCCCGAGACCTTGCTGCGGCCCTCGTCGAGGCTGTCGCCGACCTCGTCGAAGACGGGATCGAGCTTTTTCGCGCGGAAGCGGATCCAGCGCACCCGCACCGCCCAGAAGATCGCCGCCAGAACCACCAGGATGATGATCGAGGCCCAGGGGATGACCCGCACGTCGGGGCTGGCCACCGGCTTCAGCTTGAGCACGTTGGGATAGATCGAGAAGAGCTCGGAGCGGATGCCGTAGCGGGTGACCAGAACCCATTGCGGATCCTGCGCGCTCGACGTCAGGTCCGAGGCCTCGGTCTGGATGGTGGAGCTGTCGAACTTGAAATAGGGCGGCCAGCCCCAGCCGGTGTCCTCGTTGCGGTACATCATCGCGTCGCCGTCGTCCTCGATCGACTGGATGAAGTAGATGTCGCGGGTCTGGTTCGGGCTGTCCTTGGCGGGCGGGTTGGCCCAGAACCAGTCGTTGCTGCGACCGGTGTAATCGACGCGGCGTTCCAGCGTGTCGGTGATCCGCACGATGTCGTGCCTTGGCAGGGTGTAGAACAGGAACCCCGCGGCGATGACGGCAAGCAGCGTCCAGAGGGTCCATTTCACATAGCGCATGCGCCGGGTCTCCTTACATGTATAGCACGGCGTAGAGGACAAAGGCCGCGATGGCCACAGGCAGGATATAGGTGAGAATTTTCAGTTTTCGCCCCAGGGCGGCATCGTAATCCTGCAATCCGCGCTCGACGTAATAGTCGAGATCGCCCTCCTGCCCCTCGTCGCGCCACTGCTGCTCGAGCGCCTGGCGGCGCCGACGCCGGGCCCAGGCACTGGCGGCGAGCCAGAGCGACATCAGCGCCAGGAAGAGCGGCGCGGCAAGGCGGATGAGGGCGGTCACGCGGGTTTGGTCCTGTAGGCCCCGTGGTGGGCGGGGGCGGTATCGGCGGCAGGCTAACGCGGATGGCAGGGCGTGAACAGGGCCGGCGGGCGCAGGTCAGGTTTCCCTGACTTGGCCGCCCGGGAAAAAACCGCACCCTGCCGCGTAGGCGCCGGGCGGCTTCGGCGTTTCAGATTACAGATGCAGGGATATTGACGATGCGATTGAATGATTTGCCCATTTTCGGCGCCTTTCCGGCAGCCGGCCTTGCCCTTGGTCTCGTGGCGGGCCTGACGATGATGACACCGGCGCAGGCCGACGAGGTGACCGATGCCCTGGAGAACGCCCGCGCGGCCTGGGAGGAAGGCGATGTGGGCTATGCGCTCGACGAGCTGGAGATGGCACGGCAGCAGATGATGGCGGCCCAGGCCGACGCGCTGGTGGCCTGGCTGCCCGAGGCGCCCGAGGGCTGGACCCGCACGGTCAGCACCGAGATGGCGGCCGGCATGATGATGATGGGCGGCGGCACCGGGGCCGAGGCGACCTATCAGGGCCCCGAGGATGACATCACGATCACCCTGATCGCCGACAACCCGATGGTCAGCAGCCTGGGCGCCATGGTCGGCAGTGCCGCGATGCTGGGCCAGAAGATCGAGCGGGTCGGCCGCGAGAAGTTCATGGTCGATGACGAGGGCGGCAGCGTGCAGGGCGTGGTGGCCAACCACGTGCTGATCCAGGCCGAGGGCGGCGAGGTCGAGACCATGCTCGGGATGATCCGATCCATGGACCTGAAGGGCCTGGGCGACTACGGCCGCTAACCCCGGACGAACGGAAAACCCCGGGGGTGTCCCAACCTGACGGGGCTTCCGACATGCGGCTGGCCGCCGGAGCGCGCACCGTGCTCTCCTGTCCCCCGCGCGGGGCGCTCCGGCGAAGAGGAGCCGGCATGTCGGATCGAGAGGGGCCGGAGAAATCCGGCCCCTTTGCGCTGTCACAGGATGTTGTGCGCCGGCCCGTAGGGATAGCCGGTGATGTCCTCGGCGCCCTCCTCGGAGATCAGCAGGATGTCGTGCTCGCGGTAGCCGCCGGCGCCGGGGGTGCCCTGCGGCAGGGTCAGCATCGGCTCCATCGAGATCACCATGCCCGGCGCCAGCACCGTGTCGATGTCCTCGCGCAGCTCCAGCCCGGCCTCGCGCCCGTAGTAATGCGATAGCACGCCGAAACTGTGGCCATAGCCGAAGGTGCGGTATTGCAGCAGGTCCCGCTCGGCAAGGAAGGCGTTGATCTTGTTGGTGATCTCGGCGCAGGAGGCGCCGGGCTTCAGCAGCGACATGCCGTATTCATGGGCCTCTACATTGGCCTGCCAGACGGCGAGCGAGGCCGCATCCGGCGCGCCGAGAAACAGCGTGCGTTCCAGCGCGGTGTAATAGCCCGAGATCATCGGAAAGGTGTTGAGCGAGAGGATGTCGCCCGGCTGCAATGCCCGCGATGTCACCGGGTTGTGGGCGCCGTCGGTGTTCAGCCCAGACTGGAACCAGACCCAGGTGTCGCGGTATTCCGCATCGGGGAAGCGCTTCGCGATCTCCAGCTCCATGGCGTCGCGCCCGGCCATGGCCACGTCGATCTCGCGCGTGCCCTCGCGGATCGCCTCGCGGATGGCATAGCCGCCCACGTCGGCCACGGCGGCGCCGGCACGGATCAGGGCGATCTCGGCCGGCGACTTGAACATGCGCTGGCGCATGGTGGCGGGGGCGATATCGACCATGGCCAGCGGCGAGAGGTGCTCCTCCATCCGGTCGCGTTGTTGCAGGGTCAGGTGATCGCCCTCGTAGCCCACCACGCGCTGCGTGCCCGCCACATGGGCCACGGCGCGCCAGAAGTTGTCGCGCGCCCAGTCGGTATAGGTGAGGCTGTCGCCATGACAGCGGCGCCAGGGCTGGCCGGCGTCGATGCCGGCGCTGATGGTGACGCAAGCCTCGTCGGTGACGACAAGGGCATAGGGCCGCCCGAAGCTGCAGTAGAGGAAGCCCGAATAATAGGCGATGTTCTGCATCGACGTGAGCACGACCACGGCGCAATTGGCGTGATCCATCGCCTCGCGCAGCAGTTTCAGGCGCTGGTCGTATTCGGCCGCGGAGAAGGGCAGCGCGACCTTGTCGCCATTGTGGACGGGGTGAAAGGCAGGTCTGTCGGTCATATGAACCTCGATCAGGAGGTCCCGGCGTTCAGGACTGGATAGGGCCCGCCCGCTGCGCGTGCCGGAGAGCGGCGCAGGCAGCCGGGGTGCGACGCCATCGCCCGGGCCACCTGTCATCTTGCCGATCCGGCGCGTTCTGGCAAGATGCCGCCGCGCGACCGGCCCGGAAAGCGGGCCCGGGCGCGCGAAATGCAAAGGACAGACGATGACAGAGCAAGCCTGGCGCCCCGGCCCCCGTAACGCGATCACCGATGTGGAGGGGCTGCTGGTCGGGCAATCCAGCGATCCGGCGATCAAGACCGGGGTGACGGTGCTGAGCGCCGACAAGCCCTTTACCGCCGGCGTCATGGTGATGGGCGGCGGGCCCGGCACGCGAGAGACCGACCTGCTCGCCCCGGACCGGACGGTGCAGGAGGTGGATGCGCTGGTGCTCTCGGGCGGCTCGGCCTTTGGCCTCGATGCCGCGGGCGGCGTGGCCGATGCCCTGCGCGAAGCGGGTCGCGGGTTTCAGGCCGGGCCGGTGCGGGTGCCCATCGTGCCGGGCGCGATCCTCTTCGACCTGATCAACGGCGGCGACAAGAGCTGGACCGAGAACCCCTACAAGGCGCTGGGACGGCAGGCCTACGCGGCGCTGAGCGAAGAGGTGGAGATCGGCACCGCGGGCGCCGGCACCGGCGCGAATTGTGCCGGGCTGAAGGGCGGCCTCGGCACCGCCTCGGTGGTGCTGCCCTCGGGGCATACCGTGGCGGCCATCGTGGCGGTCAACGCCATGGGCACGGCCACGGTGGATGGCGGCAGGCACTTCTGGGCCGCGCCCTACGAGGTCGACGGCGAGTTCGGCGGCGCCGGCCTGCCCGACCGCTTTCCCGATCCGCATGTGCCGCTGACCAAGCTGGCGGTGATGGAGCGCATGGCGACCAATGCCAATACCACCATCGGCATCGTGGCCACCGATGCCGCGCTGGACCAGTCGCAATGCACCCGCATGGCGACCACGGCGCATGACGGCTTTGCCCGGGCGCTGGTGCCCAGCCACACGCCGGGTGACGGCGACCTGATCTTTGCCGCGGCCACCGGGGCAAGGCCGCTGGCCGCCCCGGCCGAGGACATGGTGACGATCTGTCACGTGGCGGCGGTGGTGATGGCGCGGGCCATCGCGCGCGGCGTCCATGCGGCCAGCGCCGCCGTCAACGACCCCTTCCCCTGCTGGCAGGACCTGTACGGGAGCTGATGCGGGGGCGCGATGCAGGCGCCGGTGGTCACCGCGAAATTGAGACATGCCCTCCGCGTGCTACCTTTGCGCGGAGACTCACATACGAAAGGGAGTGAGACGATGCTGGACAGCACGACGAACCTGAAATCGATCCTGAAGGATCCCAGCCTGCTGGTCGAAGCCGCCTATGTCGCCGGCGACTGGGTCGAGGGCGACGAGGGCACCTTCGAGGTGACGAACCCGGCACGCGGCGACGTGATCGCCAACGTGGCCGACCTGAGCCGGGCCCAGGTGGCCCGGGCCATCGACCTGGCCCATGACGCCCAGAAGGAATGGGCGAAGTGGACCGGCAAGGAGCGCGCCGCCGTGCTGCGCCGCTGGTTCGACCTGATGATGGAGAACCAGGACGACCTGGGCGCCATCCTGACCGCCGAACAGGGCAAGCCACTGGCCGAGGCCAAGGGCGAGATCGCCTATGGCGCCAGCTTCATCGAGTTCTTCGCCGAGGAGGCCAAGCGCGTCTACGGCGAGACGATCCCCGGCCATCAGCGCGACAAGCGGATCACCGTGATCAAGCAGCCCATTGGCGTCGTGGGCTCGATCACGCCGTGGAATTTCCCCAATGCGATGATCACCCGCAAGGCCGCGCCGGCGCTGGCGGCGGGCTGTGCCTTTGTCGGGCGCCCGGCCTCGGAAACACCGCTCTCGGCGCTGGTCATGGGCGTGCTGGCGGAACGCGCGGGCATCCCCAAGGGGGTCTTCTCGATCGTGCCCTCCTCGGACAGCTCGGGCATCGGCAAGGAATTCTGCGAGAACCCCAAGGTGCGCAAGCTGACCTTCACCGGCTCGACCGGCGTGGGGCGCATCCTGCTGGCCCAGGCCGCCGACCAGGTGATGAAATGCTCGATGGAGCTGGGCGGCAATGCGCCCTTCATCGTCTTTGACGACGCCAACCTGGAAGATGCGGTCGAGGGCGCGATCCTGTGCAAGTTCCGCAACAACGGCCAGACCTGCGTCTGCGCCAACCGGATCTACGTGCAGGACGGCATCTATGACCGTTTCGCCGCACGCCTGGCGGAACGGGTGGCCGAGATGAAGGTGGGCGACGGCCTGGAGGCGGGCACCGATTTCGGCCCGCTGATCTCGGAAAAGGCGGTGGAGAAGGTGAAGGAGCATATCGTCGATGCCTCGGAAAAGGGCGCGCGGGTGATCCTCGGCGGTGCGCCGCACGACCTGGGCGGCACCTTCTACGAGCCGACGATCATCACCGGCGCCGCGCGCGACATGCTCTTTGCCGAGGAGGAGACCTTCGGACCGGTGGCGCCGCTCTTCCGCTTCGTCGACGAGGACGAGGTGATCGAGCTGGCCAACGACACGATCTTCGGGCTGGCGTCCTATTTCTATGCCCGCGACCTGAGCCGGGTCTACAAGGTGGCCGAGGCGCTGGAATACGGCATCGTCGGCGTGAACACCGGCATCATCTCGACCGAGGTCGCGCCCTTCGGCGGGGTCAAGCAATCGGGGCTGGGTCGCGAGGGCAGCCACCACGGCATCGAGGACTTCCTCGAGCTGAAGTACATCTGCATGTCCGTCTGATGCCTGTCCGCCTGATGCCTGTCCGCCTGATGCCTGTCCGCCTGACGGGCATGGCCTGACCAGCGAGGCCCTGTGTCACGCACCGGAGGGCGCCGCATCCCGCGATGCGGCGCCCTTTTTCATGGCCGTCCGGGACGCCCGCCCCCTGCCCGCCCCCGCTCCGCAAGGGCCAAGATGGCCCGCATTAAAGATGGCGTTCATCTTCACAGCGCATTCATGGCCGATTGATCCCCGGCAACGATGGATGCGGCGCGCGCGATGACCTCCTATTCCCTGACCCTGATCGACGGACAGGATTTCCAGTTCCACAACGTGGATTCCGGCAGCCAGGAATATGTCCTCTATGGCAATGCCGGATCGCTGACAGGGCAGTCCTGGCAGGATTACACCGAATGGACCGGCCACAACGCCAGCTTTACCTACACCGGCAGCTCGACGATCGACCTGACCAACACCACCGACGGCACGATGTCGGACGACAACACGCTGACCCGCCTGGACCAGAGCCTGACGATCAACGGCACCACCTATTCCCCCGGCACCGTCCTCGAGGACGAGTTCGAGGTGCAGGTGGTCGATGACCAGGGCCATATCTACACGATGGTCGCCGTCTCGGCGCGGGTGGACGGCCAGCCGCATGTGATCGGCTATACCTTCGATGGCGAGACACCGCCCCCCGGCACCCACCTGACCTATGTGAATCACAGCAACCGCGACTATCAGAGCATGCAGCTCGACACGATCTGCATCAACGCCGGCACGCTGATCGACACCCCCGACGGGCCCCGCCCGATCGAGGCGCTGGAAGAGGGCGACCATGTGCTGACCGCCAGCGGAGGCACCGCCGGCATCCGCTGGATCGGGCACCGCGTGCTGACCCCGCGCCAGCTCTCGGCGAACCCCAAGCTGGTGCCGATCCGCATCGCGGCCGGAGCGCTTGGCGGCGGCTTGCCGCGGCGCGACCTGCTGGTTTCGCCCCAGCACCGGCTGCTGGTGCGGTCGCGGATCGTGGAACGCATGTGTGACGCCCCGGAGGCGCTGGTGGCGGCCAAGCACCTGGTGGGCGTGCCCGGCATCACGGTTGACCACGAGGGTGCGGCGGTGGATTACTATCACCTGCTCTGCGAAGAGCACGAGGTGATCCTGGCCGAGGGCGCGCCGGTGGAAACCCTGCTGCCCGGCCCGATGGCGCGCAAGATGATGCCCGCGGCGCAGCTGGCCGAGATCACCGCGCTTTTTCCCGAGCTGATGAACGGGCTCGACCCGCTCGCCCCCGCACGAATGCTGATCAAGGGCAGCGTCGGCCGCAAGCTGGCCGAGCGTCACGCCCGCAACGACAAGCCGCTGCTGGAAGATTTCGCCGCGGCGGCCGGCGGACAGCCGACGGGCAAGGCCACGAGCAAGGCCACGAGCAAGCCCACGGGCAAGAACAGCACCAAGGCGGGCCGCGACAGCGCCGCCGCCTGAGCGGCGCGCGCCCTGCTGCGGCCCCTTACTGCGGGCCCAGCCGCGCGCGCATCCGCGCCGTGGTCAGGTGGATGGCAATGCCGGCGCCATAGGCCACCAGCACGAAGATCACCAGGCCGGTGCCCCCCATCGCCCCGGTCATCGCCAGCAGCACCGGCGTGCCCAGAAGGTTGCCAAGGTTGCCCATCTGCGCCAGCACGCCGTTCGACAGCGCCCGGTCGCCCGGCAGGCGGTTGACCTGCGGCACCGAGGCAAAGCTGCCCCCCTGCACCAGCCCGAGCGAGAGCAGCAACAGCACCGGCGGCCAGGCGCCCCCCGGGAAGACCGCCATGATGACGGCCGCCACCAGCCCGCAGGCAAAGCCCGTGACCACCACGTAGACCGCCGGGATGAAGCGCAGCAGCAGGCTGGCCAGCACCAGCGACGACAGGATCCCCGCCACCGGCAGCAGCGTCAGCAACGCCTCGCGGCTCTCCTCGGGCAGGTAGGGCGGGATCACGGTGAGCACCGCCACGAAGGTCAGCGCATAGCAGAAGAAGCCGAGGCCCGGCGCGGCGATGAAGGGCGAGGCATAGGCCGCGCGGTGCTGTCGCAGGATCAGGCGCAGGCCGGGCATGGCGCCCTCGCGCGCGCTGGCGAAATGCGGCAGCCGGCGGTCGTCGGGCAGCAGGGCCAGCAGCAGCGCCGCCATCACCACGAGGTAGCCCGCGTGGCTGAGCAGCACCAGCGGCAGCCCGCCCGCGGCCAGCAGCGGCGGCCCGATCTGGGCGTAGATGGCAAAGGCCATGCCGAAGTAGGTGGACCAGAGGGTCATGGCGACGGGGCGCGAGCGGTCGCTGGCGATCTCGGCCATCAGCGTCGGCGCGGCCACCACGATAGCCAGGTGCGACAGCCCCTCGATCCCGCGCAGGCCGAGCATGACGGGCAGCGGCGGCAGCAGCGATTCCAGCACCGAGAGCCCGGCGCCCAGGATCAGCGCCGCGATCAGCATGCGACGAAAGCCCACCCGCGCCACCATCATGCCCGCGACCAGCCCCAGCACCACGCCCATGAGCGAGATCACCGAGAGCAGGAAGCCGAGCGAGGCGCCGGCCTGCGGATAGGCCGCGGCCCAGGCCGGGAACAGCAGGGAGATCTTGCCGAACTGCGCCGCGCCGCCGAGGCCGGTGAGAAACAGCACGACGATCTGCGCCCAGGATTTCAGCTCGGACTGCGGCGCCGCGTGGATGTCGGCCGGGGTGCTCACTTGCGCCCCGGGATCTTGCCCCGCCGCGTACCGGCCGCGGGCCAGTTCTCCATCGCCTCCATCGCGTCGGCGGCGGTCTCGACAAAGCGGAAGAGCTTCAGGTCCTCCTCGGAGATCGTGCCGGCGGCGACCAGGGCGTCGAAGTTGATGACGCTTTCCCAGAAGGCCCGCCCGAAGAGCAGGATCGGCACCTGGTCCATCCGGCCGGTCTGGATCAGAGTGATCGCCTCGAAGGTCTCGTCGAGGGTGCCGAAGCCGCCGGGAAAGACCACGATCGCCTTGGCCCGCATGAGGAAATGCATCTTGCGGATGGCGAAGTAGTGGAAGTTGAAGGTGAGCTCGGGCGTGACATAGCGGTTGGGCACCTGCTCGTGCGGCAGAACGATCGACAGGCCCACCGAACGCCCGCCGGCATCGGCGGCGCCGCGGTTGCCGGCCTCCATCACCCCGGGGCCCCCGCCCGTGGTGACCACGAACTGATTGCCGCCCAGCGCCAGCGACTTCTCGGTCACCATGCGGGCGAAATGGCGCGCCTCGGTGTAGAAATGCGCCAGGTGCGCCATGCCGCTGGCCTGCTCCTCGTGCCCGGGCTCGGGGATGCGCGCGCCGCCGAAGATCACCACCGTGCTCTCGATCCCGGCCTCGTCCAGCATCAGCTGCGGCTTCAGCAGCTCGAGCTGCAGCCGCACCGGGCGCAGCTCGTCGCGGCCCATGAAGTCATCGTCGACGAAGGAGAGCCGGTAGGAAGGCGAGCGCGTCTGCGGCGTATCGGGCAGGCGATGGGTGCTCTCTATGTCGGACTGGGCGTCGCGAAAGGCGGAATGGCGCGTGTCTCTTGTCATGAAATGTCCTTTGAGCTTGCGCCCTTGATAGCGCGCGGCGGAGGGTGGTGCCATGCGATTTGCACCCGGCTGTCGCGCGCCGGACAGTCCGGCCCCCCCGCCGGGCCCGGCCGGGCATGATTGCAGCAGGGCACGACAGGCTTTATAGGGCCAGAGACCCTGCCGTCAGGACCCCATTTCAGGAGACCCATATGTCGAACGCCGCACTGGAAACCGCCATCGAAGCCGCCTGGGAGGCGCGCGACACGATCACCCCCGCCACCACCGGTGAAACCCGCGACGCCATCGAGGCCACGCTTAACGCGCTGGACAGTGGCGAACTGCGCGTGGCCGAGAAGGGCGCGGATGGCAACTGGACGGTCAACCAGTGGGCCAAGAAGGCCGTTCTGCTGGGCTTCCGCATCAAGGACATGGAACAGCACGAAGGCGGCCCGCAGGGCGCCGGCTGGTGGGACAAGGTCGACAGCAAGTTCAAGGGCTGGGGCGACGAGCAGTGGAAGGCCGCGGGCTTCCGCGCCGTGCCGAACTGCGTTGTCCGCAAGAGCGCCTATATCGCGCCCGGTGCGGTGCTGATGCCGTCGTTCGTGAACCTGGGCGCCTATGTCGACAGCGGCACCATGGTCGATACCTGGGCCACCGTCGGCTCCTGCGCGCAGATCGGCAAGAACTGCCACATCTCGGGCGGCGCCGGCATCGGCGGCGTGCTCGAGCCCCTGCAGGCCGGCCCCGTCATCATCGAGGACAACTGCTTCATCGGTGCCCGTTCCGAGGTGGCCGAGGGCGTGATCGTCCGCGAGGGCTCGGTGCTGGGCATGGGCGTCTTCCTGGGCCAGTCGACCAAGATCGTCGACCGCGAGACCGGCACGGTGTCCTACGGCGAAGTGCCGCCCTACTCCGTGGTCGTCGCGGGCACCATGCCCTCGAAGAACGGCGTGAACCTCTACTGCGCGGTCATCGTGAAGCGCGTGGACGAGCGCACCCGCTCCAAGACCGGCGTGAACGAGCTGCTGCGCGACTGATCCGCCACAGCGACCGACAGAATGCCGGGGGCGCGACGGGGATGGAACCTGTCGCGCCCCTTTTCTGTTAACCTTTCAAACAGGGCCCGCGACAGGGCCGTATCCGGAAAGGAAGAGAGACATGATCGGGTTGAGCTGGCTTGGAGCCATCATCGTCGGCGGATTCGCCGGCTGGATCGCCGGGATGATCATGAAGGCGAACAACGGCCTGATCCTGAACATCATCATCGGCATCCTGGGCGCCGTCCTGGGCAATTTCATCGCCGTGGCCATCGTGGGCAGCACGCTGATCGGCACCTTCGGACAGCTCGCCGTGGGCATCCTCGGCGCCTGCCTGCTGATCGCGCTGAGCCGATTGTTCCGGTAGCCCCCCAGGGCCCGAGGGCCGACAGCAGACAAGAGACAGACGCCCGTGGCCCCGTGCCGCGGGCGTTTTCCTTCGCGCCGGGGCAGCACGCGGCCCGTTCAAACCCAGCGCAACTCCAGCACAAAAATAAACCTTAGATTGCATTCCCGCCTGAAAAGTACCGTTTTCTAACATTTCGCAAAGACTCTGCGGTCAGGCCTCTGCCAGCCCGCCCCCCGGCAGAGAACCGGAGGGGATCCGGGCCCATCCACACGGCAACAGGAGGTGAACATGGCACATGGGGAAGATGTTCTGAGAGAGAACGAAAAGCTGCAGGTCGGCGAATTCCTCGTCTCTCCCAACGGCGGGTTCTACGCGACAATGCAATCAGACGGCAATTTCGTCGTCTACCGGGGGGCCTTCATGAACGGCGTGATGGCCTGCGGCACCAAGAAGGCCGCGGATCTCGATTTCGATCAGACCAACACCCACCTTTGGTCCTGGATCATAAATGCCAAGCGGGACGACAAGGAAAACCCGCCCCTTGGCGTCTACGAAGCGGTGATGCAGGACGACAGGAACTTCGTCATCTATGCCCAGGGCGGCCATCCCGTCTGGTCGGCGCGCAGCTACAAGGCGCCGGGGGCCCAGGATGCGCCGGCGCAGGCCCGGATCTGCGATGACGGCCGCCTCGTGGTGGAACACCCCGGGGGCGGCCATGGCGCAACGCTCTTCGACAGCAAAATAACCGACAAGCTGCTGACACCGCTCAGCAAAACCGGCAAGTTCGCCTCGGAGGACGTGCTTGCGCTCGACTACGACCTGAAGCCGGGCCATTTCCAGATGACAGGCACGCCGAAGTACGCAGCCTCTCAGACGGCGGACAACGAGACCTCGGTCCGGCAGCAGTCGAGCATGACGCTGACCTATTCAAAGACCATCACCCATTCCTTCACCTTCAAGCTCGGGATCTCGATCACCGGCACTGTCTCGGGCAAGGCCGGCGTGCCCTTCGTGGCAGAAGGAAAGGTGTCGCTCAGCACCAGCGTCTCGACCGACATGACCTGGAGCGATGGCAGCAGCACCACCGAGGCCGTCTCGGTCACGCTGCCCGTGGTCACCCCTCCGGGCAAGCGGATCGTCGGGCGGCTGCTGTGGACCGACAGCACCCTGTCCATCCCCTATGGCGCCTACCTGCTCGGGCGTTTCGAGGGGCTGTCCGAGCCGGTTCTGCTCTATACCGCCGGCAGCTATTCCGGCCTGCAATCGCACGACATGAAGATGCAATGGGCCGAGGTCGACGCCGGGACAGCCATCGCGGGCGGCACGGCGACCGGCGGCCTTGCAGGCGCGGCGCCGGCCATGGAGGACCTCGACTGGCAGGATGCCGACCCGGCGGACCTGCTCATCGAGCGGCAGGCAGAGCCCGCCGAATAGGCCCCTCAGGTGCCGGTGGAGCGCGTCTCTTCCGGCACCGGTCCCGCAGCAGGCGCGGCAGAAGGCGCAGCAGCGGGACGGGGCGGCAGGTTCGGCGGGCGATAGCTCTCGTCGGCATCATGGCGCGTCCAGACATGGGGCGAGATCTCGGCCCCCTCGGGCACCACCCTCGGCGCGCCGAGCGGAAAGTTGATGCCGCAGAACTCGCGCCCCCTCACCTTGCGGCTCGGCAGGTATTCCAGCACCCACCAGGCCCCCTTCAGCGAGACATGCATCGCGGCCAGCGGATCCGGTGCCACGTGCTTGCCGTCGTCACGCTCGCCCTTCACCAGCTTGTTCACCGTCGCGGTGCGATAGCGCAGGCCCAGCGCCCTTGTCTCCTCGATGATCCAGTCGAGCGGCAGCTTGCCCAGGCCACTGCCCGATTCCGGGTAGCCGCCGCCGATATCCCCGTGCACCCCGGCAAACCAGACCTCGCGCACGTCCTGATCCACGGCGCTCTGCCTGTCCCACAGGTTGGGGCAGAACTTGCGCTCGGGCCCCCAGAGCCGCGGCCGGAACATCCGCCGCCGTTCATCGAGCGACACCGCGTGGCGCAGGTGGCGCACGGCGGTATTGTTGCTGGTGAAGGCATGCGAGCGCAGCTGCGGCATGAACCAGCGCCGCCCCGGTTCGATCACCGAGGCCACGGTATCGAACATCGCCATGCAATGGATATGCGGCTTCAGCGGCTGCATCACCCGCTCGTGCAGGCGGATCTCCGCAAAGGCCTCGCCGCCCTCGTCCCAGACGCCCTCGCTGGCCGGTTCGCCGATGCTCTTGTAGGCGCGCCAGGCATATTTCAGCAGATTCATCTGTTCCGGCGCGATCAGCCCGAAGGCCCGCAGGAACCCCGCCAGCATGCGGGCCGAATAGGCCCCGCGGCTGAACCCGAAGAGCCAGATGCGGTCGCAGTCGCGGGTGCCGTCCTCGCCCTTCCGGCCGTGATCGTAATGGGTGCAGAGGAACTGATAGGCCTCGAGCACGTTCTCGTCGAGGCCGACCCCCGTGGCCTGGCCCCACTTCTCCTTGCGCCAGCTGCGGAACCGCGACCATGGGTCATCGGTGCCGAATGTGCCCACGCCCGGATCGTAGAAGACCACCTGGTGCGGTCCCTTCTCCAGCGTGCCGTAGAGCCGCAGCACGTTCGAGCGTTTCCGTGAGATCTGGTTCGACGTGCCATCGAGCAGGATGACGATGTCCTTGGCCATCTGGCCCTCCCCCATTTTCCGACCCATTTTCCGAAACGCCGCTCTCCGGCGGCCATTCCCCTTTGACGGGAAGGCTATCAGCATTTTCCCGTCAGGAATACGCAGGAAAGCTTTACTTGGCGCCGCAATTCTGAGAAGCCCCGCGCAAAGCCGAAAGGATTGCCAGATGTCCGCCGACAGCCCGGAAAAGCCCGTGAAAAAGGAAAAGAAGCCCAAGCGTCAGCAGGTCTTTACCCTGCTGGTCGAGGTGGGCCGCAAATCCGGCGATGGCCTGCCCGAGGGCAGCACCGGCGCGGCGCTGATGTGCTATGCCTCCGGCGTGGACGAGGCCGAGGCCGTGCGCGAGACGGTGGCGATCCTGAAGCAGGCCGACCTGGCGCCGCTGGATGTCTCGGGCTACGGCACCCTCGACGAGCGCCTGGCCGAGGGCCACGACATCTCGGACGAGGAGCGCGGCCTGATGGCCCGGGCGCTCGACGAGAACTCGGTGATCGTGGCGCAGATGACGCCCTTCTTCGATGCCCCCGAGGGCCGCGCCGAGGCCGAGAAGCGCCGCCCCAACTGACCCACCGCAGGCGCGGGCGTGCCTGCCCCCTTCAGCGCCCCCTTGGCTCCCCCCTTTGCACTGGCGGCGAAACAGGCTAGCCATGCGGCAAACCTTCTGCCGCAGGATGTCTCCCCATGCCCGCCTCCGCCCCCCATGCGCCCGTCGATCCCGTCGAACTGACCGCAGAGCTGATCCGCTGCCCCTCGGTGACCCCCGAGGAAGGCGGCGCGCTCACCCTGCTGGAGGACCGGCTGAGCGCCGCGGGCTTCACCTGCACCCGCGTCGAGCGTGGCGGGATCAGCAACCTCTTTGCCCGCTGGGGCGAAAAGGGCGCCGCGAAAAGCTTCGGCTTCAACGGCCATACCGATGTGGTGCCCGTGGGCGATACCGCGGCCTGGACGGTCGATCCCTTCGGCGGCGCGGTGAAGGACGGCATCCTCTGGGGCCGTGGCGCCACCGACATGAAATCCGGCGTGGCGGCCTTTGTCGCGGCGGCCATCGACTTCGTCCGGACCACCCCGCCCGAGGGCGCGCTGGTGCTGGCGCTGACCGGCGACGAGGAGGGCGATGCCACCGACGGCACCGTGGCCCTGCTCGACTGGATGGCGGCAGAGGGCGAAACCATGAGCGCCTGCATCGTGGGCGAACCCACCTGCCCCGACACCATGGGCGAAATGATCAAGATCGGCCGGCGCGGCTCTATGACGGCCTGGTTCACGGCGACCGGGGTGCAGGGGCATTCCGCCTATCCGCATCGCGCGAAAAATCCGCTGCCCGCCATGGCACGGCTGATCGACCGGCTGGCCAGCGCCGAGCTCGACACCGGCACCGACCATTTCGATGCCTCGACGCTGGCCGTGGTGCAGTTCGACACCGGCAATACCGCCACCAACGTGATCCCGGCCCAGTGCCGCGCGGCGGTGAACATCCGCTTCAACGATGCCCATACCGGCGCCGAGCTCTCGACCTGGCTGAAACGCGAGGCACAGGACGTCAGCCGGATGTTCGACGTGGTGATCGAGACCGAGGTGAAGATCAGCGGCGAGAGTTTCCTGACCCCGCCGGGCGACTTCTCTGCCATGATCGTCCGCGCGGTCGAGGCCGAAACCGGCGTGACACCCGAGATGTCCACCTCGGGCGGCACCTCGGATGCACGCTTCGTCAAGGACATCTGCCCGGTGGTGGAACTGGGCCTGGTGGGCAAGACCATGCACCAGGTCGACGAATGCGTACCGGTGGAACAGATCACCCAGCTCAAGGCGATCTATGCCCGGGTGCTCGCGGACTACTTCGCGTGAGCGACTGGATCATCGAGGCGGTCGCCGATCCCTCGACCTGCTTCGCGCTCCGCCACGAGGTCTTCGTCGAGGAACAGGGATTTTCCGAGGCCGAGGAATACGACGCGCTGGACGATGGCGCGATCCACCTGCTGGCCAGCCAGGGCGGCGTCGCGCTCGGCACCGCGCGGCTGATCCTCGAGGACGTGGCGACCGGCCGCATCGGGCGCATCTGCGTGGTGCGCGAGGCCCGCGGCACCGGCCTCGGCGCGGCGATCGTGCAGGAGGGCATCGCCCGCCTGCAGGCCCTGGGCCGAAACCGCATCCTGCTGGGCGCCCAGCTGCGCGCGGCGGGCTTCTATGCGCGTCTCGGCTTCGTCCCTTCCGGCCCGGTCTATGACGACGAGGGCGTACCCCACCAGGAAATGGCATTGCAGATCTGAGCGGGCGGGGGCCCTGCCCCCGGTGCCTTCGGCCCCTTCCCCGGGATATTTACGGCCAGATGACAGGGGAGCACGCCGGCTCTCTCATCTGGCCCCAAATATCCCCGCCGGAGGCATGCGACCGTGACGCGCAACCACGCTGCCGATTTCGCGATGACGGCGCAGGCGGCCCGTGATACATCGCGGATATGGCACAGCTCCCCTCCAAGCAGGAGATCCTCGACTGGATCGCTGCGAATCCCACCCAATCGGCCAAACGCGACATCGCCAAGGCCTTCGGCATCAAGGGCGCGGCCCGGATCGACCTCAAGCGCCTGCTGAAGGAGCTCGAGGACGAGGGCCACCTGGAAAAGCGCAAGAAGACCTATCGCGATGCAGACAGCCTGCCGCCGGTCTCGGTGCTGCAGGTGACAGGCCCCGACGAGGACGGCGACCTGACGGCGCGTCCGCTGGAGTGGCAGGGCGAGGGCCCCGAGCCCGTGATCCGCATGGTGCTGCGCCAGAGCGACCCGGCGCTGGGTGCCGGTGACCGTATCCTGGGCAAGCTGTCGCGCATCGGCAACGAGAACGCCTACGAGGCGCGGCTGATCCGCAAGATCGGCTCGAACCCGGTGCGCATTCTCGGCGTTTTCCGCGCCGGGGCCGAGGGCGGGCGCATCCTGCCCGTGGACAAGGGCCAGGACCGCGAGTGGATCGTGCCCATGGGCGCCACCCACGGCGCCAGGGACGGCGAGCTGGTCGAGGCCGAGCAGGCCGGGCCGAAATCCCGCATGGGCCTGCCCAAGGCCCGCATCGTCGAGCGCCTGGGCGATCCCAGCGCGCCGCGCGCCGTCAGCCTGATCGCCATTCACCAGCACGGCATTCCCGACGCCTTCCCCGACAAGGTGATCGAGGAAGCCGACCGGATGAAGCCCGCGGGCCTTTCGGGCCGCGAGGACATGCGTGACATGCCCCTGGTCACCATCGACCCCGCCGATGCCCGCGACCACGACGACGCCTGCTATGTCGAGCTGGACGAGGACCCGAAGAACGAGGGCGGCTTCATCATCTGGGTCGCCATCGCGGACGTCGCCCATTACGTCAAGCCGGGCACCGCGCTCGACCGCGAGGCGCGCAAGCGCGGCAATTCCAGCTATTTCCCCGACCGTGTCGTGCCGATGCTGCCCGACCGGCTCTCGGGCGATCTCTGCAGCCTGCACGAGGGCGTGCCGCGCGCCTGCATCGCGGTGCGCATGCGGATCAGTGCCCAGGGCCACAAGATCGACCACAGCTTCCACCGCGGGCTGATGCGTTCGGCCGCCTCGCTGCATTACGGCGAGGTGCAGGAGGCCTATGACGGCACCCCCAACGACAAGACCGGGCCGCTGCTGGAAGAGGTGATCAAGCCGCTCTACGGCGCCTATCACGCGCTGCGCGCCGCGCGGCACGAGCGTCAGCCGCTCGATCTCGACCTGCCCGAGCGCCGCATCGTTCTGGGCGAGGACGGCAAGGTGGCCTCGGTCAACTTCCGCGACCGTCTCGATGCCCACAAGCTGATCGAGGAATTCATGGTGCTGGCCAATGTCGCCGCCGCCGAGACCCTGATCAAGAAGAACTCTCCCCTGCTCTTCCGCGTCCACGAGGAGCCCGAGCAGAGCAAGCTCGAATCGCTGCGCGAAACCGCGCAATCGGCGGGCTTCAACCTGGCCAAGGGGCAGGTGCTGAAGACGGCGCATCTGAACCGCCTGCTGAACGATGCCGCCGGCACCGAACATGCCGAGCTGATCAACATGTCGACCCTGCGCTCGATGAACCAGGCCTATTACAGCCCGCAGAACTTCGGCCACTTCGGCCTGGCGCTGCAGCATTACGCGCATTTCACCTCGCCGATCCGGCGCTATTCCGACCTGATCGTGCACCGCGCGCTGATCTCGGCGCATCACTGGGGCGGCGCGCGCCCCGATGACGGGCTGACGGCGCTCGAAATCGAGGGGCTGGAGGAAACCGCCACCCATATCTCGATGACCGAGCGGCGCTCGATGATGGCCGAACGCGACACCACCGACCGCTACCTGGCCGCCTATCTCAGCGAACGCGTGGGCAGCGAGATGACCGGGCGGATCAGCGGCGTGGCACGTTTCGGCGCCTTCGTGCGCCTGGACGAGACCGGCGCCGACGGGCTGATCCCGATCCGCTCGCTGGGCCGCGAGTATTTCCATTTCGACCGCGAGGCCATGACGCTGATGGGCTCGGAAACCGGGATGACGATCCAGCCCGGCCAGCATGTGACCGTGAAGCTGGCCGAGGCCGTGCCGGTCACGGGCGGCATCGCGCTGGAGCTGCTGGCGCTGGAAGACGCCGAGGTGCCGCAGGGCCCGCGCTATCACAAGCGTTCGAAATCGGGCGGCAAGCCGCGCAAGGGCTCCGGCCCGTCGAAACGCAAGCTGGTGCGCGCCGGCCGGAAGAAGGCCGCGACCGCCAAGAAGGTCAAGCGCACCCGCAGCTGATCCCTGACGCAGCGTCGGTTGCCGCGCGCGCCCTCACGGGCCATTGACCGGTGCGCGCCGCATCCCCAGATTGCAGTCAGACCCGCAATCCTGCGGGCTCGACGATGGACTCGTGAGGGAATTGTCGATGCTGGAGCTTGTGACCAGAACCTGAAGGTTCCGAAGACCTCGGAACACACAGCGGGCGACTGCGGGGGATGCCTCCGCCGGTCTCCCTGTCTCTGGTTCAGATACAGGTTTCAATCCCATGAACATCTCGAAACGGGAACAGCGCGTGCTGCACGTGCTGGCCCAGGGCGGTTGCATCCGCTTTACCCGGGGCCCCAACGGGCGCCTGACCGAGGTCTGGTGCGTGACCCATGACGGCGCGATCCTGAGCGATTGCACCCTCGAGGTCGTCGGCCGGCTGCGGCGCAGGCAGCTGATCCGGTCGCAGGCCTCCGCGCCCTACCGGATCTCCGAGGCCGGGCGGCGCGCCGTCCGGGCCCAGCCCGACAACCGTACCGGGTAGACCCCGCCCCCGGCGCCACGCCCGGAGCCTGTCGCATTCGCGCGGCAGGTTCCGGGCAATCCCGGGGCATCCCCTTCTGCAGGCTTTGGATTTTCGTGATTCCGGGGTAGCATGGTCGAAACATATAAAAATCGAGCAGCTGGAACCCTTATGACATGCGAGTTTTCTCTCAGGTAGCCCCACAGGCGATCACCATGGCCGTTGCCCTGGCCCTGCCGGCGTTCCCGGCCCTGGCCACGGCCCCCGATCACGCGCTGCGCCCCCATGCGCGGCCCGACAGCATCCGACAGGCCGCCCCCGCCACCGCGGCGCGCTATTCCGCCGCCGATGTCGCGGCGGATGCGATCACCGTGCTGGCCTCGCTCGAACCGGTGGCGCCGCCGCCGAACCTGGCCGAAACCGCCGCGGTGGAGAGCGCCGCCGAGGACGAGGTGAGCCGCGCCAGCGTCTCGTTCAGCCTGCGCCCCGTGCGCCGGCCCAGCGGGCTGATCACCAGCGCGACCAGCGCGCCGGTCCCCGCGGCCCCCGCCGTGGCGATCGTCGATCCCGGCTTCAGGAACTGGCTCGCGGGCTTCCGCGGCCGGGCCCTGGCCCAGGGCATCACCCCCGCCACCTTCGACCGCGCCTTCCTGAATGCCACGCTGCTGCCCGAGATCATCAAGAAGGATCAGAACCAGGCCGAGTTCACCAAGGGCCTGGGCGATTACATGTCCTCCGCGGTTTCGGACACGCGGGTCAGCAATGGCCGGCAGAAGTTCTCGGAATACCGCAGCACCTTCAATGCCATCGGGCGTCACTATGGCGTGCAGCCACAATATGTTGCGGCCATCTGGGGCATGGAGACCAATTATGGTAGCTATCGCGGCAACACGCCGCTGATCTCGGCCATGGCGACGCTTGCCTACGAGGGCCGCCGGAGAGAGTTCTACGAGACCCAGCTCGTCTCGCTGCTGCGCACGGTGCAGCACGGCGACACCACCCCCGAGCGCATGGTGGGCAGCTGGGCCGGGGCCATGGGCCACACCCAGTTCATGCCCACCAGCTACGAGGAATACGCGGTGGATTTCACCGGCGACGGCCGGCGCGACATCTGGTCGGACGATCCCACCGATGCCCTGGCCTCCTCGGCGGCCTACCTGTCGAAATTCGGCTGGATCGACGGCATGCCCTGGGGGATGGAGGTAACCCTGCCGCGCGGCTTCGATTACAACCTCGTCGGCACCACCAAGAAGATGCCCTCCGACTGGGCGCGGATGGGCGTGCGGGCCACCCAGGGCCAGATGCGCGATTACGGCTCGGCACGGATCCTGCTGCTGACCGGGGCGCAGGGCCCGGCCTTCATGGTCTTCAAGAACTTCGACGTCATCAAGCGCTACAACAACGCCGACAGCTATGCCCTTGCCGTGGGCCTGCTGGGCGACCGGATCGCCGGCCACGGGCCGCTGCACACCGCCTGGCCCACGGGCGAGCGCGGGCTGAAAAAGGCCGAGCGGATCGAGCTTCAGGAGCTGCTGACGCGGCGCGGATTCTCGACCGGCGGCGCAGACGGCATCCTCGGCAGCAACAGCGTGACCGCGATCCGCGCCTATCAGCGCAGCCAGGGGATGATCCCCGACGGCTATGCCACGCCGGCCCTCCTGCAACGCCTGAGATGACCCCGGGGCAGCCTCCCCGGTTCCGGGGAGGCCAGGCCGCCGCCGCCGTCCCGACGACGAAAAGCGGGCCAAAAACCCGCCCTGACGGCGCCGGGACAGGGCGCCGCGCTTGCCATTTGCGCCCATCCGTGCACAGGTTAAGCCGTGACCGCGACAGGGAAATCCTCCGGCAGCGCCGGGGGCCACCGCGCCGCGGATAGCGATCACCGCCGCCGCCGCGCGGCAGGAGCAACCGGGCCGGATGACACAGACCGCAGGCATCACCACGCAGGACGCACCGGGGTCCCTCCCGCAGGGCCACGGCCATGGCCTCTCGGCGGCCCGGATCGCCGGGCTGATCGCCTGCCCCGCCTGCGATGCCGTCTATACCGCCGTCATGCCGGAAAACGGCGAACGCGCCTGCTGCACCCGCTGCGGGCACGTGCTGATCGCGCCGCGCAAGGGGGCGGGCAAGCGCATCATCGCCGTCTCGCTGGCCGTCGTGGTGCTGGTGCTCTCGGCGGCCTTCTATCCCTTCCTGTCGATTTCCGAGGCCGGCCTCGCCAATACCACCTCGATCATGCAGGCCGCGATGAGCTTTACCGACTCGGGCATGCTCACCGTGCTGTCGCTGGCGCTGGTGCTGATGATCGTTCTGATCCCCGCCGCCCGCGCCCTGCTGGCGGTCTACGTCATCCTGCCGCTCACCTGGGACCGCCCGCCCTGGCCCCATGCCGCCGCCGCCTTCCGCCTGGCCGAACGGCTGCGCCCCTGGTCCATGGCCGAGATCTTTGCCATCGGCTGCGCCGTGGCGCTGGTCAAGATCGGCGCCATGGTCTCGGTGGTGCTCGGCCCGGCCTTCTGGATGTTCGCGGTTCTGGTGGTGCTGGTGGTGATCCAGGACACGCTGATGTGCCGCTATTCCGTCTGGACGGAACTGGACCGGTACGCCTCATGAAGACCGCGCGCGAAATGGGCCTCGTGGCCTGCCGGGAATGCAACCGGGTCTGGCCCATGGGCACGCCCACCTGCGGCCGCTGCGGCCAGCACCTGCGCTCGCGCGATCCGCTGGCCCTGCAGAAGGTCTGGGCCTGGTGGCTGGTCGGGCTGATCTGCTACTTCCCCGCCAACGTCTATCCGATGCTGCGCACCGAGGTCTTCGTCACCACCTACAACCAGACCATCGTCGGTGGCGCGCTCGAGCTCTGGCACGAGGGCAGCTATGCGGTCTCCGGTGTCATCCTGCTGGCCTCGGTCTTCATTCCCACGGCCAAGTTCATCGCCATTGCCGCCCTGGCCTTCTCCGTGACCGGGCGCAGCCGCCTGTCCCAGCACCACCGGCAGATGCTCTACGAGGTGGTCGAATTCATCGGGCGCTGGTCCATGGTCGACGTCTTCGTGGTGGCGATCCTGTCCTCGCTGGTGCACCTGGGCGCGATCCTGTCGATCACCCCGGGGCGCGCGGCGCTCTTCTTTGCACTGACCGTGATCACCACGATGATCTCGGCCAAATGCTTTGACAGCCGCCTGATCTGGGACGAAAACCCGACGGAGTCGCTGCAACCGCCGCCGCAATTGCCGCACCTGCCACATCCGCACCTGCCTCACCGCCATTCCACTGCCGCTTCGCAGCAGGAGATTCTGCACAAGGACGCCTCTACGTGAGCGACGACAAGACTCCCGACACCCAGCCCGAAAACACCCCCGACGGCCAGCCGCCGAAGGTCACGGTCGAACCCAGGCGGCGCTCGTTCTGGGAACGGGTCTCCATCGTCTGGGTGATCCCGCTGCTGGCGCTTGCCATCGCCGTCGGCGTCGCCTGGGAAAACTTCAACGAGCGCGGGCCGCTGATCACCATCACCTTCACCACCGCCGAGGGGATCGAGGCCGGCAAGACCGAGCTGCGCTATCGCGACGTGGTCGTGGGCATGGTCGAGGATGTCTCCTTCTCCAACAACCTGCGCGAGGTCAAGGTCGCGGTCCGGCTGCATCGCGACATCGTCGACTATGTCGATTCCACCGCGAATTTCTGGGTCGTCCGCCCCGAGGTCAGCACCCGCGGCATCACCGGGCTCGGCACCGTGCTCACCGGCGTCTACATCCAGGGCATGTGGGACGAGGAACCCGGCGATCCGCAGACCGAGTTCGAGGGCATGTCGCGCCCGCCGCTGAACCAGCAGGGCCGCCCCGGCACCACCATCCGCCTGCGCGCCGCCCCCGACGGCAGCCTGACCAGCGACACGATGATCGAATACCGCGGCATCGAGGTCGGTCAGCTCGGCGAGGCCGAGATTTCCGCCGACGGCACCACCGTGGCCGCCGATGCCATCATCTATGCCCCCCATGACAAGCTGATCACCTCCGGCACCCGCTTCTGGGACAGCTCCGGTTTCAGCTTCTCGCTCGGGCCGGGCGGGGCCAAGCTCGATTTCGATTCCCTTGCCACCCTCGTCTCGGGCGGCATCACCTTCTCCACGATCACCTCGGGCGATGCCCAGGCCAAGCCCGGCGATGCCTTCACCGTCTACTCCGACGAGAACACCGCCCGCGCCAGCCTCTATTCCGAGGAAGCCGGCGATGCGCTGATCTTCACCGCCTTCTTCGAGCAGAACCTGCCCGGGCTGCAGGTGGGCGCGCCTGTCACCTACGGCGGGCTGCAGGTGGGTCAGGTCACCTCGCTCAACGGCATCGTCAGCCAGGAGCGCTTCGGCGACGACGACCTGCACCTGGCCACCTCCTTCACCATCCAGCCCGCGCGCCTCGGCATCGAGAACCCAGAGAGCGGCGAGCCTGACGAGGACGGCGAGGCCGCCATGGCCTTCCTGCAGGAACAAGTGACCGAGGAGGGACTGCGCGCCCAGCTGGCCACCGCCTCGATCTTCACCGGCGGGCTCAAGATCAACCTGGTCGACGTGCCCGATGCCCCTGCCGCCACCATCGAGGAAGACGCCCAGCCGGATCCCGTCTTCCCGACGACCGAGGCCAATATCTCGGACGTCAGTGCCAATGTCGAAGGTGTCTTCGAGCGGATCAACAGCCTGCCCATCGAGGAGCTGATGCAGAGCGCCATCAACACGATGGACTCGGTCTCCTCGCTGCTCGGCAATTCCGAGACCCAGGCGATCCCGGGCGAGGTCAACCAGATCCTGGCCGATACCCGGAACCTGATCGGTTCCGACTCCGTGCAGGCCCTGCCGGGCGAGCTCTCCAACTTCGTCGCGTCCCTCGACACTCTGGTGACCGCGCTCAACGAGAAGGACGCCGCCACAAGCGTTCTGACCGCGATCGACGACGTCTCTGCCGCCGCCAATGCGGTGACCGCCGCCGTGGCCGACGTGCCGCAGCTGGTCAACCGCATCGACACCGTGGCCCAGGGTGCCGAGAGCATCGAGTTCAAGCAGCTGTCGCAGAACCTCGATTCGCTGATCAAGTCGATCAACGGCATCGTCGACACCGCCGGCGCCCGCGACCTGCCCAAGGAACTTGGCGGCGCCCTGACACAGCTGCGCGACGTGCTGAAACAGCTGCAGGACGGCGGGCTTGTGGCCAATGCCAACGATGCCCTCGCCTCTGCGGCCGCCGCCGCCGACAGCATCAACGCCGCCGCGCAGGATCTGCCGGACCTGGTGGATCAGGCCAATGCCCTCATGGCGCAGGCCTCGGAAACCCTCGCGGGCTACGACGCGCGGTCCGGGATCGGGCGTGACCTGACCCGCACCATGAACGAGGTCCAGTCGGCCGCCGCCGCGGTGGCCGCCCTCGCCCGCGAGATCCAACGCCACCCCAATTCGCTGCTATTCGGAAGATGAGACGCCCCATGATGCACCGCACAGACCCCCGCACCCGTCTCCGGCCCTCCGGCAAGCGCGCCGGCCTGCGCAGCGCCGGGCGCGCCGCCACCCTGGCCCTGCTGGGCGGGCTGGCGCTGGCGGGCTGTTCCAGCAACGAACAGCTCTTCACCGTGCCCAGCCTGCCCGATGCCGGGGCCCAGCGCGTTGCCTCGCGCTATGCCACCATCGAGGTGAACCAGATCGACATGCCCGATTACGCCTCGGACGAGGCCATGGCGATGCGGCAGCCCGACGGCAGCGTTAAGGCCTCGCGCGACCTGCTCTGGGCCGATCAGCCGCCGCGGGCGATGACCCTCGAGATGGCGCGCTACCTGACCCAGATCACCGGTGCCAAGGTCGCCTCCGAGCCCTGGCCCTTCCTCGACCTGCCCGATGCCACCGTCGAGGTGCGGCTGGAACAGATGCTGGCGGAATCGAACGATACCTTCCGCATGTCCGGCCAGTATTTCGTGGCCCCCGAGACCGGCACCGGCCGCAGCGAGCTCTTCGACATCTCGGTGCCGATGGACATCTCCAAGGGGCCGACGGGCGTGGCCGCGGCCCGCAGCGCCGCCACCCTGCAGCTGTCGCGCCTGATCGCGTCGAAGGGCCTGCGCTGAGGCGCCTCGCGGTCGCCTGACGGTCACCTGACGGGCCACAACGAAATATAAACCCCCGGGTCGCAGGATGCGGCCTCCTTTCGTGAAACGAAGGTTGCGATGCGATCCGGGTGTTTTCTCCGGCCTGAACGGGCCCTCACCGTGCTGTTCCTGCTCTGGCTGCCGCTGGCACCCGGCCCCGCGCCGGCGTCCGAGCCGCTGCCGGTGATCCCCGACACTGCGCCCGACACTGCATTCGACACTGCCCCTGATGCCCCCGCCGCGAACGGGCCCCGCAGCCTCTTCGACGGGCCCGGGCCACAGCCGCTCTTTGCAGGCCAGCCCGCCCGCATCATCATGAACAGCGCCAGCGGCGCGCTGATCCGGCCCGGCGCCTCGGTGCTGGTGCCGCCCGACGGCACCGCCCTGCCCGCCGCCCTGCCCGTCATGCCCGAGGCCCCCGGCGGCCAGGCCGCCCCCGGCCCCTTCCTGCCCTTCGTCACCGCACTGCAGATCCTGCCGCCCACCGCCACGCTGGAGCAGCGGATGGAGGCCGGCATCGCCAGCCTCTTCGCCGACCGTGCCCGCAGCGGCTTCTTCGCGCCGCTGCCGCCGCGGCTGCGCCCCGCACCGGGCGGCAGCACCGCGGGCGGCGCGGCCTTCTACATCCCCCTCGGTCCCGAGGCCGAGATGCTGCGCCACCTGATCGCCCGGGCCGAGGCCGGCGCCGCCGGCTATGATGCGGTGGTCCTCGCCGCCACCCGCCGCCCGGCGAAACGCCCCACCGACATGACCCTGGGCGAGATCTACGACTGGATCGCCGCCACCCCGGGCCAGCACCATGCCATCGGCCGCTACCAGTTCATTCCCTCGACCCTGAAACGCCTGGCCGGACAGCTCGGCGCCGGCCCCCGCGCCCGTTTCACCCCCGAGCTTCAGGACCGTTTCGCCGATCTCCTCTTCGAGGAGGCCGGCTATTCCGCCTTCCGCGCCGGCCAGATCACCCGCCACGGCTTCATGAACAACCTCGCCCGGATCTGGGCCGGCCTGCCCACCTCCTCCGGGCGCTCCTACTACGAGGGCTATGCCGGCAATTCCGCCGTGCTCACCTGGGCCCGCTACGACGCCGAGATGGCGCGCATCTTCCGCGCCTGATCCCGCGCCGCGCCCCCCTTCCCCGCGCAATTTCTCAGGCCCCCCGTGTCGAAACTGCACCGCCGCCCGGGCATTGCCTGCGCCGCCGCTCTCGCCATTTGCGCGAAACCCGGCCCGGTGCTCTACTCCGGACAGAGCGCCGGCCTGCGGCGCAACCACCTGACATCCTGCCCTTTTTCCAGAGGTCCGACATGGAAACCACGGCGCCCGATTCGCTCTATGCCGGCATCACCGTCTCGGCGCTCTCGCTGCTTCAGCTCAGCATCGGGCTGATGATCGTGCTGCCGCTGGCGGTCACCGCGGGTTTCTACACCGGGCGCTGGCAGCGCCGTCGCCGCCTGGCCCGCGGCGCCGATGTCGACATCAGCATCGGCGATACCTCCCTCGGCGCGATCCTGGCACTGCTCGGGCTGATCCTCGCCTTCACCTTCGGCAATGCGCTCTCGACCTTCCAGGTGCAGAAACAGGCGCTTCTGGCGGAATCCTCGGCCCTGGGCACCGCCTTCCAGCGCGCCGACTACCTGCCGGAACCGGGCCGCACCACGCTTCAGGCCGACCTGCTCGCCTATGCGAAGACCCGCGTCATCCCCGATGGCGGCGTGGGCCATTCCCGCGCGGAACTGAACGCCTTCCTCGCCACCACCATGGCGGCCCAGGACAGGCTCTGGCCCGACACGCTCGCCGCCACCCGTGTCACCGGGCCTGACGGCGCCGAACTGGTGCCGCCCCCGGTTCAGACCTTTGCCGCCGGGGCGGTCAACGCCGTGCTCGATGCCCATCTCGCCCGGATCCAGACCTTCTCGGTGCCGGTCTCCGAGGTCAGCCTGCTGATGACCCTCTCGATCGCGCTGCTGGCGCTCTACCTGCTGGCCTTCCGCGAGGCGATCAACGGCAATGCGATCACCTGGCGCACCTTCGTCTTTGCCACCATGCTCTGGGTGGTGATGGTCACCATCCTCGACACCCAGCGCGGCCAGTCCGGCTTTGTCCAGGAGGACGACGGCGTGCTGCGGGCCACGATCAGCGGCATGGAACAGGCCCTGGCCACACCACCCGCCACACAATAATCGCCCTCTGCGCCGCTGGGCATTTGCGGTGCGCCGCGGGCTGGGCTACGGTCCGCGCGGCCCCGCGATTTCGGCCGTACCTCATTGCCTCACAAGACAAAGTAGCCGCCGATGGATCCCACACTGACCGCCGCCATGTACCGCAGCATCAACCAGCCGATGCTGCCGCTGCTGACGGTCGAACTGCTGCTGCTGGTGATCCTGCCGGCCGCGACGCTGCTCGGGCACCGGGCCGGGCGCATCCGCCACGGCCAGGTCGCGCGCCGCGGCCAGCTGCTCGATGTCAGCGTCGGCGATACCACCCTGGGGGCGATCCTGGCGCTGCTCGGCCTGATCCTAGCCTTCACCTTCAGCAATTCGCTCGGCATCTTCCAGACGCAAAAGGCCGCCCTGCTGGGCGAGGCCAGCGCCATCGCCGGCGCCTTCCAGCACGCCGATTTCGCCCCCGAGCCCGAGCGCAGCACCCTTCAGCACGACCTGCTCGCCTATGCCGAAACCCGGGTGATCCCCGACAGCGGCGTCGGCTACAGCATGGAGGAGGTGAAGGATTTCCTCAGCGTCTCGCTGGCCGCCCAGGGCAATCTCTGGCCCGATACCCTGGCCGCGATGAACGCGAAACTGCCCGATGGCAGTGCCGCCGTGCCCGCACCGCTGCAGTCGCTGCTGGCCGCCACGGTCACCAGCATCTTCGACGCCCACCTGGCGCGGATGCAGTCCTTTGCCACGCCGGTTTCCGTCGTCAGCCAGATGATGACCCTGGCGCTGGTGCTGCTGGCGCTCTTCCTGCTGGCCTATCGCGACGGCGCGAATGACCACCCGCTGACCTGGCGCACCTTCGTCTTCGCGCTGATGCTCTGGGTGGTGATCTCCACCATCATGGACACCCAGCGCGGACAGTCCGGCTTTGTCCAGGAAGACGACAGCGTGCTCACCGCCACCATCGTCGAGATGCGCATGGCCATGGGCATGCCCGCCTATCCCGACGGCATGGCGCCCGACTAGGGCGCCGCCGCCCGGCCCCATTTCAGACCCTAATTTCGGGCCCAATTTCGGGCCCTTCACTCCATGTAGCGCTGTTGCAGGTCCGCGGTGCTGCGCTGGCCCAGGTCGTCGAAATGCGCCTCCAGCCATTCCGCGGTCACCCGCTGGCCCACCCCGTGCAGCCGCGTCAGCAGCCGCCAGCCCGGCAGCATCTTCGACTTCAGCGGGATGTCCAGGAAGGTCTCCTGGTCGTGGATCTCGTGGATCCGGAGCCGCTGCACCGCGCGGACCACCTCGGCGGTCTTCTTCGGCAGCTTCGCCTCGTTCAGCGCGCTCTGCAGCGTCACCAGCCCCCGCACCTCCTTGATCAGACCCAGGTTGAAGGTGATCTCGCTCACCCGGTCGGAAATCTCGTCGCGGTTCTTCGGCGGCTGGGTCCTCTGGCGCGGGTTGATGGTGACCAGCAGCAGGTCGTCGCTCGGGCTCTCCGCCACCAGCGGCATCAGCGGCGGGTTCGAGCTGTAGCCGCCGTCCCAGTATTCCTGCCCGTCAATGACCACCGGCGGAAAGGCCAGCGGCAGGCAGGCCGAGGCCAGCACCGCATCCGCGCTCAGGTCCTCGTTGCGGAATATCCGCGCCGCCCCGGTAGAGACATCGGTGGCCGAGATGAAGAGCCGCGGCGCGTCGGGCGCCCGCAGCGCCTCGAAATCCACGTGTTCCACGATCAGCTCGCGCAGCCCGTCCAGCGCCGGCTTGCCGGTTTCCGGCGAGAGGTTGAAGCTGACGTTGCCGCCCGACATCAGCGTCCACCAGGCCTTGCTGGCCGAGACCATGCCGGGAAAGGCCTCCATCACGTCGAGCGCCGGGTTCAGCCGCCGCGCGGTGCGGTTGACGCCCTTCCAGAACGCCCAGAGCTGATGCTGGGCATGTTCGCGCCCGCCGGTGGCCAGCCCCGAGGCCGCGACCACGGCGTTCATCGCCCCGGCACTGGCGCCGCTGATCGAGGCGGGGATGATCCGCTCGTCCCCGAGCAGGCAGTCGAGCACGCCCCAGGTAAAGGCGCCATGGGCCCCTCCGCCCTGCAGCGCCAGATCGAGTTTCAGCGGCCCTGCGGCGGCGTCACGAGCGGCGGTCTTCGGCATCTGGCATCTCCCTGCAATGCGCGTGCTGCGCTGCGGCAAGACTAGGCCCCTCGCGCCATGGGTGTCGACCGGGAAAACACTTCTACCACCCCGGGGTCAGGATGTGTCGCAGCAGGGCCACCGGATGCATCTTCAGGGAGAATCTGGTCGAGACGTAATCCTCCACCACGTGCTCTCCCTGGGTCATCTCGGGCAGCAGGGCGGCAGGCTCCACGATGCCCTCGCCCTCGATCTCGCCGGAAAACAGCGGCAGCTGCGCGCCCGGCCGCAGCGCCTTGGCCTCCCAGAGCGCCTCGCGGCGGCTGAGGCCCATGGAGGCAAAGGCATCCGCCTCGGCCAGGCGCTCGATCATGTGCACCGGCGTGCCCGCCCGCCGCCAGACCTCCTCGACGCTCAGGAATCCGTTGCCCCGCGCCCCCGCGATCCAGACCGCCTCCTCCTCGCGCAGCCGGCGGATCTGCCGGAACCCAAGCCGGATCGCCCGGTCGCCGCGGCGGTCGCGCTCCAGCACGTTGTCCCAGTAGCTCTCGTTCACGTCGATCGGCAATATGTTCACCCCGTGCTCGCGGGCATCGCGGATGATCTGCGCCGGGGCATAGAACCCCATGGGCTGCGAATTCAGCAGCGCACAGGCATAGATCGCCGGGTAATGGCACTTGATCCAGGCGCTGGCATAGACCAGCAGCGCGAAACTCGCCGCGTGGCTCTCGGGAAAGCCGTAGCTGCCGAAGCCCTCGATCTGGCTGAAGCAGCGCTCGGCAAACTCCATGTCATAGCCGTTCTTCGCCATCCCGCGCAGGAAGCGGCCGCGAAACTCGCTGACGTTGCCATGCTTCTTGAAGGTCGCCAGGCTGCGCCGCAGCCGGTCCGCCTCGGTCGGCGAGAATCCCGCCCCGATGATGGCGATCTGCATCGCCTGCTCCTGGAACAGCGGCACGCCCAGGGTCTTTCTCAACACCTCGCCCAGCGCATCGGAGGGGAATGTCACCTCCTCCTCGCGGTTCCGCCGCCGGATGTAGGGATGCACCATGTCGCCCTGGATCGGCCCCGGCCGGATGATCGCCACCTCGATCACCAGGTCGTAGAAGGTGCGCGGCTGCATCCGCGGCAGGAAATTCATCTGCGCCCGGCTCTCCACCTGGAACACCCCGACGGAATCGGCCCGGCTCAGCATCTGGTAGACCGCCGGATCCTCCTGCGGGATCGTCGCCAGCGTCAGGCTGCGCCCCTCGTAATCGCGCAGCAGGTCAAAGGCCTTGCGCAGGCAGGTCAGCATGCCCAGCGCCAGCACGTCGACCTTCAGGATGCCCAGGGTGTCGATGTCGTCCTTGTCCCAGCAGATGACCGTACGGTCCTCCATGGTGGCATTCTCGATCGGCACCAGCTCGTCCAGCCGCCCCTCGGTGATCACGAAGCCGCCCACGTGCTGGCTCAGGTGGCGCGGAAAGCCCTCGATCTCCTGCACCAGCTTCACCACCAGGCCCAGCCGGTGATCGCGAATGTCGAGGCCGATCTCGGCCAGCCGCTCCGCCGTCAGCCCCTCGCGCGCGCTATAGCCCCAGAGCTGCCCGGCCATCACCGTCACCGTGTCCAGGCTCAAGCCCAGCGCCATGCCCACCTCGCGGATGGCGCGCTTGCCGCGGTAATGGATCACCGTGGCGCAGAGGCCCGCACGGTGCCGGCCATAGCGGTCATAGATCCACTGGATCACCTCCTCGCGCCGCTCGTGCTCGAAATCCACGTCGATGTCGGGGGGCTCGTCCCGCGCCTCGCTGACGAACCGCTCGAAGACCATCGTGCCCACCTCCGGGCTGACGCTCGTCACCCCCAGGCAGTAGCAGACCACCGAGTTCGCGGCACTGCCCCGCCCCTGGCACAGGATCCCGCGCGAGCGGGCGAACTGCACGATGTCGTGCACGGTCAGGAAATAGGGCTCGTATTTCAGCTTGGCGATCAGCTGCAGCTCATGGGCCATCTGCCGCCGCACCTTCTCCGGCGCGGTGTTCTCGGGATAGCGCCAGCGCAGCCCGTCCTCGGCCAGCCGCGCCAGCCGCTGCGTGGCGGTCTCGCCCGCGGTCCCCTCGCTGGGATATTCGTATTTCAGCTCGTCGAGCGAGAACCGCAGCTCCTCTTCCAGGGCACAGGCATTGTCCACCGCCTCCGGATAGTCCCGGAACACCCGCCGCGTCTCGTATTCCGAGCGGATGCGCCGCTCGGCGTTGATCTGCGCGTCATAGCCCAGCCGGTCCACCGTCACGCCCTTGCGGATGGCGCAGAGCGTGTCGACCACCCGGCGGCGATGGCCGTGGTGCATCAGCGGCCGGCAGCTCGCCACCAGCTTCAGCCCGCACTCCGCCGCCCAGCGCGCGGCGCGGGCATGGCGCTCCACGTCGCGCCCGTCATAGAGCGGCGACATGCCCAGGTACATCTGCGGCCCCAGCGCCCGGATCATCCGCCGCGCCGCGCGCCACCATTCCGCCTCGCCCGCATCCCAGGGGCGCTGGCGCAGCGGCGTGTGCAGGATCAGCCGGATGCCCGCCATGGCGCCGGGCTCCAGCAGGTCGTCGGGCCGGATCGCCGCGCCGCCCTTGGGCGCCCGCAGCCGCCCGCGCGACAGCACCCGGCAGAGCCGCCCCCAGCCGTCGCGGTTTTCCGGCAGGGCGGTGATCTCCATCCCGTCGGTCAGCACCAGCCGCGCCGCCGGGATCAGCCGCGGGCAGGACAGCCGCGGCGGATCGGGCAGATGGGCAGGCTTCGGCGGGCCGATCAGCCCTTGGGCGGCGTCAAAGGCATCGCGCTCGGCCTGCTCGCGGGCGATCTCGCGCGCCGCGGCATGGGCCCGCACGATGCCCGCCACCGAGTTCTCGTCGGCAATGGCCACGCCGGCCATGCCCATGCCCGCCGCGCGGCGCATGAACTCCTCCGGGTGCGAGCCCCCGACGAGAAAGGTGAAATTGCTGGTGACGGACAATTCGGCAAACATGGTGACTCGGCACTATATTCACCTTTTGTTCTCATTTGGAGTCCTTTTGAACGGGTCCCTTGGGGACGCCGCGGAACTCACCTGCGGAAAGGAAAGGGCTCAGACGTCGCCGGCGTTCGACAGCATGATCGCCACCGGCCGCGTCACCGCGATCTCGGCCAGCACGATGATCAGGCTGGCGGTCAGCGGCACGGCCAGCACGGCCCCCGAAATGCCCCAGATCGTGCTCCAGAAAGCCAGGGCAAAGAGCACCACGAAGGGGCTCAGGTTGAAGGCCCGGCTCATCATCCGCGGCTCCAGCACGTAGCCCACGAAGAGCTGCGCGACGGAGAGCGCCAGCGCCACCGCGATGGTCTTGGGGATCGAGCCGAACTGCGCCAGGCTCAGCAGCACCGGAAAGATCACCCCGATCCAGGAGCCGATATAGGGGATGTAGTTGAACAGCCCGATCAGCACCGCCCAGAAAAAGGCGAACTCCACCCCCATCAGCTTCATGATGGCAAAGGAGATCAGGCCGAGGATGACGTTCACCACCGTCTTGACCGAGAGGTATTCGCCCACCCGCTCGTTGACCCGCGTCAACAGCGCCATGGTCCGCTCGCGCTGGTCGGCATCGGAAATCGCCAGCGCCAGCTTGTGCTCCCAGTTGTCGCGCTCGGCCAGGAAGAAGGCGGCATAGAGCACCACCAGGAACAGCGTGCCGCCGATCCCGCGCAGCGAATAGAGCACCGGGGACACGACCGCCTGGATATTGACCTGGTCGATGGTCAGGCTGCGCACCGAGGCCCATGTGGGCTCGTCGTCCACCCCGACGAGCTGGGCGCCCTGGGTGATCAGCAGGTTGAGGTTGTCCTCGTATTTCGGAAGCGCCGCCACCACCGCGGCAAAGGTGTCGATCAGCTTGGTGAAGAACAGCACCAGCAGAACGGTGAAGACGGTGATCACCAGCGTCCGCTGCACCGTCAGCGGCAACCGCCCCAGCAACGGCACCCGCCGCACGTGGCGCGTCAGCGAGCTGAGCACGTAGAGGGCGATCATGGCGATCATGACCGGCAACAGCAGGGACTTGCCCATCCGGAAGAGCCATCCGACCATCAGCATGAGGGCGATCAGATAGGTGAAGTCACGCAGTCGGGAGGTCATCAACCCTCGCTAGGTCGTCCGGAGGAAGCCCCGGGCAGATCCCGGGGACTGGGGGCAGATCCGATCATTCCCCAAACCCGCCGCCCCGTCCAGAGCAAGAAGCCGTGAAGCGCCCCGTCCCGGGCCAGGTGGTGCAGGAACGCCCAGCGTCCGAACGTCGCAGGCCGCTGCCCCTGCCGCCGGATGGCGGCAATCGAAAGGTCACAGGGGGCTCTGCCCCCGCCGCCGGATGGCGGCAATCGAAAGGTCACAGGGGGGCTCTGCCCCCGCCGCCGGATGGCGGCAATTGAAAGGCGCAGGGGGGCTCTGCCCCCCGCCGCCTGCGGAGGCTCCTGTCCCTGCCGAGGCGCTGGCGGCGCCATGGCGCGTTAACCCGTGCAGATCTGCCGATTTGGCACCGACGGGTTACCGACACGATACCGACGTAATACCGACGTCGGAATCAAGCGATTTCAACAGGTTAACTTTTTGACCGTACGGTCCACTTTCGCGCCTTCAGTCCCCCGGCAGCAGCTTCCCGGGGTTCATGATATGCTTGGGATCCAGCGCGTCCTTGATCGCCCGCATCGCCGCCAGTGCCGCGCGATCCTTGCGCCGCGCCATGGTCGAGAGCTTGTGCGTCCCGATCCCGTGCTCTGCCGAGAAGGAACCATGCATCTCTGCCACCACGTCCTCGACGGCCTCCACCAGGTGATCCTTGTGGGTGGCTTCGACCGAGGTCGGGAAGATCGTGTAGTGGATGTTGCCATCGCCCAGATGCGCCACGACGGAGGTCCCCGCCTCCGGATCGAGCCCTGCCAGGGCCGCGTCGGCGCGGGTCAGGAAGCCCGCCACCTGGTCCACGGGCACCGCCACGTCCATGATGACATGGGGCGCCCTTGTCGCCGCGATCTCGCTGGCGGCCTCGCGGATCGCCCACATTTCCCGGCGCTGCGCCTGCGAGCTTGCTATCACCGCGTCGTCGATCTGTCCCTGCTCCAGCATCTCGCCCAGCGCCTCTTCCAGCAGAGTCACCACCGGCACCGTGCCATCGGGCTGCACCGCGCAGTCACGCGGCGCCAGGGCACCGATCTCGAGCAGGATGTTGACCGGGTGCCTGCCCTCGAAGGGCGAGCGGGCATCGGGATGAAGCTCAAGGAAATCATCGATATAGCTGCCGGGCATGTATTCGAAGGCCTCGACCGAGCCTGCCGTTTCGGTCTGGATCCGGTTCAGCAGATCGAGCGCCGGATCGAGGCTCTTCATGCCCACCATGGCGGTGGCATAGGCCCCCGGTTTCGGGTGCAGCCGCACCACCGCGGCGGTGATGATGCCCAGCGTCCCCTCGGCGCCGATCATCAGGTGCCGCAGGTCGTATCCCGAGTTGTTCTTGCGCAGGTCGTGCATCAGGTCGACGATCTCGCCGTCGGGCAGCACCGCCTCGATGCCAAGCACCAGATCGCGGGTATTGCCATAGCGCAGCACGTTCGAGCCGCCGGCATTGGTCGAGAGGGCCCCGCCGATCATCGCCGAGCCGCGGGCGCCGAAGAACAGCGGAAAGATCAGGTCATGGGCCTCGACCGCCTCGTGCAGGTGGCCCAGGATCACCCCGGCCTGTACCACGGCGCTGCGCGCCCGCGGCCGGATCTCGCGGATCTCGTTCATCCGTTCGAGGGAAACGATCAGCGCCCCCGCGGCCTTGCCGCCACCGGCCAGCCCCGTGCGACCGCTCAGCGGCACCACCGGCGTTGCGGTCTCATGGGCGATCTTCATCACCTCCGAAACCTCCTCGGTGGAACCGGGCCGCACCACGGCCAGCGGCATCCCGAAATGGGCATGCCCCCAGTCCCAGCCGTAAGCCTCGGCATCTTTCCCTGTCAGAACATGGGCTTGGCCAAGCAGTGCAATCAGACGGTCGAGCATGATCTTCCCTTTTTTCAACGCCCCCTTCTAGCGCCGGAGAGGCAGGAGGAACAAGGGTGACAGGCAATTGCAGAAAGCCGGGATTTTCTGCTTGACCACTCTCCGGACCTGCCATAGTAAGCGCCACGTTCTGGCGGAGTAGCTCAGTTGGTTAGAGCAGCGGAATCATAATCCGCGTGTCGGGGGTTCAAGTCCCTCCTCCGCTACCAAGAATTCCAAGGCTCATCCCCTTCCAGGAGATGAGCCTTTTTCTTTGCGCCTTCCCCTGTCCTGCCCCCCGCAGGTGGCCGCCTCAGGCAGGCGGGACCGAGCTGATTCCGTTCATGAAGATCGTCAGCGCCAGGTCGCAACGCTTGCGGGCATCGTCGATGCTGGGCCGGAAGGAATTGTCGAGCAGCGCGTCGATCACCGGGAAATAGATCATGTCCTTCAGCATCTGCGCGCAGGCGGCAGTATCCACCGGGCCGATCTCGCCGCGCGCCACCGAGCGCTCCAGCTCGATCTCGATCAGCCTTACAAGGATGGCGGGCCCCCGCGACAGGCAGTTGCGGCCCACCTCTGGCGCCTCGGGGGCCGTGGCCACGGCCAGCCTCAGGATGGCAAGCGGCAGGTCCCAGGCGCCGGCCTTCTCCTCGATCACCAGCAGCTGGCGCAGGCGATCATCGAGTGGCAGGCCCTTCTGGGCGTCCGTAACCGGGCGGAAACAGCGTTCCGTCAGGTGGTCGAGATAGGCCAGCAGCAGCGTGTCGCGATCCTCGAAGATGGAATAGAGCGTCCTCTTCGACATCCCGGCGCGGCGGGCAATGGCGGCCATGGTCATTCCTTCGATGCCCCCCTCGCCAAAAAGCTCGTCGAGGGCATCGAGGACAATGCGCCGGCGTTCGTCCGTCGACATGGCGACAGGGCGGCCCGGACCGGCCCTGCAACAGGCCCTTCGGCGCCCGGCCACTGGACCATCCGCCGCCGTACCTGCCGCTGTGTCGTTTTTGTCATCACCAGACATGAGCGCCCGCCTTTCCAGCTGCCGCATTGCAGCAAACGCTTGCAATCCGGTTCGGCTCCGAATTATGAAACCGCTTAGTTTTATAAATGCAGCCCCCTCCCGGTGACAAGCCTGCTCACCCTATCCGCTGCATCTCTGGGAAAAAAGGAGCCGCAAATGGCCCGATCGACCTTTACCCGCGCAGCAGCTGCTGCGTGCTTCCTGCTGGCGGCTGCTTCCGGCCCCGCCCTAGCCCAGCAGGGCATGCCCCCGACCCCGGTCACGGTCGAGACCATGCAGCCGCAATCCCTGGTCCTCACCACCACCCTGCCCGGCCGCGTCCGGGCATCGGCCTCGGCCGAAGTTCGGCCCCAGGTGAACGGAATCATCACCGAGCGCCTCTTCACCGAGGGCACCCATGTCGAGGAAGGCGATGTGCTCTACCGCATCGACCCGACGACCTACGAGGCCGCCGTGGCCCAGGCCCGGGCCTCGCTCAGCCAGGCCCAGGCCGAGCTCGGCGCCGCACAGCGCGAGTACGACCGGGTCAACACCCTGCGGGATCGCGGCGTGTCGAGCCAGCAGACCCTGGACGATGCGATCTCGTCGCGCGATTCGGCCCAGGCAGCGGTCGAAGTCGCCGAGGCGGCCCTGAAATCCGCCGAGATCGAGCTCGACCGCACCGACATCAAGGCGCGCCTGTCCGGGCGCATCGGCCTGTCCGACGTCAGCCAGGGCGCGCTGGTCACCGCCAGCCAGACCACCGCGCTGACCACCATCCGCCAGCTCGACCCGATCGACGTCGACGTCACCCAGTCCGCCGCAGAGCTTCTGGCCTGGCGCCGCGGTGACGGCGAGGCCGACCGGCAGGGCCTCGAAGTCTCGCTGACCCTGGCCGACGGCTCGACCTTCGACCACACCGGCCAGCTGACCGCGGCCGAACCCCACGTGGACGAGGAAACCGGCGTGGTGCTGCTGCGCATGGAATTCGACAACCCCGACCAGATGCTGCTGCCCGGCATGTACGTGCAGGTCGAGATGCCCACCGCCACCGTCGACAACGTCTATCTGGCGCCGATGGAGGGGGTCAGCCGCGACCGTCGCGGCAACCCGACCGCCTGGGTCGTCAATGCCGACAACGTCGTGGAGGTCCGCACCCTCACGGTGCTGCAGGATCACGGGGCCGACTGGGTCGTCAGCGACGGGCTGAACCCCGGTGACCGCATCATCGTCGAGGGCCTGCAGAAGACGCAGCCGGGAGCAACCGTCGCCCCCACCGAGCGGGCCGCGCCCGCCGCTGCGGCTCCGGCCGAACAAGACTGAACGAAAGGCGCGACACCTAAATGGCCCGCTTTTTCATTGAAAGGCCCATCTTTGCATGGGTCATCTCGATCATCATCATGGGGGTCGGCCTGCTGTCTATCATGACGCTGCCGGTCGCCCAGTACCCTCAGATCGCGCCGCCCACGGTGACGGTCCGTGCCACCTATCCCGGCGCCTCGGCCGAAACCGTCGGCAATACCGTCACCCAGGTCATCGAACAACAGATGACCGGCCTCGACGGGCTGCGCTACATCTCGTCGAACTCCTCCGCGGCCGGCACGGCGACGATCACGCTCACCTTCGAGACCGGCACCGACCCGGACATCGCCCAGGTGCAGGTGCAGAACAAGCTGTCCCAGGCGTCCTCCCTGCTGCCGGAAAGCGTTCAGAAGCAGGGGGTGACGGTCCAGAAATCCTCGGCCGGCTTCCTGATGGTGATCTCGCTGATCTCCACCGATGGCCGCCTCGACGGCACCGACCTCAGCGACTATCTGCAGACCAACATCGTCGACGAGATGAGCCGGGTCGACGGTGTCGGGTCGGTTCAGGTCTTCGGCGCGCAATACGCCATGCGCATCTGGCTCGACCCGGCCAAGCTCGCCGCCTTCGAGATGACACCCTCCGACGTGGTCTCCGCGGTCTCCGAGGAAAACGCCCAGATCTCCGCCGGGGCCTTCGGCGACCGTCCCACCGAGGACGGCCAGATGCTGAACGCCACGATCACCGCGCAGTCGCTTCTGCGCACTCCGGAGGACTTCCGGCAGATCGTGCTGCGCGCCAATACCGACGGCGGCCTGGTGCTGCTCGATGATGTCGCGACGGTCGAAATCGGCTCCGAGGGCTACAACTTCGTCTCGCGCTACAACGGTCAGCCCTCCACCGGCATGGCGATCAGCCTGGCGCCGGGCGCAAACGCGCTCAACACCTCCGAGGCCGTGCGCCACCGGATGGAGGAATTCGCCCAGTTCCTGCCGGAAGGCGTGGAATACGTCGTGCCCTTCGACACCACGCCCTTCGTCGAGATCTCGATCGAATCCGTGGTACACACCCTCTTCGAAGCCATCGTGCTCGTCTTCCTGGTGATGTACCTCTTCCTGCAGAACTTCCGCGCCACGATCATTCCGACGCTGGCGGTCCCGGTGGTCCTGCTGGGCACCTTCGGCATCATGGCGATGCTGGGCTTCACCATCAACACGCTCACCATGCTGGCCATGGTGCTGGCGATCGGCCTGTTGGTCGATGACGCCATCGTGGTGGTGGAGAACGTCGAACGCGTGATGGAGGAAGAGGGGCTCTCGCCCATCGAGGCCACGCGCAAGTCGATGGGTCAGATCACCGGCGCCCTGATCGGGATCGCCATGGTGCTCTCGGCGGTCTTCGTGCCCATGGCCTTCTTCGGCGGCTCCACAGGCGTGATCTACCAGCAGTTCTCGGTCACCATCGTCTCGGCCATGGCGCTCTCCGTCGTCGTCGCCCTGACGCTGACGCCGGCGCTCTGCGCCACGCTGCTGCGCAACAACGGCCATGCCGCCAAGCGCGGGCCCTTCGGCCTGTTCAACCGCGGCTTCAACCGGCTGACCGGCGGCTATGCCCGCACCGTGGGCGGCATCGTGAAACGCCCCGTGCGTCTCGCGATCCTCTATGCCGGTCTCGTCGTGGTGATGATCCTGATGTTCATGCGCACCCCCACCGGCTTCCTGCCGGACGAGGACCAGGGCATGATGTTCGTGATGATCCAGGCCCCCACCGGCTCCACGGTCGAACGCACCGAGGCAACGCTCGAGAAGGTCGAGGACTATTTCCTCAACAACGAGAGCGAAGCGGTGGAATCGGTCTTCGGCGTGGTGGGCTTCGGCTTTGCCGGCCAGGGGCAGAACATGGCGCTGGCCTTCATCCGCCTCAAGGACTGGTCCGAGCGTCTCGATCCCTCGCTCAGCGCCCAGGCCATCGCCGACCGGGCCTTCATGCCGATGATGGGCATCCAGGATGCCTTCGTCTTCCCGGTGGTGCCGCCCGCGGTGCCCGAACTGGGCAACGTCGCCGGCTTCGATGCCTACCTGCAGGCCCGCGGCGGCCAGACGCACGAGCAGCTCCTGGAGGCCCGCAACCAGCTCCTCGGCATGGCGGCACAGAGCCCGCTGATCGCTTCGGCGCGTCCCAACGGGCTCGAGGACGCCTCGCAGTTCAACCTCGACATCGACTGGCGCAAGGCCGGGGCGATGGGGGTCTCTGCCACGGATGTCAGCGACCTGCTCTCCGTCGCCTGGGCTGGCTCCTACGTGAATGACTTCATCGACCAGGGCCGCATCAAGAAGGTCTATGTCCAGGGTCAGGCCGATAGCCGGTCCACCCCTTCCGACATCGACCGCTGGCGGGTGCGCAACGACTCCGGCGGGCTTGTGCCGCTGTCGAACTTCGCCACCGGCAACTGGACCATGGGCCCGCAGGGCGTCTACCGCTACAACGGCGTGCCCGCGATGGAGATCCAGGGCTCGGGCGCACCCGGCGTCAGCTCGGGCGAGGCCATGGCCGAGATGGAGCGTCTGGCAGCCCAGCTGCCCGAAGGCTTCGAGCTGCAATGGACCGGCCTGTCACTGGAAGAACGTGAGTCGGGCAACCAGGCACCAATGCTCTACGCGCTCTCCCTCGCGGCGGTCTTCCTCTCGCTGGCGGCCCTCTACGAGAGCTGGACGATCCCCTTCGCGGTCATGCTGGCCATGCCCATCGGCGTGCTCGGCGCGCTGATCGGGGCCTGGCTGGGCGGCTATGAAAACGGCGTCTTCTTCCAGGTGGGCCTGCTCACCGTCATCGGCCTGACCGGGAAAAACGCGATCCTGATCGTGGAATTCGCCCGGGCAAGGCTCGATGCCGGAGAGGCGCTGATCCCGGCGACAGTGCAGGCCGCGCGCCTGCGCTTCCGCCCGATCATCATGACCTCTATGGCCTTCTCGCTGGGTGTCCTGCCGCTGCTGCTGTCCACCGGCGCGGGCGCCGGCGGGCGCAATGCCATCGGTGCCGGTGTGCTGGGCGGTACGCTCGCCTCGACCGTGCTGGGCGTGCTCCTGGTGCCGCTCTTCTTCGTGGTCGTCATGCGCCTCTTCGGCGGCCGTGCGATCCGCGAGGGCAAGAAGGCCTCCAAGTAGGCGCCTCACCGACCAACGAAGGAAGGCCCCGGAGCTTGCCGCTCCGGGGCCTTTTTCGTGGCCGCTCTCCGCGCATGAAAAAACCGGGCCTCCTTGCGGAAGACCCGGCCAGTCGGGGAGGTAACCCGGGATCCCTTGGCAGGATCAGATGTCGAGCGTGTTCTCCATTTCCCATTTCGAGAAATGCGAGACGAAACTGTCCCATTCGCGGCGCTTCATGTTGATGAAGGCAGAGGAGAATTCATCGCCCAGCATCGCCTTCAGCTCGGCGTCCTCGTCCAGCGCGCGGATCGCATCCAGCATGTTCAGCGGCAGCTTCGGCGCGCCCTCCACCTTGTGACCCTCGGCGTACATGTCGATGTCATAGCGCGGGCCCGGATCGGCCTTGGAGCGGATGCCCGAGAGGCCCGCCGCAATGATCACCGCCTGCAGCAGGTAGGGGTTCACGGCGCCATCGGGCAGGCGCAGCTCGAAGCGGCCCGGCCCCGGCACGCGCACCATGTGCGTGCGGTTGTTGCCCGTCCAGGTCACGGTGTTCGGTGCCCAGGTGGCCCCCGACAGGGTGCGCGGCGCGTTGATCCGCTTGTAGCTGTTCACCGTCGGGTTGGTGATCGAGGCCAGCGCCGTGGCGTGCTTCATGATCCCGCCGAGGAAGTAGCCGCCCTGTTCCGACAGGCCGACCTCACCGATCTGCCCCCCGGCATCGCCGGCAAAGGCGTTGGTCTTGCCGTCCAGGTCCCAGACCGAGATATGCGCGTGACAGCCGTTGCCGGTCAGCCCCTCGATGGGCTTCGGCATGAAAGTCGCGCGCAGCCCGTGCTTCTCGGCCACGGATTTCACCATGAACTTGAAGAAGCTGTGCCGGTCCGCCGTCACCAGCGCGTCGTCGAACTCCCAGTTCATCTCGAACTGGCCGTTGGCGTCCTCGTGGTCGTTCTGGTACGGCCCCCAGCCCAGGTCGAGCATGTAATCGCAGATCTCGCTGATCACATCGTAGCGGCGCATCACCGCCTGCTGGTCATAACAAGGCTTGGCGGCGGTATCGGCGGCGTCGGAAATCTCGGTGCCTTCCGGCGTCAGCAGGAAGAACTCGGCCTCGATGCCCGTCTTTACCCGCAGGCGCTCGGCCTCGGCGTCCTTGATCAGGCGGCGCAGCACGTTGCGCGGCGCCTGGGCCACTTCCTCGCCTTCCATCACGCAGTTGGCCGCCACCCAGGCCACCTCGGGCTTCCAGGGCAGCTGGATCACCGTGTCGGTGTCCGGCACGGCCAGCATGTCGGGGTGCGCGGGCGTCATGTCCAGGTAGGTGGCGAACCCGGCGAAACCTGCGCCGTCTTCCACCATGTCCGCGATCGCCTGTGCCGGCACCAGCTTGGCGCGCTGACCACCGAAGAGATCGGTGTAGGAGATCATGAAATACTTGACGCCCTTCTCCTTGGCGAAGGCCACTAGATCGGTCATTTTCGTCCTTTCCCTGTCGTTCCTGTCGCGGTGGCCTTGCCCGCCCCGCTGTTCTCGTCATTGCAACCGCCCCCGCGCGCCGGGGGCAAGCACCCTGCCCCTGCGACATGCCTCCGGGCGGCCGGGCTGCGCGATCTTCACGCAGCTTGCGCGAAAGGCCGGCCCTTTGCGGGCCGGCCCATCGTCGTGTCTTCCGGCCTCAGAAACCCGGCTTGCCCGGCCACCAGTTGGTCCCCGCAAGGGGCACCTGGGCCATGGCCGCGGCCTCCATCGTCAGCGCACAGAGGTCTTCCGGCTCCAGGTTGTGTACGTGGCTCTTGCCGCAGGCCCGCGCCAGCGTCTGGCATTCCAGCGTCATCACGTTGAGGTAGTTGCGCAGCCGGCGGCCCGCCGCGATCGGGTCCAGCCGCGCGGCCAGCTCCGGATCCTGCGTGGTGATACCCGCCGGGTCGCGGCCCTCGTGCCAGTCGTCATAGGCGCCCGTCGTGCTGCCCAGCTTCTGGTATTCCTCTTCCCATTTCGGGTCATTGTCGCCGAGCGCGATCAGCGCCGCCGTCCCGATGGAAACCGCGTCGGCCCCCAGTGCCAGCGCCTTGGCCACATCCGCGCCGTTGCGGATCCCGCCCGAGACGACCAGCTGCACCTCGCGGTGCATCCCCAGGTCCTGCAGCGCCTGAACGGCAGGGCGGATGCAGGCCAGCGTCGGCTGGCCGACGTGCTCGATGAAGACATCCTGCGTGGCGGCCGTACCGCCCTGCATGCCGTCCAGCACCACCACGTCGGCGCCCGCCTTCACGGCCAGGGCAGTGTCGTAATAGGGGCGCGCACCACCCACCTTGATGTAGATCGGCTTTTCCCAGTTGGTGATCTCGCGCAGTTCGAGGATCTTGATCTCGAGGTCATCGGGCCCGGTCCAGTCGGGGTGACGGCAGGCCGAACGCTGGTCGATGCCCACCGGCAGGTCGCGCATGCCGGCGACGCGCTCGGTGATCTTCTGGCCCAGCAGCATGCCGCCGCCGCCCGGCTTGGCGCCCTGGCCCACGACCACCTCGATGGCGTCCGCACGGCGCAGGTCATCGGGGTTCATGCCATAGCGCGAGGGCAGGTACTGATAGACCAGCTTCTCGGAATGCCCGCGCTCTTCCTCGGTCATGCCGCCATCGCCGGTGGTCGTCGAGGTCCCGGCCAGCGTGGCGCCACGGCCGAGCGCTTCCTTGGCATTGCCCGAGAGCGCGCCAAAGGACATGCCCGCGATGGTGATCGGGATCTTCAGCTCGATCGGCTTCTTGGCAAAGCGCGTGCCCAGCGTAACCGAGGTGTCGCACTTCTCGCGATAGCCCTCCAGCGGGTAGCGGCTCATCGAGGCGCCGAGGAACAGCAGGTCGTCGAAATGCGGCACGCGCCGCTTCGCACCGCCACCGCGGATGTCGTAGATGCCGGTGGCTGCCGCACGGCGGATTTCCGAGTTCACCTCCTTGGAAAAGGTCCAGGACTGGCGCGGTTCGGTACGGGGTGTCTTGTCCATGTCCTGCTCCTCAGTATTCGTCGGCGTGGTCGATGTTGAAATTGTAGAGCTTGCGGGACGAGCCGTAGCGCTTGAATTCTTCCGGCTTGGCGTCAGCCCCGGCCCGGCTCAGCAGATCCTTCAGGATCTCGATGTGCTCGGGGCGCATCTCCTTCTCGACGCAGTCCGCGCCGAGGGATTTGACGCTGCCGCGCACGAAAAGGCGCGCTTCATAGAGGCTGTCGCCGAGCGCATCGCCGGCATCGCCCAGCACGACCAGGTTGCCCTTCTGCGCCATGAAGGCGGACATGTGGCCGATGTTGCCGTGCACCACGATGTCGATGCCCTTCATCGAGATGCCGCAGCGGCTCGAGGCATTGCCCTTGATGTTCAGCAGGCCGCCATGGCCCGTGGCCCCGGCGTACTGGCTGGCGTCCCCCTCGATGGTGACGACGCCCGACATCATGTTCTCGGCCACGCCCGGTCCGGCGCTGCCTTCCACGGTCACATGGGCTTCCTTGTTCATCCCGGCGGTGTAATAGCCGGTCGAGCCCTTCACCGTCACGTCCAGCGGGCCGTCGAGGCCCACCGCCATGGCGTGGGATCCGCGCGGGTTCTCGATCACGTATTGCTCGTTGGCCTGCGCTTTCGCGGCGGCCTGCAGGGCGGCATTGACCTCGCGCAGCTCGGTCTTGGACAGGTCGATCACATGCATCGCTCAGCGCTCCCAGAAATAGACAGTTGCGGGTTCGGGCTCCCAGACGCGGGCGGCCTCGATCCCCGGCAGATCGGCAAAGGCGCGGTATTCGCTGGCAAAGGCGACGTAGTCGTCGGTCTCGGCCATGACGGCGGGCTTGCAGGCGATCGGGTCGCGCACCACGCCAAAGCCGTTCTTGGTGCCGGTGACAAAGGTGAAGAACCCGTCGAGATCCTTCAGCGTGCCTTCCAGCGCCTCGCCCAGGCTGGCGCCTTCTGCAATGCGCGAGCTGATATAGGCCGCGCCCACTTCCGTGTCGTTCTCGGTGCGGGTCATCACGCCCTTCTTGGCCAGCTTGCGGCGCATGTCGTTGTGGTTCGACAGGCTGCCGTTGTGCACCAGGCACTGGTCATCGGCCGTCGAGAACGGGTGCGCACCAAGCGTCGTCACCGCGCTCTCCGTGGCCATGCGGGTGTGGCCAATGCCGTGGCTGCCGCCCATGGCGCGGATGCCGAACCGGGCCGCCACGTCGCGGGGCAGGCCGGTTTCCTTGTAGATCTCCATGGATTCGCCCGAGGCCATGATGCGCAGCCCCTGCTCTTCCAGCCAGGTGATCGCGGCCTCTTCGGCCTCTTTCGCCAGGGTCAGAACGGCGTGGGTATCCACCACCTTCATCGCCACCGGCGTCTCGATTGCCGCCGACAGCGCATTGTCCAGCCCCTCGAAGGCCTCCTCCGGCGTATCCGACTGCACGGTGATCTTCACCCCGTCCGCCTCGTCACCATAGATCGCGATGCCCGCGCTGTCGGGGCCGCGGTCGGTCATGGTGATCAGCATATCGGTCAGCATATCGCCCAGCTGGGGGCGCAACTCGTCCTTCTTCAGGAACAGGCCAACGATGCCACACATGGTTCTACTCTCCTGTCACAGCGGCTGTGCCGCGTCTCGGCATTGTTGCTATGGGAATATTTTATTCCTATCAAGAAACATTTCAGAGGCATGATTTACCCGCGCGAAAATGCCCCGCCCGGGGGCGGCACGCGCATGATTTTTCGGCACAAGGGCCGTTACTGTGGATAGCAGATGATCGAGAGATAGCGGATCGGGCGCTTCATGTGCCGCTCAGGCCCATGCGGGGCGTCGGCATCAAAGAGCAGCGAGTCGCCCGGCTCCAGCAGATAGAGCTTGTCGCCGTGACGGTATTCAAGCTCGCCCTCCAGCATGTAGAGCAGCTCGATCCCCTCGTGCTGGAACACCGGAAAGGTATCCGCGTCCTCGGTCAGCGTCAGCAGGTAGGGCTCCATCACCACGCCGCTCTCGGTCGATCCGATATGGCCCAGCAGGTTGTACTGATGGCCGGCACGGGTGCCCTCGCGCTGGATCTCCACGCCCTCGCCCGCCTTCACGTGCATGGCACCGCGCGGCTGGTCATAGCCGCGGAACAGCTGGGTGATCGGCACCCGCAGCGCCGCGGCAAGGGTCGTCAGCGTGGCAAGAGAGGGCGAGACCACGCCGTTCTCGATCTTCGACAGCGCCCCCACGGACAGGCCCGCCTGTTGGGCCAGCTCGGCACCGGTCATCCGCTGCCGCTTGCGCAGCTCGCGGATCTCCCGCCCGATGGCCAGCTCGAGGTTCTTCTCGCGCGGGCGGTCGGCCTTGTGGGGGTTCTGCGTCAGGTTCGGCTTCACGCGCTCCTGCCCGTTGCTCATCTGCGGGGTCCGTCCGGATTGGTCGTGGTCGGCTCAATCTGACCGATCCACCGCAGGGGAGCAAGCGGCCGACAGCTCACGCGCAGACGGGGGTCGCGATGTCGCGCGCGGCGGTTTCCAGTGCGTGCCACAGGCTCTCGGCGGCGCTGCGCATGCCAAAGACGGCCAGGCGATCATCGGCCCGGCGCACGATGAACACGCCCAGGTGCTCCAGCGCGGTGCGCGTGGCACGGCCGGGGCCAAAGCCCGCGGTGTCGATGTTCACCGTCTTCTCCATCAGCGCCAGGATCGGCGCCGCGCCCTCGGCGCTGGCGATCTCGTAGGCCACCCAGCCGTCGGTCTGTTCGGTGACCGAACAGCCCTTGACCACCCGGCTCAGCTCACCGGCGAAATCTTCCTCGGCGCGGCCCTCGGCCTCGATGAACCACTGCCCCGGCCCGGTCCAGAAGGCCGAGACGCCGTTGCCGCCGGTCCAGCCGCCGGGCCCCGGCAGGCGCAGCCCCATGGGCACGGGCTGTCCGCCTTCGCGGCGCAGGGTCAGCGATGCCAGGGCAAGGCCGGTGTTTTCGGTCAGGGTCAGCGCGCCGATGCGGGCCGTCCGGGGGGTCGATGCGCCAAGCGCAGTCGTGGGGGAAAGGTCAGGCACGGAGCCGTCCTCCTTCAGGATCAAAGAAATGTGGGCTGACGACGCGCAGCGGCGTCGTTTCTCCTTCCAGCGGGTTGGCCGCGACGATCTCTTCGCCCGCGCGCGCAGCCCCGTCCTCCAGGAACCCAAGAGCTATATAGCAATTCATGTGCGGTGACCAGCAGGCAGATGTGATCCAGCCCTGGTCATGTGCAGTTGCGCGCAGATCACCCAGGGCAAACAGGTGCGATCCGGGCACGATCCGCGTCTTTCCGTCCACCGCGACAAGGCCCACCAGGCTGCGCTTTTCGCCGGCAAGGCCCTCACGCCGCGACATCACCGCGCCGATGCTGTCCTTCTTCTGCGACACCATCCGCCCCAGGCCCAGCATGGCGGCCGTGGTCTGGCCGTTCAGCTCGGCGCCCGCCGCATGGCCCTTCTCGATGCGCAGCACCGAGAGCGCCTCGGTGCCATAGGGCGTGACACCCAGGTCGACACCCTCTTCCATCAGCCGTGCCATCAGCGCCGCGCCATAGCGCGCCGGCACCGCGATCTCATAGGCCAGCTCGCCCGAGAAGCTGATCCGGAACAGCCGCGCCCGCAGCCCGTTGCAGATCGTCAGCGCGCTGCAGGCCATGAAGGGGAAGGCCTCGTTCGAGATGTCGAGGTCATCCACCACCCGGCTAAGCAATTTCCGCGCGTTCGGCCCCGCCACCGCAATCTGCGCCCAGGCATCCGTGGTCGAGATCAGCTGCACGTCCAGCTCCGGCCAGAGGCACTGCCGCGCAAACTCCATCTGTCGATAGCACAGCCCCGCGTTCGCCGTGGTCGTGGTGACCACGAAGTGATCCTCGGCCAGCCGCGCACAGGTGCCATCGTCATAGGCAAAGCCGTCCTCGCGCAGCATCAGCCCATAGCGGACCCGCCCCACCTTCAGCGTCGCCATCATGTTGGCATAGATCCGGTTCAGGAACTCCGCCGCATCGGTGCCCTGCACGTCCACCTTGCCCAGCGTCGTCACGTCGCACAGGCCCACGCCCGCGCGCACGGCCAGCACCTCCCGGTCCACCGTCTGGCGCCAGGTCGTCTCGCCGGGCCGCGGGAAATACTGCGCCCGCATCCATTGCCCGGCCTCGACAAAGACCGCACCCTGCGCCTCGGCCCAATGGTGCGTGGGCGTCAGCCGCTTCGGGCGGAAATGCTGCCCGGTGTCGCCACCGCCCAGTACCGAGAGGGACACGCCGGTATAGGGCGGGCGGAAGATCGTCGTGCCGGTCTCGGCAATCGGCTTGCCGGTCAGCTCGGCCATCACCGCGATGGCGCTCACGTTCGCGGTCTTGCCCTGATCGGTCGCCATGCCCAGCGTGGTCCAGCGCTTCAGGTGCTCGACCGGCGTCATGTTTTCCTTTTCCGCCAGCGCGATGTCCTTGACCGTCACGTCGTTCTGGAAATCGACCCAGGCGCGACGCCTGCCCGGCACATGCCAATAGGGCACCTGGTTCAGCGGTGCATCCTCGGCCGCAGGCAGATCCGGCAGCGTGGCACTGATCCCGATGTCGGCCAGCGCCGCCTGCGCCACCGCGGCCCCGTCGGCCAGCGCCGCATGGGTGGTGCCCCGGCCCCGAGCGGCACCTGCCACGTTCAGCCCCACCGGCCCGTTCGGCCCCGGCAGGAAGGCCAGCAGGTCCTCGCTCCAGACCGGCTTGCCCCGGTGATGCGAGGCCAGGTGCACGTTCGGGTTCCAGCCGCCCGCCACGCCAAGCGCGCTGCATTCCAGCCACTGCGGACGGTCGTCCTGCCAGACCTCGATCGAGGACAACCCGTGCCATCCCTTGGTGCCGCGCACAACCGCGCCGCGCATCAGGTTGTACTTGCCGAACCGCGGCGCATCCTCGCGCACGTCGATCACGCCGGTCAGCGTCACGCCCTTCGCCATCAGGTCGAGCGCGGTGCGGTGGCCGTCGTCATTGTTGGTAAAGATCGCCACCCGGTCGCTGTGGTTCACCGTCGGCGACACGCCCCATCGGTTGGCATAGGCCCTGAGCGCACCGGAGAGCATGATCCCCGGCCGGTCGTTGTCGGCAAAGGGGATGTGCCGCTCGGTGGCGCCGGCGGCCAGCACCGCGCGCTTCGCCGTGATCCGCCAGAGGCTCTGGCGCACGTGATCGCCCGGCTCGGGCAGGTGGTCGGCCACCCGCTCCACCCCGCCAAAGATCCCGTGGTCATAGGCGCCGAAGACCGTCGTGCGCGGCATCAGCCGCACGTTGGGCAGGCTCGCCAGCTCGGCCAGTACCTCCGCCACCCAGTCGGTGGCCGGCGCATCCGCAAGCGTATGGCTTTCCGACAGCAGCCGCCCGCCCATGCGGAAATCCTCGTCGGCCAGCACCACGCGGGCACCTGCACGCCCCGCCGTCAGCGCCGCCGACAGGCCTGCCGCGCCCGCGCCGATCACCAGCAGGTCGCAATGCAGGAAGCCCTTGTCATAGCGGTCGGGATCCGCCTCCATCGACAGCTTGCCAAGGCCCGCCGCGCGCCGGATCGCCGGCTCGTAGAGCTTTTCCCAGAAGGCCTTGGGCCACATGAAGGTCTTGTAGTAGAACCCCGCCGCCAGGAAGGGCGACATCAGGTCGTTCACCGCCAGCAGGTCGGCCCCCAGCGGGCCCATGTGGTTCTGGCTGCGGGCCTCCAGCCCGGCAAACATCTCCACCATGGTGGCGCGGGTGTTGGGCTCGGCCCGGGCGCCGCTGCGCAGGGTCACCAGCGCATTGGGCTCCTCGCTACCGGCGCTCACCACGCCGCGCGGCCGGTGGTACTTGAAGCTCCGGCCGACCATGCGCACGCCGTTGGACAGCAACGCCGAGGCCAGCGTGTCGCCCGGATGCGCCGGGTAGCGCTTGCCGTTGAAGGTGAAGGTCAGAACCCTGTCGCGGTCGATCAGACCACCCTGCGCAAGACGCGTCATTGGCCGCCCTCCCGTTTCTTGTAGTCGCTCGCCAGTTCGGCGCCCAGGATCTCGTGGGTCAGCGTGTTGCGCGTCACCACCAGCCAGGACCGGTCGCCCTGTTCGTGGAACCACAGCTCGCGGTGCAGGCCCGCGGGGTTCTCGCGCTCATAGACATAGGCGGCAAATGCGGCCTCGGCGTCCGGCGCCATGCCGTCGGGACGGTTCAGCAGGCTGACGTCGCCGAGATAGGTGAATTCCTGCGCGTCGCGCAGCCCGAGAAGGGGATGTGGGATCAGCATGGAAAAACCTCAGTGCAGGTTCGGCTGCGCACCGGCGCCGCGTTCGTCGATCAGGTAGCCGCGCGCGAAACGGTCCAGCCGCATGGCGGCGGCGGTCTCGTGGGGCCGGTCGGTGGAAATCAGATGGGCAAAGGCAAAGCCGCTCGCCGGCGTCGCCTTGAAGCCGCCGTAGCACCAGCCGCCGTTGAAATAGAGGCCCTCGATCCCGGTCTTGTCGATGATCGGGGAACCGTCCATCGACATGTCCATCATGCCGCCCCAGTTGCGCAGCAGACGCGCACGCCCGATGGCCGGCATCAGGGCCATGCCGCCTTCCAGCACGTCCTCGACCACCGGCAGGTTGCCGCGTTGCGCATAGGAATTGTAGCCGTCGATGTCGCCGCCAAAGACAAGGCCGCCCTTGTCCGACTGGCTGATGTAGAAATGCCCGGCGCCAAAGGTGATCACCCCGCCGATCGTCGGCTTCAGCCCCTCCGAGACGAAAGCCTGCAGAACATGGCTCTCGATCGGCAGGCGGTTCATGCCCGCCAGCGCCATCACCCGGCTCGACGATCCGGCCACGGCCACGCCCACCTTCTTGGCCCGGATCGGGCCGCGCGTGGTCTCCACCCCGTGCACCCGCCCCTCGCGGATGTCGAACCCGGTGACCTCGCAGTTCTGGATGATGTCGACGCCGCGCATGTCGGCACCGCGGGCATAGCCCCAGGCCACGCCGTCGTGCCGCGCCGTGCCCGCCCGCCGCTGCATCAGCGCCCCCTTGATCGGAAACCGCGCGTTCTCGAAGTTCAGCCAGGGATACATGTGCTCGACCCGCTCGCGGGTCAGCAGCTCGGCATCGGCACCCGCCAGCAGCATCGCATTGCCACGCCGGCGATAGGCGTCACGCTGCGCATCCGTATGGATCAGGTTGATGATTCCGCGCTGGCTGACCATGGCGTTGAAGTTGAAGCTCTGCTCCAGCCCCTCCCAGAGTTTCATCGACATCTCGTAGAAGGGTTCGTTGCCGGGCAGCAGGTAGTTCGAGCGGATGATCGTCGTGTTGCGCCCGATGTTGCCCGAGCCCAGCCAGCCGCGCTCCAGCACGGCCACCTTCAGCTCCCTGAACTCGCTCGCCAGGTAGAAGGCGGTCGAGAGGCCATGGCCCCCGCCGCCCACGATCACGATGTCATATTCGGCCTTCGGGTCGGGATTGCGCCACAGCGGCTTAAGCCCCTTGTGGCCGCGCAGCGTGTCCACCGCCACCCTCAGACCGGAGAATCCCCGAAACAAACCCATGCAGATGCTCCCTTTGCAATCGGCCCCTGTCTAGCCATGCCGCGCCCCAGGATCTGTCTTGAAAAGGACATATACTTTTCTCTAAATGCCATGATGTCAGAGATCATCCCGCCCGCGCCTCCGCGCCCGCCGCTCCGCCGCATCGCCTTCCTGCTGGTCGACGGCTACGCCATGATGTCCACCGCCTCGGCGATGGAACCGCTGCGCGCGGCCAATCTCTTCTCGGCCGAACCGCTCTACGAGGTCACCGTTCTCTCGCTCGGCAAGCCGACCGTCCGCGCCTCCTCGGGCAGCAGCTTCGAGGCACTGCCCTTCTCCCGCGCCGGGGTGACCTTCGACCTGGTCTTCGTGGTGGCCGGGGGCGATCCGGCGCTGATCCAGGATCCCGTGCTCTTTGCCTGGCTGCGCCGCTGCGACCGCGCGGGCGTCGCGCTCGGCGCGATCTCCGGCGGCGCGGTCATCCTCGCCCGCGCCGGCCTGCTCGAGGGCTTCCGCTATACCGTCCACTGGCACCATTTCGACGACATGCCCGCGCTCACCGAAACCGCCATCCTCGAACGGCGCCTCTTCGTGATCGACCGCGCGCGCTATACCTGCGCCGGCGGCACCTCGCCGCTCGACATGATGCACACGATCATCTCGCGCGATCACGGCTCGGTCTTTGCCACCCGCATTTCAGACTGGTTCCTGCAGGCCGAGGTGCGCCCGCCCGAGGCCGAACAGCAATCCGCCGCGCCCGCGCCCTTCGGCCCTCTGCCCGCGCCCGTGCAGGCCGCCATCGACCTGATGGAGAGCCATATCGCCGATCCGCTCTCTCTCGATCAGGTCGCGGCGCTTTCGGGCCTCAGCCCGCGACAACTTCAGCGCCGGGTGCAGGCCGCCACGGGCCTCTCCGTGATGGATCTCTACCGTCAGCTCCGTCTCGACACCGCGCGTGCGCTGCTGGTGGAAACCGCCCTGCCGGTGGGCGAGGTGGCGGCGATGACGGGCTTTGCCACGCCCGCCCATTTCGCCGCGGCCTATCGCCGCCATTTCGGCAGCGCCCCCCGCGAGGGGCGCCACCCGCGCGGGGCCTAGGCCTCGCCCCAGATCTTCTCGGCCGTGCGCACCACCAGCTCCAGCTTGCGGCGCTGGTCGTCCTCGGTCACGTGGTTGCCGTGGTGGGTCGAAGCAAAGCCGCATTGCGGTGCGATGCCCAGCTGGTCCATGTCGACGAATTTCGACGCCTCGTCGAACTTGCGCCACAGGTCATCGTCCTTCTCGAGTTCGGGCGTCTTGGTGGTGATGAACCCGGCCATCACGCGTTTTTTGCCCTTCGGCAGCAGCCGCAGCGGCTCCAGCCCCCCGGCCCGTTCGGTGTCGTACTCCATGAAGTAGACATCCACGTCCGTCCTGTTGAAGATCGCATCGGCCGAGATGTCATACCCGCCCTCTGCCGCGTGACTCGACTGGAAGTTGCCGCGGCACATGTGCATGCCGATCACCATGTCCTCGGGGCGGTCCTTGATCGCCTCGTTCAGCATCCAGGCATAGCTGTCCACCAGCCATTCCGCATCGAGGCCCCGCGTCTCCTTCAGGCGCGTCTGGTGCGCCGGGTCGCCCAGGAAGGCAAAGATGATGTCGTCGATCTGCAGGTACCGGCAGCCGGCGTCATAGAACCCCTGCACCGCCTTCTTCCAGGTCGCGGCCATGGCCTCCAGCAGCGCCTCGCGATCCTTGCGGTAGGGCGCGTGATGGTTCAGCTCGTCCGTGATCCCGATGTGCAGCACCGAGGGCCCGGGGATCGAGATCTTGGGACAGACCTTCGTGGTTTCAGCCAGGAAGCGATAGTGATCCAGCATCGGGTGATCGGCGGGGAAATCCAGCGCCCCGGTGATCGCCGGCGTGTCCTCCGGCGCATTGCCGTTGGCGAATTTCGGATTGTCGCCAGAGGTGAATTCCACCCCCTTCAGCGCACGGAAGAAATCGAAATGCCAGTAGTCGCGGCGCGCCTCGCCGTCGGTCACCACCTTCAGGCCCACGTCCTCCTGCATCTTCACCAGGCCGCGGATCGCGGCATCCTCCACCGCCCGCCGCTCTTCGGCGGGCAGGAATTTCGCCTCGGCCACGGTCTTGGGCCGCAGCAGGCTGCCCACATGGTCGGCACGGAACGGCGGCAGCGCACGGTTGGCCGCCCCGCCCTGGTTCGTGGTTTCTGTATCTTTCATCTCGGTCCTTTCGCCGGGTCCGGCCCGGCACATTCTCTCCCGCGCCGCCGGTGAACCGGCCGCGGGTCATCGTCCTGGAAAATCTGTGATGGTGATCCGCCCGGCCGCGCCGGTCAGGGCACCGCCAGCAAGATGCGGAAAGTCTGCGTCATCTGCTTTCAACCCCGAAGCTATGGGCAGGGAAACGGGCGACACAAGGCACCGGGCGCGCAGCCGCGCTCCTGCACTTCGGCCCCCCGGGCCCTCCGCCCGTGGACATTTCAGCTCTCAGGCAGGTCTCCTGGCTCGCGGCTCGGCGCCCCGGTCCGCCTTCCCGGCCATCTCGGCCAGTGGCATCCCGAATCGGGGCTCGCCGCTTACAGTTGCGGGGGCAGCGCCGGCATCGCACCGGCTTCCCTCTCGGGCAGGCATCCCAGCCTGCCACCTGAAGCTGCCTCATAGGTAGGTCCCGGCGGCCCTTCTGTCCACGGGTCAAGCCCTGCGCAACATTGGAAAAATCGGCATATTGATTATGAATGACAGCGCCCGTCCGGCGCCGGCCGGCTTACCCCTGCCGCTGCAGAAAGCGTTCAAAGACCGCCAGCGTCCTGTCGGAAACATGGTGCTCGATGCCTTCGGCGTCGATCTCGGCGGTCTCCTCGGGCACCCCGATCGCCATCAGCAGGGCCACCACCGTGCGGTGCCGTGTCCGCACCCGACAGGCCAGCTCGGCCCCCTCATCGGTCAGGAAGACGCCGCGATAGGGCCGCGCGGTCGCCAGCCCCTCGCGCTTCAGCCGCGCCACCGCCTTGGTGGCGGTCGGCTGGGCCACGCCCATGCGACAGGCGATATCGGCCACCCGCGCCTCGCCGACCTCCTCGATCAGGTCGCCGATCATCTCGACGTAATCCTCCAGCAGCGCATTGGCCTGCTTCTCCCGCGCCCGGGTGAATCGCGTGGCCTGGGCGCTGTCATGCGGATGCGCCGTGCTGTCGGTGTCCTCTGCCATGGCAGCGCCTTTCCTTGGGCGGTTCGATATGCCGGGAATACCCTATACCCAGCGTATCACATCATCACCAGTACCGCCTGCCCGTTTTTGTCGCATCCCCGCCGGGATATCCGCCCGGCCGCGGCCCCGCATCCGGCTTTCCATGGAAAGCTCTTGCCAAAGGTATAGCAAAGGCTATCTATCCGTCCGTCAGCTATATTGCCAGATACCCGTCATCATGTCCTCGAACCTCACAGACCGCACCCGAAGCCGCATGTCCGCCGTCCTGGCCAATGGCGGGGGCGGCCTGCGCGCACGGCTGCTCTTCGCGGGGCCGGCGGTGATCGCCTCGGTGGCCTACATGGACCCGGGCAACTACGCGACGAACATCCAGGCCGGCGCGGGCTATGGCTATGCGCTGCTCTGGGTGGTGCTGCTGGCCAACCTGATCGCCATGCTGTTCCAGGCCCTCTCGGCGCGGGTCGGCATCGTCACCGGCAAGAACCTGGCCGAGCTCAGCCGCGACAACCTGCCGAAACCGCTGGTCTGGGTGATGTGGGCGGTCTCCGAGGTCGCGGCCATGGCCACCGACCTGGCGGAATTCCTCGGCGGCGCCATCGGCCTGTCGCTGCTCTTCGACCTGCCGCTGATGGTGGGGATGGTGATCACTGCCATCGTCACCTATGCCATCCTGCTCTTCGAACGTCAGGGCTTCCGCCCGATGGAGCTGATCATCGGCGCCCTCGTCGGCGTCATCGGCCTGGCCTACCTGGCCGAGGTGGTGATCGCGCCCATCGCCTGGGGCCCCGCCTTCACCGGGCTGACCCGCCCCGCGCTGCCCGATGCCCAGGCGCTCACCATCGCCGTGGGCATCATCGGCGCCACGGTCATGCCCCATGCCATCTACCTGCACTCCGGCCTGACGCAGAACCGCGCCGCCGTGCGCAACAGCGGCGAGCGCCGCCGCCTGCTCAGCTTCTCCAACACCGAGGTGGTGGTGGCCCTGGCCATCGCCGGCATGGTCAACATGGCCATGGTCATGATGGCCGCCGCCACCTTCCATCCCGACCATTCCGAGATCGCCTCGATCGAGACCGCCTGGCATACGCTCACGCCGCTGCTGGGCGCGGCCGCCGCGGGCATGTTCCTGGCGTCGCTGATCGCCTCGGGCATCTCCAGCTCGGTGGTGGGAACAATGGCGGGTCAGATGATCATGCAGGGCTTCCTGCGCATCCGCATCCCGATCTGGCTGCGCCGCCTGATCACCATGGTCCCGGCCTTCGTGGTGGTGGCCATGGGCGTCGATCCCACCCGCGCGCTGGTGCTCAGCCAGGTGGTGCTCTCCATCGCCCTGCCGGTCCCGATGATCGCGCTGATCACCTTCATCTCGCGCCGCGACCTGATGGGAGAATTCCTGCCCTCCCGGCTCACCCGCATCCTGGCCACGCTCTGCGCGGTCATCGTTCTGGGCCTGAACTTCATCCTGCTGGCGGCGGTCTTCGGCCTGCCGCTGCCCTTCCTCGCGGTGTAAGGCAGGGGGCTCTGCCCCCATCTCCTGCGGAGATTCCCCCGGGATATTTCGAAACAGGGAAACAGGCAAAAGAACCTGTCGTTTCCCTGTGCCAAATATCCCCGCCGGAGGCTTCCGCCCTCTCCGTCAGCGTGGCGGCAGGATCATCTCGCGGCGGTGGCGCATGTGGCGCTGCAGGGCCAGGGTCCCGCCAGCCAAGGCGAGGACGGAGAAGGCGGCAAAGGTGGCGGTGAAGCTGCCGAGGCCGGCAAAGGCCAGCGAGAAGCCGGCCGGGCCCACGGTGACACCGAGGAAGGTATAGGTCAGCACCTCGCCCGTGAGCGTGCCATGGCCGGGGCTGGCCCGGGCGGTTTCCGCCAGCAGAACCCCGTTCCAGCCGAGGCCGGTCAGCCCGCTCAGCACCACGGCACCGAGGCCCAGCAGGGGCAGGCTGCCGATGAAGGCGAAGGCGAGGCAGCTCAGCCCCGTCAGCACCCCGATCAGCCCCAGCACCAGGAAGCCGCTGCGCAGAGCATCTGCCAGGATGCCCGAGAGCAGCCGCCCCACGGCCCCCGCCGCCTGCAGCACCGCCGCGACGCCGGCCGCGCGCAGCGGGTCCCAGCCGAACTGCTCGATCAGCATGGCCACCATGAAGGTCGAGATCGAGAGCTGTACCCCGGAATAGAGAAAGCCCAGCACCGCAAGCGCCCTGAGGTCGGGGTTGCGCCAGACGAGCGCCTGGCCCTTCCAGATGCCGCGGCCGATGGCGGTTTCGGGGCGGCGGTCGGTGTCCCAGCTGCGGATCACGGTGAAATAGAGCGCCGCCAGCCCAAGCGGCAGAACCGCGAAGATCATCAACGTCTGCTGCCAGCCGATCCGGTGCGCCAGCGGCGGGATCACCAGCGCCGCCAGCATGCCGCCCAGCGGCACGCCCGCCTGCTTCACCGAGAAGATCAGGTTGCGCCGCTCCGGCGCCGCCAGCCGCGACAGGATATGCGAGGATGACGGGTTGTTGAGCGCATAGCCCACCCCGATCAGCATCGAGGCCAGCGCCACGCCTGCCGCCACACCCGTCGAGAGGCCGAGGAAGCCGATCCCCGCCGCCAGAAGCGCCAGCTGCCCCACGCGCCCCGCGCCCCAGCGCTTGACCATGGTGCTCGAGAGCATCGAGAGCACGATCCCCGAGGCGTAGATCAGGCTGACCTGATATCCGAGGTCCTGCGGCGCAAGACCGAGCGTTTCGGCAACCAGCGTCGGGATCGTGGTCAGCGCCAGAACCGAGGCAGTGGCCGCAATCTGCGAGGCGGTGGTCAGCGCGAGGGCGGGCCCGAGGCGCGGCTCTCTATGTCCCGCAGGTACGTGCGGAAGTGAGGCTTCTGTCATATTGTCAATCTTTACAGTGATCTACGCGATTTCTCGCGACTTATCGCCGGGCTTGTCACGCGGGGAGCTGGCAGGGAACTGCCCGGCCCTCAGACCCTCACCATTCCTCGGGCGTACTGTCAATTCAGGGCCAGCTTAGAAATTCTCACCCGGGATATGCACAATCTTGAAATTGACGGAAAGGGGCATGCACGGCTCAGATTTGACCTGTTCCACGGGCGAACGGCGGGCCCGGACCCCTCCCCGGCCTTCCCCGCCGCCCTCGCCCCCAGGCGCCGCAGAGCGCCACCGGGACCAAAGCAAAATGCTCGCAACAGGGAAACATGCCATGACCAACCTCACCACCGGCCTGCGCGCCGGGCTGCGCCTCACGGTCGCCTCCGGCCTGCTGGCCGCCGCCCTCGCCCCCGCGGCCCAGGCCGCCGATGTCGCCGCGGCCCAGGCCATCGTCGACGAATACTCGCAGCTGCCCGAGTTCTCGCCCCCCGGTGCGCCCTTCGACGCCACCGCCTGCGTCGAGGGCAAGAAGCTCTTCTCGATCCCGCTCAGCAACTCCAACCCCTTCATCAACGGCATCTCGGAACAGATGGAATCCGCCGCCAAGCAGGTCGGGCTGGAGTTCATGGCCTGGGAAAACCAGGGCCAGCCCACGCAATGGGTGCAGGGCATGGAATACGCCATCACCAACGGCTACGACGCCATCGACCTGATGGGGGGCATCCCGCCCGAGGCGCTGGCGCCGCAGATCGCCGCCGCCAAGGAGGCCGGCATGCGCGTCTATGCCAGCCACTACACCGACGTCACCCTGCCCCGCGCAGAGAGCCTCGATGTCGCCCTGCCGCTGTCCTTCTCCCGCGTGGGGGAAATCCTGGCCGCCTGGGTCGTGACCCAGACCGGCGGCGATGCCAACGTGCTGGTTATCGGCTCGGATGACGTGCCCCCCTCGCAGCCCTACTGGAAGGCCTTCGAGGCCAAGCTGAAGGAACTCGCCCCCGAGGCCACGGCGAAATACCTCAACGTGCCCACCACCGAATGGGCCACCAAGATCCAGAGCCAGACCCAGTCGAACCTGCTGCAGAACCCCGGCATCAACTTCATTGTGCCGATCTACGATTCCATGTCGCAGTTCGTCATCCCGGCCCTCACCATCACCGGCAAGAAGGGGCAGATCCCCATCGCCACCTTCAACGGCACGCCCTTCGTTCTCGACATGGTGCGGAATGGCGACGTGCAGATGAACATCGGCGAGAGCCTCGGCTGGATCGCCCGCTCCGCCATCGACGCCGAGATGCGCGACCTCTGCGGCATGGATGACGTGCCCGACGAGCTCTACGTGCCCTTCTACATCTTCGACGAGAGCAACGTCGCCTCTGCCGGCGACCCGGCCGAGTTCGACAAGGGCTATGGCGATGCCTATGTCCCCGGCTTCGAAGCGCTCTGGGGCCTCAACTGATGAGCCCATCGGCAAATCCTCAGGTAGCGCCGCCCGCGCGGCGCTACCCCGGCGAGGCGCCCGCCCTCTACTGTCGCCATGTGTCCAAGGTCTTCGGCACCACCAAGGTGCTCGATGACGTCTCGCTCGAGGTCATGCCCGGCGAGGTGCACGGGCTGCTCGGCGCCAATGGCTCGGGCAAATCCACGCTGATCAAGGTGATCGCCGGCCTGCACGCCCCCGAACCCGGCGGCGAGCTGGTGCTCTACGGCAATGGCGCGCCCTTTCCCATGCCGCCCGGTGGCGCCCGGCGGCACGGCATTTCCTTTGTCCATCAGCATCTTGCCCTGCTGCCCTCGCTGACGGTGCTGGAAAACATGATGCTCAACGACCTTTCGGTCGAGACCCGCTGGCGGCTCAACTGGGCCGCGGAACAGCGCCGCGTCGCCGCGATCTTCGAGCGTTTCGACCTCGCCATCGACCCGATGGCCCGCGTCGCCGACCTGCCCCAGGCCGACCGCGCCCTGATCGCCATCACCCGCGCCTTCGACGAGGTGCAGACCCATGCCGAGGGCGGCCGCGGCATCCTCATCCTCGACGAGCCCACCCCCTTCCTGCCGAAATCCGGCGTCGATCAGCTCTTCTCGCTGGTGCGCGCCATCGTGGCAGATGGCGCCTCGGTCATCTTCGTGGCCCATGACATCGACGAGATCCGCGAGATCACCGACCGCGCGACCATCCTGCGCGACGGCCGCCTGGCCGGCACCGTCAACTCTGCCGAGACCGACCACGACGGCTTCATCCGCCTGATCGTCGGCGAGAGCGTCGACCTCTTCCAGACCAGCCGCGCCGCGCGCCCTGCCGCCCCCGCCGTGGCCCGGGTGGAACACCTCACCACCAACCAGGCCACCGATGTCTCCTTCGACATCCACGAGGGCGAGATCCTCGGCCTCACCGGCCTGATCGGCTCGGGCTTCGATGCCGTGCCAGAGGCGATCTTCGGCGCCCGCCGCGCCACCGCCGGCACCCTCACCACCCGCACCGCGCTGCCGCTCGCCGGGATCACCCCCGGCACGGCCATGGAACAGGGCATCGCCTTCCTGCCCGCCGACCGGCTGGGCAAGGGCGGCGTCGGCTCGCTCTCGATGACCGACAACATGTCGCTGCCGGTGCTGGGCGAATTCCGCAACCTCTTCGGCATCGACTGGCCCGCCATCCGCCAGCGCTGCTTCGAGCTGGGCCAGCGTTTCGACGTGCGGCCCAACCGCCCCGAGCAGATGCTCGGCGCCTTTTCCGGCGGCAATGCGCAAAAGGTCCTGCTGGCCAAGTGGATGCAGACCAGCCCGCGCCTGCTGATGCTGGATGAACCCACCCAGGGCATCGACGTCGGCGCCCGTCAGATGATCTTCCAGGCGCTCGACCAGGCGGCGCAGGGCGGCATGGCGGTGCTGGTGGCCTCCACCGATGCCGAGCAGCTTGCCCAGATCTGTCACCGGGTGCTGATCTTTGCCCGCGGCCGCGTCGCCACCGAGCTCTCGGGCGAGGCGATCACAAAGGACGCCATCTCCCATGAAACCCTGCGGGCCCATGCGCCCGCGTCCGATCCGGCCACCCCCGTGCCGCAGGAGGAGGTCGCATGACCGACATCACCAATGCCCAGCCCGCCGCCGCGCGCGGCTTCAACCTCGCCCAGTTCGCCGAGAAATACGCCCTCGTCGCGGCCCTCGTGGCGCTCTTCCTGATCTTCGGGGCGCTGCTGCCCAATACCTTCTTCACCTGGGCCAATGTCTCCACCATGCTCGGCTCCCAGGCGATCCTGGTCTTTCTCACCCTGGCGCTGATCATCCCGCTGACCGCGGGTGATTTCGACATGTCGGCGGCCGCCGTGCTGACCATGTCCACCATGACGGTCGCGGTGCTCAACGCCCGCATGGGCCTGCCCCTGCCGGTCGCCATGGGCGCGGCGCTCGCCGTGGGCGCCATCGCCGGGGCGGTCAACGCCGTCTTCATCCTCTACTTCCGCATCCCCTCGCTGATCGTCACGCTGGGCACCGGCACCTTCATCAACGGCCTCGTGCTCTGGATCTCGAAATCCAACACCATCGGCGGCATCGATTTCGCGCTGGTCATGGCGGTGGTGGGCACCCGCCTCTTCGGCATTCCGCTGGCCTTCTACTACGCGCTCGCGATGTGCCTGCTGATCTGGTACGCCTTCGGCTTCACCACGCTGGGCCGGCGCCTGCTCTTCGTGGGCCGGGGCCGCGACGTGGCGCGGCTCTCCGGCATCCGGGTCGACCGGGTACGCTTCGGCGCGCTGATGTGCTCGGGGCTGATCTCTGCGCTGGCGGGCATCCTCTATGCCGGCACCATCGGCGCCGCCGACCCGAACTCCGGCAATACCTTCCTGCTGCCCGCCTTTGCCGCGGCCTTCCTCGGCGCCACCGCGATCACGCCGGGCCGGTTCAACCCGATCGGGTCGCTGGTCGCCGTCTACTTTCTCGTCATCGGCATCACCGGGCTGACGATGCTGGGCATCCAGTCCTTCGTGCAGAACCTCTTCTACGGCGGGGCCCTTGTGCTTGCCGTGGCCCTGTCGCAGCTTGTCCGCAAGCGCGAGCCGATGGACTTCAGCTGATCCCTCCCCTCCCCCGGAGGGCCCGCCGGACAGCCAGGCGCTGTCCGGCAACCCATTTGAAATGAAAGGAAATACCATGGCAATCACGGCCACCGGAGACGAGGTCGATATCGGCAAGTTCTGGAAGACCCTGGGCGAGCGCCCCATCGGCGCCACCCTCGTCACCACCGACAGCGAGACCGGCCCGCAGGGCTTTCTCGGCCTCTCCGCCGCCCATGTCACCGCCAACCCGCCCACCATGCTCGTCTCCATCGACAAGAAGACCTCCGCGCTCAAGGGCGTGCTGGACCGCGGCCATTTCGCGGTGAACTTCCTGCCCGAGGGCTATGCCGAGCTCGCCAACACCTTCGGCGGCAAGGGCGACAAGGTCTTCGATCCCGAGAAATGGGGCACGCTGGCCACCGGCGCCCCGGTGCTGAACGACGCGCTCGGCGTCTTCGACTGCGAGGTCGAGAAGGTCGTGGAACACGGCGACATCTCGATCGTCATTGGCGCGGTCAAGGGCGTGAAGGCGGCGGGCGAAGGCGCCCCCCTCACCTTCTTCCGCGGCAAGTTCCTCTCCGAATGACCCCTTAGAGGCTGGGCGCGATCCGCGCGCCCAGCTCCAGCAGCTGCCGGTCCATGGCCCGCCGCCCGATCAGCGACACGCCCAGCGGCAGCTCGAAGCCCGAGGCGGGCAGGTTCATCACCGGCAGTTGCAGCGCCGTCCAGAGCGCGTTGAACACCGGATCGCCCGGCCCCCGCCCCTTGGGTGCAAATCCCGCCGCCGAGGGCGCCAGCACCCCGTCGAGCCCCTCCATCATCTGTTCCACCCTGATCCGCAGCAGCGCCAGCCGGTCATAGGCCTCGTAATGCTCGCGCTGGGTAAAGCCCTCGATCAGATCCACCCGGTCGTGGAAATCCCGGTGCAGCAACTCGCCCCGCGTCCGCGCCAGGTTCAGGAAGGCCGCCGCCCCCTCGCAATGCTGCACGCAGCGGTGCAGCTCGTCGATCTCGTCGAACTCCGGCGGCAGCTCGAACTCCACCAGCTCCGCCTCCCGCGCCAGCCGCTTCTCCAGCCCCGCCATCAGCGCCACGGTCTCGGGTGCGGCGCGGTCGAAATAGGGTGTCCGGCAGACGCCCAGCCGCAGCTTGCCCTCCGGCAGCGCCGGGGCCTCCGGCAATTCATACACATCCGCCAGCAGCGACAGGTCCTCGACCTCGCGCGCGAACAGCCCCACCGTGTCGAAACTCACCGCATAGCGCTTCACCCCCTCGGTCGAGATCAGCCCCCAGCTCGGCTTCAGCGCATAGACCCCGCAGAACGACGCCGGCCGTATCGTCGAGCCCCCGGTCTGCGTCCCGATCCCCAGCGCCACGTGCCCATCGGCCACCGCCGCCGCCGTCCCGGCGGAACTGCCGCCGGGCGTGCGCGTCATGTCATGGGGGTTGCCGGTGATCGCGTCGCGCCCGCAGGCGGCAAATTCCGTGGTGTCGGTCTTGCCCAGCACCACCGCCCCCGCCGCACGCAACAGCTCGACACAAGGCGCATCATTCGCCGGCCGGTTCATGCCGTAGAGCGGTGAATTATGCGTCGTCGGCATGTCCTTCGTATCGATCATGTCCTTCACGGCCACCGGGATGCCGGCCAGCACCCTGGCATCGCCGGCGGTGATCGCCTCGGCCTCGGCCAGGGCGCCGGGGTTCACCGTCACCCAGGCGCGCAGGTACTTGTCGCGCGCCGCGATCCGCCGCAACGCCCGCCGCACCAGCTCCGGCGCCGTGATCTCCCCGGCCATCAGGCGCGCCCGCGCCTCGGTGGCAGACAGCATCTCTTCCATGGTCTTTCCCGTATCTTCCGCAAACAGCAATGGGGCGCGCAGGTCTCCCCGCGCGCCCCGTCAACCTTACAGCATCGGCCTCACTCGGCAGCGATTTTCACGTCTTCCCGACAGGCCATCAGCGGCTGGATCTTCTCGCCGAAGTTCTCGACCCCCTGCAGGAAGTCGTCGAAGGTCAGCATCAGGCCCTTCACGCCGGGCACGGCCGCGGCCTCGTCCAGCAGCTTCGCGCAGGTCTCGTAGCTGCCCACGATGGTGCCCATGTTGAAGTTCACCGCGCCCTCGGGCAGGTTGATATGCGCCGCGGTCGAGTTTTCGCCGGCCTGGGCGTCCTGTGCGCCCTGCACGCCCATGTAGGCCAGGGCCTCGATGTCGGCGCCCTCGCGATAGAGGTTCCACTTGGCCATGGCGGCCTCGTCGGTCTCGTCGGCGATCACCATCATCAGAACATATGCGCCCACGTCGCGCCCGGTCTTCTCGGCGGCTTCCAGCAGCCGCTCGCAGGTCGGTGCAAAGGCCGCCGGGGTGTTCACGCCCAGCCCGTTGACAAAGGAGTAGTTGGTGAAGTTCGAGGAGAATTCCATGCCGCGCTCGGACTGGCCGGCGGCCACGATCTCGATGTTGTGTTCGGGCTTGGGCAGCATGTGGCAATCGTCCATCTGGAAGTGCTCGCCCTTGAAATCCGACTTGCCGGTTTCCCACAGGTCCTTCATCACCGTCACGTATTCGGTCGCGTAATCATAGCGATAGCCGAAATATTCGTTGCCCGGCCAGATGCCCATCTGGGTGTATTCGTTGGGCGCCCAGCCGGTCACGATGTTGATGCCGAAGCGGCCCGGGGCCACGCTGTCGATGGTGGTGGCCATGCGCGCCACCAGCGCCGGCGGCAGCGTCAGGATGGCGGAAGAGGCAAAGAGCTTGATCTTGCTGGTCGAGGCGGCCAGCGCCGACATCAGGGTAAAGCTTTCCAGCCCGTAGTCCCAGAATTCCGACTCGCCGCCAAAGCCGCGCAGCTTGACCATGGAGAGCGCGAAGTCGAAGCCGTAGTGCTCGGCCTTCAGCACGATCTCCTTGTTCAGCTCAAAGCTCGGCTTGTACTGCGGCGAGGTCTTCGAAATCAGCCAGCCGTTGTTGTTGATCGGGATGAATACACCGATATCCATGGGGTTCTCCTGTTGGCATCATCTGTTTCCCGAAACTTTGTCAGGATAAATCGGGAAGAGCTAAGGCAATTAACTACATGCGCGCCTCCAAATTTTCTCAGGGCCGTGACGGCACTCCGGGCGATTGCATGCGAAACACCCCTGTTTGAGGCCGATTCTTGGTCAATTCTCCGCAGTCAGCCTAATTTTAGGGCCGGTGCTGCTGATCATTGTGCACAAAAACCGGTCTTCAGTTGTCCGTACAAATTAAACCGGTCTTGCTGATTGCAGAGAGTCGGAGAGGTTCCCCATGCGCAAGAGAGTCCCCCTGAACGCCATCCGCGCCTTCGAGGCGGTGGCCCGCAATGAATCCGTCGCCAAGGCCGCAGAAGAGCTCTGCGTCACCCCCACCGCCGTCAGCCACCAGATCCGCCTGCTCGAGGATTTCCTGCAGGTCGAGCTCTTCCTGCGCAAGAATTCCCGCATCTACCTGACCCCCGAGAGCACCGCCAACCTGGCGCGGATCACCCGGGCGCTCGACCTGATCGACGAATCCGTTCTGGCCCTCGGCCATGTCCGAGAGGAAACCCACCGCCGGCTCTCGGTGGCCGCCTCCACCTCGGTCGCCTCCTTCTGGCTGATGCCGCGCATCGGCCGTTTCCTCGCCGTCTCGCCCGAGGTCGACTTCTCGCTGCACACCTTCCTCACCCGGAAGGAGGCCGAGGCCCAGGAGAGCGACATCCGCATCTGCAACTGGAAGAATGTTCAGGAGGATTGCCTGATCGAGCCGCTGGTCGAGGAAGAGAGCATCCCCGTCTGCACCCCCGAGATGGCCGCGCGCTATGACAACGACGCGGAAATTATCCTGAAAAATGCGCCCCTTATCCATGTCGACCGGCAACAGCAGGGCTTTGACACCTCCTATCCCGACTGGGCGCGCTACCTGCCGGAATACGGCGTTACGCGTGATGACATGGCCCATGGGCCGCGCTTCAACCAGGCCGGCACCGCCATTGATGCCGCCCGCTCCGGCGTCGGCATGATCCTCGGGCGCTCGATGCTGATCGGCGATGCGCTGGAAAAGGGAGAGCTCGTCGCCGTGGCCGAGAGCTATCCGGTGCGCACCCCCTACTACATGCTCAGCGCCCGCCGCGCCAATGACCGCGGCACCCTGCAGGAGTTCCGCGACTGGCTGATCGCCACCGTGCCGGCCAACCTGCCGGGCCGCGGCGCCCCCGCGCCCCTGCACGCGTGATTGAGGATTTCTCACCCCGCGGCTGAAGAAAGATTCGAGAGGGGCCCGCCCCCCTTCCGTGGTTCACTGCCCCCGACACCAGGAGGCCAGAATGACCACAGATCCCCTCACCGCCTGCCGCATCGCCGGGGCCGTCCTCTCCGGCGAGGCGCGCGCCACGCAGATCGCCGAAGAGACCATCGCCCGCTACCGGCAGACCGAGCCGCAGATCGCCGCCTTTGCCCATTTCTCGCCCGAGGCCCTGCTGGAGCAGGCCGAGGCGCTGGATGCTTGTCCGGACAAGGGCCCGCTCGCCGGCGTCACCGTCGGCGTCAAGGACGTGATCGCCACCCGCGACATGCCCACCGCCCACAACACGCCGCGCTACGAGGGCGTGATCCCCGGCGTCGATGCCGCCTGCGTCGATACCCTGCGCCTGGCCGGGGCGCTGATCGCGGGCAAGACCGTCACCACCGAATTCGCCGCCACCCAGCGCGGCGGCAAGACCCGCAATCCCCATGATCCCTCGCGCACGCCGGGCGGCTCCTCCTCCGGCTCCGCCGCGGCCGTTGCCGCCGGTGTCTGCGCCATCGGTCTCGGCACCCAGACCGGCGGCTCCACCATCCGGCCCGCCTCCTACAACGGCATCTGGGGCTGGAAGCCCACCTGGGGCGTGATCTCCCGCGAGGGGCTCAAGCTCTATTCGCTCACCTGCGACACCCTCGGCCTCTATGCCCGGGCCGCCGAGGATCTGCAGCTGCTGGCCGATGTCTTCGACCTCGATCCGGCACCACAGCCCGAGAGCCTGCGCGGGCTGCGCATCGGCCTCTGCCGCACGCCGATGTGGAACCGCGCCGATCCCGCGATGCAGACCGCCCTGCTCGAGGCCGCCACCCGGCTGCGGGTCGAGGGCGCCGAGATCATCGACATCACCCTGCCGCCCAGCTTCAACGGGTTGGAAGACGCCCACGCCAGGATCCTCGCCCGCGAGGGCCGCGCCGCCTTCCTCAACGAAGTCCGCGCCACCCCGGACACCATCCACCCCGAGTTCACCGCCATGGTCGACAACCACACTCAGATCACCCCGCCGCAGATGCGCGCCGCCTATGGCCTCGCCGACAGTTGCCGTGCCGGTTTCGACGAGGTCATGTCGGGCCTCGACGCGGTGATGACCCCCTCCGCCACCGGCGAGGCGCCCCATGGCCTCGACAGCACCGGCGATCCCTCGATGAACTCGATGTGGACGCTGCTTCAGGTGCCGGTCGTCTCCGCCCCCGGCCTCACCGGGCCCTCGGGCATGCCGCTCGGCATCTCCTTCGTCACCCGGCGCTACACCGACCGCAGCGCCCTCGCCATCGCGCGGCTCGCCGGAGAGGTCTTTGCCTATGAAAGCGCCTTTGCCTGATCGCCTCCGCCTCAGGTCGCCCGAATTTCCCCTTTCGGGTTCAATCTCCCGACCACCGGGTCTAATCCACAGAAAAGACACAGGAAACTGCCCATGACCGATTGTGCAACCGCCGCGAAACCTGCCCTCGCCCATGTCGCGCCAGAGGTGTTCAAACAGGGCATGGCCTGCCTTGCGGGCGCCGTGAACATCGTCACCACCGACGGGCCCGCGGGCCGCGCCGGCTTTACCGCCACCGCCGTCTGTTCCGTCACCGATACGCCGCCCACCCTGCTGGTCTGCCTCAACCGCGGCTCCTCCGCCGCCAAGGCGGTGCTGGAAAACGGCGTGCTCTGCGTGAACACCACCGGCCCGCGCCACGAGACCGCCGCCATGCTCTTCGGGGGCAAGACCCCGATGGCGGAGCGCTTCGCCAATGCCGAATGGACGCCCGGCCCCTCCGGCGCGCCGATCCTCACCGATGCCGTCGTCTCCTTCGACTGCCACATCACCGAACGTCAGACCGTCGGCACCCACGAGGTGCTTTTCTGCGAGGTCGTCGCCGTCTCCCATGACGCAGAGGCCCCCGCCTCGGCCTATTTCGGCCGCCGCTTTCACGCGCTGCACCCCTGATCCCCGGGGTGCCATGCACGTGAGAAAGGGCGGCCCCTCGCGGCCGCCCTCGTCTCTTCTTCAGCTCTGCGATGCCTTCCCGGCGCTCAGGCGGTCACGGCGAATCCCTGAAGGAATTCCGCAACTTCCGCCTCGCTCACCACGTCGGCATATTTCGCGTTCATGTCGAAGAGGTTGTTGTTGTGCGGGTCCGGATGCCGGTCTCCGCAGGCATCGGCCACCACCGTGGTGATGAACCCGTGCGACATCGAATCGACACAGCTCGCCCGTACGCAACCGGATGTCGACAGCCCGGTCAGGATCACGTTGTCCACGCCCATGGTCGTCAGCATCGGCGCCAGCGAGGTGCCGAAGAACGCGCTGGGGTATTGCTTGGTGATGATCACCTCGTCCTCGCGCGGCACAAGCCCCTCGGCGAATTCCGCCGTCTTGCGGCCGCGCACGAAACTGGCCAGCGGCTTCGACTTCTGCCAGAAACGCCCGCCCTCGATGCCGCTCTCGCCATAGCTCACCTCGGTCAGCACCACCGGCACCCCCACCTCATGGGCCAGCGCCCGCAGCCGAAGCGCACTTTCCAGCGCATCCTGAACCCCGGTATAGCCGTCGCGCATCGCATAGAGCGGGCAGTCGGGATCGTAATAGGCATGGGCGAAATCGATCAGCACCAGCGCCGGGCGGGTGCCGAAGCCGGCCTTGTTGCCAAAGGCGCGGGCATAGTTCTCTGAAACATCTTCGGGCATCGGAAATCTCTCGTTGTGGCGCCGGGCGTCAGGTTGTCCTCAGGCCTCGGCGTGGCGTTTCTCGAAATCCCAGACCTCCTGGAATCCCATCATGCGGCTGAAATCGCCGAAATCATGCAGCGGAATATCCGGACCTGTCACGCCATTGTCGCGCAGGTCGGCATAGGCAGTGCGCAGGGCCTCCCCCATGGCCAGGAACCCCAGCGCCGGGTGGATCGCCATGGCAAAGCCCATCTCCTGCAGGGTCGCGGCGGACAGCAGCGGCGTGCGCCCGCCGTTCACCATGTTGGCGACCAGCGGCGCCTCGATCTCGCCGCCGATGCGGCGCATTTCCTCTTCCGTCTCCGGGCTCTCGACAAAGATGATGTCGGCGCCTGCCTCGGCATAGGCGCGCCCCCGGGCGATCGCCTCGTCGAGGCCCAGGCTGGTGCGGGCATCAGTGCGGGCAATGATCAGGAAATCCTCGCTCCGCCGGGCCTCCACCGCCACTTCGATCTTGCGCTGCATGTCGCGCGCGGGCGTCACGCGGCGGCCGGGAGTATGGCCACATTTCTTGGGAAATTCCTGATCTTCCAGCTGGATGGCCGTCACGCCGGCGGCCTCGTAGCCCTGCACCGTATGGCGCACGTTCAAGAGCCCGCCATAGCCGGTATCGGCATCGGCGATCACCGGGGTTTTCGCCCGGCCCGCGATCCGCGCGATGGGTTCCAGCATGTCGGAATAGCTCGCCAACCCGGCATCCGGCAGGCCCAGGTGCGAGGCCACGGTGCCGTATCCGGTGACGTAGAGCGCGGGAAAGCCCATCTCGTCCGCCAGCAGGGCGGAAATCATTTCAAAGACGCCGGGGGCCAGCACGAAGCGCCCCTCCGCGATGTCCTGTCTCAGTCTCGGGTCCGCCATGGGGGCCTTTCGGATTTGTCCTGTGCACCGGGGGCCGGGGCCGCAGCCCCGACGGGGTTGCCAGATCGGCCTCCCCCAGCGTATTCATACCTACCATTAAATGAAAGACAGCCACACTTGTCCAGACCTTTGCCGCGATCCACCGGCAGCCGTCCGGACCAGTGACGCCAGTTCCAGGGGTGCCATGACCGAAAACGCCAGTTCCGACACCACCGCGCCCCTTCCGGAGCCCCCCGAAGACGGCACGCGCCGCGGCGAGGAGCCGCGCTATTCCCGGCTGCAGCGCATCCTGACCGACCGCATCGTCGACGGCACCTATCCGGTGGGCTCGCGCATCCCCACCGAGGTCGAGCTTGCCGCCGAGTTCTCCACCAGCCGCTTCACCGTGCGCGAGGCCCTGCGCACCCTGACCGAGACGGGCTATGTCCGCCGCCGGCAGGGGGTGGGCACCGAGGTGATCTCGGACCAGCCGCGCATCCAGTACCAGCAGAGCTTCGGCTCGCTGCAGGAGCTGTTCCAGGTCGCGGTCGAGACCTGGTACGTGCTGATGGGCCACGAGATGGTAACCCTGGACGAGGCGCTGGCCGCGCGTATCGGCGCCCGTACCGGCGAGCGCTGGATCCGCCTCGACGGCGTGCGCTGGACCGAGCCGGGGGGCCGGCCGATCTGTTTCATCGAGAGTTTCATCCCCGCCCGGTTCGAGGCCCTGCTGCCGCAGTTCGCCGACCTTCAGGGCCCCTTCTTCGACCTGCTGGAGCGGCAGTCCGGCGAGACCATCGAGGTCACCCGGCAGGAGATCCGCGCCGTGCCGATGCCGGCGGCTTTCTCGCGCCACCTGGGCCAGCGCCCCGACGGCTGGGCGCTGCAGATCCTGCGCAGCTACGTGACCCGCTCGGGCACGCTGATTGCCTCGTTCAACTGGCACCCGGCGGATCAGATGACCTATTCGATGGAAATCCGCCGTACCCTTCAGGCCGGCGAACCGGGCTGACGCCGAGAGCCCGCCCACCTGAAGGGAAAGACACGCAAAAGGGCCGCCCGGTGGATCGGGCGGCCCTTGATGTTCGGGTCGGTGCGGTTTGGATCAGACGCGTTCGAGCGCGATGGCGATGCCCTGGCCCACGCCGATGCACATGGTCGAGAGGGCATATTTGCCGCCCTTCTCGGCCAGCTCGACAGCGGCGGTGCCGGTGATCCGGGCGCCCGACATGCCGAGCGGGTGGCCCAGCGCGATGGCGCCGCCGTTGGGGTTCACCCGCGGGTCGTCATCGGCGATGCCCAGGTCGCGCAGCGTGGCCAGCCCCTGCGAGGCGAAGGCCTCGTTCAGCTCGATCACGTCGAACTGGTCCTGGGTCATGCCAAGGCGCGCCATCAGCTTCTTCGACGCGGGTGCGGGGCCAAAGCCCATGATCCGCGGCGGCACGCCGGCGGCGGCCCCGCCCAGCACCCGGGCGATCGGGGTCAGGCCGTATTTCTTCGCGGCCTCGGCACTCGCGATGATCAGCGCCGCGGCACCATCATTGACGCCCGAGGCATTGCCCGCCGTCACCGAACCGCCCTCGCGGAAGGGCGTCGGCAGCTTGGCGAGCTTTTCCAGCGTCGAGGCGCGGGGGTGTTCGTCGGTGTCGAAGATCAGCGGGTCCTGCTTGCGGCGCGGCACCGAGACCGGCACGATCTCCCTGGCCAGCCGGCCATTGGCAATCGCCTCGGCGGCCTTGGTCTGGGAGTTCAGGGCGAAGAGGTCCTGGTCCTCGCGCGAGATGTTGAAATCCTCGGCCACGTTCTCGCCCGTCTCGGGCATGGAATCCACGCCGTACTGCTTCTTCATCAGCGGGTTGACGAAGCGCCAGCCGATCGTGGTGTCATAGATCTCGGCCTTGCGGGAAAAGGCGCTCTCGGCCTTGGGCATCACGAAGGGCGCGCGGCTCATGCTCTCGACACCGCCGGCGATCATCAGGTCGGCCTCGCCGGCCTTGATGGCGCGGGCGGCGGTGATGATCGCATCCATGCCCGAGCCGCAGAGCCGGTTGATCGTGGTGCCCGGCACATTCACCGGCAGTCCCGCCAGCAGCAGCGACATGCGCGCCACGTTGCGGTTGTCCTCGCCGGCCTGGTTGGCCGAGCCGTAGATCACGTCGTCGACGGCTTCCCAGTCGACGTTCGGGTTGCGCTCCATCAGCGCCTTCATCGGCAGCGCGCCCAGGTCATCGGCGCGGATCGTGGCGAGCGTGCCGCCGAAACGGCCGATGGGGGTGCGGATGTAATCGCAGATATAGACTTCGGTCATGGTTGGTTTCCTCCTCGGGAATAGCCGGGGCCGCCTGATGCCCGCCTGGGGCCCGCCCGGACCCCGTCCGGGCCGCGGGCGTCCTGCCCCCTCGCGGGGGAGGGCGCCCGCTCTTTCAGATCACAGCTCGGGAACGATCAGCTCGCCCACGTCGCCATCCACGTGCAGCGGCGCGCCGGTCAGCGCCTGCAGCTCGTCCATCGAGATCTGCGGCAGCTTCTCGCGCAGCACGAAATGCCCGTCCTCGATGTCGACCACGGCCAGCGAGGTGTACACTCGCGTCACACAGCCCACGCCGGTCAGCGGAAAGCTGCAGCTCTCCACCAGCTTGGGATCGCCCTTCTTGGTGACGTGGTCGGTGATCACCGCCACGCGCTTGGCCCCATGCACCAGGTCCATCGCGCCACCCACGGCGGGCACGCCCTTGTTGCCCACGCGCCAGTTGGCCAGGTCGCCGTTCTGCGCCACCTGCAGCGCGCCCAGGATGGCCACATCCAGGTGGCCGCCACGCACCATGGCAAAGCTGTCGGCATGGTGGAAGAAGGCCGCGCCGGGCTTCAGCGTGATCGCCTTCTTGCCGGCGTTGATCAGGTCCCAGTCTTCCTGGCCGGGCTCGGGCGCCTCGCCAAAGTTCAGCACGCCGTTCTCGGTGTGGAAAATCGCCTCGCGGCCCTCGACGGTGTATTGCGCCACCATCTCGGGGAAACCGATGCCAAGGTTCACATAGGCGCCGTCCTCGATGTCCTGCGCCGCGCGCCAGGCGATCTGGGCGTTGGAAAGCTTAAGCTCGCTCATAGACAGCTCCTGCTCGGATAAGGGCCTCTTCCTGCTGGGCATCGGGCACTTCCACCACGGTATCCACGAAGATGCCGGGGGTCACGATCACCTGCGGGTCGATCTCGCCGGCGGGCACCACCTTGTGCGCCTGCACGATGGTCCTGGCCGCGGCGGTGGCCATCAGCGGGTTGAAGTTCCGCGCCGCCAGGCGATAGGTCAGGTTGCCCATCGGATCGGCCAGCTCGGCCTTCAGCAGGGCGAAATCCGCCTTCAGCCAGCGCTCCTGCACATAGGGGCGGCCGTCGAACTCGGCGATCACCTTGCCCTCGGCCAGCTCGGTGCCATAGGCGGTGGGGGTGTAGAAGGCCGGGATGCCGGCACCGCCGGCGCGGATGCGCTCGGCCAGGGTGCCCTGCGGCACCAGCTCGAGCTCGATCTCGCCTGCCAGGTAGCGGTCGGTAAAGGCGCGGGGATCGCTGCTCTTGGGGAAGGAGCAGATCATCTTCCGCACCATCCCGGCGTCGATCATGGCGGCAATGCCGATCTTGCCGTTGCCGGCGTTGTTGTTGATGACGGTCAGGTCCTTGGGGCCGGCGTCGATCAGCGCGTGGATCAGCTCGATCGGGGCACCAGAGCCCCCGAATCCGCCGATCATCACCGTTGCGCCGTCACCGATACCCGCCACGGCCTCGGCCAGTGAGGGACAGGTCTTGTCCATGCGATGCGCCTCCTATGTGTCGTCCTGTGTCGGGCGGGGCGCCGGGCCCCTCACGCACAGAACATGCCAAGGCCGCGTCCCACCTTTCTCACTCCATGGCCGGAGTCATAGGCCCGCGCCCCCTCGACGGCAACGGGGTTTGTGCGTTATGCTCATTTTGTCCGGATATCGCACAAACCCTTTCCAGCACAGGCGGCACCACAATGGCCATCAACCCGCGCGACATGATCTCCGGCCTCTCAAAGGGGCTCTCGGTGATCGAGACCTTCTCGGCCGAGGTGCCGCGGCAGTCGATCACCCAGGTGTCGGAGGCCACCGGCCTCGACCGCGCCACCGCGCGCCGCTGCCTGCTGACCCTCACCGAGCTGGGCTATGCCGCCTACGACGGCAAGTTCTTCACCCTCACGCCGCGGGTGCTGCGCCTCGGCACCGCCTGCCTGGCCACCATGCCGCTGGCGCAGATGGTGCAACCCTGGCTCGACGCCATGTCCGAGGAACTGGAGGAGAGCTCTTCGGTCTCGATCCTCGATGGCGGAGAGGTGGTCTATGTCGCCCGCGCGGCACAGCGCCGGGTGATGTCGATCGCGCTGATGCCCGGCTCGCGGCTGCCGGCCTATTGCACCTCGATGGGCCGGGTCCTGCTCGCCGCCCTGCCCGAAGCCGAGGCGCGGGCCCGCCTCGCCGCCATGGACCTCGCCCCCCGCACCCCGATGACGCTCACCGACCCGGACCAGATCATGGCTCGCCTCGCCGCGATCCGCAGCGAGGGCTATGCCGTCATCGACCAGGAGGTCGAGATGGGCCTGCGCTCCATCGCCGTGCCGCTGCTGGATGCCCATCACCGCACCATCGCCGCGCTCAACATCGGCCTGCCGGTGCGCGGCGAGGGCGTGGAAGAGATCGCCCCCCGTTACCTGCCCCCGCTCCGCGCGCTGCAGGGCGAGATGCGCAAGGTGCTTCGGTAGGGAACAGGTGGGGGCTCTGCCCCCGTCGCTGCGCGACTCCCCCGGGATATTTCGAAACAGGGAAACAACAGGACCGCTGCCTGTTTCCCTGTTTCGAAATATCCCCGCCGGAGGCTCCGCCGCGTGCCGAAGAGTTAACGCCCGCATCCACGTTAACCCGTGCAGATCCCCCGATTTCGCACCGACGTGATACCGACACGATACCGACGTAATACCGACGTTGGAAGCAAGCGATTTCAACGAGTTAACTTTTTGACCGTACGGTTTGTTTCCGGGCCGTCAGAGCTCCGGCCCGGCCTTGTCGACGACGGCTTCCATGGCAACATAGGTCGAAGTTGCACTGACATTGGGCAGCGCCGAGAGACTTTCGCCCAGAAGCCGGCGATAATCGGTGATATCCCGCGACCGGACCTTGAGCAGGTAGTCGAATCCCCCTGCAATCATGTAACATTCTTCTACTTCGGGGATCTGGCGCACTGCCTGGTTGAACTTTGCCAGCGCCGCCTGCCGCGTGTCGGTCAGCCGGACCTCGACGAAGGTCACATGGGTCAGCCCCAGCTGTATCGGCGAGAGCATCGCGCGGTATCCGGTGATAAGCCCTTGATCTTCAAGCTGTTTGACCCGCGCCGCCACTGGCGTTTTCGACAGTCCGACCTTTCTTGCCAGCTCCGCGATCGGGATGCGGGCATTGGCGACAAGCTCTGCGATGATCTTTCTGTCTATGGAATCGAGGCTCTCTGCGACCATGATCTAAAAATTCCCGAAATTTTGGTCCTTACGCCCATGCATGATGGCACCTTTGGGCGAACGGACCAATCCAAATGCAGTACTCAAGGCCCATACAACCGGGAGACCGCAATGTTCCAGCCGAAATTCGCCCCCCTTCAAGGCCCCTCGAAATATGCCCCCGAGGGCGATGTCCTCGACCGCCTGGTGAAGCAGGCCGCCCTCAGCGAGGGGGCCCGCGGCATGATCAGCCACCGCGCGGCCGATCTCGTCCGCAAGATACGTTCCTCGCAAAAACCGACACTTATGGAGCATTTCCTGGGCGAATACGGTCTCTCCACCCGCGAGGGCGTGGCCCTGATGTGCCTGGCCGAGGCGATGCTGCGCGTGCCCGACAAGCTGACCATCGACGCCCTGATCGAGGACAAGATCGCGCCCTCGGACTGGTCCAGCCACGTGGGCGAGGCCTCCTCTCCGCTGGTCAATGCCTCGACCTGGGCGCTGATGCTGACCGGCCGCGTGCTGGAGGATCCCAAGCCCGGCATGGCCGCCACCCTGCGCGGCGCCGTCAAGCGCCTGGGCGAGCCGGTGATCCGCACCGCCGTCGGCCGCGCGATGAAGGAAATGGGCCGGCAGTTCGTGCTGGGCGAGACCATCGAGAAGGCGCTCGAACGGGCGAAAACCCGCGAAGCGCAAGGGTTTACCTACAGCTACGACATGCTGGGCGAGGCCGCGATGACCCGGCGCGACGCCAAGCGCTACGAGCAGGATTACGAGCAGGCCATCGCCGCCATCGCCCGCAGCTGCACCAGGGGATCGGTCGAGGCCAACCCCGGCATCTCGATCAAGCTTTCCGCCCTGCACCCCCGTTACGAGGTCGCCAACGAGGCCCGCGTCATGGCCGAACTGGTGCCGGTGGTGCTGAAACTGGCGCAGCAGGCCAAGGCCGCCGGCATGGGGCTGAACATCGACGCCGAGGAGCAGGACCGCCTGGTGCTCTCGCTCAAGGTCATCGAGGCCGTGCTCTCCGACGAGAGCCTTGCCGGCTGGGATGGTTTCGGCGTGGTGGTGCAGGCCTATGGCAAGCGCGCCGGCGCCGTCATCGACTGGCTCTACCAGATCGCCTCGGATCTCGACCGCCGCATCATGGTGCGCCTGGTGAAAGGCGCCTACTGGGACACCGAGATGAAGCACGCGCAGGTCGAGGGGCTGCCCGATTTCAGCCTTTTCACGTCGAAGACCGCGACCGACGTCAGCTATATCGCCAATGCCCGCAAGCTGATCGGCTATGGCGACCGGATTTATCCGCAATTCGCCACCCACAATGCCCATACCGTGGCCGCGATCCTCGAGATGGTTGGCAATGTTTCCTATGAATTCCAGCGTCTTCACGGCATGGGCGAGCGCTTGCACGACATTGTCCTGAAGGAAAACGGCACCCGCTGCCGGATCTATGCGCCGGTCGGCGCTCACCGTGATCTGCTCGCCTATCTCGTGCGACGGCTGCTGGAAAACGGTGCCAATTCCTCCTTCGTCAACCAGATCGTCGACGAGGCCGTGCCGCCCGAGGAGATCGCTCGCGATCCCTTCGAGGCGCTGGCCACCGCCCATGCACCGGCCGGTCTGTCCAAACCCTCCGACATTTTCGGCGAGGGCCGCGTGAACTCGCGCGGTTTCGACCTCACCGACGAAGAGGTGCTGGCCGCCATCGACGCCGCCCGCGACGTGACCGTACCCGATGCCGGCCCGATCGTGGCCGGCCCGGCCAGCGGCGTGCCGCGCGCCGTACTGAACCCCGCCACCGGCGAGACTGTGGCCGAGGTCACCGATGCCGACGAGGCCTGCGTAGGTGCGGCCATCGAGGCCGCCGCCCCCTGGGATGCCAGCCCTGCCGAACGCGCCGAGGTGCTGCGCCATGCCGCCGATCTCTACGAGGCGAACTTCGGCCCGCTCTTTGCCGCCCTCGCCCGGGAAGCCGGCAAGAGCCTGAACGATGCCGTGGGCGAGCTGCGCGAAGCTGTTGATTTCCTGCGTTATTACGCCGCTCAGGGCGAGGCGCGCGCCGATGCGCCGCGCGGCATCTTCACCGCCATCAGCCCCTGGAACTTCCCGCTGGCGATCTTCACCGGTCAGATCTCGGCAGCCTTGGCTGCCGGCAACGGCGTGCTGGCCAAACCCGCCGAACAGACCTGCCTGGTCGCGGCCATGGCAGTGCGTCTGTTGCATCAGGCCGGCGTGCCCGTCACCGCATTGCAGCTTCTGCCGGGCGACGGTCGCGTCGGCGCCGCCCTCACCGGCAGTGCAAAGGTCAATGGCGTGGCCTTCACCGGTTCGACCGACACGGCACGGCTGATCCGCAAGTCCATGGCCGGGGCCATGGAGCCCGGCGCTCCGCTGATCGCGGAAACCGGCGGCCTTAACGCCATGATCGTCGATTCCACCGCCCTGCCGGAGCAGGCCGTGCGCGACATCGTCGCCTCTGCCTTCCAGTCCGCCGGCCAGCGCTGTTCAGCCCTGCGCTGCCTCTACGTGCAGGAAGACGTGGCCCCCCACCTGATCGAGATGATCAAGGGCGCCATGGATGAGCTGACCGTAGGCAACCCCTGGGACCTTGCCACAGACGTCGGCCCGGTCATCGACGAAGAGGCACGCTCCGGTATCGCCGATTATCTCGCTGCGAAAAAAGGAAAGATCCTGCATCAGGTCGCGATCCCCTCGGAAGGCACCTTTGTGCCGCCGACCCTGCTGCAGGTGGCCGGCATCGCGGATCTGGAGCGCGAGATCTTCGGCCCGGTGCTCCATGTCGCCACCTTCAAGGGGCGGGACCTGCCCAAGGTCATCGAGGCGATCAACGCCACCGGATATGGCCTCACCTTCGGGCTTCACACGCGGATCGACACCCGCGTCCAGGACATCACCGATGCGATCCACGCCGGCAACATCTACGTCAACCGCAACCAGATCGGCGCCATCGTCGGCTCGCAACCCTTTGGCGGCGAGGGGCTCTCCGGCACTGGCCCAAAGGCCGGCGGGCCGAACTACCTGACCCGTTTCCAAGCACCGGAGGCACCTGTGGTGGAGCCTGCCGCCTGGCCCGGTACCGCAGACACCAAGGTGATCCAATCCCGCCTGACCGTCAGCGACAGCGCGCCCATGGAAGAGATCCTGATGCCCGGACCGACGGGCGAGCTGAACCGCCTGGCCCTTGCCCCGCGCGAGGCACTGCTCTGCCTCGGCCCCGGCCAGGCCGCGCAGGATGCCCAGCTGCGTGCGGTGCAAAAGCTCGGCGGGCGCGCGGTCACCGCTGATGGCATGCTCTCGGCTGACGACCTTGCAGCGCTCACCGGATTCTCCGGCGTGCTCTGGTGGGGCGACCCGAAAACCGCCGGCAGCCTCAATGCCGCCCTGGCGCAGCGCGACGGCCCGCTGCTGCCGCTGATCACCGCCTTGCCCGACAAGGGCCACGTGGTCCATGAGCGGCACCTCTGCGTCGATACCACCGCCGCAGGCGGCAACGCCGCGCTGCTTGCCGGCAGCGAATAAGGCCGCAAAGCCAAAGGAGCGGACCTCTACCGGCCCGCCCCTTTCATCTTTCCGCAAATACTCCGCAGACGAAGCAGGCAGAGCCCCGATCAGCAGGTGTAGTTCAGCCCCTGACGCCCGCCGTCGATATAGATCGTCTCGCCGGTGATGTAGCTCGACTTCGAGCCAGCCAGGAAGGCCACCGTCTCGGCCACTTCGCGCGCCGTGCCCATGCGTTTCAGCGGGGTGCGCGACATGGCCGTATCCATGGCCGCCGGGTTGGAATTCACCGCCGCCATCATCGCCGTGTCGATAGAACCGGGCCCCACGGCGTTGACGCGGATGTTGTGCGGCGCCAGCGCCAGCGCCGCCGCCTTGGTAAAGCCCACGACACCGGCCTTCGACGCCACGTAGGAGCTGATTGCCGGGTTCGCCAGCAGCGCCGCGATCGAGGCCATGTTCACGATCGAGCCCTCAATCCCCGCCGCGACCATCAGCCTGGCCGCCGCCTGATCCGCCACGAAGGTGCCCACCAGGTTCAGATCGATCACCCGCTTGAAGTCCTCGAGCGAACATTCCAGGAAGTCGCCCGACACCGCGATGCCCGCGCAATGGGCCAGAGCCGTGGGCGCCCCCACCTCGGCGCCGATCTTCTCGAAGGTCGCCTTGACGGCTTCGGCATCCGACATGTCGCAGACATAGCCCTTTGCGCCCAGCTTCTCGGCCGAGGCCATGACACCGTCCTGGATATCCACCAGCACCGGCGCAAAGCCCTGTTCCTGCAGAACTTCCGCGCAGGCATAGCCGATTCCCTGTGCCGCTCCCGTCACGATCGCAATCGGTTTGTCGCTCATTTCACTCTCCATCCTCTGTCAGGCCGTAATCGTTCCGGGCCTGCTCATCCGAAATATATCCCGCACCCAGGTCGGCCTGCACGGCCGCCCGTGGGCGTGTCATGGGGTCGCCATAGCCGCCGCCGCCGGGCAGGCTCAACCGCAGACGCTGCCCATTGGCCACGAATTGCCGGCCCTTGCCGCGCAGTGCCGTGCCATCGGCCAGTTCCACGGCACCGGGCGCCCCGCACCCACCGCCCTCCCGGCCGCGGGCCGGGTGGTCGATCCGGTCGAACATCGCGTTGAACCAGAAATCATATCCCTCGCGCGCCTCGATCTCGATCACCTGGCCCAGGCCTCCGCGCTGCGCACCGGCACCGCCCGATCCCTCGCGCAGATCCTTGCGCCAGAGCACGATCGGCCCGACGTGCTCGGTCACCTCCACGCTCATCGTCTTGACCCCGCTGGGAAACGCCGTGGCCGACAGCCCGTCGAGCGCAGGCCGCGCCCCCGTGCCGCCAGAGTTGAACATAAGCACCTCACGCCCCGGCAAACCGCTCTCGGGGTCGCTGGCGCGTGCCGAGATCTGGACATTCCAGAGCGCCGAAGCCCCTTCGGCCGGCACCGTGCCCGGCAGTGCCTTGTGTAGCGCCCCCAGCACCACGTCCGGCACCAGGTGTCCGATCACGTGCCGCACCGACACCGGCGCAGGCCGGCGCGCCGCAAGGATGCACCCCTCGGGCGCGGTGATCCGGAAAGGTTCAAGCGAGCCGGAGTTGTTCGGCACCTCCGGCGCAATCGCGCATTTCAGCCCATAGCAGGCATAGGCCCGGGTGTAGACTTCGGGCACGTTCACGCCGAACCGGCTCATCGGTCCGGTGCCGGTGAAATCCGCCACGAGATCCCCGCCCCCTACCCTCAGCGTCACGGCCAGGTCCACCGGCTCGTCGTAGCCGTCCACCGTCATCAGGTTACAGTATTCGCCCTCCGGCAGCTTCGCGATGGCGGCCAGGGTGGCCTTGCGGCTTGCCTCCATTATGAAATCGGCCAGCCCCTGCAGGTCATCGATGCGGAACTCGTCCATCATGTCCTGCAGCCGCCGGTTGCCCGCTTCGTTGCAGGCCGCCAGCGAGTAGAGATCGCCGATCACCTGGTCAGGCTCGCGGGTGTTCCAGCGCACGATCTGCAACAGCGGCTGCTGTACCTGGCCGCGCTCGGCGAATTTCATGATCGGGATCAGCAGGCCTTCCTCGTAAACCTCGTTGCCGTCCGGCCCGAACCCGCGTCCGCCCACGTCCACCACATGCGCCGTGCAGGCAAAGAACCCGATGTGCCGGCCGGCACGAAACACCGGCGTGGTGACCGTGAAATCATGCAGGTGCCCGGTGCCGAACCAGGGATCGTTCGTCAGGTAGACATCCCCTTCGAAGATGTTCTGCGCCCCGATCTGCTCGATGAAATGCCCCACGCTCTCGGCCATGGCGTTCACGTGACCCGGTGTGCCGGTCACCGCCTGGGCCATCATCCGCCCCTGCATGTCGAACAGCCCGGCAGAAAGATCCCCCGCCTCGCGGACAGAGGTCGAAAAGGCTGTCCGCACCAACGTCATGGCCTGTTCCTCGACCACGGCAATCAGCCGGTTCCACATGATCTGATAGTCGATCGCACTGACGGTATCGCCCATGATCAGCCCTCCTTTCTCAGCAGGAGCAGACTGCCATCGGCCTGCCCGATCACGGAATATCCGCTGGTCACGATCGTGGTCGTCTCGTCCTCGACCACCACGGCCGGCCCCTCGACGCGCACGCCCGGCGCCATGTCGGCCCGCAGAATCTCCTGCGCCTCGACGGCTTTCCGCAACGCCGCGTCATAGATCGACCTGATCCGCCCTACGGGCGCACCAGGATCCCCAAACAGCCGGTCGACCGGCTGCGCCTCCGGCAGCGGCGTTGAGATGACCAGAGACCAGTTCGTGACCTCCGGCGTCAGATCCTCGATGATCCGGCCGAAGAGCGCGTGATAGGCCGCCTCGAAGGCTGCCTTCAGCATCGGCACGTCACTGTCGGCAAAGTCTCGGTAGTCCAGCGGTACGGGGATTTCCCAGCCCTGCCCGGCATAGCGCATGAAGGCGGTCAGCCTGCTTGTCGTTTCTGCCGCCCCAGCCCCCTCCACGACGAAGCCGCGCGCCTCCGCCTCCATCTCGGCCAGCGTGGCATTGACCGCCTCCGCATCAAAGGCGTTCAGCCGCTGGAACAAACCCCGCGTCGCCTCATAGCTGAAAGGTGCCTTGAGGAACCCGATGGCGCTGCCCACGCCGGCACCCGGCGGGATGATCAGCGCTTCGATGCCCAGCTTCTCGCACTGGCGGCAGGCATGAAGCGGTGCGCCGCCCCCGAAGGCGATCATCGTGAAGGCCTCGATATCCCGGCCATTCTCCACCGTGTGAACCCGCGCGGCATTGGCCATGTTCTCGTCGACCATCTCGGTGACGCCAAAGGCGGCCTCTTCGGGCGAGAGCCCCGCCACGTCACAGAGCGCCGCTTGCATGGCGTCTGCACTGGCCCCTGCCGAAAGCGGAATGGCCCCGCCGGCGAAATTCTCGGGGTCGAGCCGGCCCAGCATCAGGTTCGCATCGGTCACCGTGGGGGCGGTGCCACCGCGTTGATAGCAGGCCGGGCCAGGCTCGCTGCCTGCACTGCGAGGCCCCACCTGTACCCGGCCCATGCTGTCGATCGAGGCGATCGAGCCGCCACCGGCCCCGATCTCGACCATCTCCACCACCGGGGTGGAAACCGGCATTCCGGATCCCTTCTTGAAGCGATAGGTGCGGGCGACCTCGAAGGTATTCGCGGTCTTGGGTTGACCCTCCTCGATCAGGCAGATCTTGGCCGTGGTGCCCCCCATGTCGAAGGAGAGCACCTTGTCGATCCCGTGGGCCCGGGCGAAATCGGCGGCATAGATCGCGCCTCCGGCCGGGCCGGATTCCAGCAGGCGCACAGGCTGTTCCGCCGCCGTTTCGACGCTGATCAGCCCGCCACCGGAATGAAGCATGTAGACCGGCGCCTGAACGTCTTCCGCCCTCAGCCGCGCCACGAGGCGCCCGAGATAATCGGCGACCTGCGGCTGGACATAGGCATTCGCGATCACCGTGTTGAACCGCTCGAACTCGCGCATCAGCGGCGAGATCACGGAGGACAGCGAGACCGCCACCCCGGGCAGCGCCGCCTTCAGGGCCTCGCCCACCATCCGCTCGTGTACGGGGTTGGCATAGGCATGCATGAAACCTACCGCCACGGCCTCGTAGCCACCCGCACGGATGGTCTCGACCAGGGCCGCCACCTCGGCCGGATCAAGCGGCAAGAGCACGTTGCCGTCCGCATCCAGCCGTTCACGCAGGGTATGGCGGTCCTTGCGCGCTACCAGCGGCTGCGGCAGCTGCAGGTTCAGGTCATATTGTTCGAACCGGTTCTCGGAACGCATCTCCACGACGTCGCGGAACCCTTCTGTGGTGACAAAGGCCAGCTTCGCCCCCTGCCGCTGGATCAGCGCGTTGGTCACCAGGGTCGTACCATGGATCACCTGCCCGATCCCTGCCGGGTCCACGCCGGCCTGCGCACAGGCCTTTGCGATCCCGTCAAGGATCGCCTGCTCGGGGTTGGCATAATTTGTCAGCACCTTGCAGGAGGCCAGGCCCCCGGGATGCATCAGAGCCACATCGGTAAAGGTGCCGCCGATATCGACACCCACGCGGAACGGATCAGCCAACGTCAGATACTCCTGATCACCTGGTTCATGGCGAAACTCGCCCGGTAGAAGCCCGACTTCAACCCGCGGAGGGCAACCTTCCGCGGAGAGGTCAGGGCCAGTGGAAGGCTCTCCTCCGGCGCTCCCGACAGCAGTTCGGCCATTGCCTTGCCGAAAACGGTCCCGGTGGTGATGCCGCGCCCGTTATAGCCGATGGGTGTAAAGAGCCCCTCGTCCAGCTTCATGATGCGCGGCAGATGATCCGGCGTCATGGCGATCTGGCCGTGCCATGCACTCTCGAATGACAGACTGCCCAGTTCGGGAAACAGCTTGCCCAACCGCGCGGCGGCCCAGCGTTTCGACAGCCCCTCACGGCCCCCGATGACGCTGCCCATCGAGCCGATGATCACCCGTCCAAAGGCATCGCGGCGCAGCGACAGCATGATCGGCGCGGTATCCCACAGGCCCTGCCCCCCCGGCAGGATATGAGCCGCGGCCTCGCCAAGAGGGGCCGTGGCAAACTGGAAGAAGTGGATGGTATGGAAGCACTCTCTCAGCCCAGGCCAGAGCTGATCGGTATAGGCATTGGTACCGAGCACGACATTCTGCGCCCGCACGGTGCCCCCGGTCGTCTCCAGCACCCATGTCGCGTCGTCGCGGCGCAGGCCGCTGACGGTCACGCCGGTGGCGATCTCGGCGCCGGCGCCACGCGCCGCCCTGGCCAGGCCGCGCACATACCCCATCGGGTTGATCGTACCCGCCCGCATGTCCAGCAGCCCGCCATGGAACCCCTTCGTGCCGATCCGATCAGCCGCCTCGTCCGGCCCCAGCAGGCTGACCGGCGCCTTCAGCGCCGCCCAATCCTCGGACCGGACCTGCAGGTCGCGGAACCCGGCGGCCGAATGCGCCGCGTGGATCGTACCGTTGCGCTGAGGTTCGCAGCGGATCTGATGCTGTTCGATCAGGTCAAAGACATAGGCCGGCGCCCGGCCGAGGTATTCCACGAAACGACGGCCCGGGCCCTCGCCCATGACCTGCCCCACCTCGCGCGGCGGCAGCCAGACCCCGGCATTCACCAGGCCGACATTGCGCCCCGAACCGCCGTGACCGATCGCTTCTGCCTCCAGCACGAGGCAATCGATGCCCGCCTGTGCCGCGTGCAGCGCCGTCGACAGGCCGGTAAATCCACCGCCGACAATGGCCAGGGCCACCTGCCTGTCTCCCGTCAGCGGCGCCGAAAAACCGGGCTCTGCCGCCGTCTCATCCCAAAGCGAAATACTGTCTGTCACACCCATGGCGCGTCTCCACCTTGCCCCGCTTGCCTTTTCGGCGGTCCGGGGCAACATGGAGGCGACGTTGCATGGGCCATGCAATCGTGTCAACATTTGGAATATCCGTGCCATATAACGGCACAAGGCAGGCCAAAATTGCAGCAGGGAGGAGCCCCCATGCCCGCACTGACACGAACCGCCGCCGACATGGTGGCCGAGGCCCGCGCCCGTATCGAAGAGATCTCCGCGCAAGAGCTGATTGCGCAGGTGAATGACCCGGACCTGATCATCGTCGACCTGCGCGATGTGCGCGAACGCCAGCGCACGGGCTTCATACCCGGCAGCGTCCATGCGCCCCGGGGCATGATCGAATTCTGGGTGGACCCCGACAGCCCTTATCACAAGGAGGTCTTCGCCCAGGAGGACAAGCGCTATGTCTTTCACTGCGCCTCGGGCTGGCGCTCTGCGCTGACAGTCGCGATGCTGGCCGACATGGGCTTTCCCGCAGCACACCTGCGGGACGGATTTACCGACTGGGTGGAACTGGGTGGGCCGGTCGAGATGCCGGCGCCGAAGGGCTAGACCTCAGCCAGCGCCTCACTGACCCGTTTCGCGGCCTCGCGCACCAGCGCGCCGTAGTGGGCCTCTGGTTCCGGCAGCAGGTTCATTTCCGGCGCAGAGATCCCGATGGAGGCCAGACCTTCCCCGCCGGGAAGGTTTATCGGCGCCCCGAAGGACCAGATGTTCTCCCGGAATTCCCCTCGGTCCACCCCGTAGCCTCGCCGCTGCGTCAGCGCGATGTCGGCATCCAGCGCCTCGATGCTGGTCAGCGTGAGATCGGTATAGCGCGTCAGGCTGCCGTTCAGCAGGTTGCGCATTCGCGGATAATTCGCCGACAGGATCGCCTTTCCGGTTCCGACGGCATGGATCGGCGCCGTGCCTCCCACCGGGTTCCAGGTACGGATCGGCTGGCGGCTCTCGATCTTGTCGATGTAGACAACCTGAAGCCCCTCGGCGACCGCAAGATAGATGGCCTCTCCGGTCTCGCGCGAGAGATACTGCATCGCCTCAGAGGCGATCGCCCGCAGGTTCAGCCCCTCGACGACACGGCGCCCCATCTGCCAGGTCTTCAGCGTGGCACGATACTGCTTGTCCCCGGACTGGGTCGCGAACCCAAGGGCACAGAGCGTCTGCAACAGCCGAAAGACATTGGACTTGGTCAGATCCAGCTCCCGCGACAGCTCGGTCACCCCCTTGCCCCCCTCGGCCCGGGTCAGCGCATCCAGCAGCAGCAACCCCTTCGAAAGGGTGGAATCGAGCTTGACCCCGGGCTTGCTGCCGGCCCCTGTTTCGATGCTTTCCGTCACCTGTTGCCCCCTCGCGGATTTCGACCGTTATAGGGTGGGTATGCCCACAGCGGCAACATGCCCCAAGGGCAATTGTGCACCTGCCGCGGTGCACAGCCGGCAGATGACGCTGGCGGAAAAAATCTGCCGTTTCCGGGGCGACAAGTGGCAGATCAGACGTTATCCCGAGGACAAGAGGAGCGCCTTGCGCCACTTTTCGAAAAGGAAGCTACGCATGAAAACCCGTGCCGCCGTCGCCTTCGAGGCGAAAAAACCACTGGAAATCGTCGAGGTTGACCTGGAAGGCCCAAAGGAGGGCGAGGTCCTGGTCGAAATCATGGCCACCGGCATCTGCCACACCGACGCCTATACGCTGGACGGGTTCGACAGCGAGGGGATCTTCCCTTCGATCCTCGGTCACGAAGGTGCAGGCATCGTGCGTGCGGTGGGCCCCGGCGTGACCAGCGTCAAGCAGGATGACCACGTGATCCCGCTCTACACCCCCGAATGCCGCCAGTGCAAATCCTGCCTCTCGGGCAAGACCAACCTCTGCACGGCCATCCGCGCGACCCAGGGCCAGGGCCTGATGCCCGACGGCACCTCTCGCTTCAGCTACAAGGGTGAGACGCTCTATCACTACATGGGCTGTTCGACCTTCTCTAACTTCACTGTCCTGCCGGAAATCGCGGTGGCCAAGATCCGCGAAGACGCCCCGTTCAACACCTCCTGCTACATCGGCTGTGGCGTGACCACCGGCGTCGGCGCCGTGGTCAACACGGCCAAGGTAGAACCGGGCGCGAACGTCATCGTCTTCGGCCTTGGGGGCATCGGCCTGAACGTGATCCAGGCGGCCCGCATGGTGGGCGCCGACAAGATCGTCGGCGTCGACATCAACGACGGCAAGGAAGAATGGGGCCGCAAGTTTGGCATGACGCATTTCGTCAACCCCACCAAGATCGACGGTGACATTGTGCAGCATCTCGTCGCCCTGACCGACGGCGGCGCGGATTACACCTTCGACTGCACGGGCAACACCACCGTGATGCGCCAGGCCCTGGAAGCCTGCCACCGCGGCTGGGGTGTCTCGACCGTGATCGGCGTGGCGGAAGCGGGCAAGGAGATCTCCACCCGTCCGTTCCAGCTGGTCACCGGCCGCGTCTGGCAGGGTTCGGCCTTCGGCGGCGCCAAGGGCCGCACCGACGTGCCGAAGATCGTGGACTGGTACATGAACGGCAAGATCGAGATCGACCCGATGATCACTCACGTGCTCTCGCTCGAGGAGATCAACAAGGGCTTCGAGCTGATGCATGCCGGCGAGTCGATCCGTTCAGTGGTGGTCTACTGATGGAGACGATCAGCACGAACAAGGCCTTTGGCGGCACCCAGGGCGTCTACAAGCACGTCAGCAATGCAACGGGCACAGAGATGACCTTCTCCGTCTATGTCCCACCGCATGAGCCGGGCAAACTGCTGCCGGTTGTCTGGTACCTGTCGGGCCTGACCTGTACGCATGCGAATGTTACGGAAAAGGGCGAGTTTCGAGAGGCCTGTGCCCGCCTCGGCCTGATCTTCGTCGCTCCCGACACCTCGCCCCGTGGCGAGGGCGTCGCAGACGACCCCGAGGGCGCCTATGATTTCGGTCTCGGCGCGGGATTCTACGTGAACGCCACCGAAGAGCCCTTTGCCAAGCATTACCGCATGCGCGACTACATCGAGCAGGAACTGCCCGCCCTGATCGAATCCGAGTTCCCTGCGGACATGTCGCGCCAGTCGATCATGGGCCACTCCATGGGCGGTCACGGTGCGCTGACCATCGGCCTTCGCAACCCGCGGGTCTACAAGGCGATCTCGGCCTTTGCCCCCATCGTGTCTCCGCTGAACTGCGCCTGGGGCGAGAAGGCGCTGACCGGATACATCGGCGAAGACCGGGCCTCCTGGCGCGAGTACGATGCCTGCGCGCTGATCGAGGACGGCGCCCGCCATCCTGCCGGGCTGCTGATCGATCAGGGTACCGCCGATGGTTTCCTCGATGACCAGCTGAAGACGGTGCTGCTTGAGATCGCATGCCGGTCGACCGGTCAGGCAATGACCGTGCGCATGCAGGAGGGCTATGATCACTCCTACTACTTCATCTCGACCTTCATGGCCGAGCACCTGGAGTGGCACGCCGAACGACTGGGCTGACGCCCCGCCCCGGCGTCACAATCCGCCGGGGCAAACATTCGCCTGAGAATGGCGGGCGGCGCGGCCGCCGCACCGCAGAAATGCCGCCTGACCGTGCAGCCTGCGCAAGAAGGCGTTTCCAAAGCCGGAAGCTGTCGCAGATCCTTGCGTACGAGCCTGGAAAAATATTGGACAAATCAAGAAAATTGCATCCGACTCGTGTTCTTCTGAAGGCATGACGCATCAAGGGAGGCTCTCATGCGCATCGGATGCCCCACGGAAATCAAGAACCACGAATACCGCGTCGGCCTGACGCCCGAGAGCGCCGCCGAGCTGGTGGCGCATGGCCATGAGGTGATCATTCAGGCCGGCGCCGGCGATGGTATCGGAGCCGTCGATGACGCCTATCGCGCCGCCGGGGCCGAGATCGGCGATGTCGGTGACGTCTTTGACACGGCCGATATCATCGTGAAGGTGAAGGAGCCGCAAGCTAACGAACGCAGCCGCCTGAAAGAGGGCCAGACGCTCTATACCTACCTGCATCTGGCGCCCGATCCGGCACAGACCGCCGACCTGATTGCCTCCGGCGCGACCTGCATTGCCTACGAGACGGTCACCTCTGCCCATGGCGGGTTGCCGCTTCTGAAGCCGATGAGCCAGGTCGCCGGCCGCATGTCCGTTCAGGCCGGCGCCCATGTGCTCGAAAAGGCGCAGGGCGGGCGCGGCGTGTTGCTAGGAGGCGTGGCCGGCGTGGCACCCGGCCGCGTGATGATCATCGGCGGCGGGGTCGTTGGCCGCAATGCCGCCGCCATGGCCGTCGGCCTGGGGGCCGAGGTCACGCTTCTCGACCGTTCGCACGAGGTGCTCGAGGCGGTGGACGCGCAATTCGCCGGTCGGGTAAAGACGCTCTACTCCAGCTCCGTCGCTCTGGCCGAGGCCGTCAGGACAGCCGACCTGGTCATCGGTGCGGTGCTGATCCCCGGCGCGGCTGCGCCCAAGCTGGTGTCCCGCCAGATGCTCGGGACGATGCAGCCCGGATCGGTGCTGGTCGATGTGGCGATCGACCAGGGCGGTTGCTTCGAGACCTCGCATGCCACCACCCACGCCGAACCCACCTATGTCGAGGAGGGGATCGTGCATTACTGCGTCGCCAACATGCCCGGTGCCGTCGCGCGCACCTCGACCTATGCGCTCAACAACGCCACCCTGCCGCACCTTCTGCGCCTGGCGGATCTCGGGGTGAGAGAGGCCCTACTGGCGGACCCGCATCTGCTCGCGGGCCTCAACGTGGCCCGAGGCACGCTGACCTACGAAGCTGTCGCTCTGGCGCAGGACCTGCCGTGGTCGCCCGCAGCGCAGGTGGCGGCGACGCTCTGAGGACTGTCATGGGCGCCCCGGACAACAGCCGGCCTTGGCTCAGGCGTCCAAACGGGCTGCAACGGCGTCGAGTACGGACGCCGGGCAGCCCGCATCCGAGAGGTAGCCGCGCGCGCCGCCGTGGCGCCGGTTCATCTCTTCGAGCGTGCGCGCCATGTAGGCCGGCTTTACCGACAGGATCCGCGCGGCCATGGCAGGATCGGCACCGCGTTCCAGTATCTCCCCCCGCATGTCCTCCAGCATTCCCGCCGCACATCGACCAGTCAGGGCATAGTCCTGGATGATCATCCTCTCGGGCACCCCGGCAAGCAGCAAGAGCAGCGCCGCGATCAGCCCGGTACGGTCCTTGCCCACGGAGCAGTGAAAGAGCACGGGCCCCTTTGGCGCCTCGGCAATGCAGGTCATCACCTCGGCCACGGCCGCGCTGCGCGTCTCCAGGCCCGAGATGTAGCGCGTCGAGAAATCCGCTGTCGCATCTTCCGAAAAGACCATGGTCAGGGGATCCAGCCCGTCAAACAGGCCGATACGCCGCCGTCCGGGGTGGGTCGCAAATGGTCCGGGGGCAAGGCTGCATTCCGCGGCTGACCTCAGGTCTATGACCGTCCGGATCCCGAGAGCCCGCAATTGTCGCTGCCCCTCGGGGGTCAGCCGCGCCATGCCACAGGCCCTGTAGACCTGCCCCCAGGCGGTCTCGCCGCCCGACCTGCGCGGATAGCCACCGAGATCCCGCACGTTGTGCTCTCCCTCGAGAGACAGGTGACGTTGCCGCTCGCTCATTTTCATCCTCCCTTGCCTGTCGAAACCTCGCATTCTTCGCCCCGGGAAGGCAATTGCCCGGCTCATGACGTTTTTCCGATGATCGGCGATTGGCGTCACGCGATCCCGGTCCTAGGCTGACCGCGATCCATCAAGCGGAGGCCGAGATGTCCGGTAACGACGACGCAAAGTTCTGGAGCGCGGCAAAGCGCCACCTGGTGCGCTATGGCGGCACCTTCGAACGCAACATCATCGAACGTGCCGCGGGCAGCTACGTCTATGACGCCGATGGAAAGGCGATCCTGGATTTCACCTCCGGGCAGATGAGCGCCGTGCTCGGTCATTGCCACCCGCGTATCGTGGAGACTGTAAGGCAACAGGTCGGGCATCTCGACCACCTCTTCAGCGGCATGCTCTCTCGCCCAGTGGTCGACCTTGCCGAACGGTTGGCCGCGCTCGCGCCGGGCCTCGACAAGGTGCTGCTGCTCTCGACCGGGGCGGAATCGAACGAAGCCGCAATCCGCATGGCCAAGCTGGTGACCGGCAAGTACGAAATCGTCGCCTTTTCCAAGAGCTGGCACGGCATGACCGGCACCGCGGCCTCTGCAACATTCTCCTCGGGCCGCCGCGGGTGGGGACCGGCGGCCATCGGTTCGCTGGCCATACCCGCGCCGAATGCCTATCGGCCGCGATTCACCCATCCGGACGGCAGCCTCGATTGGCAGACCGAGCTCGACGATGCCTTCGCCCAGGTCGACGTCCAGTCCAGCGGCAGCCTTGCCGCCTTCATCGCCGAACCGATCCTTTCGGCCGGTGGCATCATCGACCTGCCGAAGGGTTACCTTGGCGCGTTGAAGCACAAGTGCGAAGAGCGCGGCATGCTGCTGATCCTGGACGAGGCCCAGACCGGCCTCGGGCGCACCGGCAACCTCTTTGCCTTCCAGCGCGACGGGATCACCCCCGACATCCTGACCCTGTCAAAAACCCTTGGCGCAGGCATGCCGCTGGCGGCGATGATGACCAGTGCCGAGATCGAGCAGAAAGCCCATGAGGCCGGTTTCCTGTTCTATACAACCCACGTGTCCGATCCCCTGCCGGCCGCCATCGGCCTGACCGTTCTGGACGTGATCGCCGAAGAGCGGCTTGTCGCGCGGGCCGGCCAGTCAGGGCAGCGCCTGAGAGACGGCCTCACCGGACTTCAGCAGAAATACGATTGCATCGGCGACGTCCGTGGCCGCGGCCTGCTGATCGGCCTGGAGATCGTGACCGACCGCCAGAGCAAGACACCCGCTTTCGATCTCGGTGGCCGCATCGGCGAAGAGACCATGGCCCGCGGCCTGTCGATGAACATCGCGAAATTGCCGGGCATGGGCAGCGTCTTTCGAATCGCGCCCCCGCTGACGGCCAGCGATGCGGAAATCGATCAGGGACTCTCGATCATCGACGCCTCGATCGCGGCCGCGCTGGCCGGCTGACACGTCCCGTCCGCCCCGGTAACAGTCATCACAAGCGACGGGCGCCCGCGCGCCCGTCGCCCCTGTGTCAACCCGCGACGATGCGCGCGAACAGACGGAAGGGCAGAACCCTGCCCAGCACCGAGAAGACCCAGGAGAAAGGCCGAGGAAAGGCAACCTCACGCAGGGCCGGATTTCGGATCAGCCCCATGACGTGATAGGCAGCCTGCCTGTCCGACATGATCTGCGGCATTGAGAAGTCGTTCTTTTCGGTGAGGCGCGTGCGGATAAAGCCCGGATTGGCGATCTGAACGTCCACCCCGGTGCCCTTGAGGTCGATATACATGTCCTCGCCCAGGTGACGCAGCGCGGCTTTGCTGGCGCCATAGCCAATGGAACCGGGCAAGCCGCGATAAGCGGCGAGCGAGCCCACCAGTACCACGTGCCCATGCCCGCGCCGCACCCATTGCGGCACGATGCGGCCAAGGATGCGCAGCGCACCACCGAAGTTTGCATCGACGATCCGCTCTACCGCCTCGGCATCCCATTCCGCCGCATCGATGGGCTCGTACAGGCCCACGCAGTAGATGATGCCATCCGCGTCCCCCGCCTGCGCCACCGCCCCTTCGACAGCCGACTTGTCGGTGACGTCGAGCGGCAGGGAACGCGCATGCGGTAGCTCGGCTGCCAGCTGCTCGAGGCGTTCCGCATTGCGGGCAGACAGGATGACGCTCGCCCCAAGGCGCGACATCTCGCGCGCGATGACCCGCCCCAGCCCTTCGCTGGCCCCGACGATCCAATAGGTCTTCCCTTCGAGACTACGCGTGGGCATTCGGATTTCCTTCAAGAATTGGATCGAGATCCATGAGGTTCGTAGCCCTGCCGAAACGCAGGACGCCCGCGATGCTTGCGCAGGAAGAAAAAGAGGATACGACGGACAACCCTAACCCAAGCTGAAACGGAGCACTGCCGTTGCATCGGCTGCGCCGGTACGCATGATCGGCCACTCTCGCCGGAACGAACCACCGCAATAGCGTGAAGGAATGGCGATCCTTGCCGGCCGCGCGCGAAAATGTGGGCAGCGCGGCCACTGTTTTCAAATCCAACGTCTCGATATCTCTACCCTCTGCAAGTCATTCACGGGCACGGCAGACATTCGCTTTGCCGCATCCATAGCGGTTGATGCGTCTGCATATAGCTCCCGCTTTTGGCTAATCACGCGTACAGTGCGAATTAGTTGCCAATTTCACAGGAGATCCCGAGGGCCACAGGGGCATACCCGCTTTTGCCTTTACGTAAACGTAATGGAATGTGTCGCGGATGCCTCACGCAGCTTCAGGCCGGCGCAATTCGACCTGAACGACATCCGTCTGGCCGACACTGAAAGAGGCCGCGCAGATCGCGAGATAGTAGCGCCAGCTTCTGAGAAAGGCCTCGGAATATCCCATTCGGAGGATCCGCGACTGCTCTGCTTCCAGCCGCTGCAGCCAGGTCCTGCAGGTCAGGGCGTAATCGTCGCCGAAGGCATAACTGTTCTCGACCCGCAGCCCCGCCCCGGCGGCCGCTCGGGCAATCTCGCTGTCGCAAAGCAGCATGCCGCCGGGAAAGGCGTGCTGACGGATGTAGTCGGAACTGTTGCGGTAGGTCGGGAAATAGCGGTCAGGCACGGTGATGACCTGCAGCATGGCACGCCCGCCCTCCGCCAGGTGAGAGGCAAGGCCGCCGAAGAAGACCGGCCAGTAGCGCTGGCCCACCGCCTCGATCATCTCGATCGAGACGATGCCGTCGAATTTCCCCTCGGCATCGCGGTAGTCGCACAGCCTGATATCCGCCGCGCCGTCCAGTCGCGCATCTGCATAGCCCTTCTGCGCCGGCGAAATCGTCAGGCCCGTCACGTGGCGCCCTTGCCCCGCAGCCCGTTCAGCAAACCCGCCCCAGCCACATCCGAGTTCCAGGATCCGCTCTGCCTGGCCAAGCCGGTCCAGTATCCGGTCGTATTTCCGCATCTGGGCCTGTTGCAGATCATTGTCGCCCGGCACGAACAGCCCGGCGGAATAGGTCATGGACGGATCGAGCCAGAGCTGAAAGAACTCGTTGCCGACATCATAATGCGCCCGGATGTTGCGAGCTGCCCCACGACGGGAATTGGCACGCAGGATCCGGTCCACGATGCGAAGACGCACGCCCTGAAACGCGCCGGCATAGGCGAACCGATCAAAGACATCGAGATTCGACAGGGCCACAGCGATCAGGTCCTCGACCGACGGCGATTCCCAGAGCCCTTCGACATAGGCCTCTCCAAGGCCCACATCACCCCGGGCCAAGGCTGCGGAAATCGCGGACCAGTCGCGGATCTCGATTTCCGCTTCCCGGCCCCAGGTTCCGAAACTGTGCCGCTCGCCCTCCGGCGTTATCACGGTCAGTTTTCCGGATCGTATCTCTTCGCAGGCGCTCAGGAATTCCTTGCGCACTCGGGCAGTCAACATCAGCTAATCTCTTCCTTGGGCGGCACCGGCCGGGGGCGATAGCGAGCGCCTTTCAGCTTCAGTTTCAACGCCTGCCAGTAGATCAGGGCAACGGTGCGCATGGCACCGGTCGGGCGTCTCAGAGCTGCCGTCAGCAGCCGACGGTTCGTCAGCCGGCGGCGCGGCCCGACAAGCGTGGCATAGAGCCCCTCCTCGCCGTTGCCATGATCGATCAGGATCGCGATCCGCTCCTCGCCGATATTGAAGCGAAAGCTGTACTGCCCAGCGACTTCCTGGAATGGCGAAACATGAAAGACCTTCTGCGCCTGCAGACGATCGGCCGGCACAACCGGCGCAAAGCCAGGATGCGCACAGAGGTAGCTGTGCCGGTCGCCGAAGGTGTTGTTCACCTCCGCGATCACGGCCACCAGGTCCTCCCCCTCGAAGATCAACCAGAAGCTGACCGGATTGAAAACCACGCCAAAGAAGCCAGGCTGCGTCAGAAGCAGTATCCGGGAAATACGCAAGCCCGGCAGGCCCCGTTCCTGCAGGACCTCCCGCACCCAGGCCGCGCCGCGCCCCTTGCCGCGCTCGCCGCCATGATCGCGGTCCCGCACCGATGCCAGGTTGCGGGCGTTCCGGGACAGCAGGATCGGCCCCCGCCCCTGTTCCGGATCGATCAGGACGTAGTCCACCGTGTACGAAAAACGATGGCTGATCGCTCCCCTGCGGGCGTGAACCGTGCGCCCGGCAATATGCTCGGCCACGAATGTCATACCGGTTGCAGGTCCAGCTGCCGCGCAACGCGCACGGCGCTGGCAAACCCATCCTCGTGGAAACCGTGGCGCAGCCAGGCACCGGCAAACCAGGTCCCGTTCTGCCCCTGTATCTGTCGTATCTGCTGCTGTGCCTTGAGCGCACCCCGGTCAAAGACCGGATGGCGGAATGTCTTCTGATCATAGATCAGGGCCTCGTCGATCTCTCGGCTGGGGTTCAGCGAAACGAAGAGCGGATCGTTCTCGTCGATGTTCTGCAACCGGTTCATCCAGTAGGTCACGCCGATCTGTGATTGTTCCCGCCCGCTCTCCGCCTTGTAGACCCAGGACGACCAGGCCGCACGTCGCCTGGGCATCTGGGAGGTATCGCGATGCAGGATCATGTGGTTGTCCTGATAGCCCACAGCCGAGAGGGCGGCCTGCTCCTCCGCCGTGGGGTCGCACAGCAGCCGAAGCGCCTGGTCCGAATGACAGGCCAGGATCACCTGGTCGAAACTCTCGGGCTCGGCCCCCTGACAGAGCACCTGGGGCACGGCACCACGCCGTGTCACGCCCGTGACCCCCGCAGAGGTCCGGATCTGCACCCCGACCGTCCGCAGGCGCATCTCGAGCCGGCGCACGTATTCCACAGATCCGCCACTGACGGTCCACCATTGGTGCTGGCCCGAAGCCGACAGGAGAGCATGATTGCGGAAGAACTGCACCAGCGAGCGGGCCGGAAAGGCGGTGATACCTTCCGGAGGGGTCGACCAGATCGCGCCACAGATCGGCTTCAGGTAATAGTCGCGGAACCAGGGCCCGAGCCGCAGCTCGCCCATCAAGTCCCCAACCGTCATCTCGTCATCGCGCGCCACGTCCTCGGCTCGCGCGTTGAAGCGCAGGATGTCACGCACCATAGCCGCGAACCCTAGCCGGAGCAGGTTGCGCCGTTGCGCGGCAAGGGCCCGGAGGTTTTTCAAGCCATACTCGATCCGTCCGCCGTCGATTGTGGCGCCAAAGCTCATGTCGCTCTTCTCGACCGGCACGTCGAGGTCGCGGAACATCGAGGTGAGATGCGGATAATTGGCATAATTGAAGACGATGAACCCGGTATCCACCGGCTGATCACCGCGAAGCCCTGCCGTGACGGTGCGCGCATGACCGCCCAGTCTCGGCTCGGCCTCGAAGAGCGTGACGTTGTGCTGCGGCGCAAGCAGATAGGCCGCGGCAAGCCCCGATATGCCACCCCCGATGATGGCAATGCGCTGCGGTCGCATGGATAGGGCGTCGAAAGACATGTCGGCTCCTCAATGGGTTGTCCATTCAGATACGATACAAACCTTCGAACAGTTCACTCCTCGCCGATTATTTTCCCCGACGATTTTATTTTTGATCCGGGTCCGGGCTGCCCGCGTATTTCTCGCATGTTGAACCCGGACCCGATGACTGCAACACTGCCCCGAAGGCGACAGCCTGCCCGGGTGCGTGGCGTGGTTGCCGGAGAAAGGATCCAGTCGACCGTGGCAGCAGTACAGCCAGAACAGGGCAAGACGGAGCAGACAGAATGGATGCTGGCCGTTCGTGACAATCGCGACAGGGTGGCCTTCGGCAAGCTCTTCGCATTTTACGCGCCGCGCCTGAAGGGCATGCTGATGCGCAACGGCATGGGTGCCGCCCAGGCCGAGGACGTCGTCCAGGACGTCATGCTGTCTGTATGGCACAAGGCGGGTCAGTTCGACCCGGCGCGTGCCCAGGTTTCCGGCTGGATCTACCGGATCGCCCGCAATCGCCAGGTGGACATCGCCCGAAAGGCACAGCGCCCCCTGCCCGAAGACGTCGAAACCGAAACCCCGCCCGAGGCCGATCCCGGCCAATTGCTGTCGCTCGCCCAAGAGGCAGGACAACTTCGGGAGGCCCTCTCCCGGCTGAAGCCGGATCAGCGCGACGTGATCGCCCGAGCCTATCTCGGCGACCTGACCCATACGGAAATACAGGCCGAAACCGGCCTGCCCATGGGCACGATCAAATCGCGTATCCGCCTGGGCCTGGAACGGCTGAGACATGAATTGAAGGATCTTCGTCCGTGACTGACCGGATCGAGCATCATATCCCCGAGACCATGCTGGCAGCCTATGCCGCAGGTCGACTGCCGCCCGCCTTCGATATGATCGTCGCGGCGCATGTGTCCATGTGCGACGCCTGCCGGGCCGCTCTTGAAGCGCACGAGACCCTCGGCGGCGCTCTCCTCGAGGATTGCGCCGCGCCCGACATGCTGTCCGAAGGCCTGCTGGACAAGGTCCTGCTTCAGCTGGACGCGCCTGCACCGGCCGAGCCCTCCCTGCGCAATGATCGTTTCGACATCTATCCCGGGCCCGTTGCGCAGGCGCTGAAACATCAACCGCCGCGCTGGCGGGCCGCTGGCGGCGGTGTGCGACAGCAGATTCTCTTCGAGGATGGCAAGGGTTCGGTGCGCCTGCTCTATATTCCGGGGGGCATGGCCGTGCCCGATCATGGCCACCGCGGCACCGAGCTGACCATGGTCCTTCAGGGCGCGTTCCACGACGAGACCGGCGAATTCGGCATCGGCGATGTCGAGGTTGCCGATGAATCGCTTGAGCACACGCCGATCGCGATGGAGGGGACACCCTGCATCTGCCTGGCCGCGACCGATGCACGCCTACGTTTCAAATCCATCCTGCCCCGCCTGGCACAGCCCTTCCTCAGGATCTGAACAATCGTGACACCCGCGCGGGTGTCACAAAACTTTCCTTTGCGCGCCTCATCACATTTCCATATTTCATGAAATATGGAAATTGAACACGCCTCCCTTCTCTCCACACTGGGCCATCCGCACCGCCTTCAGGTTTGGCGGCTGCTCATGCGGCGCTATCCCGATGCCGTACCGGCGGGAGAAATCGCCGGGGCAACGGGGCTGAAGAATTCGACGCTTTCGGTTCATCTCGCCACCCTCCGCCAGGCCGGTCTTACGGAGCAGCTGCGACAGGGCACGTCGCTGCAGTACCGCGCCCGGATCGGGGCTGCGACGGAACTGCTCGACTATCTCTTTGCCGATTGCTGCCGGGGGCGCCCCGAGCTCTGCGTGACGCCCGGACCGCTTCCCCGAAGACCTCACACCAACGTGCTGTTCCTCTGTACCGGCAATTCCGCCCGGTCCCTGATGGCCGAGGCACTTCTGAACCGGCTGGGCAGAGACCGTTTTCGCGCCTTCTCCGCCGGCGTCGCGCCTGCAGCGGCTCCGCATCCCCTCACGCTGCGCCTGCTGAGCGCCGAGGGTTTCGAGACCACCAGCCTGGAAACGAAAGCCCTCGACAGCTTTCGAAATGGCAAGATCCCAGAGCTCGATATGGTGGTCACGGTCTGTGACACGGCCGCGAACGAGGAATGCCCCGCCTGGCCCGGCCTGCCGATCACCGCGCATTGGAGCACACCCGATCCGGCCCAGGCCCGAGGCACCGAAGAGGACCGGATGCGCGCCTTCACCTATGCCTACAGGCTCCTGAAACGCCGCATCGAAGCCCTGGTCGCCCTGCCGGCCCTCGATCGCACCTCGTTACAGTCACACCTCGACACCATCGCCCTTGAAAGAGATGCCCAATGACCACCTATGCCCTCAACGGCCTTGGCCGCATCGGCAAGCTCGCCCTGCGCCCGCTCCTCGAACGTGGCTCGCAGATCGCCTGGATCAACGACGCCTCGGGCGATGCCACGATGCATGCGCACCTGCTGGAGTTCGACACGGTCCATGGGCGATGGGATGCCGAGATCACCCATGACGCGGAGAGCGTGACCATCGACGGCACCCGCATCCCCTTCATCGGCAGCGCCAATATCGCCGACTTGCCGCTCCATGGTGTCGACGTGGTGATCGACTGTACCGGCGTCTTCAAGACCGAGGCCAGGCTCGCCCCCTATTTCAAAGCCGGCGTGAAAAAGGTAATCGTTTCGGCCCCGGTCAAGGACGGTCCTACGGCGAATATCGTGATTGGCGTCAACGACGACGCCTATGATCCGGCACGGCACAGCATCGTCACCGCGGCAAGCTGCACCACCAACTGCCTCGCGCCGGTGGTAAAGGTGATCCACGAGGGGCTCGGCATCCGCCATGGCTCGATGACCACCATCCACGACGTGACCAACACCCAGACCATCGTCGACCGCCCACACAAGGATCTGCGCCGTGCCCGATCCGCGCTGAACGCGCTGATCCCCACCACTACTGGCTCGGCCAAGACCGTCGGCCTGATATTTCCCGAACTGGAGGGCAAGCTGAACGGCCATGCCGTGCGCGTGCCAGTGCTGAACGCGTCTTTGACCGATTGCGTCTTCGAGGTGGAACGCGAGACCACCGCAGAAGAGGTCAACGCGCTCTTCAAGGCCGCCGCCAGCGGGCCGCTTTGCGGCATCCTCGGCTACGAGGAGCGGCCGCTTGTCTCCACCGACTATGTCAACGATCCGCGCAGCGCGATCGTCGATGCCCTCTCGACCATGGTCGTGGGCGGCACGCAGGTGAAGGTTTACGCCTGGTACGACAACGAATGGGGCTATGCCCACCGCCTGGTCGATGTGGCCCGCATGGTCGGAGACCAGCTGTGACCGCAAGGGACCGGCCCGAGGGGCTGTCGGCCTATATCGCCGTCACGGCGGCCTACTGGGCCTTCATGCTGACCGATGGCGCCCTGCGCATGCTGGTCCTGTTGCAGTTCCACATGCTGGGCTTCTCGCCGGTACAGCTCGCCTATCTCTTCCTGCTCTACGAGGTCGCGGGCATCGTCACGAATCTCTCGGCGGGCTGGATCGCCGCGCGCTTCGGCCTGACGCGCACGCTCTATGCCGGGCTGGGCATCCAGGTACTTGCCCTGCTGGCGTTGACCGGCCTGAACCCGGCCTGGTCTATCACCACGTCCGTCATCTACGTGATGGCCGTTCAGGGCGCGTCGGGCGTGGCAAAGGACCTGGCGAAAATGTCGTCGAAATCGGCGGTCAAGCTGCTGGCGCCCAGCGGAGAGGCAGGCCTGTTCCGCTGGGTCGCAATCCTGACCGGATCGAAAAACGCGGTAAAGGGCCTCGGCTTTCTCCTCGGCGCAGTGCTCTTGGCTCTCACCGGGTTCACGGCCGCCGTCCTGGGGATGGCCGTGATCCTTGCCCTGATCCTGCTGGCGGTGGCGCTGCGGATGCCACCGGGGCTGCCCCGCGGCAAGAAGAGCGCAAAGTTCTCCGAGGTCCTTTCCAAGAACCCCGACGTGAACTGGCTATCCTTTGCCAGGGTCTTCCTGTTCGGCGCGCGGGACGTCTGGTTCGTTGTCGGCATCCCGATCTATTTCTACGCCGTGCTCTCCGACGGGACAGAGGCCGGCAACCGCGCAGCCTTTTTCGCCATCGGCAGTTTCATGGCCGTCTGGACGATCCTCTATGGCGCGATCCAGGCCTGGGCTCCGCGGCTGCTGAACGCCGGAGCACGCACCCGCACCGATCTTGTCCACGCAGCGCGCGGCTGGGTCGGCTGGCTGGCCGCCTGCCCGGCGGTACTGGCCGTGCTGGCGCTGCTGGCGGGCACGCCCGCGCCCTGGCTGACGATCACCCTGGTGATCGGCCTACTGATCTTCGGCGCACTCTTCGCCGTCAACTCCTCGCTCCATTCCTACCTGATCCTGGCCTTCACCAGCGGAGACAGGGTGACGATGGACGTCGGCTTCTATTACATGGCCAATGCCACCGGGCGCCTGCTCGGCACACTGCTCTCCGGCGTCAGCTACCAGCTCGGCGGGCTGCCGGCTTGCCTGGGTACGGCCGCAGTCCTGCTGCTGATCAGCCGCTATGGCGCAGGCAGGCTTTCGCAACGACAGGAGGTACCGGCATGAGCATCTTTGAACGCTTTCTGACCCTCTGGGTCGCCTTCGCGATTGTCGGCGGCATCGCGCTCGGCGTCTGGTTCCCCGGCCTCTTTACCGCGGTTGCGGGCGCCGAGGTCGCGCGGGTGAACCTCGTCGTCGCGGTGCTGATCTGGGCCATGGTCTATCCGATGATGGTGGGCGTCGATCCCTCGACCCTGCCGCAGGTGATGAAGCAACCGCGCGGACTGATCATCACGCTTGTGGTCAACTGGCTGATCAAGCCCTTCAGCATGGCCCTGCTGGCGGTGCTCTTCTTCGACCATGTCTTTGCACCATGGATCCAGCCGGAGGACGCCGCGCAATATACCGCCGGGCTGATCCTGCTCGGTGCCGCGCCCTGTACCGCCATGGTCTTTGTCTGGTCGCAACTTGCCAAGGGCGACGAGGCCTATACCCTGGTGCAGGTGACGGTGAACGACCTGATCATGGTGGTGGCCTTTGCGCCCATCGTGGCCTTCCTGCTCGGGGTCACCGACATCGCCGTGCCCTGGAGCACCCTCGTGACCTCGGTGCTGCTTTTCGTGGTGGCGCCGCTGGCCGCCGGCCTGATCACCCGCCGCAGCCTCGGCAGCGCACGCGCCATCGATGCGTTCAAAGCCCGGGTAAAGCCCTTCTCGGTGATCGGGCTGATCGCGACCGTGGTGATTCTCTTCGGGCTGCAGGGCAACGTGATCCTGGCCGATCCGCTGGTCATCGCCATGATCGCCGTGCCGATCCTGATACAGAGCTACGGGATCTTTGCCATCGGCTATGCCGCGGCCTTTGCGCTCAAGGTGCCTCACCGCGTGGCTGCGCCCTGCGCCCTGATCGGCACGTCGAACTTCTTCGAACTCGCCGTTGCCGTGGCGATCAGCCTCTTCGGGCTACATTCCGGCGCGGCACTGGCCACGGTCGTGGGGGTGCTGGTCGAGGTGCCGGTGATGCTGTCACTGGTGGCCTTTGCCAACCGGACGCGGGCACGCTTCGCCTGATTCCGGGGCCCTGCCGGGCCCCGACGCCTTCGGCGAGGATATTTGAAACAGGGAAACGGAAGGGACGTTCAGAGACCCGCTTCCTGCTCGATCTGCCGGCGGGATTTACGGGCGCGCTCGGTGGCTGACTTGAGCTGGCCGCAGGCCGCCATGATGTCCTCGCCGCGCGGGGTGCGGATCGGGCTGGCATAGCCAGCCTTGTGCACGATGTCGGCAAAGGCCTGGATCCGGTCCCAGTCGGAGCGCTGGTAAGGCGATCCGGGCCATTCGTTGAAGGGGATCAGGTTGATCTTGGCCGGGATGCCGCTGATCAGCTTGACCAGGCGGCGAGCATCGGCGTCAGTATCGTTCACGTCCTTCAGCATCACGTATTCGAAGGTGATGCGCTCGGAGTTCGACAGGCGCGGATATTCCTTCAGCGCCCCCAGCAGCTCCTCGATGTTCCAGCGCTTGTTGATCGGCACCAGCTTGTCGCGGGTCTCGTCGGTGGTGGCATGGAACGAGACCGCCAGAAGACAGCCGATCTCCTCGGCCGCGCGGGCGATCTCGGGCACGACACCAGAGGTCGACAGCGTGATGCGGCGGCGCGACAGGGCGATGCCCTCGCCGTCCATGGCGATCTTCATCGCGTCGCGCACGTTGTCGAAATTGTAGAGCGGCTCGCCCATGCCCATCAGCACGATGTTCGACAGCAGGCGCGGGCCGTTGTCGCCGGTGCCGATGCCCGGTGCGGGCCATTCGCCGAGGTCATCGCGCGCCAGCATGACCTGCCCGACGATCTCGCCGGCGGTCAGGTTGCGCACCAGCTTCTGCGTGCCGGTGTGACAGAAAGAACAGGTCAGCGTGCAGCCCACCTGCGAGGAAATGCACAGAGTGCCGCGGTCGGTCTCGGGGATATAGACCACCTCGACCTCGTGCCCACCGGCGATCCGGACGAGGTACTTCCGCGTGCCGTCCTCCGAGACGTTCTTGGTGACGATCTCGGGCAGCTGGATCACGAAATTCTCGGCCAGCTTCGCGCGGTAGTCCTTGGCCAGGTTCGTCATCTGCGAGAAATCCCGCACGCCCCAGTGATAGATCCACTGCCAGAGCTGGTTGACCCGCATCTTGGCCTGCTTCTCCGGCGTGCCCGCCGCGATCAACGCATCGCGCAGCTGCACCCGCGTCAGTCCGACAAGGTTCACCGGCCCCTCCGGCATCTTCCGGGGGATCGTCAGCACGTCCTGCGTGATCGGCGCCTGCGGCTTCGGGGTCTCTTGCATCTGGCTCATCTTCGGGCTCCTGTGGTCGGGCTCCTGCTGGAAGCTTGCCCCTATATGGGATTCTTTACGACATGGAAACAGGGCGCGCGAAGCTCGCACGCCCGTTTCCTGTCAAATCTTCGGCCTTTTTCGCCGCCCTCAACGCCCAGGCAGCCCCATCATGGGCCTATCGCGGGCAGGTCAGGCTTACTTGCAGCGCCGCTCGGAATCAGCCACCGCCGCGGTAAAGCCCATCAGCGAGAAGGTGTCCTTGGTCACCGTGCCGCGGCTGGACCGCGCGGTGAGCACGGCCTCGGATCCGCTCTTGAGCGCGGTGAGGATCTTGGCGTCGTCCTGCGAATTCGCGGGCCAAGCCCATTCACCCTGAGTGTAGAGCTCGAACTGGTTGCCGTCGACGTTCAGGTTCACCGTCGATCCGTCCGCAAAGGGATAGCCGCCGGTAAAGGCGACCTGACCCGAGAGATCCGCGCCGGGCCGGAAGAAGGCCATCAGCTGAATCGCCGACCGCCGAACCGAGACCGGCTGACCGTTCCTTGTGTTTACCGTGGACTTGGGCTCTGAAACCGCCCAGCATTCCTTGGGATCGGAATCCTCGAAAACGCTCCAGTCGGTTTCCGCCGCGACCTGGTTTTCGCTGACGTCCTGTGCGACAGCGCTCCCTGCAGCCATCAGCGCAAGCGCGATCGTGGCAGCCCCCAAAATACGAGATGTCATCTGTCCAGCCTCCAAGCTGTCCTTGCCTCTATGTGCCCCGGCGGCCTTTGCGGCGTCTTGACGGGGGCGAATTTCGAACTCGACATTGCAATATTAGCCGGAAATCTGCCACATGCGAAAGGCCGATTGGCAAGAAATCGCACAGCTCAAGAGGATATTACCATGGCAGGCGCAGAGAAGCTCGTGGAGGTCTGGCGCGGCGACATGTGCGAGTCCGTCCACTACGGACACGCTGCGATTGTCGACGCCTCCGGAGAGGTCATCCGCAGCTGGGGCGACGCAGAGGCGCTGATCTACCCGCGGTCCTCCTGCAAGATGATCCAGGCCCTGCCCCTGATCGAGAGCGGCGCGGCCGATGCTGCGGGCCTGACCGACCGGCAGCTGGCGCTCTCCTGTGCCTCTCACAACGGGGCCGCGATCCACACCGAGGCGGTCACGGAATGGCTCTCGGCCCTCGACCTGGGCGAGAACGACCTGCGCTGCGGCCCGCAGATGCCGGCGGACGAAGCCGCCATGCACGGGCTGATCAAGACCGACAGCTCGCCCTGCCAGATCCACAACAATTGCTCCGGCAAGCACTCGGGTTTCCTCACGCTCAATCGCCACATCGGCGGCGGCCCGGACTACGTCGCGCCGGAGCACCCGGTTCAAAAGGCCGTGCGCGAGGCCTTCGAGAGCGTCACTGGCATGGACAGCCCAGGCTATGGCATCGACGGGTGCTCGGCGCCGAATTTCGCCACCTCGGTCACCGGGCTTGCCCGGGCGATGGCGTTTTTCGCCAATGCCGGCAAGGGGGACAGCACCCGCCACCGCGCCGCCGCCCGACTGACGGCGGCCATGGCCACCTACCCCGAGATGGTCGCCGGCGAGACCCGCGCCTGCACCGAGCTGATGCGGGCCATGGACGGCAGGGTGGCAATCAAGACCGGAGCCGAGGCCGTCTTCGTGGCGATCCTGCCGGAACAGGGCCTGGGGGTCGCGCTCAAGATCACCGATGGCGCCACCCGCGCCAGCGAATGCGCGATCGCGGCCCTGCTCTGCGACCTTGGCGTGCTCGACCCGGCGCATCCCGCCACCCGCAAGCGCATGAACGTGCCGCTGCTGAACCGCCGGGGCATAGACTGCGGCGTGATCCGCCCGGCGCCCGGTTTCCCCGCCTGACGAAAAGGGCGGCCGCCGCAGCGCCCGCCCTTGATCATGCCGTTGGATATCCGGGCGAAGATCGCCCCGGGTTCAATTGACCTCGTCAAGCCCCTGCGGATGCCCCACCACGACGAAGCGTAGCTGATCGGGGTGCAGCCGCTCCCGCGCGACGCGGTTGATCTCGTCGAGCGTCACCGCGTTGATCTTGTCGTTGCGGGTCTTGGGATAATCGATCGACATCTCGTCGTGCTGCATTCCGACCAGGATGTTGGCGATGGTGCCATTGCCGTCAAACCGCAGCGGATAGGCCCCGGTCATGTACTTCTTGGCCCGATCCAGCTCTTCCTCGGTCACGCCATTCTCGGCAATCCGGGCCCATTCGTCGCGGATCACCTGGATGGCAACTGCCACGCGGTCGTTGCCGGAGGCGACAGAACCCTGCCAGACGTCGGCATAATCGCGATCGGCCAGCCAGGAATAGACCCCATAGGTCAGCCCGCGCTTCTCGCGCACCTCCTGCATCAGCCGACTCTCGAAGCCGCCGCCGCCGAGGATCGTGTTCAGGATATAGGCCGGGAAGAAATCGGGATCCTGCATGTCGATTCCCTCCTGTCCCCAGATCACCTGGGCCTGCGGCGTATCATAGGGCACGATGGTCACGCCCGGGGTCAGCGACAGGTCGACATGCTGCGGCAGGGCCGCACCGCCCGTCGGCAGGTCGCCCAGCAGGTCATCGAGCAGCTTGCCCAGCTCCTCGGGGGTGATATCGCCCACCGCCGCCACGCTGACGCGGTCCTTCACCAGCACGTTGTTCTTGGCCTCGACGATATCGTCGCGGGTCAGGGCGCGCACGCTGTCGATACTGCCCTCGATCGCACTGCCATAGGGGTGATCGCCATAGGCCAGCTGGTTGAACTCCGTCGCCGCGATGGTTTGCGGATCCTGCAGGTCGCTGCTGATGATCGAGGCGACCTGGTCCTTCACGCGGCCGATCGCCTCTTCCGAGAAGGTCGGATCCACCAGGCTCTGCCGCAGCAGGGCCACCGCCTCGTCACGGTTCTCGCTCAGGAACCGGGCCGAGATCGTCAGACTGTCGGAATTGACATCATAGCCGAAGCCGGCGGCCAGCTCCTCTTCCGCGCGGGCGAAATCGCGCGAGTCCATGTCGCCGGAGCCCTCTTCCAGAAGGCCGGTCATCAGGTAGGTCGCCCCACGCTTGCCCGGCGCATCCAGCGCTGCGCCACCGTCAAAGCGCAGCTGCAGCGCGGTGAACGGGATGGAATGCTCCTCGACCAGCCAAGCCTCGATGCCGCCGGGGCTCGTGACGTCCTGGATGGCGATTTCCGCGTGCAGGGGCGCTGCGAACAGGCTCAGCACCACGGGCAGGATCAGGCGCTTCATTGCGACACCTCCTCATCGGCCGACACCGGCATCGGCCGGCTCTCTTCCACCGGGCTGTCGCCCGTCTCGTCCTCGGTCATCAGCCAGCCGGTCACTGCGTGATCGCGGTTCAGCACCTGCTTTGCGGCGGCAATGATCTCTTCCGAGGTGACCGCCTGGAGCGCATCCGGCCAGGCCTGGATATCCTCGACCGTCAGCCCGGTGCTCAGGCCCGCGCCGTACATCCGCGCCATGTCGCCCACGTCATCGCGATCATAGATCTGGCTGGCGCGCACCTGCATCTTGATGCGGTCCAGGGCCTCCTGGTCCACGCCATCCTCGATGAAGCCGGCAAGCGCCTTGTCGAGACCCGCCTCGACCTCTTCCAGCGACACGCCGGGGGCCGGCACGGCATAGGCACCGAAGGTCGTCACTCCGATGCCACCGCCATTGTAATAGGCCGAGGTATAGGTCGCCAGCTTGTCCTCGAAGACCAGCTTCTCGTTCAGATAGCCGGTCTGACCGCCACCCAGCAGCTGCGCCAGCATCACCAGTGCCGCGGCCTCCTTCTGATCATCGTGCATCCGTACCGGCGCCAGGTAGCTGCGGTTCACATAGGGTTGCGCCACCCGCGCATCGCGGAAGATCACCCGACGCTCGGCCAGCTGCTCAGGTTCGGTCGGGCGGACACGCTCGGGCAGGTCGGGGTTGGCGGGGATCACGCCATAATATTGCTCGGCCAGCGCCTTGACCTCGTCGGGGGTCACGTCCCCGGCCACCACGAGGGTCGCATTGTTGGGCGCGTAATAGGTCTTGTACCAGTTCACCGCGTCATCGAGATCGAGCTGTTCCATCTCCTGGCGCCAGCCGATCACCGGCACGCCGTAGCCGCTGTTCATGAATTGCGCCGCGCGCGTCTGCTCGCCGAAGAGTGCCTGCGGGTCGCTGTCGGTGCGCATGCTGCGCTCTTCCAGAATCACGTCGCGCTCGGTCGCGATGTCATCCGGCCCCAGCGCCAGATGCGTCATCCGGTTCGATTCCATCTCCATCATCAGCGGCAGGCGGTCCGCCGCGACGCGCTGGAAATAGGCCGTATAATCATAGCTGGTAAAGGCGTTGTCGGTGCCACCATTCTCCGCAACCGTGGCCGAAAACTCGCCCGAGGCCAGCGTGTCGGTGCCCTTGAACATCAGGTGTTCCAGGAAATGCGCGATCCCCGAGGTGCCCGGCACCTCGTCGGCAGAGCCGATCTTGTACCAGACCATCTGCACGACGACGGGCGCCCGGTGATCCTCGATCACCACAACCTGCATGCCGTTGTCCAGCGTGAAGTCGGAGACGATATCGGAGGTGGATTCCTGGGCGACCACGGGGGCGCTCAGACTGGCCAGGGTCAGGGCCCCGGCGGCCAGGCGTGTCAGCATGGGCTTTCCTCTCGGCAGCTCGATCATGGTGCGACCATAAGGCCGGCCCCCGTGTCTTCAAGCGGATGACATGGTTCTCACCGCATTGTGTCGGGCCCGACCAAGCGGAAGGAATGCCGCGACACTGCGCCCATCGTAGCTAACGTGAAGTTAACCCGAACCGGCCTCGAAAAGCAAAACGGGCGCCGTGGCGCCCGTGAAATCCGTCTGCCTCTTGTCCGCGTCGGCGCGGATCAGCCTTCGGGAGGATAGGAAGGGGTGGTGATCCCACGCTGCCGCCACCATTCCGCCACGCTCGCCGCATCCAGGGCCTGGCCGCTGTAAGCCTCGGAATACCGGTCGACATTGGGGAACTTCAGGCTCGACCAGCGGGCCTCGCGCTGGCGGAAGGCCGCGTCTTCCTGGCGCAGGGTCAGGCGGATCGCCGGATCCACGCCATTGCGCCCTGCATAGCTGACCAGAGCGCCATCGCTGCTCGGCACCCCGGTCGAGGCCAGCGCCTTGGGATTGCCGCCGAGCGCCGCTATCGCGTCCGCCTTGGGCTGCTGATCCACCAGATTCGCTGTCTCGGGCAGCGGTACCGGCAGCGAATTATAGTTCGGCGGCATCTGCAGCGGCTTGGTGGGCACGATGTTGAATTCCTCGGGCCCGTCACCCGTGGTGGTTTGGCTGCGCAAAGTGCCGCTCCCGCTGCAGGCAGACAGCAGGGCGCAAATCGACAACAACATCAGACCGCGAGCCATGGCCATGGAGACACTCCTTGATTTGGCTGACGATTATCGCATCAGCGGGCCGAGGTCACGCCTCTTTCTCGGCCGGAATGAAGACAAGCATCACCACGCCCAGAAAGATCGCCACATCGGCCACGTTGAAGGCATAGGGATTGCGGATGCCGCAGCAGCTGACGTTCACGAAATCCGCCACGGCACCGTAGAGCAGCCGGTCCACGACATTGCCCAGGGCACCGCCGACGACGAATCCAGCGGCCACCCGGCCGATCCAGCGCGGCTGTTCGCGGTGCACCCAGAAGAGCACACCGGCCGCGATCGCAAAGGCCACGCCGATCAGCACCCAGCGGGTCCAGGGCGAACCCTGCGCGAAGAGACCGAAGTTGATGCCATAGTTCCAGGCCATGCTGAATTTCAGCAGGCCCGGAACGATGGTGGTCTCGCCCAGCTGCGGCAGGTTCATCTGGTGCACCACCAGGTACTTGCTCAGCTGGTCGACAAGGAACACCCAGAAGGCGGACCAGAATACCGTGCGCATGTCCCGGGCCTCAGTGCCGGAAGTGGCGCATGCCGGTCATCACCATGGCGAGGCCGGCCTCGTCCGCGGCATCGATGACCTCCTGGTCGCGCATCGAGCCACCGGGCTGGATGACGGCCGTCGCCCCGGCCTCGGCGGCGGTCAGCAGGCCATCGGCGAAGGGGAAGAAGGCATCGGAAGCCACCACGGAGCCCTGGGTCAGCGGCGCGGTCAGGCCGAGCGCCTCGGCCATGTCCTGAGCCTTGCGCGCGGCGATGCGGCAGCTGTCGACGCGGCTCATCTGACCGGCGCCCACACCCACTGTGGCCCCATCCTTGACATAGACGATCGCGTTGGATTTCACGTGCTTGGCGACCTTCCAGGCAAACAGCAGATCGGCCATTTCCTTGTCGGACGGGGTGCGCTTGGTCACCACCTTCAGGTCGTCCATGTCGATGTGGCCGTTGTCCTTGTCCTGCACCAGGAAGCCGCCCGAGACCTGCTTGATTGCCAGGCCCGCCTTGATCGGATCGGCCAGGCCGGGGGTGATCAGCAGACGCACGTTCTTCTTCTTCGACAGGATCTCGCGGGCCGCATCCACGGCGCCGGGCGCGATGATCACCTCGGTGAAGATCTGGCTGATCTCCTCGGCGGTGGCCTCGTCGAGGGTCGAGTTCAGCGCGATGATGCCGCCGAAGGCCGAGGTGCGGTCGCAGTCGAAGGCCCTCTGATAGGCCTCGCGCAGAGTCTCGCCACGGGCCACGCCACAGGGGTTGGCATGCTTGATGATGGCACAGGCCGGGCCGTTCGCCGGCAGGAATTCCGACACCAGCTCAAAGGCCGCATCGGTGTCGTTGATGTTGTTGTAGGACAGTTCCTTGCCCTGCAGCTGGGTGGCCGTGGCCACGCCCGGGCGGTCGCTGCCGTCGGTATAGAAGGCCGCAGCCTGATGCGGGTTCTCGCCATAACGCAGGGTCTGCGCCAGGGTCCCGGCAAAGACACGGCGGCGCGGCGCGGCATAGTCGAGCGCATCGGCCATCCATTTCGACACCGCGGCGTCATAGGCGCCGGTGCGGGAATAGGCCCGCAGGGCCAGCTTCTGCCGGAAGGCATAGGACGTCTGGCCACCGTTGGCATCCAGCTCGCCCAGCAGCTCGGCATAATCCTCGACATCCACCACCACGTTGACAAACTTATGGTTTTTCGCCGCGGCGCGGATCATCGCGGGGCCGCCGATGTCGATGTTCTCGATGCAGGTGTCGTAATCGGCGCCCTTCGCAACGGTCTCCTCGAAGGGATAGAGGTTGACCACCAGCAGGTCGATGGCGCCGATGCCATGCTCCTGCATCGCGGCCACATGGCCCTCGTCGTCGCGCAGCGCCAGCAGGCCGCCATGCACCATCGGGTGCAGCGTCTTCACGCGGCCGTCCATCATCTCGGGAAAGCCGGTCACCTCGGCCACGTCCTTCACCTCGAAGCCCGCGTCGCGCAGGGCCTTTGCACTGCCGCCGGTCGAGAGGAGCTCGATGCCGTGGGCCTTCAGCCCCTTGGCCAGATCCACAAGGCCGGTCTTGTCGGAAACGGAAATGAGGGCGCGGCGCACGGGGTGCAGTGCGATGATGTCGGTCATGGTGATATTGCCAATCCAGAAGCTGTCAGGTCAGGTCACTCGTCAGCGGATCCTCTTCCCGGAACAGGTCCCGCGTGGTAAGCGGAGTATCCTGTGCCTTGGCAAAAGACCAGCGGATGCGGGTCGCATACTGCATCGCGCGTCCGGATAGAACTATTTGTTTGCTCGCCCGGGGCTTGATCCGGTCACGTTCCAGATAGACCGAGGCCGACAGCGCCATCCCCTGCTTGCCGTCGTGACGGAACACCCAGACCTCGCCGCTCTTCAGCGCCAGCGACACCGCGGCGCCGCCCATGTCGAGGCCTGCCTGCACGTCGGGATGCAGGTGGAAATGGATCCGAAAGGGGATTCCCATCAGCTTGCGCTTGTCCATCGCCTTGTCAAAACGGCGCTTTTCGGCATCGGTCAGGCAGAGCAGCATGTCCTCACCGCCCAGCCCCCGCCCATCCGGCGAGAGCTCGATCCGTCGCGCATGGGTCAGGCCATGGCTGCGCACATAGCCGTCGTGCCCCACCTCGAGAACCATGCCATCGATGCCCCGCGTCAGCTCGACCGGCACGTTTTTCGGAACGGTTTCAAACTCTTCGCCGCGCAGTCCACGGCCCGACGACAGCCGCGAGGAGGACAGCCCGTCAAGCTCCAGCGTGGAATGGCTGGGCGTGGCGCGACCGGCGCGGCGGAAATCATGGCCGAAACTCTCGCCCGCGCCGCAGTTCACCACCACCGGGCGCCGCCCCGAGGTCAGCTCGAACGCCAGGGTCGAGGCATGAGCCCGGATGCTGACACGGCCCTTGGGCGGCGGGGCCGCATCCACGATCACGCTGGTCCGGCCCGTGGAAAGGCGCGCGTAACCCATTGAAAGTCCGTCATCCTTCGGGGCCGAGATCCCTGAGGCCGCCAGCGCCTGATCAAGCCGCCCCTCGCCGCCCGGCCCGCCGCCGTGAAACCGGGCCAGGGCGCCATCGGCATGGCGCAAGGTGCGCAGGGTGGGCGCGATCCGCACGATGGCCGCGCGGTGCTGATGCCCGACCGCATGGCCGGCATCCTCCAGCGCCTCTGCGGCCCAAGTCAGCAGGGTGAAAATTTCCAGCAATTCCTCGGGGTTGCGGGTGACGATTCCGCCGGTGCCGTCAATCTGCTGCGGCGCCTCGCGCTCCAGCGCAGCCAGCGCCGGGGCCAGGTGCCCCTCCATCCCGTTCAGCGACAGCCCAGCATAGATCAGCCCGGTCAACGCCTCGAACCGCGGCAACCCGGGCCGCGCAGCCTTCCACCTTCGTGACAGGAAAATCGTTTGACGACTGAGGCTTAGATAATAGTCGGCTGCCGCCCCGGCCTCCAACGCGCGGAGCAGGAAGAGCGCGTGGCTGATCCAGCGGATCAAGCGGCGCCCGGCCAGGTCGGGCACCCAGCCCGCCCCCTTGCCGCGCCCATAGAGCGCGATCCACTCCGCCACCCAGGCCTGGGCCGTCTTCCGCGCCGCCAGGTCCCCCACCGCCGCCAGGTCATCGAGCCATTCGAACCCGTGCAGCGCATCGAGGAAATCGCCGTCCGGCACCTCGATCCGCCAGGGAGAGGCATCACGTTTCGTCACCAGGGAGCCAGCGAAAAAGTAATTGCCTGCAAGCAGTTGCCGCCCCCGCGCCACGCTGCCGATGGACCGCGGCTCGGGCTGCCAGGTCAGGCCGGTCGCAGGCCTGGCCATGGCCGCACGCAGGGCGGCCAGACGGTTTGCGGCCCGTCCGCCGCGGGTCGCGTGGCGCTCGGATAGGGACATGTGCCTGCCTTGTATGGGCAGCCCCTGCGGGCCGCCTGTGGTCGCTCGTCAGCCGTCGTCAGATGCGGCTCTGCCCCACCCTAGCGCGCCGCCGCCGACCTGTCATGCCGCAATGCAACAAAGGCCGCGCCGGCTCGGCCGGCCCGGGGGGGGCTTCGGGACAAAACGCCCGCCAAACGGGCCCGATGCCCTACCCCCAATACGGCCCCGAAATGGCCCCGTTTCGGGGCATCGGTCCTTTTCTGCCCGCAGGCGGTCCCGATCCCCTCCCGGTCCCCTCCCGATCCCCTCCGGCGCCCCGGCGGCGTCAGCTGCGCCGCAGCATCGCCATGTAGAAGCCGTCCATCCCGCCGAGGTCGGGCCAGAGATCCGGGGTCAGGCGCAGCCCGCCCTCCTCGGTCCGCCAGGCCGGATCGACACCGGGCAGATCCAGCGCGGCGCGGTCGACGGAAAGATCGGGATGCCGCTCCAGCGCCTCCTCGACCTGGCATTCGCCCTCGTCCGGCAGCAGCGAACAGGTGCAGAACACCAGCCGCCCGCCCGGCTTCAGCAGCGAGAGCGCATGGTCGAGCATGGCCGATTGCAGCGCGATCAGCTCGCCGATCTCGGCGCCGTCACGGGCCAGCGGCAGGTCGGGGTGGCGGCGGATGGTGCCGGTGGCCGAGCAGGGCGCATCGAGCAGCACGGCGTCATAGGCGCCCTTGTGGGCGAGGCCATCCTCGGCCAGCACCCGCGCCTTGAGCCCGGTACGGGCAAGGTTCTGATGCAGGCGCTTCAGCCGCGCCTCGGAAAGATCGACGGCGGTGACCTCGGCGCCGGCAGCGGCGAGCTGCAGCGTCTTGCCGCCCGGCGCGGCACAGAGATCGAGCACCACCTCGCCCGGCTTCGGCGCCAGGATCCGCGCCGGCAGGGCGGCGGCGGCATCCTGCACCCAGAAGGCGCCCTCCTCGTACCCCGGCAGGGCCGAGACCTGCTGGCCGGCATCGACGCGCACCGAGCAGGTGGGCAGCAGCACGCCACCGGTGGCCTCGGCCAACTCGGCGGCCTTTTCCGGGCTGCGCGGCGTCAGGTCGAGCGGCGCGCCGGCGGCATGGGCGGTCTCGAAGCCAAGGATGCGCTCGCGGCCATAGGCCTCGGCCAGCGGCTCGCGCAGCCAGTCCGCGAGACGCGGGGCGCGCAGCTTCTGCCATTCCTCGGCATTGGCGGCGATCTTGCGCAGCACCGCGTTCACCAGGCCCTTCATGTGGCCCTGCTTCGGGATCCGTCCGGTGATCTGCACCAGGTCGTTGACCACGCCATGGGCGGCGCCCCCGGTGCAGAGCTCAAAGGTGCCCAGGCGCAGCACGTTCAGCACCGGCAGCGGCGGCTGCTTCTGCAGCGGCTTCGCCAGCATGCGGTCGCAGCGCTCGAGGTTGCGCAAGGTCTCGGTGGCCAGCCGCAGGGCGCGGGCGCGCTCGGGCGCGGCCATGGCAGCGGTCCAGGGGGCCTCGCGCAGCTCCGACAGCAGCCGCGGCGCCTCGCCCAGCACATCGTTCAGCATCCGGACGGCAGCCGCGCGGGCCGAAGGCGGTGCCTTGGGCGCACGCTCCTGCGGCTGATCCTTCTGCACGCCCTTCTGGGGGGCACGGCCTTTGTCACCAGGCTTGCCACGGGTCTTGCCACCGGGCTTGCCCCCCGGCTTGCCAAGGGACTTTCCGGCCGGCTTTCCGGAGCGGGGTTTCGGGGATCTGGGCGGTTGCATGGGCCTGGCCTTCTTGCGACGGGTCGGTGAGCGCGTATATCATGGAAGAGACCGAAAGGAATGCCCATGTCCGAGACAACTGACGACACGCCGCAGGATCTGCAGCAGACCGCACCGCGCGACCTGCCCCCCGCCGCGCTCCGCGCCCTGGCCGAAGCGGCCGAACGCCGCGCCCGGGCCGAGGCCGAGGCAAAACCCCTGCCCAAGGAATACGGCGGCCGCGACGGCCCCGAGCCGGTGCGTTACGGCGATTACGAGAAAAAGGGAATCGCGGTCGATTTCTGACCACCGATGCCGATCCGCATGAGGGCTGCAGCTGCCCGCCCCCGCGAGGGGGCCGGGCGGCTGCGTCCGCAAAGCGAACAGTCACCCCACCGGCAGCTGCTGCACCAGCTGAACGCCGGCATGGGGATATTTATGGCCAGATGAAAGAGCGCCACCGCTCCCCTGTCATCTGGCAGGAAATATCCCGGGGGAGGCGGCCGCAGGCCGGCGGGGGCAGAGCCCCCCTGCCCCGCCCGCAGATATCCCTGACCAAAGAAAAAGGCCCCGCACCATGGCGGGGCCTTTCCTGTTTCCGGAGGAAGGAGGCTTATTCGGCCTCTTCTTCCTTCTTCACTTCTTCGCCGGTTTCCTGGTCGACCATCTTCATCGACAGGCGCACCTTTCCGCGATCGTCGAAGCCCACCAGCTTGACCCAGACATCCTGGCCTTCTTTCAGGACATCGGAGGGGTGATTCAGGCGACGGTTCTCGATCTGCGAGACATGCACCAGGCCGTCGCGCTTGCCGAAGAAGTTCACGAAGGCGCCGAAATCGACGATCTTCACGACCTTGCCCTTGTAGATGGCGCCTTCTTCCGGCTCGGCGACGATGGAGTAGATCATGTCGTGTGCCTTCTGGATGGCTTCACCGTCGGACGAGGCGATCTTGATGATGCCGTCGTCGTTGATGTCGACCTTGGCACCGGAGGTTTCCACGATCTCGCGGATGACCTTGCCGCCCGAGCCGATCACTTCACGGATCTTGTCGGTCGGGATCTGCATCGTCTCGATGCGGGGCGCATGGGCAGAGAACTCGGCCGCGCCGGAGAGTGCCTTGTTCATTTCGCCCAGGATGTGCAGACGGCCTTCCTTGGCCTGGGCCAGGGCGGTCTTCATGATCTCGGGCGTGATGCCCTGGACCTTGATGTCCATCTGCAGCGAGGTGATGCCCGCTTCGGTACCGGCCACCTTGAAGTCCATGTCGCCGAGGTGATCCTCGTCGCCCAGGATGTCGGTCAGGATGGCGTATTCACCGTCGTCTTCCAGCACCAGGCCCATGGCCACGCCGGCCACGGCGGCCTTGAGCGGCACGCCTGCATCCATCATCGAGAGCGAACCGCCGCAGACGGAAGCCATCGAGGAGGAGCCGTTCGATTCGGTGATCTCCGACACGATGCGGATCGTGTAGGGGAAATCGGTGGCGGCGGGCAGAACGGCCTGAAGGGCGCGCCATGCCAGCTTGCCGTGGCCGATTTCACGACGGCCCGGGGAACCAACGCGGCCCACTTCACCGACCGAGTAGGGCGGGAAGTTGTAGTGCAGCATGAAGTTCGACTTGAAGTTGCCGTGCAGCGCGTCGATGAACTGTTCGTCATCGCCGGTGCCCAGCGTGGTGACCACGAGGCCCTGGGTCTCGCCACGCGTGAACAGCGCGGAGCCGTGCGTACGGGGCAGGATGCCGGTTTCGGCCACGATCGGGCGCACCTGGTTGGTGGCACGGCCGTCGATGCGCTTGCCGTTCTTCACGACATCGCCGCGCAGCACGGCGGATTCCAGCTTCTTCAGGGCAGAGCCGAGGTTGGCATCTTCGAGCTGTTCCTCGGTGAGGCCGGACTTGATCTCTTCCTTGACGGCGGAAACGGCAGCGGTGCGCTCCTGCTTGTCCAGGATCGCGTAGGCGGCGCGCATCTTCTCCTCGCCGGCGGCCTTCACCACGGCGTAGAGCTCGGAGTAATCCGGCGACTGGAAGTCGAAGGGCTCCTTGGCGGCGGATTCGGCCAGGTCGATGATCAGGTCGATGACCGGCTGGATCTGCTCGTGCGCAAAGGTCACGGCGCCCAGCATCTCGTCTTCCGTCAGCTCGTAGGCTTCGGATTCCACCATCATCACGGCATCCTTGGTGCCGGCGACAACCAGGTCGAGACGCTGCTCGGGATTGTTGCGCAGGCCCTGCATGTCGTCGACGGAGGGGTTCAGCACGTACTCACCGTCGGTGAAACCGACGCGGCAGCCGGCGATCGGGCCCATGAAGGGCGCGCCGGAGATGGTCAGCGCGGCCGAGGCGGCGATCATGGCGACGATGTCGGGATCGTTGACCAGGTCGTGGCTCAGCACCGTGCACATCACCAGGACTTCGTTCTTGAAGCCGGGGGCGAAGAGCGGGCGCACGGGACGGTCGATCAGGCGCGCGGTCAGCGTTTCCTTCTCGGTCGGACGGGCTTCGCGCTTGAAGAAGCCGCCGGGCACCTTGCCGGCAGCGTAATACTTCTCTTGGTAGTGCACGGTCAGCGGAAAGAAATCCTGGCCGGGCTTGGGCTCCTTGGCGAAGGTCACGTTGGCCATGACCGAGGTTTCGCCGAGCGTTGCAATGACGGACCCGTCGGCCTGACGGGCGACCTTGCCCGTCTCGAGGGTCAGGGTCTCTTCACCCCATTGCATGGATTTGGTTGTTACGTTGAACATCAGCGTATCCTGTCTGGAAGCTCTCCCGGGCCCTCCCGGGTCTTCCGTTTGCATGGTGGCCCCATTGCCACCGACCCCATCATCCTTTGCTTCACGGCGCGGGGGTCTGCGCGCCACGTCTCAGATGGGCGGGCCATACACGCATTTCACGAATTTGGAAACATCCCGCGGCAAAAAACCACTCTGCACACGTGCGGAGCCGGCGGTTTTGCGGACAGTCTCGGCCCTTTGCCGCGCACTGCCGGGAATCACCGCATTGACGGGGGGCCGGCGCGAGCGTCAGCGGCCCCCGCGAGACCCGCCGAGGTGCCCCCTCCGGAAGCCGCACGGGGTCTCTACAGGAGGGATCCACAGGGCCTCCGGGCGAGGTTGCCGCAACGGCACCCACAGCGGCGGGGTCGAAGCCCTCCGAGATCGCCCCCGAGATCGCCCCTGAGGTCACGTCCGACCTCACTCCGAACATCGCCCGGAAATGCCCCGGCGGCCGGCCGCCGCGGGCGCGGCTATCCCCTTTCCTCGGCTTCGGCCAATGCGTAGAAGTGGTTGCATGACCAACGCGTTTTTCCCCCAGGCCCGTCCATCGGCCATCCGGCGCGCCCCCCCGCGGAGCCTGCGCGCGGCGCTGCGCTTCGGCACCGCCCTCTGGCTGTCGCTTGCCCTGCTGCCGCCCCTGCTGGCGCCCCCGGCCGCCCAAGCCCAGCAGGCCCCGACGGGGCCCGCCCCTGCAGCCGGATCCGCGCCCGCGACCACGGGGTCGACCACGGGTGCCACCAGCGAAACCGCCACCGTGCTGTCGCCCGCCGCCGACACCCCCGAGACGCTGCGCCTGAAGGCCCTGCTGAAGGCCCCGGTCGAGGAGCGCGACTTTACCCCGGAATTCCTGCTGCAGGTGCCGCTGCCGCAGCTGCGCGCGGTGCTGGCCCAGGTCTCGGCCGCGCTCGACGGCGAGGAGATCACCGTGATCCCCGCCGGCGAAGGCTATGCCATCAGCGACGGCAGCATGCAGGTGCCGGCGCGCATCGCGCTGGATGCCGAAGACCGCGTGGCCGGCCTGTGGTTCGGCGGCGCCGAGGCGATCGCCCCCGCGCTCGATGCCGCGCTGGCCGCCCTGCGGGCGCTGCCGGGGCGGATGTCGCTGATGGTGATCCGCGACGGCGCGGTGCAGATCGGCGACAGCACCGACATGCCGCTGGCGGTGGGCTCGGCCTTCAAGCTGGGCGTGCTGGCGGCGCTGAAGCGGCAGGTCGAGGCCGGCACCCGGCACTGGGACGACACCGTCACCCTGGAGGCGCGCCACCGCTCGCTGCCCACGGGCATGCTTCAGGACTGGCCCGCCGGCACCACGATGACGCTGGAGAGCCTGGCCGCGCTGATGATCTCGCAGAGCGACAATACCGCCACCGACGTGCTGATCGACGTGCTGGGCCGCGAGGCCGTGGCCGAGGCGCTCGGCGCGCCGCAACCGCTGACCACGCGCGAATTTTTCACCCTGCGCGCCGATCCGGTGCTGGCGCGGCTCTATGATGCCTCGGATCCGGCCATGCGGCTCGACATCCTGCAGGACATCGCCGACGACCCGCTGCCGCCGGTGACGGCGATCACCGGCCCGGCGCTGCACGGGGTGGAATGGTACCTGCCGGCGACGCAGCTCTGCACGCTGATGGCAGACGTGGCCGACCTGCCGCTGATGACGATCAACCCCGGCCCCGCCGCCGGCCAGGGCTGGTCACGGGTGGCCTACAAGGGCGGCTCCGAGCCGGGGGTGCTGAACCTGACGAGCCAGCTCGATACCGACGGCGACCGCTACTGCGTGGCCTTCACCATGAACACCGACGAGCTGGGCCGCGAGGAGGACGCGGTGCAGGCCTATCGCACCCTGTTGCAGGCGCTGAAGACGCAGGACTGAAGGCGCGCGCCGCTCTCTCTCTCGCGCGCCCGCTCCTCACATCGCGATGCGGACAAGGCCGCCGGTCTGCCCCTCGAGCACGCCGTGCTCGGGCCCGGTCGGCTTGACCATCGCGTCGAGCAGAACCGACGTCGGCGTCCAGTAGGGCACGTACCATTCCTGGTCGACCTCGAGGATCAGCACCCGGTCCGCCTCGGCGTCATAGGCCCCGATCACCGAGACATGCGGCCCGTCCCAGTCGCCGGTCACGACACCCTGGTTGAAATAGACCAGCAGGGCATCGGCGGCGGATGTCTCGTTCTCGCTCAACATGCCGCGCAGGGTGGCCAGGGTCTCTGCACTGGCCTCGGCCGGGTGAAAGCTGGTCACCGTGGCGGGCATGTCATTGGCAGCCAGCGCCTCTCCGGTAAAGGTCACCAGCTGGTCGAAGGTCACGCCGTCGCCGCCCTCGGCCGAAACCTCGGCCCATTTCGGATCGCCGGTCAGCTCCAGCATCTGCTCCTGGGTCGTCACCGTGTCCTCGGCATTGGCGGGCAGGCCGCGCAGCCCGTTCAGCGCCCCGGTGACCGCGGCGATGGAACAGGCCGAGGTGGTGAACTGCGGCTTGATGAAGGGCGCAAAGGCCCAGAAATCGGGCGCCTCGTGGCTGCGCACATAGGCGGCATCGGCGGTGATCGGCACGGCATCGGGGCCCAGCTTGGGCAGCGGCGCCTCGGCACCCTCCTGGGCCAGGGCCGGAAGCGCGGCCAGCATCAGCGTGGCCGCGAGGGCCGGAAAAAGGCGTTTCGTCATCTGCGGGAACTCCTCGAAAGAGATAACGCTCCAGCAGAGGGCCGCCTTGCCCCGCCGGTCAATCCGGCGCAGACAGCCCGGCCCGGCGGACGTCGCGTCATCCGCCCCGATCCCGGCGCAAAAGATATGATCAAATGCAGAACGCCCGCTCCTTTCGGAACGGGCGTTGCATTGGGATCATCCGTGTCACGGCCTGCCGGAGCGGGCCGCAGGGACGATTGCGTGGCTCAGCGACGCAGACCCAGACGTTTGATCAGGTCCTGGTAACGGGCCTCATCCTTGCCTTTGAGGTAGTCCAGCAGCTTGCGGCGCTGGGCAACCATCATCAGCAGACCACGGCGGCCGTGGTTGTCTTTCTTGTGGATCTTGAAGTGCTCGGTGAGCGTTGCGATGCGCGAGGACAGGATGGCGACCTGGACTTCGGGCGAACCGGTGTCGCCTTCCTTGGTCGCGTATTCCTTCATCAGGCGTGCTTTTTCTTCAGCGGTAATCGACATCGGGATCTCCTAGGTTGAAGGGTGAGGGCACAAGCCGGGATGTCGTCCAGCAGGGTCCATGGAGGATTCGCCCGGTTCCCCGGGTGAAGTTCGGGCTGATAGAGCATTTCCCCCCGCTTGGGAAGCCCCTGCGCGTCTCAGCCTCCCGGGCACAGGCCTTTCATCTTTCCCCAAATACGGACATCCCGCCGCCTCCCCGGCAGATGCCGCCTCCCGGGCGCCCCCCTGTCAAAGCCGCATGGCCGACCAGATGACAAAGGGCACCACGTCCCCCCTTCATCTTTCCCGAAATACGGCCGCCGGAGGCGGAACCGCGTCCCGGGCGCCCCGCTGTCAGCCCTCCCGCCACTCCGCCGGCTGCGTCGCATAGGCCACGTAGAGCGGATGGCGCGGGTGGCCCTCCTTCGTCAGGCCCAGGTGGCCCAGCCGCCGGCCCGTGCCGCGCAGCAGCGCCTCGACCGCGGCGCCACGGCCCCGGAAGGCACCATGCACGCCCCATCCGCAGAGGATCAGCCCCTCACCGCCCACCCAGGCGGCCGCATCGGCGAGCGCGGCATCGTTCTCCGCCCCCATCGGCTCTTCCGCCTTCTTCAGCAGCGCCGGAGAGGTCTCGCGCCAGGCAAAGAGGTTGCAGGCGCGAAATCCGCCGTATCCCAGCGCCCGCGCCCGGCGCTCGCAGCGCTCGATGGTGGGGTCGTTCTGCACCTCGGTGGCCTTGGAGGGGTTCAGCATCACGTAGAGCAGCCGCGGCCCGCCGCCCCATTCCCGGGTCAGCGCATAGCGATAGCGCTCGCAGGGAGAGTAGAGCGCCGTGCTCTCGGCGTCGCCCTTCAGGAACCGCCGTTCGATCACCGGATCCCGGGCCTCACAGGTTGAACACCCGGCTCGGGTGCAGCTCGCCGCCGCGCAGGGTGCCCACGGCCACCGGCTGGCCGTCGAAGCTGGCCCAGCAGTCCTCGCCATAGTCGACGCCGCTGGCGATCACCATGCCGGGGTTGCCGTGGCGCAGGCGCACCGCGCCCTCGGCCGTGGCCTTGACCTCCGGCAGATCGGCCAGGCCCAGCTCCAGCGGCAGCAGCTTCCCGTCGAGCTCCGGCGTGCGCGCCAGGGCCTCGATCTCGTCCATCTTGATGCCCTGGCCGGCCTCGAACGGCCCGGACCAGACCCGGCGCAGCCATTTCACGTGGCCATAGCAGCCCAGCGCCTCGCCCAGGTCGCGGGCAATGGCACGCACATAGCCGCCCTTGCCGCAGACCATCTCGAGCATCACGTGGTTCTCGTCGGGGCGGTCCAGCAGGATCAGGCTCTCGACAAAGAGCGGCCGCGCGGCGATCTCGAAGTCCTCGTCGTCGCGGGCGCGCTTGTAGGCCCGTTCGCCGTCGATCTTCACCGCGGAAAACTTCGGCGGCACCTGCATGATGTCGCCCACGAAGGTATGCAGCGCTTCCTTGATCTCCTCGTCGCCGGGGCGCGAGACGCTCTCGGCGATCACCTCGCCCTCGGCATCGTCGGTGTTGGTCGCCTGGCCCAGGCGCACGGTAAAGACATAGGCCTTCATCGCGTCGGTGACGAAGGGCACGGTCTTGGTCGCCTCGCCCAGCGCCACGGCCAGAACGCCGGTCGCCTCCGGGTCGAGCGTGCCCGCATGGCCCGCCTTGTTGGCATTGAAGGCCCAGCGCACCTTGTTCACGACGGCGTTGGAGGTCAGCCCCGCAGGCTTGTCCACCACCAGCCAGCCGGAAATGTCGCGCCCCTTGCGTCTGCGTGCCATTCTGCCCCTCGTCCGTCACCTGAGATCAATCGAAGGCCGGCAGGTACAGCCCGCCCGGCCCTGCGTCAAGCATCCAGCACTGCCGCCGCTCCTCCCCCGCCCGGCGCCTCAGCCCGGAAGCGTCATGATCATCGCGCCGCGGTCGGTGGCCACCACGGTATGTTCGTATTGCACCACCGGCGCCGAGGGGTCGGCATAGAGGGTCCAGCCGTCCTCGCCCTCGTTCGCCCAGCGCCCGCCGGTCGACAGGAAGGGCTCGACCGTCAGCACCAGCCCGCGGGTCATCTGTCGGCGGTCGTTGCGGGTGGGCCAGGTGGCGATCTCTCCGGGGTATTCATGCAGCGACCGGCCCACGCCGTGGCTGGCCAGGTTGCGGATCAGCGTATAGCCGCCCGCCCGGGCAAAGCGCCCGATGGCCTGGCCGATGCCGGCGAGGGGGCGGTTGCTGCCCACCTGGTCGATGCCGATCTCCATGGCGCGGCGCCCGTCGCGGCAGAGCTGCGTCAGCAGCGGATGCGCCGCCGGCCCGACCTGGAAGCTGGCGCCGGTATCGGCGAAAAAGCCATTCTTGCTGGCCGAGACGTCGATGTTCACCAGGTCGCCCGCCGCGATCACCCGGGTGCCGGGGATGCCATGGGCGATCTCCTCGTTGACGCTGATGCAGGTGACCCCGGGGAAGTCATAGGCCTGTTGCGGCGCCGAGACGGCGCCCTCGCGTTCCAGCAGCCTGGCCCCGATCCCGTCGAGCTCGGCGGTGGTCATGCCGGGCTCTGTCGCCGCCATCATGTCGCGCAGCACATTGGCCACGATGCGCCCGATTTCCTTCAGCGCTTCCAGCTCGTCTTCCTGCGTGATCGTCATCTGTCCGTCGTTCCCAATGGTCCCTGTTCCGTTGCGGGCCCCGTAGATGGCCCCTGCACAAGCCCCTGCACAGCCCCGTACACAGCCCCGTGGATGGCCCCTCGCGGGCGCCCAGGGATCCTCCGACATGGTGCCGGAAAGGCCCCGCACGGCCATCCTGTTTGCGCCAACCGCTGACAGATAATCCCCCGTCCCGCCACGCAAAAGAGCAGTTCCCGCCGCCGGCGCCGCCCGCGCCGTGCAACCGGACCACATGTCCGATCAACTTACCTCGCAGTCAGATTGTCGTCTTGATGGAATCGTGCGCCCTTGCCTAGGATTCGCCCGGGCAGGCCGCCGCAGCATCGCCGCGGCCAGGCAAGGGGGCACAGACCATGCAGAGGATCACGCGGACACCGGGCCGGAGGCATCACCATGGAGTTTGATCCCGTCCTGATGTCACGGCTTCAGTTCGCCTTCACCGTCACCTTCCACGTGATCTTCCCCTCCTTCACCATCGGCCTCGCGGCCTGGATCACCGTGCTCCAGGGCCTCTGGCTGAAGACCGGGCGCGACCATTACAATCAGCTCGCCCGCTTCTGGACCAAGGTCTTTGCAGTCTCCTTCGGCATGGGCGTCGTTTCCGGCATCGTCATGTCCTACCAATTCGGAACAAACTGGAGCGCCTATGCCGAGGGCATCGGCAACGTCATCGGCCCGCTGATCGGCTACGAGGTGCTGACGGCCTTCTTCCTCGAGGCCACCTTCCTCGGGCTGATGCTGCTGGGCTGGGGCCGGGTGCCGCCCTGGCTGCATTTCACGGCCTGCCTCTGCGTGGCGCTTGGCACCACGCTCTCGGCCTTCTGGATCCTCTCGGCCAACTCCTGGATGCAGATGCCCACCGGGCACGAGGTGATCGACGGCAAGGCCTATCCCGTCGACTGGATGAAGATCATCTTCAACCCCACCTTCCCCACCCGCCTCGCGCACATGGTGACGGCGGCCTACATCACCACCGCCTTCGTGGTCTTCGCCTCGGGCTGCCGCTGGCTGCTGCAGGGCAAGTCCCTGGAAAAGGCCAGGACATCGGTGCGCATGGGCCTCGGCCTGCTGATCGTGCTGGTGCCGCTGCAGGGCTGGTTCGGCGACAGCTCGGGCCTGTCGACGGTGGCGCATCAGCCCGCCAAGCTGGCCGCGATGGAGGCGATCTGGGGCCCCGAGAGCGAGGAGAGCACCCCGGTGCCCTGGGTGGCCTTCGCCTGGCCCGACATGGAGACCCAGACCAACAAGTTCGAGATCTCGATTCCCTACCTGGGCTCGATCCTCTTCACCCGCTCGCTCGACGGCACGGTGCAGGGGATGAAGGATTTCCCCGCCGACGACCTGCCCTATGCGCCGCTGCCCTTCTTCGGCTTCCGCATCATGGTGGCGCTCTGGGGCGTTATGTTCCTCAGCGTGATCGCCGGCGGCTATCTCTGGGCGCGCGGGCGGCTCTTCACCGCCACCGGCTACCTGAAATATGCCCATTACCTCTGGCCCATCGGCTTCGTCACCGTCATCGCCGGCTGGTACACCACCGAGACCGGGCGGCAGCCCTGGGTCGCCACCGGCATCCTGCGCACCGCCGATGCGGTCTCGCCCGTCTCGGGCGGGGCGGTGGCCTTCACGCTGCTGGCCTTCGCGGTGGTCTACGGCATCATCTTTGCCGCCGGCGTCACCTATATCGCGCGCATCCTGCGGGCCGGCCCCGGAGAGGATGACGGCAGCGAGAGCGGCCCGCATCCCGAGACCAGCGGGCTGAGGCCGCTGGCAGGCGCCGCCGATGCACCCGCCTCCGCAACCACCGCACCGGGAGAGTGACCATGGACAATTCGCTGTTCCTGACAGAATGGGTGCCGGTGATCTGGGCGGTGCTGATCGCGGTCGCCGTGGCGCTCTACGTGCTGCTCGACGGCTTCGACCTTGGCATGGGCATCCTCTTCCCCCTCTCCCGCGACGAACGCGAGCGCGACCAGATGATGAGCTCCATCGCGCCCTTCTGGGACGGTAACGAGACCTGGCTGGTGCTCGGCGGCGGCGGCCTCTGGATTGCCTTTCCCGGCGCCTACGGCATCATCATGCCGGCGCTCTACCTGCCGGTCATCGGGATGCTGCTGGCGCTGGCCTTCCGCGGCGTGGCCTTCGAGTTCCGCGAGGTCTCGAAACCCGATCACCGCTGGTGGGACACCGCCTTCTGGCTCGGCTCCACCGTCGCGGCCTTCTTCCAGGGGGTGATCCTCGGCACCATCGTGCACGGCATCCCGGTGGCGAACGGCCAGTTCGCCGGCGGCTCCTTCGTCTGGCTGCACCCCTTCGCGCTGATCTGCGGGCTGGGCGTGGTGGCGGGCTATGCGCTGCTGGGCTCCGGCTGGCTGATGATGCGCGTCACCGGCCCGCTGCGGGACAAGGCCGCCGACTGGGCGCCGCCGCTCCTCGGGGCGCTGCTGCTCTTCATCGTCGTGGTCTCGGCCTGGACCCCGCTCGCCAGCCCCGAGATCCGCGCCCGCTGGTTCACCATGCCGGATTTCTTCTGGCTGCTGCCGGTGCCGGTGCTGACGGCGCTCCTCGCGCTGATCGCGGCCAGGGGCGTGCGCGACGGCCGCGGCTTCATGGTCTTCGTCTCGACGGTTGCGCTCTTCCTGCTCTGCTTCATCGGGCTGGCGATCTCGGTCTACCCCTACCTGGTGCCCTTCTCGATGACGCTCTGGCAGGCCTCCGCCGCCCCCGAGAGCCAGCTTTTCCTGCTCCTCGGCGCCATCCCGATGGTGCCGATCGTGCTGATCTACACCGGCTTCATCTACTGGACCTTCCGCAAACCGGTGGCGCCCGGCGAGAGCTATCACTGAGGGCGGGGGGCAGCCCTGCAACGGGAATGACCGCCGCGCTGCCCCCTCCCCCTAGACATAGCTCCCCCTTCCACAGCACCCTGCCCTCGCAACCGCAGTGAGTACCGCCATGCCGACCTACCTGCCGTGGACCATCATCGGGCGCCTCGCCCTCGCGGCCCTGCCGCTGCCGGTACTGGCGCTGCTCCTCGGCATCAGCCCGGCGCCGCCGCTGATCGGCTTCATCATCGGCCTTCTGGCCTGCCTCTCCGCCGACCGCCGCTGGGCCTATGGCACGCCGCTGATCGCCCTGGCCGCCTATGCCATGATGCTGATGCTGCCCCTGCCGGGCGCGATGCCGCTCTACCTCGTGGCGCTGGCGCTGGTCGCGCTGATCGCCTGGGGGCTGCGCATCGGCGGCGCCATGGCCTTCGGCCAGGCCGCCTTCGGCTGGGTCTTCCTCGCCATGGTGCCGGGGATGACACTTGATCTCTGGACCGCCGGCAGCCTGATCGCAGGCGGCGTCATCGGCACCGCCACCGCGCTCTGGCTGAACATGGAGAGCTTTCGCCGCCCGCCACCCGTGACCGCCGGCATGATGCCCCTGGCGGCGCAGATCCTGTGCTTCGGCTCGGGCTTTCTCTTCTCGATCTGGGCGGCGCGGGCGCTGGCCCTGCCCGAGGGGTACTGGATCCCCTTCGTCTTCCTGCAGGTGGCCCTGGCGGCGGATCCCCGGCACCCGGTGGCGGCAATGCAGCGGATATCCGGCGCGGTGATCGGCATCTTCCTCGCCGGGCTGGTGGCCGACCGGCTCAACCTCGCGGGGCTGCAGCTCGTGGCGGTGGCGGCCTGTGTCGTCTTCGGGCTGCGGGTGCTGCCGGCCTGGCCGATCCTCTCCCGGGCGCTGATGACCGGGGCGATCGTGCTGTTGCTGACGCGGCCCGGCAATCACAGTGCCGCCGAACACCGGCTCCTGGCCGAGGCGCTCGGAGTGGCATCGGTGCTGGTGGCCTCGGGGCTCTATGTCGGGCTGGCCTGGCTCGGCGCCCGGATCAAGGCGCCCCCGGCCTAGTCCGCCCCGGCGGAGGCCTCGTCCTGTTCGGCCCCCGGCTCTGGCGCCACCACGGCCACGATCGGGCCCATCTGCCGGCCCCAGTCGTCGCGGCCCAGCTCCGGCGCATAGAGGCGCGAGACATTGCCGTCGAGATAGAGCGCCTGCGGCAGGTGCAGCCCGTCGCGGAAGAAGCTGGCGAATTCCCAGAAGGTCACCGCATTGCGCGAGATCACGAAGACCACCCGGCTGCCGTCGGCCGAGGTGCCCACGCCATTGCGGATATAGCGCGAGGTACTGTCGGGCAGGAACCGCGGGTGCAGCTTGCCGTCGATCACCAGCATCGGCCCCGACTGGGTGGCAAAGCGGCAGCTCTGCCCGCTCTTCTCGAAGCGCAGGGTCTCGATCACGTCGGCACGGCCCCCGGCGATGCAGAGCACGCCATTGGGCAGCAGGCCGAAGTTGCCCGGCCCCGCGTTGGGCACCAGGTGCATCAGCTCCTCGCCCTCCTCGACATACTGGCCGACGGGGGCGCGGTTTTCATGGTACATGCCGGCGTTCATGGCAAAGGCCAGGGTCTTGCCCTGCCCGGCCAGCCGCGCCTTCAGCGCCTCGAAATCGCCATAGGGCGCACCGCCCGGATCATAGAGGAACAGCCGCAGGTCCTCCTGCGCGGCATCCACCTCGCAGACGGAATAGCGGTTCGCCTCCCAGGTCTCGTTGCGGCATTCGACGGCCTCGGCGGGACGGGCGGTAGCCAGCAGCGGCAGCGCCGCAAATACCGGCAGGCAGAACGGCAGGCAGCGCATCAGACCCGCCATCGGACGGGCCTTCCCACAGGATTTCGGACTGCCCCCGCGGCCCCGCGAAAGGGCGCCAAACGAGGCGGGAAACGGGGCCGAAAACAGGGCCGAAATCAGGGAGAAAAACGGGCGGGAGAACCGGCCGGGGAGCAGGGCGCGCAGCGACACCGGGCCTACTCTTCTTCCTCGCCGTCCTCATCGTCGCGCGCGGCAATGTCGCGCTGCACCGTCTCGTCCGAGAACAGCCGACGGGTATTGTCGAGCTGGTCAAAGGTCTCGTCGGGACGAAAGCGCAGGTCGGGCGTGTACTTCAGGTTCAGCTTGCGGCCGATGATGCGGCGCAGCTCGCCGCGGTTGCGGGCCAGCAGCTCGATCGCATCGTCCACGTGCCCGCCGCCCAGCGGCATGACATAGGCCTTGGCGATCTTCAGGTCGGGGCTCACCTGCACCTCGCCCACGGTGATCGACAGGCGGTTCAGGTCGGGATCGTGGATATCGCCCCGCTGCAGCACTTCCGAGAGCGCACGGCGAATGGTTTCGCCGACGCGAAGCTGGCGCTGCGAGGGCCCGGGCCCGTCATGGAACTTGTTCTTGCTCATGTCCTGCATCTAGTCGGTTGCGCGCGCTTTGCCAAGCAGAGCGTGACGCCCGCCCGCGCATCTCTGCGTGATCGCGCCCGTGCGCCCGGGCGGCCCCTCCTCCCGGTCCGCCCACAGATCCGCCTTTGCCAAGGCGGCCCCGGCGCGCTAAGCAGGCGCGCAACGTCAGACCGCCGAAAGACAGGGAACAGAGCATGTCGGAGCTTCCAGGAATCGTGATCACCGGGGCCTCGGGCCGCATGGGCCAGATGCTGATCCGCACCGTCGCCGAGAGCGACGCCGCCCGCCTCGTCGGCGCGGTCGAGCGCACGGGCCACGCCTGGATCGGCCGCGACCTGGGCGACTGCATGGGCGGCGCCCCGCTCGGCGTCACCGTCACCGACGACCCGCTCGAGGCCTTCTCGAAGGCCCAGGCCGTGATCGACTTCACCGCCCCCGCCGCCACGGTGGAATTCGCCGCCCTCGCCGCCCAGGCCCGCTGCGTGCACGTGATCGGCACCACCGGCATGGACGAGACACACCTCGAGAAGATCGCCGCCGCCGCCCGCCATGCCGTGGTGGTCCGCGCCGGCAACATGAGCCTCGGCGTCAACCTGCTGATGCAGCTCACGAAAAAGGTCGCCGCCGCGCTGGACGAGGATTTCGACATCGAGGTGGTGGAATACCATCACCGCCGCAAGGTCGATGCCCCCTCCGGCACCGCGCTGATGCTGGGCGAGGCCGCCGCCGAGGGCCGCCAGGTGGATCTGAAAGAGGTCTCCGACCGCGGTCGTGACGGTATCACCGGGGCCCGCGAGCGCGGCCATATCGGTTTTGCCGCCGTGCGCGCCGGCGGCATCGTCGGCGAACACGACGTGATCTTCGCCTCGGAAAGCGAACGCATCGTGCTGCGCCATGTCGCCGAGGACCGCACCGTCTTTGCCAAGGGTGCGCTCAAGGCCGCGCTCTGGGGCCAGGACAAAGGCCCGGGCGAATACGACATGCTCGACGTGCTCGGCCTCAACGACTGATCGCCGCCCGGCCCGCCTGGCCCCGCCCGGCTCCCCTCATCTGGCCAGAAATATCCCGGGGGAGGCGGCCGCAGGCCGGCGGGGGCAGCGCCCCCATTCCGCCGCCCCTTTCCGCCCCCGCCGCAACAGCGCACTGGACCGGCGCGCGCTTCCCGCCTACACCCGCCTCATGACCAGCACCCATGTCATCCACCTGGCCGGCAGCACGGCCCGCGAACCGCTGATCGAGGCGCTTCGCGACCACCTGCCCGACGTCCAGCTGATCCGCGCCACCGACGGCCGCGCCATGACCCCCGGCGAACGCGCCGCGGTGACCGAACGCGACATGCTCAGCCCGCGCTATCCCTTCGGGCTGATGCCGTCGGAGATCGGCTGCTTCCTGTCGCACCGCAGCGCCTGGATGCGCATTGCCGGCGGCGCGGCCCCCTTCGGCCTGGTGGCCGAGGATGACCTGGCCGTCACCGAGGGCTTCTCCGCCGCCCTTGCCCTGGCGCTGAAACACGGCACCGAGGACAGCCTGATCCGCTTTCCCATGCGAGACCGCGAGGTCCCCGTGGGCCTGATCGACGAGGCAGAGGGCATCCGCCTCTTCCGCCCCAAGGTCATCGGGCTGACCGCCACGCTCTACCTGCTCGGCCGCCGGGCCGCGCATCAGCTGCTGCTGCGCTCGAACCGCTTCGACCGGCCGGTGGATACCTGGCTGCAGATGTCCTGGGAAACCGGCGTCGACAGCCTCACCCTCTGGCCCGCCCATATCGAGAGCGCGGCGCCCGCCACCGGCGGCTCGACGATCCAGGCCAGCCGCGGCATCCGCGGCGAGATCACCCGCACCATCAGTCGCGCCCGCTATCGCAGCGCCATCGCCCTGCTCTCCGAGCGCCACCGCCGCCGCCAGCTCAAGGCCGTTGACGTGCTCCCCTGAAAAGTCCGCAGTTTGAAGTTAGCCTGTTCTCCAAACGAGGAGACAGACAATGCGGAAGAGCCGTTTCAGTGAAGAGCAGATCATTGGCATCCTGAAGGAGCACCAGGCTGGGATAGGCGCCAAGGAGCTGTGCCGGAAGCACGGTGTCAGCGATGGCACGTTTTACAAGTGGCGCTCGAAGTATAGCGGCATGGAGGTGTCAGAGGCCAAACGGCTGAAGGCGCTCGAAGTCGAGAACGCGAAGCTGAAGAAGATGCTGGCGGAACACATGCTCGACGTGGCCACGCTCAAGGAGATGCTGGGAAAAAACTTCTGAAGCCCGGTGCAAAGCGACGAGCTGTGGACTGGGCCATGAAAGAGAAGAGCTACAACCAGCGTCGGGCCTGTGCCTTGGCCGGGATTGATCCGCGCGTCTACAGGCGGCGATCAACCAGACCTGCGGATACCAAGCTACGAGAGAGGCTGAAGGAACTGTCCAGCGAACGACGGCGCTTCGGCTATCGAAGGCTGCACCTCCTGCTGGGCCGAGAGGGCTGGCAGGTGAACTGGATCGAAGCCCGTGAAGCAAACGATCCGGGGGATCGTTTGTAGGGCGTAGCGCTCTACCGGATCTACCGAGAAGAAGGCCTGACAGTGCGTAAGCGTGGCGGTCGCAAGCGAGCGATTGGAACGCGCGCGCCCATGGCGATCCCGCAAGGGCCGCACCAACGATGGTCATTGGACTTTGTCTCAGACAGCCTGTCGGATGGGCGCCGGTTCCGCGTCCTGTGCGTCATCGATGACTTCAGCAGGGAATGCCTGGCCTGTGTGGTCGACACCTCGCTGTCTGGGCAGCGCGTAGGGCGGGAACTCGATAACATCGCCCGAACGCGTGGCTATCCCTGCATGGTGGTCAGCGATAATGGGACGGAGCTGACCTCGAACGCCATTCTGAAATGGCAGGAGGATCGCAAGGTCGAGTGGCACTATATTGCTCTAGGAAAGCCGATGCAGAACGGCTTTGTAGAAAGCTTCAATGGCCGCCTGCGCGACGAGTGTCTAAACGAGCACCTATTCGCCAACCTGCGCCATGCCAGAGAACTGATCTCGGCTTGGCGCACCGATTACAATCACCACCGCCCCCACACGAGCCTCGACGGGCTCACCCCGTGGGAGTATCACCAACGGTCAGTAGAGGACCAAACCCTGAACAGAGCGAACTGAAAAACGCGGACACTACGGGGAGCACGTCACAGGATCCGGGAGCTGAGGCGCCCGTCGCCGTCAGATCGGCAGCAGCTCGCGGTAGACCTGCCAGAAATAGTCGTTTTCCTGCATCACCGTCACGCCGCGGCCGCCAAAGCCGCGCTCCAGGGCGCGGCGCACCTTCTCGCCCTCGCGCAGGCTGGTGACATAGCTCAGCAGCGCCACGCTGTCGGGCCGCGTCAGCACCACCGCCAGGATCCCGCGCCCCGCCAGCTGCCGCGTCACCGCCTCTTCCAGCGCCCGTGCCAGCGCCGGCCGCGGATCCTCGCCCTCCGGCCCTTCGTCCCCGCCGCCCAGCGGCATGGAGACCCGCAGCAGCACGCCACAGTCGAAGCGGTTGGCGCTCTCCTGCAGGGCCAGGTTGATGCGCATCTCCCCCGCCCCCGAGGCCCCGGGCCGCCGGGCATCGCTGATCGGCAGCACCCGCCAGTCCTGCGGCACCTTTCGGCGTGGATTGTTGCGAAACAGGTGGTTCAGCATCCGGCTCCCCATCGCCAACGGGCAGGCCCGTCACACCGCCCCCCCGGCAATCTGGCCGGTTTTTCCCGTCCCTGGAACCGAAAAATCACCCTGCACGCCCTGCCGCCAACGCCCGCCCCGCCCAGCAAGGGCCCCCAAACCGACACGCCCCTGGACCTCCTCGATAGGCAAGAGGCGGACATGGCACCTGGAAGCCTGCTCCCCATGTCGTCGGGCGCTTTCGGCCCTCTGCGGACATTCGAGCCAGGCGCAGCAGATGGTCGGTTCATCCCATTAGCGGACATTCGCGTCTGATACGCGACACGACCATTCTAGCCCCAGCCTAGCTGACCACGGAACAGCACAGAGGATGATCTATTTTGAACCTTCGGGAAACTTGGGCTTCTTGCCCCAGCAATCAGCTTTAGATGCTGAAATTGCAGCGCTACACAGGTATTCGTCGGATTTCAGCGATCCCATTCACTTCAAAAGCTAACCCCTCTTCTGGGACTTTGGGAAGTCAATAAATTTAGAGAGCGCGATCATAATGGTGCCAATGATAAAAAACACCTTCCTGACCCCGCGCCAAAAGTCCTCACCAAGTCTGGGCGCGGGGGGGATAAAACGATGCGCCTCGATCATGTTAGGGTACGTATCGACAACATCACAGGCATCTTCGGACATGCATCTCTCTAGGTTAAAAAGTTTCTCTCTAGTAAATTGCACTTCGTACCTAGTATCATAAATGGACCAACGCATATTCTCCCTGAACATACTATCCACGCGAAACTGAAAGAAGGCGGCGAGAAGCACAATCAAAATACCGACTGCCTCAACCTGCTTGCAGTACTTAGATGCAGCTCTTGCTGCATTAAAGAGCCTCTCAGATGAAGTGCGAGACATTTCAATACTACTTTCTCTCAACTTGCGCTCTTAGTTTATAAATAGCTATGTACATCCCCTCAAGAAGTCGGTGGCAATTCTTCACTTTCGTTCTTTTCTTTTTTTTGGGGAGGGAGGAGCGTCGCCATGCTGTGAAGGCCTACCTAGGATGTATATCAGGAGATGCCGTCATTCCAGCGCGAGGGACAAGTTGTGCTCAATTCACTGGAAAGGCAATGCAAAAAATAGGTGTCGGCTGCCATGAGGCGCATCTGAGATGGCGCATCTGAAAAGTGGCCCGACGCAAAGGGCAGGAGCTAAGAGAGCTCAGCCCGACTAGCGGCTCCCCGGCCCTGACTGGACCTTCACGCCAGGCGTCGTGGATGCCTGGTCGCGGCCCTTTGCTGACATTCGAGCTATGTGCGGGGCATGTCCGCTTCCAGCCCCAAAGAGGCCCTTCGCAATGAACTACGGAACCAGCCGCCGTCTTTAGGCGAAACGGACAGCAATACCTTGCACCATAACAGCAGTAGACAGTCTGTTCGACCTGCGACCTGCGACCTGCGACCTGGGACCATCGCTGGCGCTGTTGTGGAGAATGAGCATATGCGCTCAATCCCGCCGGCCGTAAGAAATCCGCGTCTCTTTCGAGGGTTGCAGGTCACCAGGGCGGCTGTATTGTTTCGCCCAACGGGGATGGAGGCAGTATTGCGGATTACAAAACAGTTTTTAGCGCTAGCAGCGATCGTGGCATTGGCTAGCTGTGGGGGAACCATGCAAGGGTCAGTTCGGGGCACTGGGCAGCCCGTCCAGATCGCCTACGAGCAAGGCATGAGTAGTGACCAACTTAGTACTGTCATTGATGGTGAAACCTTCAAAGGCAAAGCTGTCATGCGGGGCGCGAGCACAACGATGGGAACTGGCATCGGGAGCGCCTACGTAGGCGGAGATTCGGCCTACATGTCGACAACTATTGTTGGCTCCACGACCACCGGTAGCTTTGTCGCCGTCCTGCTTGGCTCGCGTGGCTCCAGCCTAAACTGTGACCTCCAGTATGCGGACAGCAGTGGTTTCACGACTGCGGGTGGCGTCGGCGTGTGTCGTCATAGTGACGGGCGGATTGTCGACATTACATGGTGATGCACCAAAGACATGCAGGACTGATGGCCAATGCCTGACGGTCGCGGCTTGAGAGACTGTACAAAAACGAGATTTTGAGAATCTGTCATATCTAGCCGCCATTCGTGGCTAGTCTTTGAGACTGCAGAACATAATCACGATCCGGTTGCGGCGTTCTTGCCGGGCCAGCGGATGAGCGAGTCCGGCCCACACCGGACATTCAAGGGCAGCGGGTTAGATGACCGGTCTAAACCCACAGTGGTCCCTCGCCGTGTCGGCCAATGGCCATGCAAGTATAGGCCACCAGCCAGGCGAGGCATGCCCACAGTGCGCTGTCCGCCGACCCTCAGTTGCTGGCGCTTCTCGGAATGGCGTTGTCGAGGAAAAGGTTTCACGGTAGCCAGTCAGAACAGCATTGATAGCTTGGCCCATAAAGGTTGAAGAATTTTGGATCTGTTTGTTCCGCAGCTACCTGAAAAAAAGCTCCATCCAAACTTTCGCATTATCTCTTCAGATCCGGCCTACACAAAGGTCAAGCCTATCATACAAAGCTGGGGAGTTGGCCTTCTGGAGCGCCGGGGCGAGGGTAAAAAGTTCCTTAAAGAGTTTCAGTCCACATTCAACTCGTCGATGTGGGAGCTTTATCTAAATAGGGCGTTCCTCGAAATGGGCTGTGAAGTTGATTTCACCAAGTCTTCACCGGATTTCTTCGTTCAAGGGCCCGGAAACTATGAATTCAATGTAGAAGCTGTAGTTTCTGACGATCCTAAGCAAGAAAAGCAGCAGGAACCATTCGATCATGCGATTTTCAGGAGCCGTGGTGCGCTCAAACTTGCCGGAAAAATCAGGGACAAGTTGCAGCTTTATCGAGGAGCGAATGGAAAGAAGTACCCATACTCCTCAATGAGCCATGTGCGCGATCGCCCGTTCGTAATTGCAATCGCGCCCTTCGACAACGAGCTCTCACTGACACAGAACAATGAGCTCATCAATATGGTCCTGTTTGGCTTGGCGCCACCGGTGCTGGAAGGGCCTGATCGAGGAAAGCAAGACAAGATAAAGTCGATCCTGAAGCCTTCTGGGGCGAAAGTTGAAATGGGTATCTTTACGAACGATTCACACAAAGAGATAAGTGCCGTATTCTTTTCCACGACCGGAACTTTCGGAAAGGCTGTCGCTGAGAGTCGAATTGACCGACTTATCCGCTCGACCCGCTATCGAGTAATCGACAAGAATAATGTTGGGCCCGCCTCGCATGACTGGAAAATCGGGACGCAGCGGATTAAATTCTCCGGGCTGAACTATTTACTCAGGCATCGCGAAGAGGGGTCGGATCAGATCTGGGGCGCGGATGTTCATATCCAGCACTCGTCACTTCATCGCGAAACTCATCTGGACGGGCTTCAGGTCTATTTCAATCCATACGCGGAAGTGCCCTTTGATCAAAATTTTCCATGGCCCGAAGAGGTCGCGCTCAATTACTTCGACACCGAGACAGCGGCCCATATTCCAGCGCATCCTGACGGCGCGCTCGTCTCAAGACAGTGTTTTGCCCCAGATCCCGCGCTCTGCTTCACTCTACTCAGAAGCTACGGGTTTGTCTGATCGTTCTCCGATTTTTCAGGTTCCGAGATGGATGTCGGTGTCTTGGTATTGGACTTTTCTCGCAAGGTTAGAACGGTTGGACACTTGTGCAGAGCAGTCGTTGGAGCGGTGAGCAGCGAAAGCCCACTTCCCCGCCCCGTCCCGTCGGCCAGGTGAGGCGCCATGACCGCCCACTCCTGCGCATATCCACCCTTCGCCCGCCCCCCTTCCTGCCATCACATGACCTCACGCCGCCCCGGACATCAAAGCCCGCCAAGGCAAAAGGGCGACCCTTCCGGGCCGCCCTTCGTTCTGTCCGCTCCTGGCCGGGCCCCCGCGGGCGCCCGGCGGGCCTGGCTCAGGCCGGGTCCTTGGCCATGCGCAGGTAGGGCAGCTTCTTGTCCAGCGTGCCGAACTTCTCTTCCGCCGCGGCGTCGTCGAGCGACAGCGCCACGATCACGTCCTGGCCCACTTCCCAGTTGGCGGGCGTTGCCAGCGGCGCGCCATAGGTCTTCTGCAGCCCGTCGAGGGCGCGCAGCACCTCGGCAAAGTTGCGGCCGACCGACATCGGATAGGTCATCGACAGCTGCAGCTTCTTGTCCGGGCTGATGATGAAGACCGAACGCACGGTGGCGGAATGCGCCGGGGTGCGGCCATCGGGCAGGTAGGCATCGGCGGGCAGCATGTCGAAGAGCTTGGCCACGCTCAGGTCGGTGCCGTCGATGATCGGAAAGCTCGCGGGCGTGCCGGCAAAGCTCTCGATGTCGCCCTTCCACTTCTTGTGCTCTTCCACGCCGTCGACAGAGATGCCGATCACCTTGGTGTTGCGCTTGGCCCATTCATCGGCCAGCTGCGCCACGGCGCCGAACTCGGTGGTGCAGACCGGCGTGAAATCCTTGGGGTGGCTGAACAGGATCGCCCAGCTGTCGCCGATCCAGTCGTGGAACGAGATCGTCCCCTGGTCGGTTTCGGCGGTGAAATCGGGCACGGTATCGTTGATGCGAAGAGACATGTCTTCCTCCGGTTCTGATATGTGTTGCGACATACTTAACGCCCCGCCGGGCGCATTTCATCCCCCCAGGCGCGCTTCGTCGCAACTTGGCGCATTCTTCCGCCTGATCGCCGGCTCGCGGGCATGTTTTCCCCTGCCCTGGGCGCCCCGGTGGATCGTTTTCCCACGCCCCTGCGCTGGCGCACGGCCGGCGTTCCGGCCCGCCCTGCCTGCCCCCTTGAACGTGGCGCGATCCGGTGACAGAGTATGATCAAATTTCTGCAAAATCACTGCCCGCAGTGCGGAATTTCAATGCCTGAAACCCGCCTGCCGCCTGGGAGAGCACCATGATCGAGAAACGCCAGTTCTACATCAACGGAGAGTGGGTCGACCCCTCCGAGCCGAATGACCTCCAGGTCATCGACCCCTCGACCGAGGAACCCTGCGCGGTGATCTCGCTGGCCGGCGACGCGGATGTCGACGCCGCCGTCGCCGCCGCCAAGGCCGCCTTCCCCGCCTGGATGAAGACGCCCCCCGCCGAGCGCATCGCCTATGCCGAGAAGCTGCTCGAGATCTACAAGGCCCGCCAGGAAGAGATGGCCCGGGCCATGTCGATGGAAATGGGCGCCCCGATGGACCTGTCGCGCTCGGCGCAATGGGGGGCCGGCTACTTCCACACCAAGAATTTCATCCGCGCCGCCAAGGAGTTCGAGTTCATCCGCCCGCTCGGCCCCCAGGCGCCGAACACCCGCATCGTCTACGAGGCGGCGGGCGTCTGCGCGCTGATCACCCCCTGGAACTGGCCGATGAACCAGGTCACGCTCAAGGTCGTGGCCGCCATGATCGCCGGCTGCACCATGGTGCTGAAGCCCTCCGAGGAAAGCCCCCTCAACGCCATCCTCTTCGCCGAGATGATGGACGAGGCCGGCGTGCCCGCGGGCGTCTTCAACCTGGTCAACGGCAATGGCACGGGCGCCGGCACCCGGCTCTCGGGGCACCAGGACGTCGACATGGTCTCCTTCACCGGCTCCACCCGCGCCGGCATCGCCATCTCGCAGAATGCCGCCAACACGCTGAAGCGCGTGCACCTCGAGCTCGGCGGCAAGGGCGCCAACGTGATCTTCGCCGATGCCGATGACAAGGCGGTGGAACGCGGCGTGACCGAGATGATGGAGAACTCCGGCCAGTCCTGCAACGCGCCCTCGCGGATGCTGGTGCAGCGCGAGATCTACGACGCCGCCGTGCAGACCGCCGGCGAAGTGGCCGCCGCGATCAAGGTCGGCCCCGCCTCCGAGGACGGCGACCACATCGGCCCGGTGGTCAACGAGGTGCAGTTCAACAAGATCCAGGCCCTGATCCAGAAGGGCATCGACGAGGGCGCCCGCCTGGTCGCCGGCGGCCCCGGCCGCCCCGAGGGCTTCAACCGCGGCTTCTTCGTGCGCCCCACGGTCTTTGCCGATGCCAACAACCAGATGACCATCGCCCGCGAGGAAATCTTCGGCCCGGTGCTCACGATCATGCCCTTCGACACCGAGGAAGAGGCGATCGAGATCGCCAACGACACCGTCTACGGCCTCACCAACTATGTCCAGACCCAGGACCCCGAGCGCGCCAACCGCATGGCCCTCTCGCTGCGCTCCGGCATGGTCGAGATGAACGGCCAGTCGCGCGGCGCCGGCGCCCCCTTCGGCGGCATGAAGCAATCGGGCAACGGCCGCGAGGCCGGCGTCTGGGGCCTGGAGGACTTCATGGAGGTGAAGGCCGTCTCCGGCTGGGACGCCAAGATGGCCTGATCTCCGCCCCGCGGAACGCCACCTGAGACAATCGAAAGCCCCGCCCGACGGCGGGGCTTTTTCATGCCCGGTCGATTTCCGCCCGGCCCTCCCGACCCGCGCTCGGCCCACACCCGGCCCGCCTCCCTCGCGCCCCTTTTCATCTTTCCCCAAATACGGCTTTCCACAGATACGGGCGCCGGAGGCGTCACAACCCCATCCGCCCGAGCTGCCGCGCCTCGATCTCGCTCAGCACTTCACTGGCGCGCACCGTATTCCCTCCGGCGCGCGCCAGCGCCTTCTCCCAGACCCGCCGGGCAGACCGGGGCGACCAGGGCAGCACGGCCTCCGCCAGCCAGGCGCGCAGCTCCCGTGGCAGCCGGTCATAGGCCGCCATCGGGTCCTCGTACCGCCGCCGCGTGGCACCGCGGGTGCCGTTGTGCCCTCGCCTCCCAGTCCCCGGTTGTCCGGCCTCCCGGACTGCAGGCCGCGGCGCCAAGGCTCAGCCCCGACGCCAGCCGGGGAAGGGATCGTCCATGTTGGCCCAGGCCTTCGGATCAAAATCCTCGCCCGGCACCAGCGCCGCATCCAGCGCCGCGGTGATCCCCGCCCGGTCCATCCCCGCGCCGATAAAGACCAGCTCCTGCCGGCGGTCGCCCCAGGGCGCCTGCCAGTGCTGTGCCAGGTAGGCCTTCGCCTGCGGGTGATCAGGGCGCCGGCTCTCGGGCACGGTGGCCCACCATTGCCCCAGCGGCTTGACGGTCGACATCGCCCCGGCGAGCGAGAATTCGGCCAGCCACTCGGGCCGCGTCGCCAGCCAGAAATGCCCCTTGGCCCGGATCACCCCGGGCAGGTCGCCGTTCAGCACCGCATGGATCTTCGCCGGGTCGAACGGCCGCCGCGCGCGATAGACGAAGCTCGACACGCCATATTCCTCGGTCTCCGGCACGTGGTCGGCAAAGCCGAACAGTTCCTTGGCCCAGAGCGGATGCTCATGGGCCTTCTCGAAATCGAAGAGCCCGGTGTCCAGGATCCGCGCGGCGGGCACCTCGGAATAATCCGCCTCGATGATCCGGGCATCGGCGTTCAGCGCCCGGATGATCGCCTTCGCGGCCTCGCGCTGCTCCGGGCTGGCGTCGCTCACCTTGTTCAGCACCACCACGTCGGCAAATTCCACCTGGTCCACCAGCAGGTCGACGATGGTGCGCGCGTCCTCCTCGCCCAGGCTCTCGCCCCGGTCTTTCAGGAAATCATGGCTGGAGTAATCCTTCAGCAGGTTCACCGCGTCCACCACGGTCACCATCGTGTCGAGCCGCGCCACGTCCGACAGGCTGCGCCCCATGTCGTCGCGAAAATCAAAGGTCGCCGCCACCGGCAGCGGCTCGGCGATGCCGGTCGATTCGATCAGCAGGTAGTCGAACCGCTTCTCTTCGGCCAGGCGCCGCACCTCGCTCAGCAGGTCGTCGCGCAGGGTGCAGCAGATGCAGCCGTTGGTCATCTCCACCAGCTTTTCCTCGGCCTGCGACAGCTCGGCCCCGCCTTCCCGCACCAGGTCGGCATCGATGTTGACCTCGGACATGTCGTTGACGATCACCGCCACCCGCCGGCCCTCGCGGTTGTTCAGCACGTTGTTCAGCATGGTCGTCTTGCCCGCCCCCAGGAACCCCGACAGCACCGTCACCGGCAGACGACCATCGTTCCGGGCATCATTTTGGCCATCGTTTCGGGTCCAACTTGCAGCTTCACCCATTTCGCTTGTCCTGATAATGTTACGTTATAACGTATCCATACCCTGACCCAAGAGGGCGTTTCAATCCCCTTTCCCACGGCCCCTCCATCACGGCCCCTCCATCACGGCCCCGCCCGGCCTGTCCCCAGGCCGCCGGCCCTTCATCTTTCCGAAAATACTCCCGCCCGAGGCGGAATGGCGTCCGGAGCACGTCACCGCCATTCCTTGAACCAGCCACGGGCAGCCAGTCACGGGCAGCCAGTTACGGGCAGCCCCTCAGGCGGTCACTTGAACCGCCCGCCGCGCTCGATCACCTCGATCTGATAGCCGTCGGGATCAGCCACAAAGAAGAACTTCGCAAGCAGCGACCCGCCCGGCGAAAACTCCACCATCTTGCGCGGCTGAAATCCTGCCGCCTCGAAACGTGCATGTTCCGCGGCCAGGTCCTCGACCGTCACCGCCAGGTGGCCATAGCCATTGCCCAGCGCATAGGGCTCTTCCGTGCCCTTGTTCACCGTCAGCTCAAGCTCGAAGCCGGTCTCGTCGTTGCTCATGTAGATCAGGATGAAGTCGTCGAACTCCAGCCGGTCGGCAATCTCGAGGCCAAAGGCGCGGGCGTAGAAATCCACCGATTTCGCCTCGTCAAGAACCCGGATCATGCTGTGAATCATCTTGGCCATGCGTCTCTCCTGCATCTGCTGTCCGACGCCGGTCTAGGATGCCCGGCGCCGGCGCGAAAGCCCCTCCGCGCCCGCGATCGCCGCCTTCGGCGCGCAGGCTCCCGCCCCTGCCCATCACGGGGGCAATCGCCTTATTTTCCGCTTTTCACGGCCCCGGTCCTGGGGCATTCTCCCCCCGAATTTCAAAGCCCCCCTCCGTGCCGTTTCCCCGCTCCGGCCGGACCCTGCATTTTTTGATCCGATGCGCGCGGCCATACGTACTTCATCCGCCTCATTGCAACCTACGGCACCGTATTCCCCATGACGCTCCGCAAACTGCCTCCTTCTGCCCCAAGCGCTCTTCTCGCCGGCCTCGGCCTGCTGGTGGCCCTGGCTGCCCTCTTCCCGGGCTGGCTCCTCGGCCTCGACGTCCTGCTCCGCGGCCCCGGTCGCGGCCCCGCCGACGGCGCCATGGTGCCCAGCACCGCGCTCTGCCTCGTGCTGCTGAACGGCGCCCTGCTGATGCAGCTCTCCGGGCGCTGCACCGCGGCCCGCTGGATGGCGCGGATCGCCCTGCTGATCGCGGCGCTGGCCACGATCACCCTCGGCCTCGCCCATGCGGGCCTCGACTATCTCGCCGGCCTCACCTCCAGCCCCTCGGACCGCATGTCCCCGGCCACCGCCATCGGCGTGGTTCTGGCCACGATCTGCGCCCGCGCCTTCCAGGACGACCGCCTCGCCGCACGCGAGCTGCGCCTCTTCCTGTCGATCTTCGGCCTCTCCAGCTTCCTCACCCTGATGGCGGCACAGGTCTCGGGCAGCTACCTGCTCTCACAGGTGCCGGGTCTGCCCGGGCTCTCTCTGCCCACCGCCCTGACCTTCTCGCTGTTCTTCGGCGCCATCCTCGCCGCCGCGGGCCCCGCGCCAGAGGTCCGGCCAGGAGCACGGGGTGACGACACCAGCGCCCTGCCCGGCTCCTGAACACCGCACCCCTGCCGGCGCCCTCCCGGCCCCCTTGCCTTGTCATCCGGGCTGCGGCCCTGCTAGATGCCTGAAACCGCGTCCGCAAAACGCCGCAACCCTGGGCCGCCCGTGACCACGCCAGCTGATCAGACAGATTTCATCCCCGTCACGGTGCTCAAGCGCGACGCCTTCTCCGAGACCGTCTCGGGGCATCTCGCCTCGGCGCCCGACCGGCGCCTGGCCCTGCGCAAGCTCGACGAACTGCCCCTCTGGTCCCGCCCCATCGCCCGGCTGCTGGCCCGGCGCGAGGTCCGCGGCCTGGCCGCCGTGCAGGGCATCACCGGCTGCCCCGAGCTGATCCGCTACGACCGGGTCGGCATCCTGCGGGAATGGTCCGAGGGCACGCCGCTGCAGCTGGCGCAGCCCGCCGATGCCGCCTTCTACCGCGATGCGAAACGCCTGCTGCGCGAGATGCGCCGCCGCGGCGTCACCCACAACGACATCGCCAAGCCGCAGAACTGGCTGCAGCGCCCCGATGGCGGCGCCGCGGTGATCGACTTCCAGCTCGCCTCGGTGCACCGTTTCCGCGGCCCGCTCTTCCGCACCATGGCGCGCGAGGACCTGCGCCACCTGCTGAAACAGAAGCGCGCCTATGCCCCCGATCTGCTCACCCCCGCCGAGCACGCCATGCTCAACCGCAAGGCCCTGCCGGCGCGGATCTGGATGGCCACGGCCAAGCCGGTCTACAATTTCGTCACCCGCACCCTCTTCAACTGGTCCGACGGCGAGGGCACCGAGGACCGGATCGAGCGTGACGGCGCCGAGGTGGCCCGCCGGCTCGCCGCCGATCCCCGCATCAGCGATCACGTGCTGACCACCTACGCCCTGCCGGGCAAGGGCGTGGGCCTCTATACCTTCGCCGAGACCGGGATGAGCCAGGACGAGCTGCGCGCCCTGCTGCCCGAGGATCTCTCCGAAAAGGTCCAGCCGCTGGCCCGCCTGCCCCGCGGCGCCGGTGGCGCGCCCCGCCTCGATGTGCTGCAACTGGTCGCCGCCAACCGCCTGGACGAGCTCGAGGAGCTGCGCAAGGCCGAGCCGGCGCTGGCCCCCGATCTCGATGCCATCCTGCCCGGCCGGCAGAACCTGACCGATCGCATCCTGCGGAAATGACATGAAAAAGGGCCTGCCCCCAGGGGGAGCAGGCCCGACCACGTCACTCGTCAACCACTTCGTCAGCGCCAGCCGAGCTCCGGCGCCACATGTTTCAGGATCGCCTCGATCACATGGGCGTTGTAATCGACGCCCAGCTGGTTCGGCACCGTCAGCAGCAGGGTATCCGCCTCGGCGATGGCCTCGTCTTCCTTCAGCTGCTTCACCAGTTGCTCCGGCTCGGCGGCATAGGAGCGGCCAAAGATCGCCCGCGTCTGCGCGTCGATATAGCCGATGCTGTCCTGGCTCTGGCCGCGCCCGAAATAGGCCCGGTCCATGTCGTTGGTCAGGGCAAAGATGCTGCGGCTGACCGAAACGCGCGGGGTGCGCTTGTGGCCCGCCTCTTTCCAGGCCTCGCGATAGACCCGGATCTGCTTGGCCTGCTGCACGTGGAAGGGCTCGCCCGTCTCGTCGTCCTTCAGGGTCGAGCTCTGCAGGTTCATGCCCAGCCTGGCGGCCCATTTCGCCGTGGCATCCGATCCGCTGCCCCACCAGATCCGGTCGCGCAGACCTTCGGAATGCGGCTCCAGCCGCAGCAGCCCCGGCGGGTTGGGGAACATCGGCTGCGGGTTCGGCTCGGCAAAGCCCTTGCCCTTCAGCACCTCGAGCAGCACCTCGGCGTGGCGACGGCCCAGGTCGGCATCGCTCTCGCCCTCGGCGGGCTCATAGCCGAAATAGCGCCAGCCCTCGATCACCTGTTCCGGGCTGCCCCGGCTGATGCCCAGCTGCAGCCGCCCGCCCGAGATCAGGTCGGCGGCGCCGGCATCCTCGGCCATGTAGAGCGGGTTTTCATAGCGCATGTCGATGACGCCGGTGCCGATCTCGATCTTCGAGGTCTTGGCGCCGACCGCCGCCAGCAGCGGGAAGGGCGAGGCAAGCTGCCGGGCGAAGTGGTGCACCCGGAAATAGGCGCCATCCGCGCCCAGCTCTTCCGCCGCCACGGCCAGGTCGATGCTCTGCAGCAAGGCGTCGCCGGCACTCTGGGTGCCCGAGCCGCGCTGCGGCGACCAATGTCCGAAGGACAGGAAGCCAATGTTCTTCATGTCAGACCTTCCTTTCAGCAGCCGCCCCGCGGGACGGCCGGAATTCCGCACCGGATCGGGCCGCACGCCGGCCCCGGTGCCTTTGCTCCACAATATGGCGATGCGCGGGGGCGCAACAATCATCCGAATACGCAGGGGTATAATTGCAAATCCGCACAATGCTCCCGCCCCTGCGCCGCCTCGCCCGTGGCCTGCGCCCTCGGTCTGCGCCCGGGGGCCCGTCCACGGGGGCACCCGTCCCGCGCCGCCCGCCCTCTCCCCCGGCTCTTCTCATCTGGCCGGAAATATCCCGGGGGGATTGCGCCCCGCCCGGGGCGCGATGGGGGGCAGAGCCCCCCCGCAGTCAGTGCCGTTAACCCGGCCCCCCGCCGTTAACGCACCGACGTGTTACCGACGCGATACCGACGTAATACCGACGTTGGAATCGTGGAAATTCAGCAGGTTAACCTTGGTTAAAATTCCCGCCGGATTCGCGCCTCAGAACGGCGCCTTCGCCCGGAATTTCAGGCCCTGCCCGCCGTCGGGATGCAGCAGGCGCAGCTCCTCGGAATGCAGCATCAGCCGGGGATGATCGTCGCGATCGGGGCCTTCCGCATAGAAGGGATCGCCCAGGATCGGATGCCCCAGCGCCAGCATGTGCACCCGCAGCTGATGCGACCGCCCGGTCTGCGGGAACAGCCGCACGCGGCTTTCCTTGTCGTTTGATTTCAGCACCTTGTACTCGGTCACCGCGGGCTTGCCGTTCTCGTGATCCACCATCTGCCGGGGCCGGTTGGGCCAGTCGACGATCAGCGGCAGGTCCACCGTGCCGGTCTTCGGCTCGAGCCTGCCGGCCACTCGCGCCACATAGGTCTTCTTCACCCGCCGGTGTTCGAACTGCAGCCCCAGGTGCCGCTGGGCATGGGGCGTCAGGGCAAAGACCATCACGCCGCTGGTGTCGCGGTCGAGCCGATGCACGAGCAGCGCCATGGGAAAGGCCGCCTGGACCCGGCTCAGCAGGCAGTCGGCCAGGTGCAAGCCCTTGCCGGGCACGGATAAAAGCCCGCTGGGCTTGTCCACGATCAGCAGTTCGTGGTCCTCGTGGATCACGTTCAGCGGCTCGTCCGGGGGGCTGTATTCTGCGCTCATGGCGCCCTGCTTACAATGTTCGTCCGGCAAGGGGAACCGAGGGAAACGTCCCTCAGAGCCTTCCGAAGACCCGCTGCAGGATCGCCTCCAGCCGCGTGGCATCCTCGGCGGTGAAGGCATCGGGCCGGTCGCTGTCGATGTCCAGCACCGCGATCACCTCTCCGGCGCCGTTCCGCACCGGGATCACCAGCTCCGAGCGGGTCGAGCTGGCACAGGCGATATGGCCCGGAAAGGCCTCGACATCGGGCACGAGCTGGGTCTCTCCCGTGCGCGCCGCGGCCCCGCAAACCCCTTTCTCGAAAGGGATTTTCAGGCAACCATGGCCACCCTGGTAGGGCCCGACCTTCAGCAGGCCGGGCGCGGTGACCCGGTAGAATCCGGTCCAGTCGAAGCGGTCGTCGCTGTGGTGGATCTCGCAGGCGAGCGTCGCCATCAGCGCCACCGCGTCCTCCTCGCCCTCGGTCAGCGAGGCGATCGTGGCATCGAGGAAATCGTAATCGGGCATTCTCGGTCTTTCGCGCAGGTCCTGTTGCGGGGTCGCGCCACCGTATTTGCGGAAAGATGAAAGGAAAAGGGGGCGCAAGCACACGGAATGGTAAGGATTGCGGCCTAGGTTTTCCCCGATCTGAGGACCAGGGGACAGACGTGATGGATCTTTCGACGGAACAGCGGGACGGTGTCACAATCGTTTCGGTAAACGCCGCGCGCATCGATGCCGCGGTGGCGATTCAGTTCAAGGACAGGATGCGCGCCGCCACCGAAGGCTGCGAGGGTCGGGTAATCCTCGACCTCGGCAAGGTGGATTTCATTGATTCCAGCGGTCTCGGGGCGATCGTCGCCTCGATGAAGCAGATGACCGAGGGGCAAAAGCTCGAACTGGCCGCACTGGGGCCCAACGTGGACAAGGTCTTTCGCCTGACGCGGATGGATACGATCTTTACCATTCACCAGAGCGCTGGCGAGGGCGTGGCCTCTCATGCGGGTTGATTCGAACAAGGAAAGCGGCGGACATCGTCATGGGACCCTGCCCAACGACATCCGGCTGACCTTTCCCGGGTCGGCGCTGTCCGTGCGGCGCGCGCTCGAGACGCTGATGGTCGCCCTGGAACCGTTGAACCTGGAACCCGAGGAGGCCGGCACGGTCGAGCTCGTCCTGGCCGAGGCGCTGAACAACGTCTCCGAACATGCCTATGCCGACGACGACGAGGGCTGGATCACGCTCGAATGCAGCCACAAGTCCGACGGACTGCATTTCCTGATCCGTGACGAGGGCCGGGAGATGCCGGAAGGACGCGCGCCGCTCGGCGCCCGCATCCCCCTCCCGGAAGAGCTCGATGCCCTGCCCGAAGGCGGCTTTGGCTGGTTCCTGATCCGCGACCTCTCCCATGACGTGGCCTATCACCGCGTCGATGGCATGAACGAGCTGACCTTCCGCGTGAAGGTCGCCTTTCAGGAAATCAAACACTAGGGTCGGTCCGTTAGGAAAACCGCCCTTTGTGGCGGGGCTTTGCGCTGCGTGATGGTGCCAAAGTCATCGAAGCCCGAAAAATTCGCGCCTCCCATACGGCCGTGCGTTCCCCCCAACCTGAAACGCGCCGCCGCCAATTCGGCTCGGGAAGGGGCAGAGGGTGCGCCCCGTCCTGCTGGCCGCCGGACGCGGCCCGCGCACTCTGCTCAGGCTCCCTTTTCCTAAAAACCGTCCCATTCGCCCTTATTTGGCCGCTGTTGTTCCGCATTCGCGCCGCCCGGTACACCGATACCCTCCTCACGGCCCCATGGCTGTCCCCCGGCGCCGCGCGTTTCAGCCCCACCTTCCGCGGCGCCGGGGTGCTTGACCTGCCGCGCCCCGCCGCGCACCCTCCGTCCAAGGACGGAGGAAAATACATGCGCGACTTTCACTTGCCGGGCCGTTCCGCCGTCTGGGCGGAAAACGGGCTCTGCGCCACATCCCACCCCTTGGCGGCCCAGGTCGCCCTGGACCTGTTGAAACAGGGCGGCAACGCCATGGACGCAGCCATCGCGGGGGCTGTCACCCTCGGGGTCTGCGAACCGGCGATGTGCGGGCTGGGCGGCGATTGCTTTGCCCTGGTGAAACCCGCGGACAGCACCGTCGTGGCAGGCTACAACGGCTCGGGCGCGGCGCCGGCGCGGGCCGATATCGAGGTCCTCCATGCCGCCGGGCACACCCAGGTCCCGGACCATGATCCCGCCTGCGTCACCCTGCCCGGCGCGGTTCGCGCCTTCGAGGAGATGTCGCGCCTCTGGGGCCGCAGCGGGCTGGCCGACAGCCTCGCGCCCGCCATCCGCTACTTCGAGGCCGGCGTACCCGTGCACGCCCGGGCCGCCTATGACTGGCATCGCAACTCCGGACGCCTCAACCCTCAGGCACGAAAGCATTTCCTGCCATGGGGCCACGCCCCGCTCACCGGCGCCCTCTTTGCCATGCCCGGCCAGGCCGCGGTGCTGCGCCGCATCGCCAGCAAGGGCGCCGATGCCTTTTACCAGGGCGAAGTGGCCGAGGACATGCTCTCGGCGCTGCAGGCGCTCGGCGGTGTCCATACCGCCGCGGACCTGGCCGCCACCCGCGGCCGACAGACCGATCCCGTCACCGGCAGCTACCGCGAGGCGCGGCTGTTCGAGCATCCGCCCAACGGCCAGGGCGCCACGGCGATCCTGTTGCTGAACATCCTGTCGCATTTCGACCTGTCCGCGATGGATCCCTTCGGCGCCGACCGCACCCACCTCGAGGCCGAGGCGACCAAGCTGGCCTATGGCGTCCGCAACCGGCTGATCGCCGACCCCGATCATGCCATGGCCGGCGACATGTTCGACCTGGAGTTCGCCGCCGCGCTCGCCGCCCGGATCGACATGGCCCATGCCCGCCCCGCCGGCCCGCCACCCGGCGGTCAGCCCCATCGCGACACGGTCTATATCACCGTGGTCGACCGTGACCGCATGGCGGTCTCGCTGATCTACTCGATCTTTTCGGCCTTCGGCTCTGGCATCGGCACCGAGAAGTTCGGCATCGTCTTCCACAACCGCGGCACCGGTTTCACCCTGGACCGGGGCCACCCCAACGCCTACGCACCGGGCAAGCGGCCGATGCACACGATCATCCCCGGCATGCTGGCCGAGGGAACCGGCCCCGACCTGCCCTTCGGCGTCATGGGCGGCCAGTACCAGGCCGCCGGCCATGCGCGGCTTGTCACGAACCTGCGCGATTACGGCATGGAGCTGCAGCACGCCATCGACGCGCCGCGCAGCTTCCCCGACCAGGGCAGGCTGCAGCTCGAACGCGGCTATCCCGATTCCGTCGCAGCCGAGCTGGCCGCGCGCGGCCATTCGATCACGATCCCCGAGCCCCCCATCGGCGGGGCACAGGCGATCCGGATCCATGCCTCGGGCATGCTCGAGGGGGCATCGGACCCGCGCAAGGATGGTTGCGCCCTGGGCTACTGAGCACAGGCAGGGGCCCTGGCAAAGGCCCCGCGCGGGGCCGCCCGGGTTCAGTTCAGTTGGAAGTGCAGGGGATAGGCGCCGTCCTCGAACGGGCCGAAAAGATCCGGAATATCAGGGTGATCCACCGGTTCGCCCGAGTAATCCTCTTCCAGGTTCTGCTCCGAGACATAGGCCACGTAGTAGCTCTGATCATTCTCGGCCAGCAGGTGATAGAAGGGCTGTTCCCGCATGGGACGGCTGTCCTCGGGGATCGAGGCATACCATTCCTCGGTATTGCTGAACTCGGCGTCCACGTCGAAAATCACCCCTCGAAAGGGGTGCTTGCGGTGACGGACAACCTGTCCAAGGTGATATTTCGCTTTTGTCGTCAGCATCGTCTTGCAGCTCGTTTCGCCCACTACTACCGTCAAACCCCGGCAATTGTCCAATAGGCAGAGTGAATTTCGGGGAACCATCGCGTGAGCATCATCCTGACAGTCCTGGAGATCGTCGCCCCCGTCTTCCTTCTCGCCGCCATCGGCTTTACCTGGGTCCGCCTGGGCATCGATTACAACATCGATTTCGTCACCCGGCTGACGATGACCCTCTCGGTACCCTGCCTGATCTTCGTCGCGCTGATGCAGACCGAGATCGACCCGGCCGCGCTCTCCGCGCTCTCGCTCGCCGCCGTCTCGGTCTATGCGGTGCTGACGGTGGTCACCTTCGTGGTGCTGCGGGTGATGCGCCTCGAGATGCGCAGCTACCTCGCCCCGATGATCTTCGGCAATACCGGCAACCTCGGCCTGCCGGTGGCGCTCTTCGCCTTCGGGGAAACCGGCCTGTCCTATGCGGTCGTGGTCTTTGCGATCATGGCGGTCTGGAGCTTCACCTTCGGAGTCTGGGTCACCTCCGGCGGCGGCTCGGTCGTCCGCGCGCTCAAGGAGCCGCTGCTCTGGGCCACGCTTCTCGGCGGCATCTTCCTCTGGCAGGGCTGGCACACCCCGATCTTTCTCACCAACACGCTCGACCTGATCGGGCAGATGGCGATCCCGCTGATGCTGGTCACCCTGGGCGTGGCCGTGGCGCGCCTGACCCCCGGGCGGATCCTGCTGGCGGTCTCGCTCTCGGCCCTGAAACTGGTTCTCTGCGTGGCCGTTGCCTGGGGAATCGGCCGCGCCTTCCACCTCGCACCAGAGGCCTTTGCCGTGCTGGTCCTGCAGCTTGCGACCCCGGTGGCCGTCACCTCCTACCTGCTGGCTGTGAAATATGGCGCAGATGCCCAGGCAGTGGCCGGCCTGGTTGTGGTCTCGACGCTACTTTCCGTCGCGGCAATGCCGCTGCTGCTGGTGGTTCTCCTCTGACAGCTCACGGCTTTGTCTGTTGGGCTTTCACACAAAGTCGTGTAGAATCGCAAAAAAATATTGAGCAGAAAAAAACGAGAGGCAGATGGGCAGAAAGCTTACCGCGATTCTGATCGTGCTCCTTGTCGCGTCCTGCGGGGCCCGCGACAAGACCGCGCCGGCAAACCTCGATGACGCCTGTGCAATCCTGGATGAACGCCCGCACCTGCTGCGCGCCTTCCGCAAGACCGAACGCCGCTATGGCGTGCCGATCAACGTGCAGATGGCCGTGATGCACCAGGAGAGCAAGTTCATCGGCAACGCAAAGACTCCACATCGCTTCGCGCTGGGGATCATCCCGCTCGGCCGCCAGAGCTCGGCCTACGGCTACAGCCAGGCGCTCGATGGCACCTGGGACGACTACCGCGAGTCAACCGGCAACCGCGGCGCCGACCGCGACGACATCAACGATGCCGCCGATTTCATGGGCTGGTACATGGCCGGCACCACGATGCAACTGGGCATTCCGCTCAACGATGCCCGCAACCAGTACCTCGCCTATCACGAGGGGCGCGGCGGCTATTCCCGCGGCAGCTACAACAAGAAATCCTGGCTGCTGTCCGTGGCCCAGAGGGTGGACGTGCGCGCCGATCTCTACGGCCGGCAGCTGCCCTACTGCCGCTGACCGGTCGGACCTGAAATGCGAAACGGGGGCCGCGCATCCGCGCCGCCCCCGCTTTCATGTCCGCCCGGTGATCCGTCTCAGCGCTCGTTGTTGGGATCCACCGGCGTGGCCGCATCGATGTCGAACAGGCTGTTGTTCAGTGAAACGCCGGTCTTCATGTCACCCAGCGACACGGTCGTCGTGCTGCCGCTGTCGTCATGCACCACCCACTGGCGCAGCTGCACCGGGTTGTCGGTAAAGACCAGCTCGATATAGCCGTACTCGGGGTGCTCCGGGTCCTGCGCCCGCACCACCGTACCGGGCCCCTCCTCGGCGTGGGCCGTCACCATGTTGGTACGCGCCAGGTCCACGTCCTTCTGCAGGATGATGCCCAGGGGAGTCTTGCTCAGCGGATAGGTCGCCGGGCCGCCGTGCGACTTGGGATCGAAGACCGCGACCGCCCCCTGGCTGGCCAGCACCATGGCCTCCTCGGGCGGGTCATAGTCGAACCGCATCCGCCCGGGTCGCTTGATATAGAGGTTCCCGGTCGAGACCGACCCGTCATCGTTGATCTGGGTGAATTTCGCCTGTGCCGTCTGAAGCGAGTTCAGGTAGGCGGAGAGATCCGACAGCGGGATCTTCTCGGCCAGTGCCGGAGTGGCAAGGGCGACAATCGCGGCGGCGGGCGCCAGGAGGCGTGTAAGCATGTTCATGGCCAAGATGTAATCTCCGTCGGCGCTTCAATCCAGTAAGGAACGATCACGGGCGCTCACGGTTCCGCCGACCGGCGCCCTTTCGCCAGTGCCCCTACCCCGCGCCGACAGGTTTCCCTGTCGGAAATATCCTCCGGGGTGAATTTCGCTGAAAGCGAAAGAGGGGGCCGATGGCCCCCTCTCCCCTTCGTCACGTCTCCGCCCGGCCCTATTGCTCGGGCACCAGGATCTCGCGCTTGCCCACGTGGTTCGCCGGGCTCACCACGCCTTCTTCCTCCATCTGCTCCACCAGGCGCGCGGCCTTGTTGTAGCCGATGGCCAGCTTGCGCTGGATGTAGGAGGTAGAGCACTTGCGGTCCTTGATCACGATGGCCACGGCCTGATCATAGAGCGCATCCTCGCCGTTGGTATTGCCGCCGGTGTTCAGGCCCAGCACCGCGTCGATATCCTCGGCGCGCTCGTCATCCGGGCCTTCCACCACGCCGCCGATATAGTCGGGCGGACCGTAGGCCTTGAGGTAGTTCACGATCTCCTCGACCTCCTCGTCGCTGACGAAGGGGCCGTGGCAGCGGGTGATCTTTGCGCCACCTGCCATGTAGAGCATGTCGCCCATGCCCAGCAGTTGCTCGGCGCCCATCTCGCCAAGGATCGTGCGGCTGTCGATCTTCGACGTCACCTGGAAGGAGATCCGGGTCGGGAAGTTGGCCTTGATGGTACCGGTGATCACGTCCACCGAGGGGCGCTGCGTGGCCATGATCAGGTGGATACCAGAGGCCCGCGCCATCTGGGCCAGACGCTGGATGCAGGCTTCGATTTCCTTGCCCGCGACCATCATCAGGTCGGCCATCTCGTCGACGATGACGACGATATAGGGCATCTTCTCGGGCTGGATCTCCTCGGTCTCGAAGACCGGCTCTCCGGTCTCGTCGTCGAACCCCGTCTGAACCGTGCGCGAGAACATCTCGCCCTTGTTCAGCGTGTCCTGCACCCGGCCATTGTAGCCGTCGATGTTGCGCACGCCCATCTTCGACATCTTGCGATAGCGGTCTTCCATCTCCGCCACGACCCATTTCAGCGCCACCACGGCCTTCTTCGGATCGGTCACCACCGGGCTCAGCAGGTGCGGGATGCCATCATAGACCGACAGTTCCAGCATCTTCGGGTCGATCATGATCAGCCGGCATTCCTCCGGCGTCAGGCGATAGAGAAGCGACAGGATCATCGTGTTGATCGCCACCGACTTGCCCGAACCGGTCGTCCCGGCGATCAGCAGGTGGGGCATCTTGGCCAGGTTGGCCACCATGGGCTCGCCGCCGATGTCCTTGCCGAGCGCCAGCGGAAGCTTCATGTGGCTGTCGCCGAAATCGCGTGCCGAGAGGATCTCGCGCAGCACCACCATCTCGCGGTTGTCGTTGGGCAGTTCGATGCCGATCACCGAGCGGCCCGGCACGGTGGACACACGCGCCGAGAGCGCGGACATCGAGCGCGCGATGTCGTCGGACAGGCCGATCACCCGGCTGGCCTTGAGGCCCGGCGCCGGTTCAAGCTCGTACATGGTCACCACGGGGCCGGGGCGCACGCTGACGATCTCGCCCTTTACGCCGTAATCGTCGAGAACGCTTTCCAGCATCCGGGCATTTTCCTCCAGTGCCTCGTCCGACAGGACATGACGCTGGATATTTTCGGGGTTGGTCAGCAGGCTCAGCGGTGGCAGCTCGTATTTCGCCTCTTCCGGGTCGAACCCCAGAACCGGCTGCGCCTCGGCACGGGCGCGGCTCGAGGGCTGCACCGCCTTGCGTTCGCCATGCTGCACGACCTTCTTCTGCTCTGCCGCGGGCAGGCGCATCTCCGCCCCCTCTCCGCCGGCAAAGGGCAGGGTGTGCGGATGATCCGCGACGCCGGGCGCCGGGGCACCGTAATCGGCACCAAACGGGCTCTCGTCGTCATAGTCGTCCTCATCGTAGTCGTCGTTCAGGTCGTCATGGCCGCCAAACGGGCCAGCGTCGCGCTGGATCACCCGGGTGGCCGTGGCCTCGGCCAGGCTGCGGCGTTCGGGCGCGCGCACCTTGGGCTCTGCCGCGCGGGCAGCAGACAGCGGGCGCGGCGCCGGAGCAGGCGGCTCTTCACTGCGCTGCCAGCTCTCGGTACCGAACTCCCCGGCATAGTCGGCGTCGTAGTGCTCGGCGAAATGCTCGGCGGCAAACGCGTGATCGGCAAAGGCCTCCTCGTCCGCCTCGACAGGGGCCTCGGGCGAGAGGGCAGCCGTGTCATAGCCATCCTCGTAGCCGTCGTCATAGCTCTCTTCGTACCGCGCTTCGTGGGCCGGAGCGGCGTGCTCGGCGGCCGGCACCGGGCGATAGGCCGCAGGCTGCGGTGCCCGGCTGGCGGTCAGTGGCGGTTCAGGCGGCAGCTGCGCATGGGCCTGGGCGGCGGTCAGCGGCGGCTCTGCCGGACGGGCCGCGGGCGCGGGCGCCGGGGTCGGATTGAAGATCAGCGGCTTCGGGCCGCGGGCGCGCAGGCCCTGGCGCTGCAGCGCGGTGCCGGTGGGCTCGGCGGTGCTGCGCCCCATCGGCGTCTTGCGGGCACGCGAGCGCACCGCACTGGCAATCTTGGCCTTGATCCGGTCATCCTCGCCGCCGTCGATCTCATCCATATGGGCAACGGGCTCCGGCTCGACCAGCTCCTCGGGCGGCAGCTGCGGCTCCGGGCGGCGGATCAGACGGCCCAGCAGGCGCGGCTTGGGTTCCGGCGCAGGCTCGAACTCGGGTTCCTCATAAACCGGCTCTTCCGCCGCATAGTGATCCTCGGCATAGGCCTCCTGGGCATAGCTGCGGTGGGCCGGCGCCACGATGCGGCCCCGGCCGTGATCGCGGCGATCCTCCTGGTAGCCCTGGTGATAGGCCGCGTCGTCATAATCGTCGTCATCCACCAGGCGTTCGTCATAGGGCTGATCGTCCCAGAGTTCCTGCTGCTCCCAGTCGCCGTGGTCCCAGTCCTCGGCGGCATAGGCCACGGTATCGGCCCGGGCGGCCTGACGGCTGCGGTGGCGTTCGATGCGGGCACGGCCCCGTTCCTGGGCGCGGCTCGCGGCGCTGCCGGCGGCCCGCATGGTGCTGTGGGCCCCACGGCCCAGCAGCTTCAGCACGAAATCATAGGCCAGAACGATGCCCACCAGCACCAGCCGGAAGGCACGGCGCAGCTCGGCCATGGTAAAGCCCATCACGAAGAGACCCATGACGACCGAACCGACCCCCAGCACCAGCGACATCAACTTTACACCCGCGCTCAGGCTCATGGGCAGCAGGCCCAGGAAGGCGCCCAGCACCGTGTCGCCAAAGAGCCCGCCCAGCCCGAAGGCATGGGGCCAGTCGGAGGCCGGAGTCAGGGTACCCCCATAGACAGAGACCAGCGCCACGAAGACCGGCGCGAACATCAGCCGGCCCAGGCGCCCCTCGTCGACCCTGTGCAGGGCAAACCGCCCGCCCCAGACCAGCGCCAGCAGGGCAATCGCCCAACCGCCGATACCAATCACCATCACGATGGGCGCGGCGACAGAGGCCCCGAACCGCCCGAGCCAGTTCCGGACCGGGGCATCGCTGGCAGACATCCAGGAGGGATCATTAGGCGAATAGCTCAGCAGCATCGCGGAAATCCCGAGCCCCAGCACGATCAATGCCAGCCCGATCAGTTCCTTGCTGCGTTTCTCGATAGCTTCCTGCACGGAGCTGTCGAAAAGCGGATCCCGCCCTTTCGTCTGAAATGCCATTACGCCTGCTCCTTACCTGAAAAGACAGTCACGCAGGCGCGTCAGCCCCGTCACCATCTCGTCTTTTGGGGCCACCATGGCGACCCGGATATAGCCCGCGCCGGGGTTGTCGCCCCCCGTGTCGCGGCTGAGGTAGGCGCCGGGCAGAACCCGCACCCCCGTCTCGGTCCACAATTTCAGTGCCGCCTGCTCGCCGTCTTCCACCGGCAGCCACAGGAAGAACCCGGCCTCGGGTCCCTGATAGCCCGGCACGCCGGCCATCACCGCGTCGGCGGCCTCGTATTTCTCGTGATAGAGGCGGCGGTTCTCGACCACATGCGCCTCGTCCGCCCAGGCCCGCTCGCTGACCCGCTGCAGCGGCATCGGCACCGGCGCCCCGGAATAGGCCCGCAGCTGCTTCATGCGACGCAGGCTCTCCGGACCGCCCACGGCAAAGCCCGAGCGCAGCCCCGGCAGGTTCGACCGCTTCGACAGCGAATTCAGAACCACCACGCGCTCCGGGTCGGCGCCCATGTCACGCGCCACCTCCAGCGCGCCCACGGGCGGCGTGTCACGGTAGATCTCGGAATAGCACTCGTCGGCGAAGACCTTGAAATCATACTTTTCCGCCAGGGCGAGCAGGTCACGCCAGTAGCCTTCACTGGCCACGGCGCCCTGCGGGTTCGCCGGCGAACAGATATAGGCCGCCGCGGTCCGGTTCAGCACCTCTTCGGGCAGCGCCCCGTAATCGGGCAGATAGCCGCCCTGCCGCGTCGCCGGCACAAAGACGGGCTCGGCCCCGGTCGAGATCGTGGCGATCATGTAGACCTGGTAGAAGGGGTTCGGCATCAGCACCGCGGGCCGTTTGCCGCCCTTCTCCTCCGGCACCAGCGCCATCCCGAGGTTGTAGAGCCCCTCGCGCGAGCCGTTCAGCGCCATCACCTGGGTGTCGCCGTCGATGCGCACGCCATAGCGGCGCGCCACCCAGCCGGCAATCGCGTCCTTGAGCTCCGGCGTGCCGTCGTTCAGGGGATAGCGTGCAAATTCATGGGCATGATCCGCAACGACCTGCGGCACCCAGTCCGGAAACGGGTGCTTGGGTTCGCCGATGGTCATATGCATCACCTCGCCACCCGGCTGATGGTGGTCGAGTAGCGCCCGCAGACGCGGGAATGCATATTCCGGAAGGTTCGAAAACCGCTCTGGAAACATATGGAACTGCCTCTGATACGGGATCGTTGCGCCCCGTTTGCGCTTACCGTAACGCAGAAATGCCCAGCCCGTCCAGCATCATGGCCGATTTGCAACGTTGATGTTGCCCAATCACACAACCTTCGGGCGGCGCGATTTCGCCGCCACCCTACGTTGCGCCGGACAGCGCCGCCTCAGCCGCCGCGGCAACCCGCGCCAGGGCCTCGTCCTGCATCGGCTTGCCCATCAGCATCAGCCCGCAGGCGGCACGCCCCGTGGGCAGGGTGATCGCCGGCAGTCCCATCATGTTTGCCACCCGCGTGTTGCGCAGCGCAAAGAGGTTCTCGGTGGCGTAATACTCAGCATCCTCCAGCATCCGCCGGGCATTCGGCGGCAGCGTCGGCATGGTCGGGCAGATCACCGCGTCGTATTGCGCCATACGCAGGTGCCAGCGCTCGCGTTCCATCTGCAGCTTTTCCCAGGCCTCGACGTAATCGGGGGCCGAAACCGCGGCCCCGGCCCGGAACCGTTCCAGGATCGGCGGCCACATCAGGCCCGGGTTGCTCTCGATCAGGTCCCGGCTCAGACCATAGGCCTCGGGCGCGAACAGCAGTGCAGAGAGAGGCGCCGCCAGTTCAAGCTCGGGCGAACGCACCTTCTCGATCACCGCACCGGCGGCCGCCAGCCGGGCCTCGGCCTCCATGTAGGCCTCCAGCGGCGCCTGCCGGATCTCGTCGAAGACCACGCTCTGCAGCACCCCGATGCGCATGCCCTTCAGGCTGGCGCCCCGCAGGTCCGGCGCGGGTTTGCCCTCGATCGCGGACAGCAGCTGCACCGCATCGCCCAGGCTCTTCGCCAGCGGTCCCACCGTATCGAACCGCCGTGCCAGCAGCACGACGCCATCGAGGCTGACCCGCCCGTGAGTGGTCTTGAAACCCACCAGGTTGTTCCAGGCCGCCGGCGCCCGCACCGAGCCCCCGGTATCCGAACCGATGGCCCCTGCCGCCAGATCGAAGGCCAGCGAGGCCGCCGCCCCGGAGGATGAGCCCCCCGGCACCAGGTCCTCGCCGTTCACGTTCGGCGGCGTGGCAGCCACCGGGTTCAGCCCGATGCCGGAGAAGGCCAGCTCGCTCATGTGCGTCTTGCCAAGGCAGACCAGCCCCGCCGCGGACCCGTTGCGCAGCACCCGCGCATCCTCCTCGGGCACCCGCCCCTTCATCAGGGCAGTTCCCGCCTCGGTGACGATGCCGGCACTGTCGAAAAGGTCCTTCCAGCTCACCGGCACCCCGTCCAGCGCATGAACCCGCGTGCCGTTCTTCGCCCTTTGGCTGGCCGCCGCCGCCTCGGCCCGGGCACGCTCGTGGGTGACCACGGTATAGATCCGGTCGCGGTGTGGATGGGCGTCGATGGCCGCAAGGTAGGTCTCGCAGAGCTCCGCCGGATCGATCTCTCCCGCCCCGATAGCCCTGCCCAGTTCCACCGCGCCCATCCGCAGCCAGCTCGCCTCGCCCATGTTCATTTCCCTGTTCCAAATATCCCCGCCGGAGGCACCGCCCCCCTGGGGCGGTTTTCCGCGGCGCGTCGTCGCGGCGACGGTACCCATGGTGCGCGGCGGGGACAATCCCGTGGACATTCCTTTCGACGCGCGCATATTGGCCCCATGGAACATGACAGCGATATCCTGATCGTCGGCGGCGGCCTCAACGGGCCCGCCCTGGCCCTTGCCGCGGCCCGCGCCGGGCTTTCCTCCACCGTCATCGACGCCCTGCCCGCCGCGGCCTTCGCCGGCGACGATTTCGACGGCCGCTCCTATGCCCTGGCCCTTGCCTCGGTGCGGCTGCTCAAGGCGATCGGCATCTGGCACCGGGTGGCGGACCATTCCCAGCCGATGCTCGACATCAAGGTCTCGGACGGCCATGCCGGCGAAGGGGCCAGCCCCTTCTTCCTGCATTTCGACCACGCCGAGATCGAGGAAGGCCCCATGGGCCACATGCTCGAAGACCGCTACCTGCGCCGCGCCTTCCAGGACGCCATGGCCGAGGAACCGCTGATCACGCCCCTTAACGGCGAAACGGTCCTGTCGCAGGAGATCACCCCCACCGCGGCCACTGTCACCCTCGCCTCAGGGCGCATGCTCTCCGGCCGGGTCCTGGTCGGCAGCGACGGCAAGCGCTCCGGCACCGCGCTGCGCGCCGGCATCAAGCGCCGCGGCTGGGGCTATGGGCAGACGGCGCTGGTCTGCGCCATTGCCCACGAGCTGCCGCACGAGGGCGTCGCGCACCAGTTCTTCATGCCCCCCGGCCCCCTCGCCATCCTTCCGCTGCCCGGCAATGTCTCCTCCATCGTCTGGAGCGAGAAGGACGCCACCGCCGAGGCCATCCAGGCGCTCGACGACGAGGGGTATCTCGCCGCCCTGCGGCCCCGTTTCGGGAATTTCCTCGGAGAGATCTCGCTCGCCGGCAAACGCTTCACCTACCCGCTGGGCCTCTCGGTCTGCGAGCGTTTCGCCGACTGGCGGCTGGCGCTGATCGGCGATGCCGCCCATGGCATGCACCCGATCGCCGGGCAGGGCCTGAACGCCGGGCTGCGCGACGTGGGCGCCCTGGCGCAGGTGCTCGACGAGGCCCAGCACCGCGGCGAGGACATCGGCGCCATCGACGTGCTGCTGCGCTACCAGGAATGGCGCCGCTTCGACACCTCGACGCTGGCCATGGCCACCGACCTGACGAACAAGCTGTTTTCCAACGACAACCCGCTGCTGCGGCTGGGCCGCGACCTGGGCCTCGGCGCCGTGGCCCGAATGCCCCGGCTGCGCCGCAGCTTCATCCGCGAGGCCGCCGGGCTGACCGGCGACCTGCCGGCACTGATGCGCTGAAGACATGGGGGGCTCTACCCCCGCCTCCCGTGCCGGGAGCCTCCCCCGGGATATTTCCGGCCAGATGAAAAGAGCCGCCCGAGGATCCAACAAGGATCCATGGGCGGCTCTTCAGGTTTCATTCACCCGGCATCGGCTCACGCGTCTTCGGAAAGCGGGCGCGCCTCGTCGACCAGCATGATCGGGATGCCGTTGCGGATCGGAAAGGCCAGGCCCGCGGCCTCGGAGACCAGCTCTTGCCTGGCGGCATCGTAGCTGAGAGTCGCGTGGGTCTCGGGGCAGACCAGCGCCTCGAGCATGCGGCGGTCAAAGAGGCTCTCTTCGGCCTGCGGCATGTCCTTCGGGGTCTCGGAAGCGGTATCGGTCACTGGATCATCTCCTGTCCGTCGCCGCCACGCAGGGCATATTCCAGCAGGGTGACAAGCGTCTCGCGGCGGGTTTGCAATGAGGGCGCCTCGAGCAGCGCCTGTTTTTCCTCGGGGTCGAAGTTCAGCAGCATCGACAGCGAATTGATCAGCAGCTCGTCATCGGCGTCCTTCATCGTGTCCCAGTCGGTCGACAGCCCCTGGTCCTCGAAGTAGCGCGACAGCAGCCTCAGGAAGCTCTCACGGGAGAAGCCCGGGTCATGCTCGGTGGGCCCCATGTCCGCATCGAACCCTTCCCAGTCGACCTCGAACCGGCGGTAGGGGGTAAAGCCCTCGACCTCCTCGCCGACACGGAACCGCGAGATCCCCGTCAGCGTGACCATGTACCGTCCGTCCTCGGTCTCGGAGAACTGGGTCAGCCGGCCGGCACAGCCGATCTGGTAGAGGCCGTTGTCATCACGGCCCGGCACCTCGTTCGGCTGGATCATTCCGATGATCCGGCCGGGTGTCTTCAGGCAATCGTCGAACATCGCCAGGTACCGCGGCTCGAAAAGGTGCAGCGGCAGCCGTGCCCGGGGCAGCAGGAGCGCGCCGGGCAAGGGGAAAACCGGGATGACATCGGGGAGGTCTACGCGCTTCATCATGAGAACAACTCTAGGACGCAACGCGGATCGGGAAAGGCCCCGATCACGCGAAAATCATCGAGCTGAGTTTTCTGCGACCGTTGAGGGCGATCGGATCCTGCGGTTTGAGAGCCTCGAAGATTGTGAAAAGCTGCTGCTTGGCGGCGCCTTCGTTCCATTCCCGGTCACGGCGGAACAGGTCCAGAAGCTGGTCCACGGCCTCCTGCACGGCGCCATTGGCATAGAGCGCCTGGGCCAGGTCGAACCGGGCCTGCAGGTCGGAAGGATCCGCCTCGACCTTGGCGGTCAGCTCGGCGACCGGGCCGGCGTCGGCGGCCTGCCGGGCGAGTTCCAGCTGGGCGTGGGCCGCTTCGAGTTCCGGCGCGGTGGAAATCTCCGCCGGCGCGCCGTTCAGTACCGCCTCGGCCTGGTCCAGATCGTCCATCGCGAGATGGGCGCGCACCAGCCCGCCATAGGCGGCGGCGTTCTTCTCGTCTTCCTGCAGGATCGCGGCAAAGGTCTGCGCCGCATCGGCAGCAGCCCCTTCGGCCAGCATTTCCTCGGCCGCGGCCACGGCCTCTTCCAGACCGCCGTCGTCACCGGCCATCCCGGCCAGCTTGTCGACGAAGGCCTTCACCTCCGAGGGCGGCAGCGCGCCCTGGAAGCCATCCACGGGCTGTCCCTGGAAAAAGGCATAAACGGTCGGGATCGACTGGATCCGCATCTGTCCGGCGATCATCTGGTTCTCGTCGACGTTGACCTTGGCCATCCTGACCTTGCCGCCGGCGGCGTTCACCGCCTCTTCCAGCGCCGGGCCCAGCGTCTTGCACGGGCCGCACCAGGGCGCCCAGAAGTCGACAATCACTGGCACTTCCTGCGAGGCGTCGACCACTTCGGTCATGAAATCCGCCTCGGATACATCCTTCACGTAGCCACCCGCGGGGGCAGCATTGGCATTTCCGGTTCCAAGCTCGATCATGGTGAGAGCTCCCTATCCCTGTTTCTTGCGCTCTATATGGACCCTAACGTCAGGTTTTCCAAGCGGTCCGCAGCCGTCGCAAGGGGCCGCCATTCGCGGCACACATGGCTGCCATCGCTTGCCTTCCCGCGCAGGGCGAGGCTATCTGGCTGGAAACACTGGCTGAACGGGGCCCTCGGCCCCCAAGGGCCCGCCGTGCCGGCTGCTCCCCTGCCGACATGACCGCAAGCGGGCCGCGAAAGGCAAGGCATGCGCTTCTCTCTGCCCGGCGACACCACCCCATCTCTTCCCGACCGGCTGGTCGGCATCACCCTCAGTCTCGTCGTCCTCTCGGTGATCATCGGCAGCTGGTTCGATTCCACCCCGGCCCGCTGGGTGGCGGGCTTCTCCACCATCGCCTCGATCGCCCTGCTGACCCCCCGCGTCCGCCCGTCGCGGCAGGTCTTCGTGGGGCTCAGCCTGGCGCTGGCGGTCTATGCCCTGCTGACCAGCCCAGACTGGGCCGCGGTGCTCGGCAAGGCCCTCGGCCAATCCGCCTTCATCCTCGCCTTCTTCTGCGCCCTGGCCACCCTGCGCCACGCGGCAGAGCTCTCCGCTGCGATCACCCGCGCCGCCGTCTACCTCGCCAGCCAGCCCCCCGGCCGGCGCTATTCCGCGCTGGCCATCGGCGGGCAGATCTTTGCCCTCGTGCTGAACTACGGCGCGATTTCCCTGCTGGGCACCATGGCGCGCAACTCGGCCGAGCGCGAACCCGACCCCGAAATCCGCCAGATCCGCAAGCGCCGCATGGTCACCGCGGTGCATCGCGGCTTTGCCAGCAGCCTGTTCTGGTCGCCGCTGGCCTTCTCCGTCGTCATTTCCACAACCGTGATTCCCGGCGCCACCTGGGGGGCCATCGTGCTGCCCGCGCTCGGCTCGGCCGCGCTGATGACCGGGATCGGCTGGCAGATGGACAGCATCTTCAAGCCCAGGCTCCGCCCCGGCCAGGCCCCGGCCCGCCCGGAGGGCGAGCCGGACACCGTCCACGCCCTGCTGCCTGTGCTCTACCTGCTGCTGCTCATCGCCGTGCCGGTGGTCGTGGTCCACGTGGTACTGGGCCTGCCCGCTTCGCGCGTCGTCCTGCTGATCGTGCCGGCGGTTTCGGGCCTGTGGCTGCTGCGCATGGCGCCCAGTGGCACCGCCGGGCTGCATCTCACCGGCCACGTCTCGCAGTTCGTCTTCTCCGAGCTGCCCTCCTTCCGAAGCGAGATGGTGCTGCTCTCCATGGCCGGTTTCATCGGCAGTGCCGCGGGCGCCCTGCTGGCCCCGCTGGTGGCCCAGACCGGCCTCGATCTCACGGTGATTCCCGTCTGGCTCCTGCTGATCCTGCCGATCGTGCTGATCCCGCTGGGCGGGCAGATCGGCATGAACCCGATCCTCTTCGTCTCGCTCTTCGGTCCGCTTCTGCCGGCCCCCGAGGTGCTCGGGATCTCGCCGGTGCCGATGGTGCTCGCCCTGACGGCAGGCTGGGCGCTCTCGGGGCTCACATCGCCCTTCACCGCCTCGGTCATGCTCTCGGCACGGCTGGGCGATGCCACCCCGGCCGATGTCGCGATCCGCTGGAACGGCGTCTTCTGCCTGATCTGCGCCGTGGTCCTCTCGGGCTGGGTGCTTCTCTTGGCGGCGTTCTGATCACGACAGCGCGCCCGGCGCGCCTCATCCGGACATCCGTTTGACCCCCGGCCCCTGATCTGTACCCTTTGCCCCTGCAGCAACAGACAGAGGTACAAGACATGGGCTGGATGGCCGATGAAACCGGACTTGGGCGCTGCGAGGCGAATTTCGCGCCCCTGACACCGCTGAACAATCTCAAACGCGCCGCCAAGATCTGGCCAGACCGCGAGGGTCTCGTCTACGGCAGCTTCCGCAAGACCTTCTCCGAATATCTCGAACGGGCCACGCGGCTGGCCTCGGCATTGGCAGGGGCCGGCGTCCAGCCCGGCGACGTCGTCTCGACGCTCCTGCCCAACGTTCCTGCCCATGCCGAGGCGCATTTCGGCGTGCCGGCCTGTGGCGGCGTGCTGAACACGATCAACACCCGGCTGGAAAGCCAGACGATCAGCTACATCCTCGAACACGGTGGCGCCAAGGTGGTGCTCTGCGACCCCCAGCTGATCCCCGTGCTCTCCGATGCCATTGACGACATGGAGGGCGAGCCGCCCCTTGTGATCGAGGTGGCCGACCGGCAGGCCGGCGTGCGCCCCTTCGGCGACTACATGGAATACGAGGATTTCCTGGCCACCGGCGATCCCGATTTCGGCTGGCTGATGCCCTCGGACGAATGGGAGAGCATCGCGCTCAACTACACCTCCGGCACCACCGGCCGGCCCAAGGGCGTGGTCTATTCGCACCGCGGCGCCCACATGAACGCGCTCGGCTATGCCACCGGCTGGGGCATCCCGCTCTACACCCGCTATCTCGGCGTGGTGCCCTTCTTTCACTGCAACGGCTGGTCGAAACCCTGGCTGCTGCCACAGCTGGGCGGCTGCATGGTCTGCATCCGCGACATCAACGCCGGCACCATCTTCGATGCGCTGGCCGACGAGGGCGTCACCCATTTCGGCGGTGCGCCCATCGTGCTCTCGCTGCTGGTCAACGCCCCGGAGGAGGCCCGCCGCCCCCTCGATCACAAGGTCGAGGTGATGACCGCAGGCGCCCCCCCTGCCCCTTCGGTACTCGGCGCGCTGGAACCCATGGGCTTCAACGTCACCCAGGTCTTCGGCCTGACCGAAACCTACGGCGCGATTTCCATGTGCATCTGGGACGAGGCACGCGACGGCGACCGGCCACAGGCCGAACGCGCCGCGCTCAAGGCCCGGCAGGGTTTCCCCCTGCCTTCGGTCGACGACACCGCCATCATCGACGGCGAAGGCAACGTGCTGCCCCGCGACGGCGAGACCCAGGGCGAGGTCGTCATTCGCGGCAACTCGGTGATGAAGGGCTACCTGAAGAACCCGCGTGCCACCGAACGCGCCTTTGCCGGCGGCTGGTTCCACACCGGCGACATCGGCGTGCAGCACCCCGACAACTACCTGCAGATCTCCGACCGGGCGAAAGACATCATCATTTCGGGCGGAGAGAACATCTCCTCCGTCGAGGTCGAGGGTGTGCTGATGTCCCATCCCGCGGTGATGCTCTGTGCCGTCGTGGCGCAACCGGACGAGAAATGGGGCGAGGTGCCCTGCGCCTTCGTCGAGCTGAAGGACGGCAAGAACGTCTCGGAGGACGAGCTGATCGCCTTTGCCCGCGATCACCTCGCCGGTTTCAAGACCCCAAAGGCCGTGCGCTTCCGCGAGCTGCCCAAGACGCCCACCGGCAAGATCCAGAAGTTCGAGCTCCGCCGCGCCCTGCGCAACGCCGCGTGAACCCGCGGGCCTGATGGGGCGCCCTTACCGGCGCCCCTCTCCGCCCGTCAGGTGCCCCGTCGGCAGCGCCGTGGTGTACTTGACCTGGTTCAGGGCAAAGCTCGAGCGGATGTTCGACACGCCGGGGATCTGCGTCAGCCAGTCCAGTACAAGCTCCTGGTAGCGCAGCAGATCCTCGACCACGACGCGCAGCATGAAATCCGCCTCGCCGGTCATCAGGTAGCATTCCATCACCTCCGGCCGCCCCTCCACCGCATCGGTAAAGGTCTTCAGCGTGGCCTTGTCCTGCTGCATCAGCGTCACGTGGACAAAGACGTTCACCAGCAGTCCCAGCTGCACCGGGTCGGCCAGGGCCACGGATCCCCGGATCACCCCTCGCTCCCGCATCTCCGCCACCCGTCGCCAGCAGGGCGAGGCCGAGAGGTTCACCCGCTCGGCCAGCTCGGCATTGCTCAGCTCTGCGTCCTGCTGCAGCGCGTCCAGAATCCTCAGGCTGGCATCATCCAGCTTGGCGCGGGCCTTGGGCATATTTCACCTTTCGTTTGGCAAATTCTGGTCAAATTCACCGATATATCGCAATCACCCGGTTTCATAGGTCGGACATTTCTCCGAACGCCCGTCATTTTTCCCCTGCCAATTGTCAGGAAGAAGAATGTCCCTCGCCGAAGTCTCCGCCGCCCGCCCGATCGCCGCCCCCGCAACCCGGCTCTGGCTGGTGATGATGGTGGTGCTCTGGGGGCTCAGCTGGCCCGCCACGCAGCTGGCGCTGGTCACCATCCCGCCGCTCTGGCTCGCCGCCTTCCGCTTCGGCTCTGCAGCGCTCTGCCTCTTCGCCTTCGTCACCGCCCGCGGAGAGCTGCGCCTGCCGACCCGCCAGGACATGCCCATCGTGCTCTCCATCGGCCTGCTGCAGATGATGACCTTCACCGGCCTCGGCATGATCGCCATGACAAAGACCGACACCAGCCACTCGGTGCTTCTGGCCTATACCACGCCGCTCTGGACGGTGCTGCTCGGCTGGGCGCTCCTGCGCGAACGCCCCGGCCGGGCCCAGCTTCTCGCCGTGCTCACCGGCATTGCCGGCGTCGCGCTCGTCTGTTCACCGCTGGAAACCGACTGGTCGCAGCCCGGCGCCTTCATGGGGGCGGGCTTTCTTCTCACCGGGGCGATCTGCTGGTCGCTGGTGATCCTGCACGTGCGTCGTCACCGCTGGGGCGCGACCCCGCTCAGCCTCGCGCCCTGGCAGATGCTGCTCGCCACGATCCCGCTCTCGCTGATCGCCGCCACGCTCGAGGGCGCGCCCACCGGCATCGCCTGGAACCGGCACCTGGTCGAGCTGCTGATCTTCATCGGCCCCGTCGCCACCTCGGCCTGCTTCGTGATCTCGGCGGAACACGGGCGCCGCATCAGCACCTTCGCCATGTCCAACTTCACCCTCGGCGTACCGCTGATCGGGGTGATCTCGGCGGTCGTCCTTCTGGGCAACCGCCTGTCGCCGGTCTTCCTGCTGGGCCTTGCGCTGGTGATGGGCGGCATGATCCTTGCCGGGGTCGCCGCCCGCTCCGCCCAGCGGCGCTAGGCGCCCCCGCTACAGGTCGAAACTCGCGAAAACCGGGGCGTGGTCGCTGGGCTGTTCCCAGCCGCGCACCTCGCGCAGGATCCGGCTGGAATGCGCCGCGTTCGAAATGTCCGGCGTCGCCCAGACATGGTCCAGCCGCCGCCCCTTGTCGGCGGCGTCCCAGTCGGGGCTGCGATAGGACCACCAGGAATAGAGGTTCCCCTCCGGGATGTCCTGCCGGGTGATGTCCACCCATTTCCCCGCCGCCTGCGTCTCGGCAAGCTGCTCCACCTCGATGGGCGTGTGACTGACCACCTTCAGCAGCTTCTTGTGATCCCAGACGTCGTCCTCGCGGGGCGCGATGTTCAGATCCCCCACCAGGATCGCCTTTTCCGGCACCTCGCTGCGGAACCAGTCGCGCATCTCCGTCAGGTAGTCGAGCTTCTGGCCGAATTTCTCGTTGATCGTCCGGTCTGGCTTGTCGCCGCCCGCGGGCACATAGAAATTGTGGATGGTCACACCGTTTTCCAGCCGCCCGGCCACGTGCCGCGCATGGCCGAGGCCGGCGAAATCCTTGTCGCCCATGTCCTCGATCGGCAGCTTCGACAGGATCGCCACGCCGTTGTACCCCTTCTGGCCGCGCGCAACCATGTGCACGTAGCCCAGCTCGTGAAAGCGCTCCAGCGGGATCTTGTCGACCGGGCTCTTGCACTCCTGCAGGCACAGCACGTCCGGCGCGCCCTCCTCCATCAGCTTGCAGACGATCGGCTCCCGCAGGCGGACCGAGTTGATGTTCCAGGTGGCAAGGGTAAAGGCCATGACGTCCTCCTTCTGACGGGCGCTCCGGGATCGGCCCGCCGTGCCTAGCATCCGCCGCCCGGCGAGGGAAGCACCGCCCGGCCGAATGGGCCCTCCCCGAGAGGGCCCGCGAAGCCTGCCGTGAAATTTCTATCTTTAACCGCGCGGAAATGGATTGGCCCTATGCCGATGTCGGTAAGGGACCTGTGGAGAGGCCGCATTGAATACGGCAGCAATCCTTCTGACGATCTTCCTGATGGCGGTCATGGGGCCGGTGGTGACGCTGTTGTCACTGCCGCCTGCCAGCCACGGGCTGGTCCTCGTCATGGCCCCGCCATGGATTGATCGCGAGGCCGCCATTGCGCGCGCCGGCGGCAACGGTGTCGGCCCCGTGGCCGCGCATCTGGCCTCCCTGGCGCAATCCGATGATCCCGAATTCGGGGACAGGCTGCGCGCCGCCGGTCCCTTTCTCGTCGTGGACGGACAGGCCGTCGCGTCCCTGTGCGGAGTACAGACATGAACGTTAGCCAGAACAATTTCCGGCAGGCCCGTTACCGGGCGATGAAACGCAACATGCAGATGGCCCTGGCCCTTGTGCCACTGGCCCCGGTTGCCGCGCTGCTCTCCGGAAATGCACTGCTGCCGTCCCTGATCTTTTCGCTGATGATGGCGGGCGTCGCTTTTGCCGGCAATCAGATGGGGCACGCCACCGGGCGCCTGCTCGTCGGGCTCGGCCTGATCGGCCAGGCCATGGCCTTCACCGCCGCGCTCGCCGGAACCGCCTGGCAGATCGACAGCCACATGCTCTTCTTCGCCCTGCTCGCCATCACCATGTCGATGTCCGACGCCCGGGTGATCGTGGTCTGCGCCGCCGTCATCGCCGTGCACCACCTGGCGCTCTCCGTGCTGATGCCCTCGCTGATCTATCCCTCGGGCGACCTGCTCTCCAACATTGAACGGACCGCCATGCACGGCGCGATCGTCGTGGTCGAGGCCGCGGTTCTCTTCCTCTCGATCCGCCAGCGGCATGCTCTGGACGCCCAGGTAGCCGCGGCCGATCAGGAGGCCCGCGATGCAGCCAGCCGCGCCCAGGCCGACAGCGAGGCCGCCGCCCGCATTCAGGAGGCGGTGGTCGAAGGCCTTGGCTCGGCCCTCCAGCGGCTTGCCCAGCGGGACCTTTCGATCGAGATCGACACGCCGTTCGACCCCGAGCATGATTCGGTGCGGCAGAACTTCAATTCCGCCGTGGCCGAGCTGCGCGCGACGTTGCAGCAGGTCATCCGCAACGCCGCCGCTGTTTCCGAGGATGCCGACAGCATTGCCAATGCCTCGAACAACCTCGCGCAACGCACCGAGCGTCAGGCCGCCTCTCTGCAGGACACCGCCACCGCGATCCAGGAAATCAGTTCGAACGTCCGGGCCACGGCCGATGCCGCCCGTAGCGCCAGCACCGTGGCCGACGATGCCCGGGGCCAGTCCGAGGAATCGGATGCCGTGGTGCAACGCACCATCGCGGCCATGGCCGCCATCGAGCAGAGCTCCTCGGAAATCTCCAAGATCATCCTGGTGATCGAGGACATCGCCTTCCAGACCAACCTCCTGGCGCTCAATGCCGGGGTCGAGGCCGCCCGTGCCGGCGAGGCCGGCCGTGGCTTCTCCGTGGTCGCCACCGAGGTCCGCGCCCTTGCCGCGCGCTCCTCCACCTCCGCCCGAGAGATCAGCCAGCTGATCGCCACCTCGACCGAGCAGGTGAAAACCGGCGTGACCCTCGTCAATGAGGCGGGCGAGGCGCTGCGCCGCATTGCCGCCTCGGTCGCCAATGTCGCCAGCCTCGTGTCCCAGATCGCCAGTTCCGCCAACGAGCAGTCCAGCTCGATCTCGCTGATCGACCAGACCATGAAGGAACTGGATCAGGTCACCCAGCAGAACGCCGCCATGTTCGAGGAAACCAACGCCGCCTCCACTGCCCTGAACCGCGAGGCCGAGGAGCTGAGTCTGTTGATGAAACGTTTCCGCACCGGCGACCCGTCCCAGGGCCGGCGCCCCGCCATGGCTGCCCCGGTTGCGCCCCCTCCTCCCGCCCCCGCCGCGAAAAAGGTGGTCAACGGGCCGGCGGTCACCGGCTCGGACGACGGCTGGGACGAATTCTGACCCCCCAAGGATGCGAAAAGCCCTTCTATCCTGGTGTTTTCCGGCGCCGGACAGAAAAAAACCCGGGCCAGAGGCCCGGGTCAGTCCAACAGGGAGGTGCATATCAAACCCGGATATGCTCGGGATAGTTCCACCGGAACATGCGATTAACATACATTTCTTCTACTGTCCCTGAAAGTCAGGAAAACCTTACGCGACCAGCCGATATCCGCCGCTCTCGGTCACCAGCAGCCGGGCGTTCGAGGGATCTGGCTCGATCTTCTGACGCAGACGATAGATGTGGGTTTCCAGCGTGTGCGTCGTGACGCCCGCGTTGTACCCCCAGACCTCGTGCAGCAGCACATCGCGCGGCACGACGCTCTCGGTCGAACGATAGAGGTACTTCAGGATGTTGGTTTCCTTCTCGGTCAGGCGGATCTTCTTCTCGTCCTCGGTCACCAGCATCTTCATCGACGGGCGGAAGCTGTACGGCCCGAGCTGGAAAACCGCATCCTCGCTCTGCTCGTGCTGTCGCAGCTGCGCCCGGATCCGGGCCAGCAGCACCGGGAACTTGAACGGCTTGGTCACGTAGTCGTTGGCCCCCGAGTCGAGACCAAGGATCGTGTCGGCATCCGAATCATGCCCGGTCAGCATCAGGATGGGGCTCTTCACGCCCTGTTTGCGCATCAGCCTGCAAAGCTCGCGCCCGTCCGTGTCCGGCAGACCCACATCGAGGATGATCAGGTCGAACAGGCCTTCCTTGACCTTTTGCATCGCCCCGGCACCGCTATCGGCCTCGAAGACGTCGAAATCCTCGGTCATCACAAGCTGTTCGCTCAGGGCTTCGCGCAGATCGTCTTCATCATCGACCAGCAGGATCCGTTTCAATTGTGCCATTTCAAGGCCCTCCGTTTCTCTGATCACGACATGAGGAGCCTCTCGTGTTCCGGCAAGTTTTGCTGCAAAAGCCTCACGCGCTCGTGTTGCGATCACGGGAAATGTTTCAAACCTGTAGCGTTCCGCGCTAACAAGGCGCCCCAGAGCCGCCTCTCCGGCGCCCCGAACAGGACAGTTGCATGAGCCTCGCCCCCGATATCACCGAACGCCTCGCCCGGGCCCGGGCCGATCTGCGGATGGGCCTGCCCGTGGTGCTGGCCGGCCCCGACGGCGCCGGCGCCCTCGTTCTCGCGGCCGAGACCCTGACCACCCCGCGCCTGCGCGCGCTCCAGGCCCTGCCGGGGCGCCCCGTTCTCGCCATCACGGCCCGCCGGGCGGAAACCCTGCGCACCCGCGCCTATGACGGGGATCTTGCCCGGCTGCCGATGCCCGCGGATGCCGCGCGCAGCTGGATCTGCGCCCTGGCCGACCCGGCGGATGACCTCGCCGTGCCGATGAAGGGCCCGCTCACCGCCCTGCGAGAGGGCCCCGCAGACCTGCACCGCCTGGCGATCCGCCTGGTGAAATCCGCGCGCCTGCTGCCCGCGGCCCTGCTCCTCGACATCGCGCACCCCGAGGAGGTCGCCCGCGCCAATACCCTCACGCTCCTCCCCGACAGCGCCGCCGCGCATCTCGACCCGGCAAGTCCGATGCAGCCCGTCGTCTCCGCCCGCCTGCCAACGGTCTTCTCCGAGGCCAGCCGCCTGCATGTCTTCCGGCCCGAGGATGGCGGCGAGGAGCATTACGCCGTCGAGATCGGCAAGCCGCCCCGAGACCTGCCCGTGCTCGCGCGCCTGCATTCCGCCTGTTTCACCGGCGACGTCCTCGGCAGCCTGAAATGCGATTGCGGACCGCAGCTTCACGCCGCCCTCACCCAGATGGGCCAGGAGGGCGCCGGCGTGCTCCTCTATCTCAATCAGGAGGGCCGCGGCATCGGGCTCGCCAACAAGATGCGCGCCTATGCCCTGCAAAATCAGGGCTTCGACACGGTCGAGGCCAACCACCGCCTGGGCTTCGAGGACGACGAGCGTGATTTCCGCCTCGGCGCCGAACTGCTGCAACGGCTGGGCTTCGCGCAGGTCCGCCTGCTCACCAACAATCCGCGCAAGATCGCGATGATGGAGCAGAACGGCATCGCGGTAACCGAACGGGTGCCGCTGAAGGTCGGCGAAAACGCCCATAACCGCGCCTATCTCGCGACCAAGGCCGCCAAGTCGGGACACCTGCTATGATCCGCCTCACCCCCATGGGCCTGCGCATCGGCCATGTCACCTATCCCTGCACCCTCGGGCGCGGCGGCCTCACCGCCGACAAGCGCGAGGGCGACGGCGCAACGCCGCGCGGCCTGCTCACGGTGGAGCAGCTCTGGTACCGGGCCGACCGCATCGCCCGCCCGGCCCCCTGGGCGCGATCCATCGGCCCCCGCGATCTGTGGTGCGACGCGCCGGATCACCCGGCCTACAACCACCACGTCACCGCGCCCTTCCCGGCCAGCCACGAGGATCTGCGCCGCGCCGATCCGCTCTACGATCTCTTCTTCGTGCTCGACTGGAACTGGCCGCACGCGGTGCCCGGCCGCGGCTCGGCGATCTTCCTGCATCAGTTCCGCCGCCCCGGCTATCCCACGGCAGGCTGCATCGCGCTCCGCCGCGACCACCTGCATCGCCTGGCGCCGGAGCTTCCGCCCGGCACCCGGATCCTCGTCCCCTAGCCCCCACGGGATGAAAAAGGGCGCTCAACGGCGCCCCTTCATCTTTCCATAAATACGGATCGGCGCCCCTGCGCCACATGCCCGCCGCTTCAGCCGTAATCGCGCGCTCCGAACAGCGCCGATCCCACCCGCACATGGGTGGCACCAAAGCTGATCGCCTTCTCGAAATCGCCCGACATCCCCATCGACAGCCCGGTCAACCCGTTGCGCTCGGCGATCTTCTTCAGCAGGGCGAAATGCAGGCTGGCCTCTTCCTCCACCGGCGGGATGCACATCAGCCCCTCGACCGGCAGCGACAGCCCCCGGCATTCGGCCACGAATGCATCCGCCTCGCTAGGCAACACGCCCGCCTTCTGCGGCTCCTCTCCGGTGTTGATCTGCAGGAACAGCTTCGGGCAGGCGCCGGTCTCGTCGGCAATCCGCGCGATGGCATGGGCGATCTTGGGGCGATCCACCGAATGGATGTACTGCGACAGTTCCATCGCCTGGCGCACCTTGTTCGACTGCAGCGGCCCGATGATATGCAGCTCTATGCCCTCGAATTCCTCGCGGAACCCGGGCCATTTGCCGGCGGCCTCCTGCACCCGGTTCTCGCCGAAAACCCGCTGCCCCTCTTCCAGGACAGCACGCACCTTCTCGTCGGGCTGGGTCTTGGACACGGCGATCAGCGTCACCTCCGCGGGATCGCGCCCGGCCTCGCTACAGGCCTTCTCGATACGGCTCCGGATTTCGCTCAGCGACATGGTTCTTCCTCTTCTTCCGCCCCGCGTCCCGCCGTCCGGCGGCGCGGTCACCCAGGCCCCCCGCGGGGGCGTCTCCGGGGCCAAGGAACATCAACTGCGGCAAAGTTTCAATTGCCCAGACGAAAGCAGGCGCCCCGACCGGAGCGCCCGCAAAAGGAAAAGGGCAGATCCGAAGATCTGCCCTCTCGTACCTTACGATACGTATCGCCTATCAGAAGCTGAAGGAGATGCCGAAGTCGTATGCGGTGGTGTCGTTGATGTTGTAGACACCGCCGTGCAGGCCAACACCGTTGCCGAGGTCGTAGCCGGCGTCAACGCCAACACCGGTTTCGGAGGTGCCGTTAGCTGCGACTTCGTCGGTCGAGCCAGCTGCCAGCTTGTCGTAGTACATGACGTACAGGCCGAGATCCATTGCGGAGTTCACGTCGTACGATGCACCGGCAGTCCAGACACCGCCACCGTCTTGGTTGTCGGTGTAGCCGATGTTGAAGTCGAACATGGAGAGCGAACCGGAGACCGATGCTGCCCATTCAGTGGCCAGGACGTCGTAGGTGTCCATGTAGCCCAGAGCGAAGGTGTAGCCGGCGTAGTCGTACGAAACGTAGACGTCGGTGGTTTCTGCGGTCATGTCATAGGACAGGTGACCGGTGAAGCCGTCCATCGAGTAGATCAGGGCTGCGCCGGTGCTGCTCGAGCCGCGCGACGAGTAGCCGGGAGCGTTCTTCAGAGCGGACTGCCAGTTGGCGAGGCCGATCGTTTGGCCCAGGCCCGGCATGTTGTCCAGAGCGTAGTCGATGTTGCCGACTTCCAGCTTCAGGCCGCCGCCTTCAACGTACATTTGGGCGCCGCTGAAAGTTGCGTCTTCGGTGGTGAAGGTGTCGCCGTCGGTGTCCGAGAAGGTCTTGGACTCTTGCGAACGAGCGCGCATTTTGCCGCCGACGGTCAGGCCGGTGTCGGTTTCAACTTCGCCGACGAAGTCGAACTGGAAGCGTTGCTCGATGTAGGTGCCGGTGCCGTCAACGCCGGAGTCGGCGATACCAAAACGGCCGAAGCCGGACACGGAGACGTCTGCTGCAGCAGCACCGGCGGTCATGACCAGCGCGGTGGTTGCAAAGAGAATCTTTTTCATGATGTTTCCCTCGGTTTCTCAGTCTGCCCCAAGCCGGAGAATCCGAATTGGGCATGAGTGGTCTTTCTCTTGTTTCCCCCCTTCTTGGCAAGCACACCCGACAAAGCGGGGGAAAGCACATCGGGGATTGGTGCAACTCTGCCACACTCAGCCCCCACAGCCCCATGTTTCCGGCCTTTGCTCAGGCGTCCGCCCCCCACGGTGTCATTTATGCCACAGCCCGTTCCGGGGGGATTTCGGGCCTGTTCCTAAGGGTCTGCGGCCCTTTTGCCCGCCGTGGCCCGTGCGGGCCTCAAAGAGTCGCCAGGCCATCGCGCCACTTGGCCGTCCCGGCACCCGTCCCATTCTCCCCCGGAGCCCCGACCGTCTCGTGGTCGCCCCGCAGCTCCCGGATGAGCGCGCCCGCAACGCACGGCCATCAGGCGAAAGTTTTCCGATTCTCGCGGCATCTTCGCCGGTTGCCACGCCGATCCTTCTAAGGGCCTTGCTCCGCTCCGCCCGCTTCGTTAGATCGGGGTGAACCACTGGAACGGGGCACGACATGAAAATTTCGCGCGGAATCGGGATGATCGCCGGTGCAGCACTTCTGGCACTCTCGGCCTGTGGCAATTCCGGCGGCATTCCCGGCGACACCGAGAGCTACTCCGGCACCGGCGGCCGCAACGCGGCGCCCGAGAGCAAGAGCTCGGTCTTCGATATCTTCAAGATCACCGACGAGGGCCGCCAGGTCGACGTGAACCGCTATCTCTGGAACGCGTCCCTCGACGTGCTCGATTTCATGCCGGTCAAATCGGTCGACCCCTTCTCGGGCGTCATCGTCTTCGGCCCCGGCGTGCCCCCGGGCGGCGGCCGCGCCTATCAGGCCACCGTCTACATCACCGACCCCGCGCTCGAGGCCCGTTCGCTGAACGTCGCCCTGCAGACGGCAAACGGCGGCGCCGTGGATGCCGGCACCCAGCGGGCGGTCGAGGATGCCATCCTGACCCGCGCACGGCAGCTGCGCGTGCAGGCCGGCAAGTACTGACAGCGGGTTTCACCGCGTCACGTCAAAAGGAAGGGGCCCGCGCGGCCCCTTTTTCATGTCCGGCAATGTCCCGCCATGTCCGGCAATGTCCTGCCGGGCCCGGCTCACTCCGGAAGCGGCCCCGCCTCCGCCGTGGCCAGCCGCGCGACCCAGTCGAGCTGCCGCGGCAGGCAGATCGTCTTCAGGTCGTACTCGGCCACCACACTGGCCCGCGCCGCGGCGCCCAGGCGTTCGCGCAGAACCGGATCACCGGCCAGCGCCGCCACCTCGCGCACCAGCGCCTCGCGATCAAAGAAATCCACCAACCGCCCGGTCTCGCCGTGCCGGATCACCTCGCGCACCGGCGCGGTGTCCGAGGCAACCACCGCCGCGCCACTCGCCATGGCCTCCAGCAGCGACCAGCTGAGCACGAAGGGATAGGTCAGGTAGACATGCACGGTGCTGACCTGCAGCATCTTCAGGAACTGCGGATAGGGGATCTTGCCCAGGAAATGCACCCGCGCCCGGTCCGCCTCGGGGATCCCGTCCCAGACCTCGTCCTTGAAAATCTGCTTCCAGGTCGTGCCCGTCGGTGGCGCCGCCCCATAGGATACGCCCTCGCCCCCGGTGATCAGCACCCGCGCCCTGGGCCGCGCCCGCAGCAGCGCCGGCAGCGCCCGCATGAAGACGTGGTAGCCGCGATAGGGCTCCAGGTTGCGGTTCACGAAGGTGATCACCTCGTCATCCGCGCCAAGCTCGGGCCCCTCCGGCACCTGGAACCGGGCGGCCGGGTCGGGCCGCACCGCGCCGGTGTCGATGCCGTCGTGCACCACCTCGATGCGGTCGCGGAACCGTGCCGGAAAGGTATCGGCCTGGAACCGCGTCGGGCTGATACCGGCCTGGGCCAGGTCGAAATGCACCTGGTTGTGCAGGTTCTTCATCCGCAGCCGCAGCGGATCGGTGCCGTCGTCGGGCTTCTCGAACTCCGGGTCGAAGCCTGCCTGCGGATAGCCCGGCCTGTGGTAGAGCTCGCAATAGATGCCCAGCCGCGCCGCGGGCCAGACATCGCGCAGGAACATCGATTCGCCCCAGCCGGGATGCGCGATGATCACCTCCGGCGACCAGCCCGCCTCGCGCATCTTCACCGCCGCGCGGTAGCAGGCCTCGGCGCGGGTCACCTTGCTGTCCATGTCCAGCAGCCAGGGATGCACCGCCTGTTTGCGCGCGCGGCCCAGGGCATAGGGGTACATCTGCACCCCCTGCCAGATCCCCTCTTCCTTCACCCTCAAGGTCAGGGCCCGCACGTCATCGCCGCGCCGTGCCAGAGCCACCGCCAGGTGCTTGAACTGGCCGGGGAAATTCTGGTGAATGAACAGGATTTTCAACGCGCGCCCTCCCTGGCCCCCTCGCCTGCGGGTGCCAGACTAGCTGCGCCCCGCACCGCTTGAAAGCCACCATCCGCTTAAAACGCTGGACCCTCGCCGCGCGCCGCCCTATCAACCCGCCCCGTAGACCCCGTACCAAGATCGCAAAGGGAGCGTCCATGTCGCGCTATTCCGCAGCCGAAATCGAACCGAAGTGGCAGAAGGCCTGGGATGACGCCCAGGTGTTCAAGGCCACCCGCGAAGGCGGCAAGCCGAAGTATTACGTGCTCGAGATGTTCCCCTATCCCTCGGGCCGCATCCACATCGGCCACGTCCGCAACTACACGATGGGCGACGTCATCGCGCGCTACAAGCTGTCGACGGGCCACAACGTGCTGCACCCGATGGGCTTCGACGCCTTCGGGATGCCGGCGGAAAACGCCGCCATGGCCTCCGGCGGCCACCCGAAAGACTGGACCTACGGCAACATCGACACGATGGTCGCACAGATGAAGCCGCTCGGCTTCGGCCTCGACTGGTCGCGCATGTTCGCCACCTGCGACCCGGAATATTACGGCCAGCAACAGGCCATGTTCCTGGATTTCCTAGAAAAAGGCCTCGTCTACCGCAAGAACGCCGTGGTCAACTGGGATCCGGTCGACATGACCGTTCTGGCCAACGAGCAGGTCGAGAACGGCCGCGGCTGGCGCTCCGGCGCCCTGGTCGAGCGCAAGGAGCTCACCCAGTGGTTCTTCAAGATCTCCGACTTCTCCGATGACCTGCTGACGGCCCTCGACGGCCTCGACAACTGGCCCGCCAAGGTCAAGCTGATGCAGGCCAACTGGATCGGCAAGTCGCGCGGCCTGCAGTTCGCCTGGGATCTCACCGCGCCTGCGGAAGGCTTCGAGCAGATCGAGGTCTATACCACCCGCCCCGACACGCTCATGGGCGCCTCTTTCGTGGGCATCTCGCCCGACCATCCGCTCGCCAAGGCGCTCGAGGCGAAAGACCCGAAGGTGGCCGAATTCTGCGCCGAGGCGCGTAAGGGCGGCACCACCGAAGAGGCCATCGAGACCGCCGAGAAGCTGGGCTACGACACCGGCCTCACCGTCACCCACCCCCTTGATCCGGAATGGAAACTTCCGGTCTGGATCGCCAACTTCATCCTGATGGATTACGGCACCGGCGCCATTTTCGGCGTGCCCGCGCATGACGAGCGCGACAACGAGTTCGCCACCAAGTACGACCTGCCGATCACCCCGGTCTTCGAGCCGGTCGAGGGCGATTACCCGGCCAAGGGCGCCTTTGTGCCGCCCAAGCCCGACCGTGTCCGTTTCCTCCGCCGCGTCGCCGGCGAAGAGATCATGACCGGCAACGAGGCCATCGACGCCACCGTCGAGTTCTGCGAGGCAAAGGGCATCGGCAAGGGCGTGACCAAGTTCCGCCTGCGCGACTGGGGCCTCTCCCGTCAGCGCTACTGGGGCTGCCCGATTCCCGTGGTGCATTGCCCCGATTGCGGCGTGGTGCCCGAGAAAAAGGAAAACCTGCCGATCCAGCTGCCCTATGACGAGGGCGACAAGCCGATCGACTTTTCCGTGCCCGGCAACCCGCTCGATCGTCACCCGACCTGGCGCGATTGCAGCTGCCCCGCCTGCGGCGGCAAGGCTCAGCGCGAGACCGACACGATGGACACCTTCGTGGACAGCTCCTGGTATTACGCGCGTTTCACCGCGCCCCATGCCACCACGCCCACGGACCTCGACGAGGCCGCCTACTGGATGAACGTCGACCAGTACATCGGCGGCATCGAGCATGCGATCCTGCACCTGCTCTATTCGCGCTTCTTTGCCCGCGCGATGAACGAGACGGGCCACCTGCCGGAGAAATCGCGCGAGCCCTTCGACGCGCTCTTCACACAAGGTATGGTGACCCACGCGATCTATCAGACCAAATCTGCCGAGGGTCGCCCGGTCTATCACTACCCCGAAGAGGTCGAGCTGCGCGATGGTCGCGGCTTCCTCAAGGACGGCACCGAGGTCGAGATCATCCCCTCGGCCAAGATGTCCAAGTCGAAGAACAACGTGGTCGACCCGGTGGCGATCATCGGCCAGTACGGCGCCGATACCGCCCGCTGGTTCGTGCTGTCCGACAGCCCGCCCGAACGTGACGTGGAATGGACCGCCGCCGGCGCCGAGGCCGCCTCCAAGCACCTCGCCCGCGTCTGGCGCCTGGCCGCCGAGCTGGACGAAGCTGCCGCCGGCAAGCCCGCCGACGACGAGGCCCTGCTGCGCGAGATGCACAAGGCGATCCGCGACGTGACCCTTGGTGTCGAGAGCTTCGGCTTCAACGCCTCCATCGCGCGGCTCTATGCCTTCACCAACTTCGTGCAGAAATCGCCGGCCTCCGGTGCCGTGCGCAAGCAGGCGGTCAAGGTGCTGGCACAGCTGATGTCGCCGATGACGCCGCACCTGGCCGAGGAAATGTGGCAGATGCTCGGCGGCGAGGGGCTGATCTCTCAGGCGGCCTGGCCCGTGGCCGACGAGGCGATGATGGTCGAAGACACCGTCACCCTGCCGATCCAGGTCAACGGCAAGCGCCGCGGCGAAATCACCGTTCCGGTCGACATGCCCAAGGACGAGGTTGAAAAACTTGCCCTGGCCCAGCAGAATGTCGCAAAGACGCTGGACGGGGCACAGCCCAAGAAGGTCATCGTCGTTCCCGGACGGATCGTGAATGTCGTCGTATAAACCAGACGCTGCAGACCACAGGCTGACCCGGCGCGCCCTCCTCAGGGGCGCGGCCATCGGCCTGCCCCTGCTCGGCGCGGCGGCGGCCTGCGGCTTCACCCCGGCCTATGCGCCGGGCGGTGCCGGGGCCGCGCTCTACGGCGTGACCGAGATCCCCGATCCCAACACGCTCGACAGCTACATCCTCGTGGAGACGCTCGAGGGCGAGCTCGGGCGCCTGCAGGGATCGCCGCGCTACACCCTCGACCTCAAGCTCGACGTCAGCGAAGAGGGCATGGCCGTCACCTCCGACAGCGTCACCTCGCGGTTCAACGTGATCGGCACCCTGGCCTATGTCCTCAACGACGCGACCACCGGCGACGAGATCGGCCGCGGCTCGGTCAATTCCTTCTCCGGCTATTCCGCCTCCGGCTCCACCGTCGCGACCCAGGCCGCCAAGGCCTCGGCCCACGAACGGCTGATGCAGATCCTCACCGACCTGCTGGTGCCCAAGCTGATGCGCGATGTGGCCACCTACACGCCCGCCCCCCTCACCCCGCCCTCCGCCACGTGACGGCGCCGCGATGAAGCTCGCCGCCCGCGACATTGCCCGCTATGCAGCGAAACCCGAGGCCGACCGCCTCGGGGTGCTGCTCTACGGCCCCGACGCGATGCGCATCTCGCTCCGCCGCCAGGAGATGGTCGCCGCCCTCGTCGGCCCCCAGGGTGAGGAGGAGATGCGCCTGACGCGGATGCATGCCTCCGACCTGCGCCGCGATCCCGCCGCCCTGCTCGACGCCGTGAAGGCCCAGAGCTTCTTTCCCGGCCCCCGCGTCGTCTTCCTCGACGGCGCGACCGAGAACAACGCAGCCCATATCCTGCCCGCCCTCGAGGACTGGCAGGAGGGCGACGCCCAGCTCATCGTCTGCGCCGGCGGGCTCAAGGCCACGTCGAAACTGCGCAAGGCCTTCGAGAACCATCGCAACGCCTATGCCTGCGGCATCTACGACGACCCGCCCAGCCGCGAGGAGATCGAGGCGACCCTGAACAAGGCCGGCCTGACCAAACTCTCCCCCGAGGTGCTCCGCGACCTCTCGGACCTGGCGCTCACCGTCGATCCCGGCGATTTCCGCCAGACAGTGGAAAAGATCGCCCTCTACAAGTTCCGCGACGATACCCCCCTCACCGGGGCCGAGGTCGCCCTCTGCGCCCCCGCCTCCACCGAGGCCGAGATGGACGACATCCTGAACATCGCCGCCGAGGGCCGCACCGGAGAGATCGGGCCGATGCTCGCCCGGCTGCAGGAACAGGGCGCCAACCCGACGGGTCTCTGCATCGCCGCGATCCGGCACTTCCGCACCCTCTACGCCGTCGCCGCCCACCCCGACGGGCCCGGCGCCGGCATCGGCAAGCTGCGGCCGCCGGTCTTCGGGCCGCGCCGCGACCGGGTGATGCGCCAGGCCTCGACCTGGGGCGCGCCAAAGCTCGAAACCGCGCTCTCCCTGATCACCGATACCGACCTCACGCTGCGCTCCGCCGGGGCCACGGCACCGGGCATGGCCCTGGTCGAACGCATGCTGATCCGGCTCGCCATGATGGGCCGGCCGCGCTGATTGCGCCGTGACGCGGCGAAATCGTCCAAGATTTCACTGGATTTTCATCTCTATCGGCGCTCTTCTTCCCGCGATACGGGAACGGAGGACAGGATGTACAACGTAATCGGCGGTGCCCATAACCGCTCCTTCCGGGTGATCTGGATGCTGGAGGAACTGGGCGTGCCCTATCAGCGCACCGATGCCCATCCGCATGACGATATCGTCTCGCCGCATACGCCGCTGGGCAAGCTGCCGGTGCTGCTCGTCGACGGCAGGCCGATGACCGACAGCGTGGCCATCGTCACCTTCCTTGCCGATCACCACAAGCGCTTCACCTTTCCCGCCGGCACCTACGAACGCGCCCGCCAGGATGGTGTGACCCAGCAGGTTGTGGACGAGATCGAGGGGCTGATCTGGATGTCGGCCCGCCACAGCTTCATCCTGCCCGAGGAGCTGCGCGTGAAGGAGATCAAGACCTCGCTCCGCTGGGAGTTCGAACGCAACATCCGCAAGCTCTCGACCCGACTCAAGGGCCCCTTCATGATGGGAGAGGAGATGACCGTGCCGGACATCATCGCCACCCATTGCCTCGACTGGGCCCAGGTGGCGAAATTCGCGGTCGAGGATCCGCAGCTGCTGGAGTATGCCGCACGGATGCGCGCCCGCCCCGCCTACCAGGCTGCCCAGGCCTCCGAGCACGAGATCAAGGGCCTCGCCCTGCGCCGCTGAGCGCCCTCAGCTCCAGCGGGCGGCGTGGAAACCGGCCCATTTGCCGGTCGCCATGCAGGCAGTCAGCAGATAGCCCCCCGTGGGCGCCTCCCAGTCGAGCATCTCGCCCGCGGCAAAGACGCCGGGCCGGTCGCGCAGCATCAGGTGCGCGTCCATGGCATCCATCCGCAGGCCACCCGCGGTGGAAATCGCCCGGTCGATGCCCTGCGGCCCGCCCAGCGGCACTTCCAGGCTCTTGATCACCTTCGACAGCGCGCCCGGCTCCTCGGGCAGCGGCCGGGCAAACTCCTGCAGCAGGGCGCGCTTGGCCGGATCGAGGTGCAGCGCCTTGCGCAGCCGGTTGGCCATGCTCTCGCCGCGCTTCGCCCGCGCCAGCCGCGCGGCAATCTCCCCGGCCTCCAGGTCCGGCAGCAGGTCCAGCCGCAGCAGCGCCCCCTCCCGCAGCACCCGCGACAGGGCATAGATGGCGCCGCCCTCCACGCCCTCCCGGCTCAGCACGAATTCGCCGCGGCTCTCCTGGCCACCGGCGCGCAGCGCCACCGCCTTGATCGGCGCGCCGAAATGCGGCGCCATGTGCCGGCTCCAGCCGACGCGAAAGCCGCAGTTCGCCGGCGCAAAGGGCGCCACATGGCCCACCGCCCCGGTCCAGCCGCCGTCCGAGCCAAGCCGCGGCCAGCTCGCGCCGCCCATGGCAAGCACGGTGACATCGGGGCGGATCTCCTGCCGGCCCTCGGGCGTGTCGAAAAGGGCCGCGCCCTTCTCCCAGCCGCGCCAGGCCCAGCGCACCCGCATGTCGACACCCCGGTCCGACAGCTGCCGGATCCAGGCCCGCAACAGGGGCGAGGCCTTCATCTCCTCGGGAAAGACCCGCCCGGTGGTGCCTGTGAACAGATGCGCGCCCAGGCTCTCGGCCCAGCGCTGCACCTCCTTCGGCCCGAAGCAGTCGATCATCGGCTTCAGCTGCGGCGCGGCCTCGCCAAAGGCCGACAGGAAGGCCTCGGGGGCCTCGACCTTGGTCAGGTTCAGCCCGGACTTTCCCGCCATCAGGAACTTGCGCCCCAGGGTCGGCATCTTCTCGGCCAGCACCACCCGCAGGCCCGCGCCCGCCAGCTCGTCCGCCGCCATCAGACCCGCCGGGCCCCCGCCGATCACCAGTGCCTGCCGCATTGCGCCCCCTCGCTTTTCTCAACGCCCTTGCTATCGTGCCGGCAAGGAGCATCCAAGTGCCGCCATCCGACAATCAGCCCGATCGCGCCCCGCCGCTTGCCTCGCAGACCGTGCCACTCTGCCCGCTCTGCCTGCGTCCGATCCCGCCCGAGGCCCCGCAGAGCCTGCATCACCTGGTGCCGAAACTGAAAGGCGGCAAGGGCGGGCCGACCGTGCTTCTGCACCAGATATGTCACAACGAGATTCATGCCACCCTGACCGAGGGGGAACTGGCCCGCGCCTACGACACCCCGGAAAAGCTCCGCGCCCACCCGCGGCTGGCGAAATTCGCCGCCTGGGTGGCAAGGCGCCCACCCGCGTTCCATTCCAGGACGCCCGGCCGGCGGCGCAAGCGGTAACAGCAGAGGGGGCTCTGCCCCCGTCTCCTTCGGAGCCTCCCCCGGGATATTTGTGGCCAGATGACGGGGAGCGGTGACGCTCTTTCATCTGGCCCGAAATATCCCCGCCGGAGGCTTCGGCGGGCGCGCTCGCGCGGCCCGGATTTGCCCGATTTCGCACCGACGCAATACCGACGCGATACCGACGTAATACCGACGTTGGAATCCGGCCATTTCAATGGCTTGGAAATACGCCGTTTCCGGAATACCGACGCGTTTCACGGCGCCTTGCACATGGCCTTGATGGCCCTTGCATGCACCGGCTCCGCAGCCAGGCAATCGCCCAGTATCCCGCGCGCTTCCGCCACCACGTCGCCCTCGCAGATCCGGTCGATCAGCCCATAGGTAAGGGCCTCTTCGGCGGTGATCTTCTGGCCCCCCATCAGGATCATCCTGGTGCGGGCCGGCCCGATCAGAGCCACCATCCGGCCCGGGTCCGAGGGCTGGGGCAGAAAGCCCAACCGCATGACAGGATAGAAGAATTTCGCGCCAGGCACCGCGATCCTCAGATCACAGGCCAGCGCCATGCCCATTGCGCCGCCGGCCAGGGTGCCGTTCAGCGCGGCGATGGTCATCCCCTCGACCTCCGCCACCGCCCCCGAGAGCCGTTCCCAGAGCGGAGAGACGCCAAGGCCGGCCTTCGCGGCCTCGAGATCCGCGCCCGCGGAAAAGACACGGCCCTCGCCCGTCAGGATCACGCCCCGCGCTTCCCTCGCGTTTTCAAAGGCTTCGCAGAGCGTCTCCAGCATGTCCGGCGTCAGGGAATTGGCCTTGTCGGGTCGCGCGATGGTGATCAGGGAAAGCCCCTCCTCCGGGCTCTCGACGCGGATCATCCGATCAGCCCCAGGGTCCGGCGCAGGCCTTCATCGCGCAGCGACAGCTCCTCGCCAAGGTGCGCATCCGAGGCCGGATCGCACATCCACAACAGGGCCCTTGCGGGCCATTCGGGCGGCACGTGGTCCTCCCAGTTCAGTTCGCTCACCGCATTCACGCCACTGGCCTTGATATCGCGCTGCATCTGCGTTGCCACCGTACCGGGGCTCAGCCCCATGACCCTCAGACCGTGCTCCGCCCCCTCCAGGTGCGCAGACATCGTCAGCATCGCAGCCCCGGCCTTCGAGGTGCAATAGGCGCTCCAGCCCTCCAGCGGGCGGTGCGCCGCGCCGGAACTGACGGTCAGGATCGTGCCACCGCCCTGAGCCATCATCACTGGCATCGCCGCGCGCATGCCATTGAAAACGCCCTTGATATTCACGTCGATCACATTGCCCCAGTCTTCGGGGTCGGCCTCTGCCAGAGGAACGATCGGCTTCAGGATGCCGGCATTGTTGATCAGGATGTCGAGGCTGCCGAAGGTGCTGACAACCTTCTGTACCGCGGCCTCGACCTCCCAGAAGCGCGACACGTCACAGGGGATGGCCACGGCCTGTTCGCCAATCTCGCCGGCGATGGTTGCGATGTCGTCGCCCCGGCGTGCCAAGAGGACGACACGCGCCCCGGCCCCTGCCAGAAGCCGCGCCGTGGCCTCTCCGATGCCGCGGCTGGCGCCGGTGATCATTGCCGTCTTGCCGGTCAGATCCGTCATGCTCTCTCTCCTGTCGTGTCCTGGCCGCGCCGGCGCCGCCTCTTCCGAGGCCCGGCGCGCAGATGTCCTGCACCGAGGGGTAGCGAAGCCCTGCCCCCTGGTCCACCCCCGGCTGCATCCCACGCCGTGACACGGCGGAGCGGTGCACGTGAACGCCCGTGAGCAGGCTTCGCCTTGACCCCGTGCCACCGCTTCCCCACTTTCCCTTCAAGCTTATCAGGAGTTGCCCATGTCTCGTCATGTTCTCGTCGCCGGTGGGGTCGTCCTCGCCGGTCAGTTTGCCCTCGCGGCGCCCGCCCTTGCGCTGACCCCGGAGGAGGCCTGGGGCCAGCTCAAGGGCTTTCTGGAGGAATCCGGCTATGCCACCGAGGCGGACGTCGAGCCCTACAAGGACGGCCTCATCGTCAATCAGCTGAAGCTGACCCTGAGCGAACCCGATGGTACCGGCACCGACGCGGTCGAAACCATCACGACAGGCGCCATCACCTTTCTTCCCGACGCTGCGGCCCCCGACAGCGTCTCCATCGCACCGGTCCAGCCCTGGAGCTACGAGATCCGCAGCAGCAATCCCGGTGGCGATATCCTGACGACCGGCAGCTATACTTCGGATGACATGTCGCTCGTCGCGTCAGGCACCCCGGAAGACATCACCTATACATCGAACAGCCCGGACGCCACGCTCAGCTTCAGCACGACCGATCCGGCCGATGGCTCCCAGTTTGCCACGGGCAGCTTGCAGCTGGCGGACATGGCCGGCACGACGCAGATCAAGCAGGGCGACGAGAACACCCTGACCACGGATGTCACCATCGGCAGCATCACGGTCGACAGCACCATCACGCCGCCGGAAGATGCCGAAGACAATCAACCTGTTACGCTTAATCTCACGATGAACGGCCTCGACATGGACAGCGCGGCCACCATGGCCGGCGGCCTGCCCACCGCGACGATGGCCGACCGTATCGCCGCCGGAATGACCTCGACCTCGACCCTGCTCTTCGACTCCCTGCAGGGCCAGGCAACCGTCGAGGAGGACGGCGACAAGATCACCATGACCATGGCCTCCGGCGCCGGCAGCATGGGATCCACCGTCAAGGACGGGCTCTTCGGCTACGACAGCACGACAAAGGAAATCGCCCTTGGCGTGACCGGGAAATCGCTGCCCATGCCGATCATGCTCTCCATCGCGTCGACCTCCGCCGCCCTGTCCGGCCCGATGGTACCCACGGACGAGGCAGAGCCCTTCTCGATGCATTTCGACGTGACCGATGCCTCCGTGCCGGACATGGCCTGGGCCATGATCGACCCCGAGAACGCACTGCCCCGTGACCCGGTCACCGTCTCCGCCACGCTCTCGGGCGAGGGCAAGCTGCTGGTCGATCCCTCCGACCCGATGGCCTTCGCCGCTCTGCCGTCGGGCAAGCCGCCGATCGAGGTCGACAACCTGGCCATCGACCAACTTCTGGTGCAGGGCCTCGGCGCCGAGGTTACCGCCAAGGGCCAGCTGTCCGTGGACAACGACGCGACCAGCAAGTTCGGGGATTTCCCGCAGGTGACAGGCACCGTGGACATTGCCGCCAATGGCGTCATGGACCTGATCCAGACCCTGTCCAAGGCCGGCGTGATCCCGCCGCAGCAGGCCATGATGATCCCGATGTTCGCCGGCATGTTCACGCGTGAGGTCAGTGGCCCGGATGACCTCGCGACCACCATCGAGATCACGCCGGATCAGTCGCTGCTGATCAACGGCCAACCCCTGATGCCGTGATCCGACAGTCAATTCAATGATATCTCGGCTGGCCCGGCGCCCTGCCCGGCCAGCCGCCTTGATCCGGTAGCCCCCAGAGGCTACGTCAGGGAGGTTCCCTCCAGAGGCTCCCATGACGCATTCCCTCGAAGATCTCACCCAGGCCCTGCTTCAAGCTGCCCGCGCAGCCGGGGCAGACGCCGCCGATGCCATTTCCCGCCAGGGCAGCTCCGTCTCCATCGACGTGCGCGGCGGCACGCTGGAGCACGCGGAACGCTCGGAAGGCTTCGAGACCGGTCTGCGCGTCTTCGTGGGCAAGCGGCAGGCCTGCGTGTCGGGGTCGGATTCCCGCCCCGAAACCTTTGCCATCATGGCCGAACGCGCCGTTGCGATGGCAAGGGAAGCCCCTGAAGACGCCTTCATCGGCCTCGCCGATCCCGAGCAGCTCTCGGACCGTCGCACCGGTGACGGGCTCGAGATGTTCGATCCCGCGCCCGAGCCCGCCCCCGAGGCCCTGCAGGACGATGCCGCCCGGACCGAGGCCGCCGCGCTGGCCTGCGAAGGCATCAGCCAGGTACAATCCGCCGGTGCGGGTTATGGCGCCTCCGAGGTCTATTTCGCCGCGACCAACGGATTTTCCGGCAGCTATCGCCGCACTTCGCGGTCTACGTCCTGTGTAGCCATCGCCGGCACCGGGGCCGGAATGGAACGCGACTATGACGGTGACAGCCGGATCTTTCAGGGCGACCTGCGCAGCCCGGAGGAAATCGGCCGTACCGCGGCGGAACGCGCCATTGCCCGGCAGGGCGCCAGTGCCCCCAAGACCGGCGCCTACCCGGTGCTCTACGACGAACGCATCGCCGCAAGCCTGATCGGTCACCTCTGCGGGGCGATCAACGGGGCTGCCATTGCGCGCGGCTCGTCCTTCCTCTCCGACCGCCTGGGCGAGGAGGTCCTGAGCAAGGGCCTGTCGCTGATCGAGGATCCGCTCCGCCTGCGCGCCGCCGGCTCCCGCCCCTTCGATGCCGAGGGCCTGCCCACCGCCCGCCGCGAGATCGTCTCCGATGGCGTGCTCAGGGGCTGGACGCTCGACCTGGCCACCGCGCGCAAGCTCGGCATGACCTCCACCGCCAACGCAGCCCGCGGCCTGTCCTCGCCCCCCTCCCCGGCACAATGGAACCTGGCCCTGACCCAGGGCGACAAGACCCGCGAGGAACTGATGCAGGAGATGGGCACCGGCCTTCTGGTGACTTCGCTGATCGGCTCCACCATCAACCCGAACACGGGCGACTACTCGCGCGGAGCCGCGGGCTTCTGGGTCGAGAACGGTCAGATCACCCGTGCGGTGAACGAATGCACCATCGCCGGCAACCTGCGAGACATGCTGCGGGCGATGACGCCTGGCAACGACGCCCGCCTCTGGCGCGGCACCGTCGTTCCCTCGCTTCTGGTCGAAGGGATGACGCTTGCAGGAACCTGATGCCTCCCACGGGGGTCTTCAGGACGACCTCGGCCTGTTGACCGATGCCGCCCGCGCCGCCGGAGAAATTGCCCTGAGCTTTGCCGAGTCGGGGGCCCAAAGTTGGGAAAAGCCCGACGACCAGGGCCCGGTGACCGAGGCGGACCTGGCCGTGAACCACATGTTGCAGCGCGAGCTTCGGTCCGCGCGGCCCGGGTATGGCTGGCTCTCCGAGGAGAGCCCGGATGATCCCGACCGGCTGTCGCGCGAGAGCGTCTTCATCATCGATCCGATCGACGGCACCCGTGCCTTCATGAAGGGCGACGGTGCCTGGTCGCATTCCCTGGCCGTGGCACGTGGCGGGCGCATCGTGGCCGCGGTCGTCTACCTGCCTGTCAGCAATCAGCTCTTTGCGGCCACGCGGGGGGACGGCGCGCGCCTCAACGGGGTCCCCATCCGCTGCAGCAGCCGCACCGAGCTCGCCGGCGCCACGCTTCTGGCCGCGCGGCCAAACTACGACGCCGCCCATTGGCTGGGCGCCGTGCCGGCCTTCGAGCGGGTCTACCGACCCTCGCTGGCCTACCGGCTGTCGCTGGTGGCCGAGGGGCGCTACGACGCCATGATCACCCTGCGCCCCAGCTGGGAATGGGATATCGCCGCAGGCGCCCTGATCGCGGAAGAGGCCGGTGCCGTGGCATCCACACGGGCAGGTTCACCTTTGTCGTTCAATAATCCGAAACCTTTGCTTGATGGGGTTGTCGCCGCCGGCCCTGCGCTGCATCAGGAGATGGTGGCACGGCTGGCCCCTGCGCCGGAGAGAGATCCCGGTCTTCCGCCGCGCCGCACTTGACCGCAGGGGCCTTTCTGCGCAGTTTGCGCGCGCATTGCCCGTTTGGCCCCGGCCCCGGCCCCGGCCCGTTCAGTCCTGAAAGGAGTCAGCCCATGGCGCAACGCCTTCACCTTGTCTTCGGCGGAGAACTTGTCGATCCGTCCAAGAACGTCTTCCGCAATGTCGATGACCTCGACATCGTCGGCATGTTCCCCGATTACGCCTCGGCTTTCGACGCCTGGAAAGCAGCCGCTCAAAAGACCGTCGATAACGCCCACATGCGCTATTACATCGCCCATATCCACCGGCTGCGCGACGAGGAACTCGAGGCCTCGACGACCGAGGAGCTGGGCTAACCCCCATGGCGCGTGCAGTCGGACTGGCCGCCTCCTACAAGGCGCTGACCCGGCGCGGCACGCGCCCCGACTCCGGGGGGCAGCCGCCGCGTCCGCGCGGCTCCCTCATATGGATCCACTGTCCGCGGCTTGAACGCCGCCCGGCGGCGGAACAGCTTGCCCGCCGGCTGATCGCCCAGGAAGACGCACCATGTTCGGTGCTGCTGACCCTTGAACGGCCAGCGGCCCTGGCGGCGGCCCGCCCGGCCACGCCCGGTCTCTACACGGCAATCCTGCCGGAAGACGCCCCCCCCTCCGTCACCGAGTTTTTCGAGCACTGGCAACCGGATGTCCTGATCTGGCTGACCGGCCACCTGCGCCCCCTCATGCTGTCACAGGCCCGCAAGGCCGGGTTGCCCATGCTTCTCGCCGAGGCCGAAGCCGATGCCTTCGACGAGGGTCGACTGCGCCTGCGCGTGCCCCAGGGGCGGCGCCTCCTTGCCGGGTTCTCGCGGTATTTCGTGACCCGCGGAAACGGCGCGCGACGCCTGCAGCGCCTTGGCGCCGAGGTGGACCGGATAGAGATCACCGGGCACCTGCAGGAAGGCGGACTGGCGCTGCCCTGCGACGAGGCGCAGCGAGAGGAGCTGGCCGACGAAATGGCGGGACGCCCGCTGTGGCTCGCCGCCATGGTCCACGGCCCGGAGCTCGACATCATCCTGGACGCGCAGCGCAGTGCCTCGCGGCTTGCCCACCGGCTGCTGTTGATTCTCGTCCCGGATGATCCCGAGGACGCCGAAGGCATGGCCGAGCGTCTGTCCGCGGAGGGCTGGCGCTTCCTGCGCTGGTCCGACGGCGAGCTGCCCCGCGACGAAACCCAGATCCTGCTGGCCGACACACGGGGCGAGATGGGCCTGTGGTACCGCCTCTCGCCCGTAACCTTCATGGCCGGCTCCCTGAAGAAGGGCATGAAGGGACATGATCCCTTCGAACCCGCGGCGCTCGGCTCTGCCGTCATCTACGGCCCCCACGTACCGGCTCATCTCGCCGCCTACACGCGGCTCTCGCAGGCCGGGGCGGCGCGGCTCGTGCGGGACGCCGACGACCTTCAAAAGGCCCTGTCGCGCCTGCTGGCACCCGACCAGGCCGCCACCATGGCCGCCGCCGCCTGGCAGATCACCACCGAGGGCGCCGAGATGACCGATCGCGTCATCGACTGGGTCACCGAACGTCTCGACGAGAAAGGGCTGATCTGATGCAGGCGCCGGACTACTGGTTCACCGCTCCCGCCCGTCCGGCCCTTCAAGCCCGTCTGCTGGGCCCCCTTGGTCGGGCCTATGCGGCCGCCACGGCACGCCGCCTGTCGCGTGGCACCCCCATCGACCCTGGCATCCCGGTGATCTGCATCGGCAACCTGAACGCCGGCGGCACGGGCAAGACCCCCACTGCCATGGATCTGCTGATGCGCCTCACGGCGCGCGGACTGACCCCGCATTTCCTGTCCCGCGGCTACGGCGGCAGCCTGACGGAAACCACCCGCGTCGATCCCCGCATCCACACGGCGGCCCAGGCTGGCGACGAACCCCTGCTGCTCTCGGCCTTCGCGCCCGGCTGGGTTGCGCGCGACCGGGCAGAAGGCGCCCGCGCCGCGCGGGATGCCGGCGCAGATGTCATCGTGATGGACGACGGGTTTCAGGATCCGGCCTTGCGGAAGGCGCTTTCGATCATCACCGTCGATGCCGCAAAGGGGTTCGGCAATGGCCGGTGCATCCCCGCCGGCCCGCTGAGAGAGCCGGTCCCGACGGGCCTCGCCCGTGCCGACCTGCTCCTGTCCATCGGCGATGAAACTGCACAGGCGGCTTTCGCGCGTGATTGGGGCGGGGCGATCACCATCCCGCATCTGCGCGGACAGCTGGCACCGCTTCCGACAGGCATGCCCTGGCAGGACCTGCCCGTGCTCGCCTTTGCCGGCATCGGTCACCCCGAGAAATTCTTTGCCACGCTGAAGGGGCTCGGCGTGCGGCTGATCCATGCCGAGGGGCTCGCGGATCACCAACCACTGACCCCTGCCCTCATGACGCGGCTGGAGCGGGATGCCGCGCAGCACGGTGCACAGCTTGTCACCACCGAGAAGGACGCCGTCCGCCTGCCCAGGGACTGGCAGCAGAAGGTCCTGACACTGCCCGTGCGCCTGCAACTGGCCGATGCAACACCGCTGGACACGGCCCTCGACCGCCTCTTTGCCGGCTAGTGCAGATCGCCGCTCTCGGCATTTGCGGCATTGATCCATCCGGTGGCGAATTCCACCAACGCCGCATAGTCGCAGATCCGCGCCTCGGCCTGGCCCAGCTTTCCGATGGTCACCGCGCCGGTCGCCTCGAAGGCCGCGCCCACCGACGGGAACAGCCGGTTCATGTCATTTGCCACGTCCGGAACCTCGCGCCATTCCGGCTCGGCGCCGGGCAGCTTGAAGCGTCTGGATTTCGTCCGCCGGTGGTCGGCAAGCACCTCTGCCGTATGCAGGGCAGAGCAGCGGTTCCAGCCCACGCCCACCAGCAGGATCTTCATGCGTGCCCGCCCCCGCAGTGTTCCCAGCGGCGAATTCGGGCCACAGGCCCACTCCAGATCGTGCACGGCGGCATATTCTTCGGCTCCCACGCCATTCAGGCAAACCGAGATCGTCGGATGACCGCTGCGCCTTGTTCCGGGCCAGGTGCGGAAACATTCGGCAATGGCACCCATCCCGGCGGTCGGCGACAGTTGCGGATCGAACCCCGGAACGGCTGCCTCGATCGCCTCGATCTCTTCGGCCGTGCAGGCCTCCGGGTTGATCGAGGGCGGGAATTTCGCATCGTCGGAATATCCCGGCATCGCCACGAGGCCCACGCGCCCGACCGCAGCCATCAGGGCACCGACCACGGCACGCGGCCCGCCGATCACCTGGCCAAGGGGGCGCATCGCGCTGTGCACGAAGAGCCCGTCTCCGAGCGACACGCCAAGGGCCTTCAGATCCTCCTGCAGGCTTGCTGTCGTCACGATGTCCATGAACTTCCTCCCGTCACGAAAGGGGGCGCCGCCGCGCCCCCTTGTCCTTCTCCAGCTAGGCAGATGATTAGACCGTCGGTCAGATCAGGCCGGCCTCCTCGAAGAGCTTCTTCAGGTCCGCCTCGGGCCGAGCGCCGTAGTGGCCTATCACCTCGGCTGCCGCGACGACGCCCATCTTGCCGGAGGTTGCCAGGTCCGCCCCCGTGGCGAGACCGAAGAGGAACCCGGCCGCAAACAGATCGCCCGCCCCGGTCGCATCCACAGGCGTCACCGGCTTGACCGGCACGACTGCCTGTTCATCGCCCTTCACCAGCACGACGTCGTGGCTGGAGCGCGTGCAGACGATCAGGCCGCTTTCCTTGGCCGCGGTTTCCAGAGCGGTCCCAAGGTCCTCGGTCTCGTAAAGAGATTTCCACTCGTGCTCGTTGCCGATCACGTAGTCGAGCTCCTTGACCAGCTTGCGGAAGTCCTCCCGGTGACGATCCACGCAGAAGGGATCCGACAGCGCAATACCCGCCAGGCCGCCGGCCGCACGGGTCAGGCGCGCAGCGGTCTCGAAGGCCTGCTTGCCCTTCGGCTTGTCATAGAGGTAGCCCTCCAGGAACAGGATCTTGGCATTGCCACAGACCTCTTCCGGCACGTCGTCGGGTCCGACTTCCGAGGAGATCCCCAGATAGGTGTTCATCGAACGCTCGCCATCCGGCGTGACAAAGATCATGCAACGCGAGCTGGGCAATTCACCCGCAACGACCGGCGCGTTCGGAAAATCGGTTCCGCCGGCTTCGGTCTGGCTGGCATAGCTCAGGCCCACCTCGTCATCACTGACCTTGCCGATGAAGGCCGTCTTCAGGCCCATGTTGGCCACACCGGCCACCGTATTGGCCACCGAGCCGCCGGGAACCTGGCGCCGCTCGCCCATTTCCTCATAGAGCATTTCCGAACGGTCCTGCTCGATCAGCTGCATGATGCCCTTCTCGATGCCCATGCGCGACAGGAAGGCGTCGTCCTTCTGGGTGATCACATCCATCACGGCATTGCCGATACCGATCACGTCGTATTTGGTCATAGAATCTTGTCCTCGTATTCGCAGAGATCGCGGATCAGGCACGCGCCGCATTTCGGCTTGCGGGCGACGCAGGTATAGCGCCCGTGCAGGATCATCCAGTGATGAGCGTGCAGCTGAAAGTCCACGGGAATATTGTCTTCGATGGCCCTCTCGACGGCAACGACATCCTTGCCCGGCGCGATGCCGGACCGGTTGCCGAGACGAAAGATGTGGGTGTCCACCGCCTGCGCGGGGAAGTGCCACCACATGTTCAGAACCACGTTCGCAGTCTTGCGCCCCACCCCCGGCAGCGCCTGCAGGGCCGCGCGGGAATTGGGAATCTCGCCGCCGTAGTCCTCGACGAGGATCTTCGCCATCTTCATGACGTTCTTTGCCTTGTTGCGGTAAAGGCCGATCGTCTTGATGTGCTCGATCAGCCCCTCCTCGCCCAGAGCCAGCATCTTCCCCGGCGTGTCTGCCACCGGGAACAGCTTGCGCGTGGCCTTGTTCACGCCGGCATCGGTAGCCTGCGCGGAAAGCGCGACCGCGACGAGCAGCGTGTAGGCGTTGACATGCTCCAGCTCACCCTTCGGTTCGGGCTCTGCCGCCTGGAAGCGGGAAAAGATCTCGCGGAGCGTCTGGTAGGGCAATTGGCGGGCCATGCGGAGTTTCTGCCCTGAAAGCGGCCCGGCAACAAGCCGGTTTAACTCAGCATCAACCGGAAGTGGCGAATGTGCGGGCGGAGGCACGACAATGCTCGATTCTTACGAACCCATCTCCGGTCTGGGCCCCGGCACCATGGTCCTTACCCTCGAAGGGGACCTGCCCGTCGAATGGCTGGCGCCCGGGGACATGGTCATCACGCGGGACAACGGCGCCCAGCCGATCCTGCACATCGAACGGCTGCGCCGCACTCCCGAAGGATCGTTCCTGCCGCAACCGATGACCTTCCTGCGCGGCGAGCGTGGGCCGCAGGGCGCTCTCAAGGACAAGCTGCGCGTCGCCCCCGGCCATCGCGGGCTGATCAACCGCCCGGAAATCGCCGAAAAATTCAATACGAGCGAGGCGCTCGTACGGTTCTGCGACGTGTCCCGTCGCAACCGGGCCCGGCACGATCCGACGATGGGCGGGCTGACGTACCATCTGATCATCCTGGAAGCGCACGAGATCATCAACGCGGGCTCTCTCTGGGTAGAGAGCACCGATCCCGCCATGGCGCGGCGCCTCGACCTGCCCCCGGCGGTGGTCCGCGCCACGCGCCTCTTCGACGAGGACATGGCGCCGCCGCGGATCTGCCTCAGCCCGGAGGAAGCGCGGATGCTGCGCACGACCGTGCCGCCGGAACTCTCCCTGCTCGACCTGCTCAGCGCCTGAGGCGCGGCGGCGTCATTCTGCGCTGCTTCTCCCGCGTTGCCATGTCGGACAACGCCAGCGCCTTTGCGCAAGAAACGGGTCGCGAGGCAGAGCCGGGCTGCCTATCCTCGTGACAGCAGCAGCAACAGATCAGCGATCCGCCCGCCATGCCCGATACCCTTTCGCCCAACGTCTCCCGGGAGGCCAGCTACCACTACCAGGTGATGCGCCGTGCCATCGCGGAAATCGACAATTCCGCCGCCCCCCTCTCGCTGGAGGACCTTGCGAACCGCATGGGCATGAGTCCCGCGCATTTCCAGCGCCAGTTCTCCGCCTGGGTCGGCGTTTCGCCCAAGCGCTACCAGCAATATCTTGCCCTCGACCATGCGCGTGGCCTTCTCGCCGCGCGTCATTCCACCCTCGAGACTGCCCTGCATACCGGCCTGTCGGGCTCCAGCCGGTTGCACGACCTCTTCCTGCGCTGGGAAGCGATGAGCCCCGGCGACTACGCCGCCGGTGGCGCCGGCCTGGATATCCACTGGACGCATATGGACACGCCCTTTGGCGAAGCCCTCGTCATGGCGACCGAGAAGGGGCTCTGCGGCATTGCCTTCACCTCGGAAACCGGCCGTACCGAAGCCTGGCAGGACATGATCCGGCGCTGGCCCCGCGCGAGCTATGTCGAGGCGCCGGATCGGGTTCTTTGCTTTGCCGAACCCGCCTTTGCCGGGCGCGGCGAGACGCAGCTGCACATGCTGGGAGCCCCCTTCCAAATCAAGGTCTGGGAGGCGCTCCTTGCCGTCCCGAGCGGGCATGTCACCACCTATTCCGACCTGGCGTGTGCCATCGGCACGCCCAAGGCACACCGCGCCGTGGGCACGGCTGTCGGGCGAAACCCAGTCTCGTTCCTGATCCCCTGCCATCGCGTTCTCCGGAAGGGCGGCGCCCTGGGCGGCTATCACTGGGGGCTTCCCGTGAAACGCGCCATGCTGGCGTGGGAAGGTGCAAGGGCCGAGGCAGAAACGCCCTGAGACAGCTTGCGCAATACCCGTGCTGTAACCGCTTCAGAACCACAGGAACCTGCCTCGCAAACGGGCAACCATGCCACAGTACGTATTAAAACCTTTTTGCCGGAAGCAAAAACTCGCTTAACTCTCACATAATTGTCGTTGGGAGCTGCGATGCAATCGGCTATCCCGGTTACGTACCATGCAGCTCCGCAGAACGCGGCCAGACATATGAGGCACCCATGACTATTCTGAGAAATTCGACACTTGCCATCGCGGGCTCGGCTCTGCTCGTGCTCACTGCTTGCTCCGATCCGAACGACGGGTATCAGAACACGCGCTCGGGCCTGGGTATCGGTGCCGCTCTCGGTGGCCTGGCCGGCGCCATCATCTCCGACGACCCTGCGCAGGGTGCCGCCATCGGTGCCGTCGCTGGCGGCATGGCGGGCGGCGCCATCGGCGCGTCTCTCGACGCACAGGCCCGCGAACTGCAGCAGGACCTCGGCAATGCCGGCACTGTCGACGTGAACGGCAACCAGATGGTCGTCACGATGCAGAACGACATTCTCTTCGCGACCAGCAGCTCGACGCTCAGCTCCTCGGCCCTTGCCGACCTGCAGTACGTCTCCAACTCGCTGCTGAAATACCCGAACTCCACCGTCATGGTCGTGGGGCACACCGACAACACCGGTTCCGCGGCCTTCAACCAGCAGCTCTCGCTGCAGCGCGCAAACTCGGTCGCCAGCGCCCTGGTCGGCGATGGCGTGGCAGCTCGCCGCATCACCGCCACCGGCCGTGGCGAGGAAGAACCCATCGCGACCAACCTGACGCCCGAGGGTCGTGCCCTGAACCGTCGCGTCGCGATCACGATCAGCCCGAACCAGTAAGCCATTCCGAGCTTGCAAATGAAACGCCCCGCCGGTTGCCGGCGGGGCGTTTTGCTTTTTTCGGACAGGCTGTCAGCTCAACTGCCGCGATAGGTACTCATTCCGAAGGGCGAGACAAGAAGCGGCACGTGGTAATGACTTGTCGCGTCAGAGATCCCGAACCGGATCGGCACGACATCCAGAAACCTCGGCTCCTCCGGCGGCACGCCGCTGGCATCAAGATAGGCCCCGGCATGGAATTCAAGCTCGTATGTGCCCGGAATGAAATGCTCTTTCGGCAGGATCGGACTGTCGGTCCGGCCGTCGGCATTGGTCGTCATCCGCGCCAGCTCGTCGCGGGTGTCTCCTTGCAGGCGATAGAGAACCACCTCCATTCCCGCAGCGGGCACACCCTTTGCGGTATCAAGAACATGCGTTGTCAGAAAGCCCTCGGCCATTCTGGTTCCTTTCCTGGAAAATCCCCTTGAATCCCCTCTCCGACCGGTACGAATATGCGCCGGCCCTCATTGCAGACGGAGACAAACACATGAACCGCTACCCGCGCAACATGATCGGTTACGGCCCCACCCCACCGAACGCCAACTGGCCCGGCGGCGCAAAGGTCGCGGTCTCCTTCGTCCTTAACTACGAGGAAGGTGGGGAAAACAACATCCTTCATGGCGATGCGGCCTCCGAGGGCTTCCTCTCCGAGGTGATCGGCGCCGTTCCCTGGGAGGGCAAGCGCCACTGGAACATGGAGAGCGTCTACGAATACGGCGCCCGCGCCGGGTTCTGGCGGCTGCACCGCCTGTTCACCGAAAAGGGCGTGCCGCTCACCGTCTACGGCGTCACCGATGCCCTCGCCCGCAGCCCGGAGCAGGTCTGGGCGATGCAGGAGGCCGGTTGGGAAATGGCCTCTCACGGCAAGAAGTGGGTCGAGCACAAGGACATGCCCGAGGACGAGGAGCGTCAGCTGATGCTCGACGCCATCAAGCTCCACAAGGAAGTCACCGGCAGTGAACCCGAGGGCTGGTATACGGGCCGCTGCTCGATGAACACGGTAAAGCTCGCGGCCGAGCTTGGCATGAAGTGGGTCTCCGACACCATCGACGACGATCTGCCCTACTGGGGCACATTCGACGGCCATCAGACCCTGGTGATTCCCTACACCATGGATACCAACGACATGCGCTTTGCCGGCCCTGCCACCTTTGGTGGTCAGGAGGAATTCTTCGAGTACCTCAAGGGGGCCTTCGACGTGCTCTACGAGGAAGGCGAAGCCGGCAGCCCCAAGATGTTCTCCATCGGCATGCACTGCCGCCTGCTCGGTCGTCCGGGCCGCATGGCCGCGCTGAAGAAGTTCATCGAATACGCCCAGGCCAAGGGCGACGTCTGGTTCCCGCGGCGCATCGACATCTACAATCACTGGCTGGAAAACCATCCGCCCGTGGCGCCGAAACTGGTGCCCAGCGAAATGGACCGAGATACCTTCGTCTCGACCTTCGGTGCAGTCTACGAACATTCCCCCTGGATCGCCGAAGGCGCCTGGGCGCTCGAGATGGGCCCCGCGCATGACAGTGCCATCGGCGTCTGGTCCGTGCTGGCCCGCACCTTCCGCGCAGCCGACCGGGATCGTGTGCTCGGCGTCCTGACCGCCCACCCCGACCTCGCCGGCAAACTGGCCGCGGCCAAGCGCCTGACCCCAGAGAGCACCGCCGAACAGGCTTCGGCAGGCCTCGACATGCTGACCGACGAAGAGCGCGCGTTCTTCGAGAATTCAAACAAGGCCTATACCGAAAAGTTCGGCTTTCCCTTTATCATCTGCGTGAAAGATCATACCAAGGCCACGATCACCGAGGCGATGAAGACACGACTGACCAACGGGCCCGACGCGGAATTTGCGGAGGCCTGCCATCAGGTCGAGCGCATCGCCTATCACAGGCTCAAGGAAATCTTCGCGTGACACGCACCTACTACACGCCCCGTGGCGGGCTGCCCGGACAGGACGAAAGCCTCTACGACCCGGCCCGCTTCACCACTGCCTATGCGGTCATTCCGGCCGCCTGCATGACCGACATCGTCACCTCTCCCCTGCCCGGCTGGCAGGGGACCCGCTCCTGGATCCTGGCCCGCCCGCTCTCCGGCTTTGCAGAGAGCTTTGCACAGCTGATCGTCGAGCTGCAGCCCGGTGGCGGCTCGGACCTGCCCGAGCCCGACGCCGGCGCGGAAGGCGTGATCTTCGTCACCGACGGCGTGGTCATCGTGACCATCGACGGCACGGCCCACGAGCTGACCGCCGGCGGCTATGCCTTCCTGCCGCCTGCCTGCAAGTGGCAGATCCGCAACCGGAGCGGGGCAACGGCCTCCTTCCACTGGGTGCGCAAACGTTATGAAGAGGCCCCCGGCATCGACCTGCCCGAGGCCTTCGTCAGCCATGACGACGACGTCGAGCCCAATGCCATGCCCGACACAAACGGCACCTGGGCCACGACCCGCTTCGTCGACCCGTCCGACCTGCGTCACGACATGCACGTCAACATCGTCACCTTCAAACCCGGCGGGCGCATTCCCTTTGCCGAGACCCACATCATGGAGCATGGCCTCTACGTGCTGCAGGGCCGCGGGCGCTACCTGCTGAACACGGACTGGGTCGATGTCGGGCCAGGCGATTTCATGTGGCTGCGCGCCTTCTGCCCGCAGGCCTGCGAACAGCTCGGCGACGAGCCGTTCCGCTACCTGCTCTACAAGGACATGAACCGTCACCCGGCACTCAAGCTCTGACCTGAACGGAAGATCCCCGCGATGCCCTGCGAGACACCCTCCGACGATCCCGCCGAAATCACCACCGAAATCACTGCCGAGCCGCTGACCGCCGAGGCCTTTGCGCCTTTCGGCGATGTGCTTCAGGTGGAGGGCAGCTATGACAAGCTGATCAATGCCGGCATGTGCGAACGCTTCCATGATCGCGCCCGGCTCGATTTCGGACCGGAGGGGCGCGCGGGGATCAGCCTGTTCAAGGCCGTGCCACGCAGCCTGCCCTATGCCTGCGACCTGCTGGAACGCCACCCCGAGGGCAGCCAGGCCTTCATCCCGATGTCCGATGCCCCCTGGATGGTGATCGTCGCCCCCGATGCGGGCGGGCGCCCCGGAACGCCGCGCGCCTTCATGGTGGAACCCGGGCAATGCGTGAATTTTCACCGGGGTACCTGGCACGGTGTGCTTACACCTTTGGCAGAACCGGGTCTCTTTGCGGTTGTGGACCGGATTGGACGCACACCCAACCTCGAAGAGTACTTTCTCGAGCAACCATTTTCTGTAGTCTCCTAGCTTACCGGCGCCTCCCAAAGGTCCCGGCCAACAAACAAGCAAAAAGAAACTGATCCAGGGGACAGAACAATGGCAGAAAGCAAACTCGGTACCGCGGAGCAACTCCGCGATCCGAATTACATGCCGCCGATTTCCGATGCCGTTCCGCTCGGCATCCAGCACGTGCTGGCGATGTTCGCATCCAACGTCACGCCTTCCATCATCATTGCCGGCGCTGCCGGTTTCGGCTTCGGCTCCGACCAGGGGGCCCTAGGCTTCCCGGACATGACCTACATGATCCAGATGGCCATGCTCTTCGCCGGGATCGCCACGCTGTTTCAGACGATCGGCTTCGGCCCCGTCGGGGCCCGCCTGCCCATCGTCCAGGGCACCTCCTTCGCATTCCTGCCGATCATGATCCCCGCCGTCGCGGGTCTCGGTGTCGATGGCATGTCCGGCCTGATGACAGGGATCGTCATCGGCGGGGCCTTCCACTTCTGCCTCGGCTTCGTCATCGGCAAGTTCCGCTATGCACTGCCGCCGCTGGTCACCGGGCTGATCGTGCTGATGATCGGCCTCGCCCTGCTCAAGACCGGCATCCAGTATGCCGCCGGCGGCGTTCCCAAGGTCGGTACCGAGGAATTCGGCTCACTGGCCATGTGGGTGCCTGCGCTGGTCGTGATCATCGTGGCCCTGGCCCTCAGCTTCTTCACAACAGGCCTGCTCTCCGTTGCCTCCGTGCTCATCGGGATCCTGGCGGGCTACGCGGTGGCGGCCATGATGGGCCAGGTCAGCTTTGCCAACGTGTCGCGGGCCTCGTTCTTCGACCTTCCGATGCCCTTCAAATGGGGCTTCTCCTTCGATCCGGCGATCATCATCGGCATGTGCTTCATGGCGGTGATCTCGGCGATCGAGACCGTCGGCGACACCTCGGGCATCACCAAGGGTGGCGCCGGGCGCGAGGCCACGGACAAGGAAATCGCAGGCGCGACCTTTGCCGACGGCTTCGGTTCCGCCATTGCCGGCGTCTTCGGCGGCCTGCCGAACACCTCCTTCAGCCAGAATGTCGGCCTGATCGCCATGACCGGCGTGATGAGCCGCCACGTGGTGACCATCGGCGCGGTCTTCCTGATTGTCTGCGGCCTGGTGCCCAAGGTCGGCGCGATTATCAACACCGTGCCGATCAACGTGCTCGGCGGTGGCGTGATCGTGATGTTCGGCATGGTGGCCGCCTCGGGGATCAACATGCTTTCCGACGTCACCTGGAACCGCCGCAACATGATCATCCTCGCGGTCTCGCTCTCCGTGGGCTTCGGCCTTCAGCTCGAACCCTCGGCGCTGCAGCACCTGCCCCGGACCGCGCAGATCCTGATGACCTCGGGCCTGCTGCCCGCGGCCTTCCTGTCGATCGTGCTGAACCTCGTCCTGCCGGAAGAGACCGCCGAGGAGCATGCCGAGGAGGTCGCCTCCGAGGAAGCCCACAAGAAGGTCGACGCGGCCTGAGCCAGCCCGGCTGCGGAGATGAAAAAGGGGCGCCCCCTGGGCGCCCCTTTGCCTTCGGCGAGGATATTTCCGACAGGGAAACGATCAGAGGCGCTCGATGGCAAGGGCAATGCCCTGGCCGCCGCCGATGCACATGGTGATCAGGGCCCGCTTGCCGCCGATCCGCTCCAGCTCGTAGAGTGCCTTGACGGTGATGATCGCGCCGGTGGCCCCCACCGGGTGGCCGAGGGCGATGGCGCCGCCGTTGGGGTTCACCTTCGCGGTGTCGAGCCCCAGGGCGCGGTTCACCGCGATGGCCTGGGCGGCAAAGGCCTCGTTGCTTTCAATCACGTCGAAATCAGCAACGGACAGGCCCGTCTTTTCGAGCAGCTTTTCCACCGCCGGGATCGGACCGATCCCCATGACCTCCGGGCGCACACCGGCATGGGCGTAGCCCAGGACGCGTGCAGAGGGCGTGAGGCCGGCGGCCTCGGCGGCCGAAGCGCGGGCCAGGACCAGCGCCGCAGCCCCATCGTTCAGGCCGGAGGCATTCCCCGCCGTGACCGACCCGTCCTTCTTGAAGGCCGGGCGCAGGCCGGCGAGCACCTCTGCGGTGGTGGCCGGCTTGGGGTGCTCATCCACCTCGAAATGCACGTGCTGGCGCTTGACCTGGATCTCGACCGGCACGATCTGTTCCTTGAAATAGCCTGCCTCGATCGCGGCTCCTGCACGGCGCTGGCTCTCCAGCGCAAAGGCATCCTGATCCTCGCGGGAGATCGAAGTCTCGCTCGCCACGTTCTCGGCGGTCACGCCCATGTGGCCGGTGCCGAATGGACAGTTCAGCGCCCCAAGCATCATGTCGAGGGTCTGCACGTCGCCCATCTTGGCCCCCCAGCGCTGGCTCGGGATGATGAAGGGCGACCGGCTCATGCTCTCTGCCCCTCCGGCCAGGGCGAAATCGGCATCGCCCAGCATCAGCGATTGCACCGCCGAGACGATCGCCTGGGCGCCGGAGCCGCAGAGGCGGTTGACGTTCATCGCGGGCGTGCTGTCGGGGATGCCGGCCTGCATCGCGGCAACACGGCTCAGGTACATGTCGCGCGGCTCGGTATTGATCACATGGCCGAAGACCACGTGGCCCACCTGGCCGCCCTCGACGCCCGCGCGCTCCAGCGCGGCCTTGCTCGCGATCGTGGCAAGCTCGATCGGCGGCACGGCCGACAGGCTGCCACCAAAGGTGCCGATGGCGGTACGCGCGCCGCCCAGAATGACGATATCGTCCATGGAGTCCTCCTCGACCATGTCAGTGTCCGGCTCTGTATGAACGCAAGGTGTGCCCGGGCGCAACGTGTGCAGGCCATGACGTTGTGTCGCGACGTCAGACCGCTCAGTGGTTACCGGGCTCAAGCAGGCTGCGGCCATCCTCCGTGAGCACAAGACACTCCTGCCCCTCGAAGGCCGCGACCGTCAGGTAGCGCGGCTCGGGGGCCCCGGCGCCGGTGTCGATGTCGATCCGGTTGCCGAAGTGGCTGGGGCGCTCCATCACCGTGTGACCATGCACGATCAGCCAGGGGAAGGGATCGGTCACGGCGTAGAAATCCTCCCGGATCCAGGTCAGATCCTGGACATCCTGCTCCGGCAGGGCAATCCCCGGACGGATCCCGGCGTGGACAAACAGAAGCCCTTCCTCCGGACGCTCCTGCCACAAGGGTCGATTGTGCAGGAAATCGCGGTGACTTGCCGGGATCGCCTCGCGGGCGTCGGCGAAGATCTCGGAAAACGGCCGCCCCTCCGCAACGTCCACACCATAGCTCTCCAGCGTGCGGCGACCGCCCAGCGGCGGGGTCAGCCAGGAGCGGCCGCTCTTGATCGCGGCATCATGCATCACCCCGCCTTCTACGAAACGCCGGAACATCATGTCGTGGTTGCCCATCAGGGCGGTCCAGTTCCGGCCTTCTTCGATGCCCTGGCGGATGCGCTCGTTCACCTCGCGCGAAAAGGGGCCACGATCCACCAGGTCACCGAGAAAGATCACCTCGTCCGCCCCGCCGGCACCATCATCACCGCCGTCGCGCGCGATTTTCTCCAGCGCGCCTTCCAGCATGCCGATTTGTCCGTGGATGTCGCCGATCGCGTAAATGGTCATTTCTGCCCGCCTTTGTCTGTCGCGGCAAAGCAGCATCTTTCGCCGGAAATGACCAGAGCCCCGGGCCCCGCGACGGCCGGCCCGGAACAAATGTCACAAATCCTTTGCCCATTCCCCGCCGCAGGGCAGGAGACGGGCATGAAAAAGGGCCGCCTTGCCGGGCGGCCCTTTCGCAATTTCGTGTCACGCAGATCAGGCGACGGTGAATTCCAGCGGACGCACCTGCTTGAACAGCCCGGTGGCCTTCAGCGCTTCCATGGCTTCGGGCTTGGCCTTCTCGTCGAGATAGGCCATGGCGATCGCCTGACCGCCTGCACCGGCGCGGCCCAGGGTGAAGTTGGCGATGTTGTGGCCCGCTTCGCCCAGCACGCGACCCAGGGTGCCGATCACGCCGGGGACGTCCTCGTTGGTGGTATAGAGCATGTGCTCGCCCACTTCGGCGTCGATGTTGATGCCCTTGATCTGGATGAAGCGCGGCTTGCCGTCGGAGAAGACGGTACCGGCGATCGAACGCTCCAGGCTCGGGGTCTTGATCGTCACCTTGATGTAGCCATCGAAGGTGCCGCCCTTGGCCTGGTTCGTGGTCGAGATCTGGATGCCGCGCTCCTTGGCGACAACCGGGGCCGACACCAGGTTCACGTCCGGGTTGGCCTTCTTCAGGATGCCGGCGATGACCGAGCAGTTCAGCGCGGCCATGTTCATCTCTGCCACGACACCGTCATAGAGGATGTTGATGGCCTCGACAGGCTCGTCGGTCAGCTGGCCGATGAAGTTGCCCAGGTGACCTGCAAGCGTGACCCAGGGGCCCATCACCTTGGCTTCCTCGGCGGTCATCGAGGGCATGTTCAGCGCGTTTTCCACGGCGCCGTCCAGCAGGTAATTCGACATCTGCTCGGCGACTTGCAGGGCCACGTTTTCCTGTGCTTCGGTCGTGGCCGCGCCCAGGTGCGGCGTGCAGACGACGTTGGGCAGGTTGAACAGCGGGTTTTCCGTTGCCGGTTCCTCGCTGAACACGTCAAAGGCGGCGCCGGCCACGTGGCCGCTCTTCAGCAGCTCGGCCAGGGCTTCCTCGTCGACGAGGCCACCGCGGGCACAGTTGATGATCCGCACGCCCTTCTTGGTCTTCTCGAGGTTTTCCTTCGACAGGATGTTGCGGGTCTGGTCGGTCAGCGGCACGTGCAGCGTGATGAAATCGGCGCGCGCCAGCAGCTCGTCGAGCTCGACCTTCTCGACGCCCATCTTGGCGGCCTTTTCCTCGCTCAGGAACGGGTCGTAGGCCACGACCTTCATCTTCAGGCCCAGGGCACGGTTGCAGACGATACCGCCGATGTTGCCGGCGCCGATCACGCCCAGGGTCTTGGCGGTCAGCTCGACGCCCATGAACTTCGACTTTTCCCATTTGCCGGCATGGGTGGAGGCGCTGGCTTCGGGAATCTGGCGCGCCACGGCGAACATCATGGCGATGGCGTGTTCCGCCGTCGTGATCATGTTGCCATAGGGCGTGTTCATCACGATCACGCCCTTCTTGGAGGCCGCTTCCTTGTCGATGTTGTCGGTGCCGATGCCGGCGCGGCCGATCACCTTCAGGTTGGTCGCGTTCTCCAGGATCTTCTCGGTGACCTTGGTGGCGGACCGGATGGCCAGGCCATCATAGTTGCCGATCACCTCGGCCAGCTTGTCCTTGTCCTTGCCCAGGTCGGGCTGGAAGTCGACTTCGATGCCGCGATCCTTGAAGATCTGCACGGCTGCGGCGGAGAGTTTGTCGGAAATCAGAACTTTGGGGGCCATGTCAGGCGCTCCTCTCGATGCAATGGGGGCGTTGGCAGGCGGGATCACTCCCGCCCGACCGTTCAGCTCGGCCGCAGGGCGGGATCACTCCCGCCGCCACGGCACCCTTCGTCGGAATTATTCCTGCTCTTCGATGCAGGCCTCGAAGGCCCACTTCAGCCACAGCGTCAGCTTCTCGATGTCGGCCGATTCCACGGTGGCACCGCACCAGATCCGCAGACCGGCAGGGGCATCGCGATAGGCGCCGATATCATAGGCGGCGTTGTAGGTTTCCAGCTTCTTGGCCACGGCCTTGGCGAATGCCGCGCCGTCCTTGATGCGCTCGTCGGTGAACTTCAGGCAGACGCTGGTGTTCGACCGCGTGGCGGGATCTTCCGCCAGGTTGGCGATCCAGTCGTTGCGGTCGCAGAAGTCCCACAGAACCTTGGCGTTGGTGTCGGCGCGTTCCATCAGCTTCGGCAGGCCGCCGATGCTGCGGGCCCAGTCCAGTGCCACAAGGTAATCCTCGACGGCCAGCATCGAGGGGGTGTTGATGGTTTCACCGCGGAAGATGCCTTCGTTCAGCTTGCCGCCCTTGGTCATGCGGAAGATCTTCGGCAGGGGCCATGCGGGGGTATAGCTTTCCAGGCGCTCGACGGCGCGCGGGCTCAGGATCAGCATGCCGTGGGCCGCTTCGCCGCCCATCACCTTCTGCCAGGAGAAGGTCACGACATCGAGCTTGTCCCAGGGCAGGTCCTGCGCGAAGGCGGCGCTGGTCGCGTCGCAGATCGTCAGGCCTTCGCGGTCGGCCGGGATCTTGTCGCCGTTCGGCACGCGCACACCAGATGTGGTACCGTTCCAGGTGAACACCACGTCGGTGTTGAAATCGATCTCTGCAAAATCGACGATCTGGCCGTAGTCGGCGGTTTTCACCTCGGCGTCGATTTTCAGTTGCTTGACGACATCCGTCACCCAGCCCGAGCCAAAGCTTTCCCAGGCGACCATGGTCGCCTTGCGGGCGCCCAGCATCGACCAGAGCGCCATTTCGACGGCGCCGGTATCAGAGGCGGGAACGATGCCGATCTTGTAGTCGGCGGGCACGCCCAGCAGGTCGCGCGTCTCTTCGATCGCGGCCTTCAGCTTTTCCTTGCCGATGGCGGCACGGTGGCTGCGGCCGAGCGCGGCGTCAGCAAGCTTGTCGAGCGTGAATGTGGGGATCTTGGCACAGGGGCCAGAGGAAAAACGCGGGTTTGCCGGCCGCGTTGCCGGGTGATCAGTAGCCATTGCTAGCTATCCTTCCAGATAAGCGCCTCTCGTTGGGGAGAGGTGTCCCGCCGCCGGATATACGGCTCCGCCCTCAATCACGCAAGATCCAACTTCGGTGGCATTGCGAATATCGTCAGCCTCCGCAAAACCTCGAAAATCGGTGAAAATCGCTGTCCGCCCTCCACCTTCCCGTGCCTTGGCGGCCCTCTTCGCTTCGAATCCGCGCGCCCTGCACGGGCTTGCGCATCCCTCGAATCGCCCTCGGCCGGCGCGTTATGCCGTGATGGCATGAGCTTGCGCCGTCACGGCCCAGGCCCCCTCCGCCCACGCATGCCCCCCTGCGCCGAGGCGGCCCCAAAAGGACATGCGCCACAGGATTGACCTGCCGGCGGCCCGCCCCGTGGGCAAAGACCCGCCCGATGCACGACACGAGTGGCCAGATGCCGCAAAATGTCATTCAATATCCGTGCCCTGACCGGCACCCTGATAGAACATCAATGCGGGAGAGCATCCATGAGCGAGGACACCAAGGGCGGGAAACGCCTTTCCCTGACCACCAAGGTCATGATCGGGATGGGGGCCGGGTTCCTGCTGGGCGTCATCCTGAACCAGCTGCAGATCGGCTTCATCAACACCTACATCGTCAGTGGCTTCTTCGGCATGGTCGGACGGATGTTCGTGAACGCCCTGTCGATGCTGGTCGTGCCGCTGGTCTTCTTCTCGCTGCTCTGTGGCGTGGCCGGGATCGGCGACGTGCGGATCCTGGGCCGGGTCGGCGGCAAATCCTTCGTGCTCTACCTGCTGACCACCGCAACGGCCATTGCGGTGGCCATCATCCTTGCCCTCATCGTCGGCCCCGGGCAGGGATTCACCATGGAGGGGCTCGACACCTCTGCCGTCACCGCCAAGGAGGCACCCTCGGTCTGGGATACCTTTGCCGCCATCATCCCGCGCAACCCCGTGGCCGCCTTCGCCGGCGGAGAGATGCTCCAGATCATCTTCTACACCATCATCCTCGGGATTGCCGCGCTGATGCTGGGCGAACGGTCGAAACCCTTCGTCGAGGCCTGCGAATACCTCAACGAACTCATGATGAAGGTGGTCCAGATCGTCATGGCCTTTGCCCCCATCGGGGTCTTCTGCCTGATTGCCAAGACCTTCACCGAACAGGGCATCGGCCTCTTCCTCCCGGTGATGACCTATGTGCTCGTCCTCGTTGCGGCCCTGCTGATCCACCTCTTCGGCACGCTGATGATCTACCTCAAGGTCCTCTCCGGCCTCAGCCCGATCATCTTCCTGCGCAAGATCCGCCCGGCGCAGATCTTCGCCTTTTCCACCGCCTCCTCGAATGCCACGATCCCCGTCACCCTGCGCTGCGTGACCGAACGCATGGGCGTCAACAACTCGGTTGCCTCCTTTACCGTGCCCTTCGGCGCCACGATCAACATGGACGGCACCGCGATCATGCAAGGGGTCGCCACGGTCTTCCTTGCCAATGTCTACGGCATCGATCTCGGCGTGACGGGCTACCTCACCGTGATCGCCATGGCCGTGCTGGCCTCGATCGGCACCGCCGGCGTGCCCGGCGTGGGCCTCGTGATGCTGACCATGGTGCTCAGCCAGGTCGGCCTGCCCCTCGAAGGGATCGCACTGATCCTCGGCGTCGACCGCCTGATGGACATGATCCGCACGGCCGTGAACATCACCGGCGATGCCGTGGTGACCGCCATCGTGGCCAAGAGCGAAAAGCAGATGAGCCTCGACGCCTACCACGACCCGGACGCGGGCCTGGGCGGCGGCGACTCGCTGGAAATCGACCCGGCGGTCGAGGCCGAACTGGCGAAATACGCCCGGCCGCACTGACCCCGCCCAAACGCCCGGGGCCAACCCTCACCGAAACGGGCGCCGGATCCCCTCCGGCGGCCGTTCCCGTCGGGCTCATTCAGCTTCGGTCATCGCGGGCTCCGCCCCAGGCACGGTGGCGGCCACCGCACCCACCGAGCGCTGCGCCACATCCGCGAAATGCCGCAGCGAGAAGAGATGCAGCATGGTGCATTCAAGCTCGTCCGTCCGGAACATCTGCAGGATTTCCGCATCCCCCAGCGCCTTCAGCCTGTCCCGGTTCACCGTCTTGAACCCGGTCAGCGTCTTCGTCTCACCACCGGGCAGGGTAAAGGTCGCGCGCATCGGCTGCAGCAGGTCCAGCTCCTGCAGCCGCCGCGCATAGAGTTGCGAGCGGTTGAACCGGGTCTGGAAGTCCTGGAGAAAGGCCACCATGCCGCGCAGGTACTGGCTCTGCGCGCCCTCGGCATCGAACAGGCGTTCGCCACGCCCCTCGGTGTTCACCCCGGAAAAACTCTCGTCGATGTGCAGGGTCAGTTTCTGCGCGGCCCTGTCGTGGGAAAAGACGAAGGGATAGCGCCGGATGAACTCGGGCACATAGCTGCCGGTCCAGCTGCCATCCGCCGCCAGAAACGCATTCCGCGCCCCTTCGACACCCAGGATCACGGTCGGCACGACGGCCTCGCCCTCGCCGGCAAAGACGATGGGAAACTGCCCCGCCGCTGCCATGAATTCGGACGCCACCAGCGGCACCGAGTTGACCTCGGCCGCAAAGCTGAAATCGCTGCCCGCCTTCACGCTGGTTCCGCCATGGCGCGTGGCATTCACCGGCACGGCATTCTCGTAAAAGAACAACTGCTTGGTCATGATCTTCTCCTTGGATCGGCCATCCTGCGACCGGGTCACTGCCTCGCCATTTCAGTGGCCCCTGGGGGCCTGCCATTCAAGACCGGACTGCGGCGTGATCTCCGAGTGGTTCGCGACTGCGTGGGCCGGGCCACAACATGTCCGGCCGCGGAAGGCGCCGCCGAGATCAGCCGCACCTCAGTCTCCATCGCGGTTCCAGCGCCACTGAATTTTGCACGTATGTGCTTTTATGTGCCATTCTCCAAACGGGCCTCCGGAAGAACCAGGGCAGGATACCGTCCTCGAGACACCAGGGAAAAGTGCTGAAATAACGCAACATTATATCGACCCGACACCACGTCTCGCGCTGACACGGCATCACATTCAGGACAATTCTTCCGCAGCTACATGAAAACGCCGATGATAATCCCACGCCTATGTGGATTTATGTGGACTCACTTCCCAAGACGCGCATTCTGCCCTCAGTGCCGGCTCCCACCTCTCAGGAATGCGGCGCGCCCCCACTCACGCTCTCCCGCGAGGAAACCATGTCCGATCCCTATTCCGTCATGTGCTTCGGCGATTCGCTCACCTGGGGCTGGGTCCCGGTCAGCCATGCCGCGCCCACCACCCGTTATCCCCTGGCCGACCGCTGGACCGGCGCCATGGGGGCCACCCTCGGCGCCGGCTACCGCGTGATCGAGGAAGGCCTCAGCGGCCGCGGCACCACCACCGACGACCCGACCGATCCGCGCCTGAACGGCAGCAGACACCTGCCCACGGCCCTGGCCAGCCACCTGCCCCTCGACCTGCTGGTCCTGATGCTCGGCACCAACGACATGAAGTGCTTCCTGCGCCGCACGCCCTTCGACATCGCCACCGGCATGCAGGTGCTGATCGGCCAGGCCTATGCCTCGGCCGGCGCCGGCGGCACCACCTATCCCGCGCCTCAGATCCTGCTCGTTGCGCCGCCGGTGATCGGCGAGCCGCCGCATCCCTACTTCCAGGCGCTCTTCGAAGGCGCCCGCGAAAAGTCCGAGGCCCTGGGCCCGCTCTACCGCTCGCTCGCCGACCTGATGAAGGTGCACTTCATGGACGCCTCCGAGGTGATCGAGACCGACGGAATCGACGGCCTGCACCTTACGGCAGAGAGCAACCGTACCCTCGGCCGCGCCATTGCCGCGAAAGTGCAGCAGATCCTGCCGGCAAGGGGCTGAGCAAAACAGCCCTCCGGGCGCCGTCCCCTCCCGGCGCCCGGGGCCACTTCCCCTCTGGCCCTCGGCCCTGCCGCGTGGAATACACGGGCCGCAGGATCCGTATCGCCATGCTCTCAGGAGGCGCCCAATGTTCACCGTCACGCTGCTCACCAGCCCGGCCAAACCGCATCTCGACACCGCGCTGGTCTCGGCGCTGCGCAACGCCTGGGGCGGCGGCGAGATCCGTGTGCTGGCCGATGGCGAGGCCGCGGAATTCGCCGTGCCCGCCCGGCCCGACAGCTTCGAGGACACCTGGGCCGAGCTGCAGAAACAACGGGTCGACCTCTGCATCCAGCCCAGCGCGGGCCGGAAGAAGAAGATGCTGCTCGCCGACATGGACAGCACCATGATCCAGCAGGAATGCATCGACGAGCTGGCCGACGAGGCCGGCGTCGGTGCCCGCGTCAAGGACATCACCGCCCGCGCGATGAACGGCGAGCTCGACTTCGAGGGCGCGCTCACCGAACGCGTCGGCCTGCTCAGGGGCCTGCCGGTCTCGGTCATCGACAAGGTACTGGCCGAGCGGATCACCCTGATGCCCGGCGGCCCTGCCCTTCTCGCCACGATGAAGGCCGAGGGCGCCTATTGCGCGCTGGTCTCCGGTGGCTTCACCATGTTCACCGCCCGGGTCGCCGAGACACTCGGCTTCGACGAGAACCGCGCCAACACGCTCCTGACCGAGGGCGAGACCCTCTCCGGCGAGGTCGGCCGCCCCATTCTCGGCCGCGAGGCCAAGGTCGAGGCGCTGGAACAGATCACCGCCCGCCTCGGCATCGCCGAGGCCGATGTCATCGCCGTGGGCGACGGCGCCAATGATCTCGGCATGCTCACCCGCGCCGGCTCCGGCGTGGCACTGCACGCCAAGCCCTCTGTCGCCGCCCAATGCGAACTGCGGGTGAACTTTGGCGACCTGACCGCGCTGCTCTACCTGCAGGGCTACGCCCGCGAGGACTTCGCTGCCGCCTGAACGGCGCCAGCCGGTCCGCCGGACAGCGACATCCGAAAGCGACGCGGGGGCTCTGCCCCCGTCGCTGCGCGCCTCCCCCGGGATATCCTCGCCGGAGGCTTAGGGACGCGCCTGCGCGGCCCGAAATCCAATCCGGATCAACCGGCCATGACAAAGGGGCGGCACCTCTCGGCGCCGCCCCCCCCTGTGTTTCCCTGTGTTTCCCTGTCTTTTCCCGTCTTTCCTGCCGGCCCGCTCAGAAGCGGTAGGACAGTCTCAGCGTGCCGCCATAGGCCTGGCTGTTCTCGCTCAGCCCCGCCTCGGCGCGCACCGCCAGCGTCATCTGCCTGGCCACGTCCATCTCGAAACCCGCGGCGAGATTGCCGCGATAGCGGTCGCCCTCCACCGTGGTGCTCAGCGAGGAGAAGGCCGGATCGCCGTTCACGAAGCTCGAGGTCATCGCGTAGGCGGGATCGGTCAGCGCCATGGTGACGCCGGCCCGCAGGTAGGCCACCGTCGCACGTCCCTTGAACGAGGTCGCATGGCCCAGCTCGATCGTCGGCGTCAGATCCACGGAGGTCTTCGCAAAGCCGTCGACGTTCCAGTTCAGGCTGCCTTCACCGCTCTCGGTGAAGCCGTCCTGCCAGACCCGTGTCACCGCCAGCGCCGCGCTCGGCTTCAGATAGAAACTGTCGTGCTGGTAGAGGCCCGAGACCCGCGCCTCCCAGGTCAGGAAGCGCCCGCTGATATCCGCATCGGCATCATAGCGGGTGCCGTCCACGCCATAGGTGCGGGTATAGTCGAGGTCATAAGCCCCGCCGCCCAGCGTGGTCGAGAAGGTCAGGTTGCCCACCTCCTTCTTCAGCGCCACCCCGATGCCATAACGGTTGCCTTCCTGGCTGAAGTTGGAGCCGCTCACGGTGACTGTCTCGTACTGGCCGCCGGTCTCGACGAAGAGGCCGTTCTCCAGCTCGCGCTGCACCGCCCCCGCGACACCACGGCTGGTCTCGTCGTATCCGGGTTCCGTGCCGGTGGCATCCTGGGTCATGCCGGAGCCGGTGAACTCCACCCAGTTGCAGTCCTGCTGGCGCAGGAAATCCGCCCCGGCCGAGGTGTCCAGCACCGGGCAGCTCTGCAGCACGCTGTGCAGCTGCAGGGCCGCCCGTCCCGCCGCCGCAACCGTGATGGTGGTCTCGTCCGGCACATGCTCGAGATAGGCCTGCTCCAGCTCGGCGGCGCTGCCCGTGTTCAGGAACTGGCTCGCAAGGTATTGCAGGGCATCGGAAACTCCACTTTCCGACACATTACCCTGCTGGATCGCCGTGATCGCATCGTTGAAGAAACCGGCATAGCTCAGCGCCGTACGGCCCAGCGTCGCGCCCGTCGAGGCGCCGGTGTAATCCACCGTGTAGCTGACGCCGTATTGCGCGGTGGAGCCGTCCGTGCTGGTCACCTGGCTGGTGCTCAGAACGGTGCTGGCCGCGATGGTCATCGCCGAGATGTCCAGGCTATCGGTATCGTCGCTGTCGATTTCCAGGAAGTAGATGCTGCCGGTGTCACCGTTCTTCAGGGTCGTCTGCCCCACCCAGTTCAGCGTCACCTCGCCCGAGATCGTCGCCGTGCCCAGGCTGCCGCTGCCGTTGTATTCCACGGGCACGAAGGAGAGGACATCGTTGGTCAGGCTGCTGCTTCCGCTCGACGCGCTGACATCGATCTGGATCGTGCCGGCCTCGTCGTAGGTGCCACCGAAGGTCAGCGTGGTGGTACCCACCACGTCGAGACCATAGGGCGACATCAGGCTGCCGGCCTCGCCGGAGTAGGAGCCCTCGTCGCCCAGGTCGACCGAGGAGCCGGCCGCGAAGGTCGCCCCCTTCTGGTTCTCGAACTCGTTGGTGTGACCGTCCTCCAGCGAGATCGAGCCATAGAGATAGCCGCCGTCCTTGTTGTGGATCCGCAACAGGCCGCCGGTGCTGGCCACCACCACGTTGTCGGCGCTGGCGCTCTGCACGGTGCCGGAATTGTCCAGCAGGTTCGAGGCATAGACACTGCCGTCGCTGTTCTTGGTCGAGAACCCGTTCATGAAGGCGATGGTCTCGTAGGCACTGGTGCTGGTGGTCTCCACCACGCCGCCCTTTTCCACGATGACATGCGAGTTGCCGGCACAGGCCGCGTCGCTCGAGGCGCAGGTGTCGCCGCTGGTCGCGGCGTTGTTGTCCTCCCCATCGGCCTGCACAAGGATCGCCCGGGCATCATCGCCCGCGGCGCTGACGGTGCCGCTGACCACCACGCGGACGCCGCCGGAGGTATTGTCGTCGGACCCGCCGGAAACGCTCTGGGCAAAGATCGCCGTGGCGCCATAGCCGGTGGTCGTCACGCTGCCCGCCACGTTGACCGAGACGAGCCCGCTGTCACCATCGGCCGTGGTGCTGCCCGAGATCGCATAGATCGTGTCGTCTGCGATCTCCTCGGCGTCCTCGTCGGTGTCGGTATTGCCGGTGGCACCGCCGCCGCCGCCGATGGACTGCGCCCAGATCCCGTGGGCATAGCGCCCGCTGGTGCTGATCGAGCCGCCGGACTCGACGCTGACGGTCACGTTCTTGCCGTCACCCCCATCGCCGTTGTCGGTCACGTTGCCTTCCTCGTCGACCTTTGTCTGCAGGCCCTTGCCGATGGTCTGGGGCAGGTCGGTCAGCTCGTGCACGATCGAGCCCTCGATCTCGCCCGCCGCACCGCCGCCGCCGCCCAGCGACTGGGCAAAGACGCCCATGGCGCCGTCGCCGGAGGTGGTGATCGTGCCGCTGTTGCTCACGATCACCTCGCCGCCGTTGCCACCGCCACCGGCGCCGCCGGCGATCGCGACCGAGGTCAGCAGCCCTTCCGAGCCATCCCCGCCGGAGCCGCCACCGCCGCCCACGGACTGGGCAAAGATCGCGGTGGCGCTGTCGCCCAGGGTGGTGATGCTGCCGTCGTTGGTCACCGTCACTTTCCCGGCGTCCGAGGCATCGCCGCCACTGCCGCCGACGCTGACCGAGAAGCTGCTCAGCAGCTTCTTCATCGCGCTCTTCCAGTCGTCCTTGTAGAGCGCCTTGTACTGTTCGTACTGCTCCTTGATCGACTCCCAGTCGTCATAGACGTTGTAGATGTCGCCGACCCAGCCTGAGGCGTCGATGTCGCCGTCACCGCCCTTGCCGCCGTTGCCGCCGATCGATTGCGCATAGATCCCGTAGGAGGCCGTGCCGGTGGTATAGGTATAGGTGGTGCTGTCCACAGAGGTACCGTCCACCGTCACCGTGGCGCCGGTCGAGATGCTGCCGCCGGCCGCGTTGGTCACCGTGACGTCGCCGCCGGTGCCGCCACCGCCGCCGCTGCCACCGATGTTGAACTCGTATTCCATCTCGGGGGTTTCTTCTTCCTCGCCCGAACCGCTGCTCTCGCTGGTTTCCGCCTCCGCGGCCTTCTCCAGCATCTCCTTGGTGTATCCCACGCTGTAGGACCCGACGCTGCCGCCATCGCCGCCATTGCCGCCGATCGACTGGGCGACGATCCCCTCCGAGGTATCCTCGGTGGTGCTGATCGCGCCGCTGTTGGTCACGGTGACGGTACCGCCGGTGCTGCCGTCGCCGCCGTCCCCGCCCACGTTCGTCGTGAAGGAGAAGGAGCCCGCGGAATTCTCGTCGGTGCCCAGGCTCAGCGCATAGGCCACGCCGTTGCCGCCGCTGCCGCCGTTGCCGCCGATCGACTGTGCCAGGATGCCCTGGGCATTGCCGCCGGTCGTGGCGATGTCGGCATAGTTTTCGACCGTGACCTCGCCGCCGGTGCCGCCACCGCCGCCGTCACCGCCCACGGTGACCGAAGTCTTGGCGGTGGACCCTTCCGACAGGGTCACCGCCGCGTAATAGCTCGAGCCGCCGCGTCCGCCGTTGCCGCCGATGGATTCGGCCAGGATCCCGGTGGAATAATGGCCGCTGGTGGTGATCGCGGAGTAGTTCGTCACCGAGACGGTACCGCCATCGCCGCCGCTGCCGCCGTCGCCACCGACCGAGGCCGAGAAGCTCAGCGAGAAGTATTCCGAGGCCGAGGCACTGCCGGCGGTCACCGTGCCGCCGGCGCCGCCGTTGCCCCCGATCGAGGCCGCAAGGATCCCGATCGAGCCGAAGCCCAAGGTGGTGATCGTGCCGTTCTCGGTCTCGCCGTCGTCCGCGATCGGCTGGGTGTTCACCGTCACCGCACCCCCGGTACCGCCGGTGCCGCCGTCCCCGCCAATCGAAATGTCGACACTGCCGGTCACCTCGCCGATGGTCAGCGATCCGCTGTCCACCGTGCCGCCGGTGCCGCCGCTGCCGCCGATCGACAGCGCCGCGATCCCCATCGACAGGTTGCCGCTGGTCGCAACGTCGCCGGCGCCCTTCACGGTGACCGTGCCGGCGGTGCCGCCGTCGGCCCCGTCCGAGCCGATGGTGCCGTTGATGCTGCCGCCGCTGATCGACCCCGCGATCACCGTCCCGCCGGAGCCGCCGCTGCCGCCCATGCTCATCGCCAGGATGGCCGAGGACAGGTCGCCGTTGGTGGTGGCCGAACCGATGTTCGTCACCGTCACGTTGCCCGCCGTGCCGCCGGTCCCTGCCGTGCCGCCCTGGGTCTCGCTGAAGGTCACGGAGGAGATCGTGCCGCTGAAGACGGTCGAGGTATCGCCGCCGCCGCCCGCGATCGACAGCGCCAGGATCGCCGGGCTCAGGGCGCCGGCCACCTCGTCGGTGCTGTCGTCGTCGCTGCTGCTGCTTGCCACGTAGCCGGTGGTGATGTCGCCGTAGTTGCTCACCGACACGTCGCCCGAGCTGCCGCCCGTACCGCCGTTCGAGCCCACCACCTTGTTGTAGCTGAAGCCGCCGATATCGCCGTTCACCGTGCCGCCGGCAATGCCGCCGGCGCCGCCGATGCTCGCCGCCACCAGCCCGGCCGAGGCATGGCCGCCGGTGGTGATGGTGCCGTTGTTGACCACCGTGACCTTGCCGCCATCGCCGGCATTGCCCGCAGTGGTGGCATTGTTGACGTTATAGGTCAGCCCGCTCATGTCGACGCCCGCGTCGAACTCGTGCACCGTGCTCGACCGTCCGCCGCCGCCGCCCACGGAAAACGCAAGCAGCCCTTCCGACACGTCGCCGGAGGTGGTGATCGTCGCATCATTGGTGACGCTGATCGTGCCGCCATCGCCGCCCGATCCGCCATCGGCGCCCAGCGTATTGCCAAAGTTCACGCCCACCGTCGCATGGGTATAGGTGCCGGCATTGCCGCCGCCGCCCCCGACCGACCCGATCAGCGCGCCGGTCGACAGGTCGCCGGTGGTGGTGATCGTCCCGGCCAGCAGGTTCGAAGAGGTCGTGCCATCCGCATTGGTATAGGTGTCGATGTCGCCACCATCCGCCGCCGTACCGCCGGTGCCGCCCACGGAATGCCCCGTGGACGCATTGACCAGGCTCACCGTGGTAACCGATCCGCTCTTGCCGCCGCCGCCGCCGACCGAGAGCGCCACGAAACCTTCCGACAGCGTGCCCGCCGTCGAGATGGAATCATCGTCGCTCATGGAAAAGCTGATGTCGCCGCCGTCACCGCCACCGGCGCCGTCCGCCCCCACCACGGTGGTGAAATCCACCACGGAGAGCTCATGCGTCGAGCTGGCCGCGCCGCCGCCCGCCCCGACAGAGAGCAGAACGATGCCCGGCGCCAGGTCGGCGCCCTCGCCATCATTGGTGGTGTCCACGACGGTGCCGATGGTCTCGCCGTCGAGCGTGCCCGAGTTCGAGGTATAGGTGACCGAGCCGGCGCTGCCGCCCACGCCCCCGCTGGCGCCCATGCTCTCGATCCCCACGGTAGAGTGCGAGTTGCCGCCGCCCCCGCCCACAGAGGCCGCCAGGATCCCGGCCAGCTCGCTGCCGCCGGTGGTGATCTTGCTCGCGGTCGAGGTCACCGTCACGTCGCCGCCGTCACCGCCGTTGCCGCCGCTGGCCCCGGTCGAGGAGATACTTCCCGCCGTGCCCGAGTTGCCGCCGGTGCCCCCGACGCTCAGCACGGTTACCCCCTCGGCGTAATCGCCCTTGGTCGTGATCTGCGTGGTGTCGAGCGTCAGCTCGGCATCGCCACCGTCGCCGCCGGTGCCGCCGAAACCGCCCATTGCCGTGATCCCGGTGGCGCTGCCCCCGGTGCCGCCGCCGCCGCCGGCCGAGACCACCGCCACCGCGATGGAGCCGGTGCCGATCGTCTTCACGGTGGTCCCGCTCAGGCTGGCCTTGGCGGTATCGCCGCCGCCGCCGGACCCGGCACTCGCCGCATAGGAGGACAGCCCCAGAGAGACGCTGTCGCCGCCGTTCGCGCCCATCCCGCCGATACTCTGCGCCAGCAGGCCATAGGCGTCGTTGCCGCTGGTGCTGATCGTGGCATCCGTCAGGGTCACCTCGACCTCGCCGCCGGCGCCCGGCTCGCCTGACGTCCCCGCATCCGTGCGGTGGAACAGCCCTTCCGCCGATCCGTCCGCGCCATCCACGCCGCCGGCGGACACGGCCAGGATCGCGATCCCGTCGTCTCCGGTGGTCGTCACGCTGCCGCTGTAGCTCAGCGTCACCTTGCCGCCGATGCCGCCGTCGCCGCCATCCCCCGGAGAGGCGTCTGAATCGGAATCCGCGGTGCCGCCGGTGCCGCCATCGCCCGCCACCGAGGCGATCAGGATGCCGTATCCGTCATCTACCGAAATGCTGTTGCTCGTCGAATTGGCCGTCAGCGAGACATCGCCGCCATCACCGCCATCACCGCCGGTGCCGCCGGTGGCGTCCAGCCAGCCGCCGGACTTGCCCTTGCCACCGTCGCCACCGTCGCCGCCCTGCGACAGGATGTTGATCCCGTTCTGGTCCGATCCGCTGCCCAGCGTGGCGCTCAGATAGGTCTCGTCTTCCAGGGTCACGGTGATCGCGCCGCCGCTGGCGCCACTTGCACCGTCCCCCCCAAAGGCCTGATAGCCCAGGCCAGAGGTTATTTCCTGGCCCGCACCGCCGTCGCCGCCATAGAGCTTCAGGTTCAGCACCGACTGGTCCGTAGAGCTGATCATCGCGCCCTTGCCGCTCACCTCGTCGCCCGTCACCGTCAGCGTCAGCGATCCCGAAGACTGGCCTTCCTGGCCTGTGCCGCCGTGGTCATGCGATGTCTCCTTCGAGCCGGTTTCGCCATCGGCCCCGGTCAGGGTCACCCAGATGCCGCCCGTCGGGCTGACGATGCTGTAGCCGTCGCCAAGGTCGATCGAGATTGTCCGGTCCGGCATCGCCGGGATCGTCCAGCCCGTGGAATCCGGAGAGTCCGAGGTGCTGTTCGTGCCATCCACGTATTGGTTCACCGCCCCGCCATCGGAAAAGCTCAGGGTCATGTCCTCGGTCAGCCCGCTGATCTTCAGCGTCGTGACGTCCGAGGACGCGGGCGAGATGACATCGCTGAATTCCCCGGTGCAGGTCATTGTATCGCCATCCACCGAGCAATGCGCCGATGCCGGCACGATCGAGGTGGAGGACATCAGCATTGCCAGCGCCGACACCTTGAGTGCCGCGCTCTTCCCAGACTGTTTCAACACGGTTTCTCCGCTTTATGTGTTGCAACCCGAGATCCTGCGGCTCGTTTCGGCCGCGCAGACACCGGGCTTTTCAGACGACGGACCACGTGCATGACGATGCGCCGGACAGATCTGTCCGGGCTCGCGCGACGCGGCAAAACTCGTGATGGATACACAAGGGCCAGCCTCCCAACGGCTCGACCCTCGCGCGAAGGCTAGCACCGAATATACGTACAGGGATACATCCAATTACATGAAACCCGGCGACTAGAGCCTGTATACAACACTTTCCACCCACGCGTTTTCTGCCGTGCCCGCCAAATGCACCATTTGCCCCTTGCCTCAATTCCCCATCGCGCAAAACCGGGAATCCCCTCATCCTCTTCCCATGACCGATCTTGCGCCCGCCCTTCCCGCCTCTTTCCGCCCCGCCCTGGGGGAAAGGCTCACGCGCCGGCCCGACGTCTTCATCACCGGCTGACCCGAGGAGACAGCCCATGCCAAGGTACCTGCTGATCTACAAATCCGACCTCTCGCAGGTCCCCACAACGCCAGAGGCGCAATTCGCCGCCATGGCCGCCTGGGGCGCCTGGATGGAAAAGGTCGGCCCCCATATCGCCGATCCCGGCAACCCGGTCGGCACCTCCTGGACGGTCACCGCCTCGGGCGCGGCTCAGGGCGGCAACACGCCCCCGATCATGGGCTATTCCATCCTCGACTGCGCCGATATCGAACAGGCCTGCGCCCTGGCCGCCGACAACCCGATGGTCACCGGCGGCGGCGAGATCGAGGTCACGCCGATCGTGCCCATCGAGATGTGATCCGCCGCCCGGCCCCGGCTGCACTCCGGGCGGGGCGCCTCCCCGGCGCCTCCCCGGGCACCCCTGCCGCCCTCTTTCCGGAAATACTCCCGCGCTCGGCGACAACCCGCGCCAATCCTCGACATTCTCCCCTTGCCCTTGCGGCACGTGCTGCCTATCCCCGGAAGGGACACAAACCCCAGGATCAGAGAGACTTCCATGTCGGGTACGATGAAACTTGCCATCGGAAGCCTTTTCATCGGCGTCCTTGTCCTCGGCCTGAAAACCCTTGCCTACCTCTTCACCGGCTCCGTCGCGCTCTACTCCGATGCGCTGGAGAGCACGGTGAACGTGGCCACCGCCTTCACCGCCCTCTTCGCCATCCGCATCGCCCAGATCCCGGCAGACGAAAACCACAACTACGGCCATCACAAGGCCGAGTTCTTCTCGGCCGTGCTCGAGGGCGTGATGATCATCGTCGCCGCCCTGCTGATCCTGCGCCACGCCTGGTACGCCTTTGCCGCGCCCACCGCGCTCGATGCGCCCGCCCTCGGCATGGCGATCAACCTGGCCGCCACCGCCTGCAACGGGCTCTGGGCGCTGGTGCTGATCCGGCGCGGGCGGGGCCTGCGCTCGCCGGCGCTGGTGGCCGACGGCCGCCACCTGATGACCGATGTCTATACCTCGGTGGGCGTGCTCGCCGGCATCGTGCTCGCAATGATCACCGGCTGGTGGCTGCTCGATCCGCTCATGGCCGTGGCCGTGGCGCTCAACATCCTCTGGCAGGGCTACGGGCTGGTGCGGGAATCGCTCTCCAGCCTGATGGACGAAGCCCTCCCCGAGGAGGACCTTGCCACCGTCCGCCGCGTCATCGCCGCCGAGAGCCAGGGCGCCATCGAGACGCACAAGCTGCTCACCCGCCACGCCGGGCCGATGAACTTCATCGATTTCCACCTGGTGGTGCCGAGCGCGACCACGGTCTTCGACGCGCATGAGATCTGCGACCGGATCGAGCGCGCGCTGATCCGCGAGCTCGGACCCGATACCTCGATCCAGATCCACATCGAGCCCGAGCACAAGGCCCATCACGACGACGCCGATGTCGAGGTGATTCTCCCCGATTAACCTTTTCGCCCGTTCCGCCGGTGCCGATTTCGCACCGACGGATTACCGACGCGATACCGACGTAATACCGACGTTGGAAATTGGCGATTTCAAAGGGTTAAGCTCCCCACGGAATCCAGAGAGTCTTGACCTCGGTCGCTGCATTCAGGAATTCCTTACCTTCGCCCTCGGCCCCGGCCCAGTCTCGGCCATAGCTGTCGTTGACCCAGGTGCGCTTCAGGCTGCCGGCGCTCTCCGCCTCGATCACGCCGCTCAGGTCGGCCGAGGAGAAGGACCATACCGCATCCACGTCCATATGCGCCGCCAGAACCGGCGCCAGATCGGCATGCGGCCCCGTCAGGATGTTCACCACGCCGCCGGGAACGTCAGATGTATCAAGCACTTGATAGAAGTCCGTCGCGGTCAGCGGCCCGCTCTCGCCGGGCACGAGGATCACCCGGTTGCCCATGGCGATGGCCGGCGCCATGGCGCTGACAAGGCCCAGCAGCGGCGCCTCCTCGGGGCAGAGCGCCCCGATCACCCCCACCGGTGCGCGGGTCGCAAGCGCCGTGCCCCGGATCGGCACGTCACGGATGTCGCCGGCGAACTTGTCCGCCCAGGCAGCATAGGTGAACAGGCGCCGCACCGCGGCCTCCACCTCGTCCGCGCCCTTGCCATGCCCGCTCAAGGCATTGAGGCGACTTGCAAATTCCGCGCTCCGCGCTTCCAGGTTCTCGGCGATGTAATAGAGGATCTGCGCCCGCAGGTGCCCCGTGGATCCGCACCAGCCCTTCGCCGCCTGCGCCGCTTCCACGGCGTTGCGCACGTCCTTGCGCCCGGCAATGGCCACCTGTCCCAGCGGCTTGCCGCCCTTGCCGAACACGGTTTTCACATGGCCGCCATCGGGCCGCGCCTGCTTGCCGCCGACATACAGCTTCGGCGTCCGGTCGAGGCCCTCGACAGGCCCCGCCTCGCCGCTGAAAACCTCCAGCTTTTTCAGTTCCTTGCGCTTGCCCGCGGGCCGGGTATAGGCGCTCAGCCCTTCCCAGCCGCCCTCGCGGCCAAAGCCGCTCTCGCGCATCCCGCCAAATCCGGCGGCGGCGTCGAACATGTTGGTCCCGTTGATCCAGACCACGCCCGCCACCAGCTTGGGCGCCACATCCAGCGCCACGTTGATGTTCTCGCTCCAGAGCGTCGCGGCCAGGCCATAGCGCGTGTTGTTGGCCAGCTGCACCGCCTCTTCTGGCGTGCGGAAGGTGGTAGAGACCAGAACCGGCCCGAAAATTTCCTCCTGCATCAGCGGGTTGGCCGTCTCCAGCCCGGTGATCAGCGTCGGCGGATAGAAACAGCCCTCGGGCATCTCGCAGGCCGGCTGGAACACCTCGCCCTCGCTCGCCGCCACCATCGAGCGGATCCGCTCGAGCTGCACCGGGTCGACGATGGCCCCTACGTCGATGCTCTTGTCGAGCGGGTTGCCCACCCGCAGCTTCTCCATCCGCGCCTTCAGCCGGGCATGGAAAGTCTCGGCCACGCCCTCCTGCACCAGCAGCCGGCTGCCGGCACAGCAGACCTGCCCGCCGTTGAACCAGATCGCGTCCACCAGCCCCTCGACGGCGCTGTCGAGGTCTGCGTCCTCGAAGACGATGTAGGGGCTCTTGCCCCCCAGCTCGAGAGACAGGGCCTTGCCCGAACCTGCTGTGGCCAAACGGATTTTCCGCCCGACCTCGGTGCTGCCGGTAAAGGCCACCTTGTCCACGCCGGGGTGCGTCACAATCATCTCGCCCACGGCACCGTCGCCGGTGACGATGTTCACCACGCCCTTCGGCACGCCCGCCTGCACGCAGATCTCCGCGAACAGCAGCGCCGTCAGCGAGGTGTATTCGGCCGGCTTCAGCACAACCGTGTTGCCCATGGCCAGGGCCGGCGCCACCTTCCAGGCCAGCATCAGCAGCGGGAAGTTCCATGGAATCACCTGGCCGCAGACGCCGATGGCCTCGCGCCCGGGCAGTTCACTCTCCATCAATTGCGCCATGCCAGCATGATAGTAGAAGTGCCGATGCACCAGCGGCAGGTCGACGTCGCGCGCCTCGCGCACCGGCTTGCCGTTATCCAGCGTCTCCAGCACCGCGAACAGCCGCGCGTTCTTCTGCATAAGTCGCGCAACTGCATAGAGAATTCTCGCCCGACCATGGCCGCCGAGCTTGGCCCATTTGGCCTGCGCGGCCGCTGCGGCCTTCACTGCGGCATCCACGTCCTTCTGGCCCGCCTGCGATACCCTGGCCATCACCTCTCCCGTCGCCGGGTTGCGGCTCTCAAAGGTCTCGCCCGCCTTGGTAAACTTGCCGTCGATGAACTGCCCGAAGGCCCCGTCGTGCGATGCGATCCAGGCCAGTGCCTCGCCGGCCGCCTCGGGGGCGGGGCCATAGTCCATCGTCTCGAAAATCTCTTTCACGCTCATGCCCTTACCCCGATCTTTCATCTTTCCAGAAATACGGATTCCGGCCTCAGCCGGCCGCGTGCCGCCAGCCGGCCGAATAGGCGCCGGAGACGTGGTGTTCCAACTGCCGCTCGATATCGCCCAGCAGGCTCGATGCGCCGAACCGGAACAGGTCGTTGCGCAGCCAGCGATCGCCCAGCTCTTCCTTGATCAGGCTGAGATAAACCAGCGAATCCTTGGCCTTGCTGATGCCGCCGGCTGGTTTGTACCCCACGCGGAACCCGGTGCGCTCATGGTACTCGCGTATCGCCCGGATCATCACCAGGCTCACGGGCAGCGTCGCATTGACGCTCTCCTTGCCGGTCGACGTCTTGATGAAATCCGCACCCGCCATCATGCAGACGAGGCTCGCCCGCGCCACGTTGGCCAGCGTGCCCAGTTCCCCGGTGGCCAGGATCGCCTTTACATGGGCGTCTCCACAGGCCTCGCGGAAGGCCTTCATCTCGTCATAGAGCGCCTGCCAGTTGCCGGTCAGCACGTGGCGACGGCTGATGACGATATCGATCTCCGTCGCCCCCGCCTTCACGCTCTCGCCGATCTCGGCCAGGCGCAGGTGAAAGGGCGACAGGCCGGCGGGGAAGCCGGTGGAAACGGCCGCAACCGGGATGCCGGTTCCCTCCAGCGCCGCAACGGCCGTGGGCACCATGTCGTGATAGACGCAGACAGCCCCCGTGGTGATCCCCTCGACGCCCAGCGCATCGAGAATATCCTTGCGCACCGGAGCCTTGGCCTTTGCGCACAGGCGCCGGACACGCCCCTCGGTATCGTCGCCTGCCAGCGTCGTCAGGTCGATGCAGGTGATCGCCCGGAGCAGCCATGCCGCCTGGTAATCCTTCTTCAGGCTGCGGCGCCCGGGCAGCGTCGCGGCCCTGCGTTCGATGGCGGAACGATTGGCGCTCGCCGAGCGCACCCAGTCCATGTCGAGCGGCATGCCCGGGTTTCGCGGCTCGTGTTGCACGTCGATCGTCTGGGGCAACTGGGCGCTTTTACTGGCTGCCTTCGTCGTCTCTGTCATCTGCATGGCGGCACTCCTGATCTCGTGGCGGACCTTTCCACGGGTCCCGCGTTCACGCAAGCCGGAGCGCGTCACCCGGCGACAAAAATATACCATACGGTCAAATTTATGGACTGATACCTATTCCGGCAGCACGAATTTCCGCGCCAACGCCCGGAAACCTTCACGGATCAATGCCGCTTCCATTGTCTCGGTGACCGGCACATAGAGCCCCTTCAGCGCCTGCAGGTAGGCCTGCGAAAGCGGGCCCTGCCCGATCAGCACCGCCTGCTGGCCCAGCCAAAGGGTCTTTGCCGCCGCCATCTCGGCCCCCAGGAGCGCGGCAAGGCGCTCGCCCGGGGCCTTTGCCCCGGCAAGCTTGAAGGGCAGCTTGTCGGCCCGATCCATTGCCTCGTCCAGATCCCCCGGCACTGCCTCGGCACAGCCCAGGGCCTGCGCCAACTCACCGGTGGCAGAGGCCTGCAGGTGGATCACCTCGCCGGCGCTCAGGGTCACCCAGAGGGTCCGCGTTTCACCGACGACGATGGCAAGCCCGTCCCAGTTCGCATTGAGAGTCTGGAAGCCGAGCAGACGCAGCCGCGATCCCGCGTCGAGACCGGCCAGGTCCGGCAGATGCAGTCCGCGCCCATCTCGCGGCATCTGATCCGGCAACAGCGGCCCCGGGATCGTCCCGGGCGGCACCGCGGGATCACCCGCCATCAAGGTGCGCTCCGGACCAAGCGTACGGGGGACGCATGCGCCCCCCTCGTTCCAGCAAGTGTTGCTGCTGATATCGAGACCCTGCCATTCCATACCCCGCAGATATGCCTGCGGGGTACGGGGGTCAATCATTCCGCGGCGCGCGGCCGGGCTTCGGCGGTCAGTGTCCGCCAGGCGTCATACTGCGACAGGAACACCTGCCCGGTCAGCTCTTGCAGGAAATGCGAGCGTTTCAGCCTGTCCATCACCGGGCCCTTCACTTCCGAGAGGTTCAGCTTGATCTGCATTTCCTCCAGCCGGGTATTCAGCCCCTCGAGGCTTTCCAGCGCGCTCATGTCGATCTCGTTCACGGCAGAGCACATCAGCACCACGTTGCGGATCGGCTGGTCACAGACCACGCGCTCCTGCACCAGTTCCTGCAGGTACCCGGCATTGGCAAAATAGAGACTCTCGTCGATGCGGATGGTCAGCACGCTCGGATCGGTCTCCACCTCGTGCCGCAGGATGTTGCGGAAGTGCTGCGTGCCGGGCACCAGCCCCACCTCGGCCACGTGAGGCCGCGAGGTGCGGTAGAGGAACATCAGCACCGAGAGGCCCACGCCTGCGCTGACGCCGATCTCGACACCGGCCAGCAGGGTCAGAACGATGGTCACAGCCACGGCGGCAAAGTCCACCTTGCTGTAGTTCCACGACTTCCGCAGGATCGAGAAATCGACCAGGCTCAGCACCGCGACGATGATCGTGGCCGCAAGAACCGCCTTGGGGAGGAAGAACAGCAGCGGGGTCAGGAACAACGCCGAGAGCGAGATGCCGATGGCGGTATAAGCACCCGCGGCAGGGGTTTCGGCACCGGCATCGAAGTTGACGACCGAGCGCGAGAAGCCACCCGTCACCGGAAAGCCCCCAGAGATGGCGGCCGCAACGTTGGAGGCGCCAAGACCGACAAGCTCCTGGTCCGGCGAAATCCGCTGCCGGCGTTTTGCCGCAAGCGTCTGCGCGACAGAGACGGATTCGACGAAACCGATGATCGAGATCAGCAGGGCCGGAACCAGCAGCTGCCCCCACATTTCGGGGTTGAAGCTCGGCATGGTCAGCGGCGGCAGGCCGGTCGGAATGTCACCGACGACCTTGACGCCGGCGGCCGTGAGATCCAGCAGCCAGACCGCGAGAACCGAGACGATGACCACGGCGACCGGGCCGGCCTTGGCCAGGATATCGGCCATGCGGGGGCCAACGCCCATCTTCGCCAGCAGCGGCTTCAGCCCCTTGCGAACCCAGAAGAGAAAGGCCAGTGACAGCCCCCCGATGACCACGGTCACCCAGTTTGTCTGACCGATGTTCTCGGCCAGCGAGGTGACGATTTCCGGCAGGGTCTGCCCCCCGGCGTTGATCCCCAGGATATGTTTCAGCTGCGAGCCCGCGATCAGCACGCCCGAGGCGGTGATGAAGCCCGCGATGACCGGGTGCGAGAGGAAATTCGCCAGGAACCCGAGGCGGAACAGCCCCAGAAGGGCAAGCAGCACCCCCGAGATGAAGGCAAGCGTGATCGCGGCCGCGGCATATTCTGCCGGCGACGACAGGTTCAGCCCGCCGACGGCTGCGGCCGTCATCAGCGAGACAACGGCCACCGGCCCAACTGCGAGCGCCCTGGACGTCCCGAAGATGGCATAGGCCACAAGCGGCAGGATCGAGGCATAAAGCCCCATTTCCGGCGGCAGGCCGGCCAGCAGCGCATAGGCAAGGGATTGCGGGATCAGCATCACCGTCACGATGATGGCTGCCACGAAATCGCTTACGAAGACGTCCTTTCGGTATTCCCGTCCCCATTCGAGAATCGGAAAGTAGCGGCTGATACGTAGTTTGCTTTGGCGGGAAGCTGCTGGCATTGATGTTTCCTTCCTCGAACGCAGGACGGCCCGTGGGTTAGAATACACATATCGTAACTTGAATATGAAATGCAAGTCCGGCCTGTGCCGAAACGCATATTATCCCAGATATCGCTTCAAGCCAGCGGGAGGATCGTCCAGCGTCTGCTGCGCCGGCGCAGGCTCAAATGCCCGCCCTTCATCGACCACCACGATCTCTTCCGCGATGCGCCGCGCATCTCCCGGATCATGGCTGACCATCAGGAGGGTCGCGCCGGTCTCGGTCGCCAGCTGCGCCACGAGGTCCAGCATCTCGGCACGCAGGGCCGGTCCGAGGGCGGCAAAGGGCTCGTCCAGCAGCAGCAGCGGCCGATCCTGCACAAGCACCCGCGCGAGGGCGGCGCGGCTCTGCTGTCCCCCCGAGAGCGCGGCAGGCAGGCGTGCGCCCAGCCCACCGAGACCGACACGCTCAAGAGCGGTGGCAACGCGGGCCTTCTGCTCTGCCGTCAGTCGTGTCGCGGTGCTCAGGCCCAGGCCCACGTTCCGCGCGATGTCGAGATGGGGAAACAGGTTGCCATCCTGGAACAGCATCGCAATCGGGCGCTTGCCCGGTGGTACCGCCTGAATCGGGCTGCCACGCCATAGGATTTCACCCTCGGCCAGCGGCAAGAAGCCCGCCAGCGCTGCCAGCAGGGTGGATTTTCCGGCCCCGGAGGGGCCCATCACGGCGACGCGGCGCCCGGCGGCGATCGACAGGTCCGCCGTCAGGTGGAAATCCCCCTGCCGGAGTGAGACGGCTTTCAGTTCAAGCATCCTTGCGGCCCCCGCCACGGTCGAACAGCCAGAAGATCCCGAAGCTCAGCACCAGCAGGATCAGCCCCACTGAGGAGGCAGCCTCGCCGCGATACCCCATCAGCCGGTACATCAGCAATGGCAGTGTCTGCCGGTCATCGGTGCCAAAGAGCGCGATGACCCCCAGGTCGCCCATCGACAGGGCCCCTGCAAGGCCAAGGGCAAACCCCATCGGGGCACGCAGCCGCGGCAGGATCAGCCAGCGCAGACGCGCCAGCCCCCTGAGGCCCAGGATGTCGGCAAGCCGGCCGTGGTCCTGCTCGATCCTGTCATAGGCAGGGGCGATGATCCGCAGGCAGAAGGGCAGCGCCAACAGCGTGTTGACCAGCACGGTGATCGGCAAGGCCAGCCGCGCAGGAGCGATCACCGGGTTCAGGATCAGGAAGAAGCCGGTACCGAGCACGAGCGAGGACATCGCCAGTGGCAGCAGCCCGATGCCCTGCATCACGCGGCTTCGGGCAGCAGAGAGCATCAACGCGGCCAGCACCGTGGTAAAGGAAGAGACGAGCGCGACGGTCACCGAGTTGATCGCCGCGGGCATCAGGCCCGGAGGCAGGTCGGAAAAACCCCGAAGCCCCTGCAGAACCACGGCCACCAACGGCCCGAGCAGAAAGACCGAGGCCAGCACCAGCGCGAGGGCGTCGCCGCCCCGACGCCATCCGCCCGGGCTGTCCCAGCGCTCCACCGCACGGTCGAGCCCCGTACCACTGCCGTCCATGCGCGTGACCAAAAGGGCCAGGACCGCCGCAGCGGCCACCAGCACGAGCTGCATGATTGCCAGCATTGCGGCCCGCCCGAGGTCGAAGTCGAACATGAAGGCCTGATAGATCGCCAGTTCGACCGTCGTGGCGCGCGGTCCGCCACCGAGGATCAGCGCAACGGCGAAACTGCCAAGGCAGATCGCAAAGATCGTGGCAAGCGCGCCCGGAACCACCTGCCTCAGCATGGGCAATTCCAGCAGCCGAAAGACCTGGCCCTGCGGCAGGTCAAGTTGCGCGGCGAGGCGGAACCGCTCGGCGGGAATCACCTGCCAGCCCTGCAGCAGCATCCGCACCGCCAACGGCATGTTAAAGAAGACATGCGCCAGCACGACACCATGAAGCCCGTAGATCCGCCAGGGCCCGAGGCCGACAAGCGCCGCAATCTCGTTGACAAGCCCACCGCGCCCGAAAACCGCCAGCAACCCGGTAACCGCAACCACCACCGGCAGGATGAAGGGCGCACCGGTCAGCGCCACCAGCAGACGCCGAAAGCGGAACCTTCGTCGCGCCAGTGCGCGCGCCACGGGAATGGCCAGCACCACCGAGAAGATGGCCGAAAGCGCCGCCTGGACCAACGTGAACCGCAGCGCCGCCCAATCCGCCGGGCCGGTAGAGACGCCCCCTCCGGCCCGCCAGAGGATCGCCACGAGTGGTGCCGCCAGCAGGATCAGCACGGCAGCGGCAGTGACGATCCCGGCGCGTTTTCCGAGGCCGATGCGTGCTATTGCGACAGCGCCGTGCGCCATTCTTCCAGCGCCTCGCTCCGGATGGATTCGGCCTCTTCAGGATCCAGCAGCAGGGCCTTGTCCGGAGTCACGATCTGCCCGAAGCCTTCGGGCAAACCACCGGTCGGGATCACCACGGGATACATCCAGTTCGTCGTCGGAAGCAGCGCCTGCGCCTCATCACTGGTCAGGAAGGCCAGGAACTGATCGGCCAGCTCGGGCTGATCCGTGTTTGCCATCCTGGCCGCCACCTCGACCTGCATGTAGTTGCCTTCGTCGAAAGGCAGCGCCACCTTGCTGCGGTCGTCCTCGGCAATGATGTGATAGGCGGGCGAGGTGGTATAACTCAGCACCATGTCGGCTTCGCCATCTGTGAACATGCCATAGGCCTCGGACCAGCCCGGCGTGACCGTCACGATATTGTCCGCCAGCGCCTGCCAGATCGCAGGCGCCTCGTCGCCGTAGGCCGCCTTGACCCAGAGCAGAAGACCTAGGCCCGGCGTAGAGCTGCGGGGATCCTCTATGACGATGCTCGCGTCGCTCTCGGCCAGCTCCCGGAAGGAGGTCGGGTGTGGGCCATCGGCATTTGCCACAAAGGCGAAATAGCTCCAGTCGAAGGGCACGAAGGTCTTGTCCGTCCACTCGATGGGCAGATCGTACGCGGGGGCCACATCGGTTTGTGCGAAAAGGCCCGTTGCCTCGGCCTGCGCCATCAGGTTGGTATCGAGGCCCAGCACGACGTCTGCGTCGCTTCGCGCGCCCTCCAGCCGCACCCGCGAGAGCAGGGCAGCGCCATCACCGGCCGCCGTGAACTTCACGTCACAGCCGCAATGCGCCTCGAAGGCCTTTTCGATCGCCGGCCCGGGGCCCCAATCGGGCACGAAGGAATCATAGGTATAGACATTCAGAACGGGGGTCTCCGCCAGGGCCGGCAACGCCGGCATGGCAAGAAGACAACCCGTGGCGAGTACAAGATGCTTCATCGCATCCTCCATTCTGCTACGGGCGGGAGAAAGATTGGGCACGTTCCATAGACCCGGACCTTCCCTCCGCCGGTTCTAACCGGTTCAGGTTCAACGGGTCCGCAAATCTGCGTCTCAGCCATGGATGGGCTCCCCGAGGTGCGGCAAACCCTAAGACCCGCTTGGCTCATGCGCAAGGGGCGCCTGAGACCGTTGTGCGGGCATCATCGCGCGCCAGTGGAATTGCGCGCGACGAAACGATGGGGTAACCCGATCCGGACCACGCCCGGAGATCCACATGTCCTTCAACACTTTCGGCCATCTGTTCCGCGTCACCACCTGGGGCGAGAGCCACGGGCCGGCCCTCGGCGCCACGGTCGATGGCTGCCCCCCCGGCATCGACGTCGACCCCGAGCTGCTGCAATACTGGCTGGACCGGCGCAAACCGGGACAATCGAAGTACACCACCCAGCGTCGCGAAGCCGACGCGGTAGAGATCCTCTCGGGCACCTTCGAGGGCAAGACAACCGGCACGCCGGTTCAGCTGATGATCCGCAACACCGATCAGCGTTCGAAGGATTATGGCGACATTGCCGAGAAGTTCCGGCCCGGACACGCCGACATCACCTACTGGCAGAAATACGGCATCCGCGATTACCGGGGCGGTGGCCGCTCTTCGGCCCGCGAAACCGCAGCGCGAGTGGCCGCCGGCGGCCTGGCCCGTGCCGCGTTGTCGGTCCTGGCGCCGCAGATCGAGATCAAGGGCTACATGACCCAGATCGGCCCGTATGGCATCGACCGCAGCAGGTTCGATCCGCTGCAGATCGAGGAAAACCCCTTCTGGTGCCCGGATCCCGGCTCCGCCGATCAATGGGCGGACTATCTTGATGGTCTGCGCAAATCCGGCAACTCGGTCGGGGCCATCGTCGAAGTGGTCGCCAGGGGCGTACCGGCAGGCCTCGGTGCGCCGATCTACGCCAAGCTCGATACCGACCTTGCCGCGGCGATGATGTCGATCAATGCGGTCAAGGCCGTCGAGATCGGGGAAGGCATGGCCGCGGCCACCCTCACCGGCGAAGAGAACGCCGACGAGATCTTCCTCGGCAATGACGGAGAGCCGGTCTACTCCTCCAATCACGCGGGTGGCATTCTTGGCGGCATCTCCACCGGTCAGGAAGTCGTCGTGCGCTTTGCGGTCAAGCCGACCTCCTCGATCCTGAAGACCCGCCAGACGATCACCAAATCCGGCGAGGCGGCCGAGATCATCACCAAGGGCAGGCACGATCCCTGCGTCGGCATCCGCGCCGTGCCCGTCGCCGAGGCGATGATGGCCTGCGTGCTGCTCGACCATTTCCTGCTGCACCGCGGTCAGATCGGTGACGGAGGCGGCAAGATAGGCTGAATGCTTTCCATCCTGTCGATCACCTTTCCGGTCTTTGCGATCATCGGCGCGGGGTATTTCTTTACCCGGCTCGGCGTCTTCTCCTCCAAGGACATCACGGTGCTCGGTCGCTTCGTGATGCTGATCGCGCTGCCCGCCCTGCTGTTTCACGCCACCGCCACACGTTCCTTCGCAGAACTGGTAGAGCCCGGCTTCTTCGTGATCATGCTGGTGGCGGGCCTGTCGACGCAGCTGCTGATGTGGATCACGATGCGCCTGCTGGGCATCGGCCCCCGGCGCCGCGCCGTGGGGGTGATGGGCTCTGCCACGCCTAACTCGGCCTTCCTGGCGTTTCCCATCAACCAGATGCTCTTTCCGGAGTATGCAGCCTCGATCCTGGCGATGTGTCTGTTGGTCGAGAATTTCATCCTGAACCCGATCAGCCTGATGATCATGGACACCGCCTGCAGCGACAGCCGCACCAACCGCTGGCACACGGTGCGCACTTCCCTCATCTCGGTGGTCAAACGGCCGATGATCGCCGCGCTGATCGTGGGGGCCATCGTATCCGTGCTTGGAATACCGATACCGAAACCGGTTGACCGCCCGCTGGAGCTTCTGTCCTTCGCAGCCTCGCCCATCGCGCTGTTCAATATCGGCGGGTCCCTGGTCGGCCTGCCACTGCAGGGCAACCTAAGGCTGGCTGGCGGGATCTCCTTCTTCAAGCTGATCGTGCACCCGATGGTCACAACGTTGATGCTGACGGTTTTCATCCTCGTCGGACTGCCGCACCCCACCGGAGCGATGGCCGACGCGCTGATCATTTCGACCGCCATGCCGGTTTTCGGGATCTTCCCGCTTCTGGCCTACGAGTCCGGCCAATCCGGCGCGGCCTCTCTGACCGTATTGATTTCCACCATCGCGGCCTTCTTTACCCTGACCGTCTTCATGGCATTGCTGCTCTGATCAGATCATACGCGACCGTATTAGCGTTTTGTTAACCTATGATACGGATACACCTTAAATGGGTAGAAGCGGATGGTTGCCGGTGCCCTTCCTTTGCCGGAAGGATATCGGCAGCCACTCTTCCCCGGCCTCTGATCCCGTGCCGTCAGTAGGCCGACGGCGTTACGGCCTGCTCGAGAAGTGCCTTCAGCTTGTCTTCCCGGGTCTCTGCAACCAAGCGCCCCAGCTCTGCGTCGCCCCTCAGGAGCACCAGCGTCGAGCGGCGCGGAATCCGCATACGTGTGGCAAAGGTCGCGCGACCATAGGTATCCCAGTCAACCTTGATGAAGGTAATGCCGCGATCATAGGCGGGGTTCTCGTCGCGCAGCCTTGCCAACACCTTTTCCTGCGCCGCACATGTGCTGCACCAGCTGGCGCTGAAGTCGAGAAGCACCGTGTCGCCCCGATCAAGATGTAGCTGCAGCAGGCCCGGCTTGTATTCGAGGGTCTCGGAACCGGCAAAGGCCATGCCGGGCCCCAAGGCGATCAGGGCTGCTGAAGAAGCGAGAAAGATGCGGCGATCCATTGGATAACTCCTGATCCGGATAAGCAGTCAGAACCTGACAGATAGGTCGATGAGCCACGCTGGCATGTTTTGAACGGCCCATGCCTCGGCAAGGTGATGCAGCCGCAACAGAATGGCCAGACCGACGAGGATGAACAAGATGCCCATCACGGGCCGTGCCACCCGGGCCACATGACCCGCGAGGGCGCGATGGCGCATGAGGAGGCCGCGCGCGCCATAGCCGATCCCCATGATCAGCGTGGATACCCCTGCGGCAAACGCCATCATGATCAGCGTTGCCCGCAACAGACCCTGCCCTGCGGCCGCCAGGGCAATCGCCCCGCCCAGCGTCGGCCCGATGCAGGGGCTCCATACCGCGCCAAGAAGCAGCCCACCCAGGAACTGACCATGCCAGCCGACCTGCTTCCTTCGGGCAATACCGGCATCAGCCCCCGCGGCAATCCCTGCCGCCATGCCTTCGAAGGCAACACCGAAGCGAGGCACGAGTAGAACGATACCGAAGACGATCATCAAGACGGCCCCCACACGGGCCACGCCCTGCTCGCTCAGGCCGACAAGATAACCGAAAGCGGTTACCAGGACGCCGAGCGTCACGAAGGAGAGCCCCATTCCGGCGGCAAGCGCCAGGGGGCCGCGCGGGCTGGCCTGAAGGGCGGCGCCCAGCACGATCGGCAACACCGGAAGAACGCAGGGATTGATCAGCGTCACGAGCCCGGCCAGATATGCAAGGATCAGCTCCATCCTCTCAGGCATGGCCCCGCTCCGCGCAGCTGTCACTCAAAGAATGCGTGAGCGTGCCGGGTCAGCCACCCTTCGACTGGCGCGACAGCTGAACCATCAGGATCCCCGCGGCAATCACGGTAACCCCAAGCAGATCAAGGGGGCCGAGCGCCTCTCCCAGCACCAGGGCCGCGATCACCACGCCGAAGAAGGGGTTGAGAAAGTGAAAGGTCGAGGCCCGTACCGCGCCGATGCGATTCACCAGGACGAACCACAACCAGGTCGCAAGGACACCCGGCACCAGTGCGGTGTAACCAAAGGCCACGACAAACCCCGGGCTCCATTCGACACGCCAGGTTTCCAGGAACAATGCGGCCCCCCCCAGGCATGCGGATCCCACCAGCATCTGCAGCCCCACGACCATCATCACGTTTCCGCCGCCCGATGCGCCCCGGGCGCTGAGCGTTGCGAGACTGAGGGCCCCAGCACCAAGGAAACAAAGCGAGATACCGAGCAGATCCGCACCACCCCCGAGACGTGTGCCCATGATCAGGGCCACTCCCAAGACACCGAGCGCGAGGCCGGCAATCGCCATGGGGCGCAGCCGGTCGCCCATTGCTAGCCAACCGAAAAGTCCGACCATCAGCGGCATCGTGGAGGCGATGATCGACGCGAGAGAGGCGGATATCCACTGCATCGCCACGAAGAACAGGCCAAGATAGAGCGCGTTCTGGCAGATGCCGAAGATCACCGTTGCGCGCCACTGGGCCCGGGACAGTCGCGGCGTCTGCCCCATGGCCGATGCAAGCCCGATGGCGATCAGCCCGGAGATCAGAAAGCGCAGCGAAAGTGCCGTCAGCGGTGGCGCGTGCTGGACGATGATCCGCGCCGAGGTGAAGGCACTCGACCACATCAGGGCAAAACACAGCCCCATCGCAATGGCTCGGAAATCCAATGCGCCCCTCCCCTTGGCCGGCAAATCGCACGGCAAATGACCCGGACGCGAGAAAACCAGAACGCACCGTGCAAGGAAAGGAAAGGCCCAGCCCTCGCCTCGCGCCCACTCCCCCGGAAAATGAAAAAGGCCACCCGCAAGGGCAGCCTTTCACTGTCTCAAATCAGACGTTCCGCGCGTCAGGCCTCAGCCGTTGACGCTGTCCTTCAGAGCCTTTGCAATGGTCATCTTGACCACCTTGTCGGCTTCTTTCTTGATCTGTTCGCCGGTGGCGGGGTTACGCACCATGCGCTCGGGGCGCTCGCGGCAGTAGATTTTGCCAACGCCGGGCAGGGTCACTGCGCCACCTTCGGAAACTTCCTTGGTGATGATAGCCACAACGGCGTCCAGAGCGGCCGAAGCGGTTTTCTTGTCTTCGCCCATTTCCTCGGCCAGGGCGGCCACGAGCTGGGTCTTGGTCATCGGCTTTGCCATTCGATGGTCTCCTTGTTCTGCCCGATGTCTTGGGCCTCGTGCGGGGCATATAACCGGATGTAGGTGGACGGCACAACAAATAGCGTATGTTTTCTTGGCTTTTTTGCGCTTTTTCGGCCACCGAAAACGGCGAATTGACGCCTAGAGGAAGGCAGTCTCGTCGAAACTGCGCAGCTTCCTGCTGTGCAGGCGTTCCAGAGGCATGTCGCGGAGGCTTTCCATGGCCCGGATACCGATCATCAGATGGCGGCTGACCTGCGTCTTGTAGAAGTCGCTGGCCATGCCGGGCAGCTTCAATTCGCCATGAAGCGGCTTGTCGGAGATGCACAGGAGTGTGCCATAGGGCACCCGGAACCGGAAACCGTTCGCGGCGATCGTGGCGCTTTCCATGTCGAGGGCAACCGCCCGGGACTGCGAAAGCCGCTGCACCGGGCCACGCTGATCGCGCAACTCCCAGTTGCGGTTGTCGAGGCTGGCAACGGTGCCGGTGCGCATGATCCGCTTCAGGTCATAGCCTTCCAGCTCGGTCACCTTCTCGACCGCCTCTTCCAGCGCGACCTGGATTTCCGCGAGCGCCGGGATCGGGACCCAGACGGGCAGGTCATCGTCCAGCACCTTGTCCTCGCGCAGGTAGGCATGGGCCAGGACGAAATCGCCGAGGGTCTGGCTGTTGCGCAACCCGGCGCAATGACCAACCATGATCCAGGCGTGGGGGCGAAGCACGGCGATGTGGTCGGTCGCGGTCTTGGCATTCGACGGCCCGACACCGATGTTGACCAGCGTGATGCCCGCGCCGCCCGGCCTTTTCAGGTGATAGGTGGGCATCTGGGGCATCTTGGACGTCTCGGGGATCTCCCCCGCGGCATCCGTGATCTCGACATTGCCGGTGCTGACGAAGCTGGTGTAGCCGCTGTCGGGATCGGCTAGCATGCGCCGGGCATAGGCTTCGAATTCGCTGACGTAGAACTGGTAGTTGGTGAACAGCACGTGGTTCTGGAAATGTTCCGGATCCGTCGCGGTGTAATGCGTTAGCCGAGCCAGCGAATAATCCACCCGCTGCGCCGTGAAGGGTGCCAGGGGCTCTGCACCGCCGGGGCCCGCGACATAGGTGCCGTTGACGATGTCATCGTTGGTCGTCGTCAGGTCCGGCACATCGAAGACATCGCGCAGGATGAAGGATGCCGCACCTTCGTGCGGAACGGTCACCGTGGCGTCCTGGGCAACGGCAAAGTGCACCGGCATGGGGGTATCGGACGGGCCGACCATCACCTCGACGCCGTAATTGCGGATCAGCTGCTCGATCTGCTGCTTCAGGTAATACCGAAACAGCGAAGGCCGGGTGATCGTGGCCGCATGGGTGCCGGGCGCTGACACATGGCCAAAACTCAGCCGGCTGTCGATCTGCGCAAAGCTGGTCGTGGTGATGCGGACCTCGGGATAAAAGGCCCGTACCCGACCATCGGGGCGGCCTTCCGACATGGCCTTGAGGAAATGATCCGTCAGAAATCTTGTCGCCTGATCGTAAAGCTCGCAGAGCCGGTCAACGGCCGCTTCGGCATTGGTGAAACCCTCCGCGGCGGGGCTGTCCGGGGTCAAAATGCTTTCGTTCATTATTCGGAGACTCCTTTCTGCCCTTTCTCTCCCGACTGGCGCCACACTTCAAGCAAAGAGAGAGTGACATGCGGCCTCTTGCAAGCCACCCGCCCAGGAGCCAAGCTCCTGCCATGACTGAAATGATGCTCTCTTTCGGCCACGGCTACTCGGCCCGCGCCACCGCCCGACTGCTGCTGCCCCGCGGCATGCAGATCCATGGCACGACACGCAGCGCCTCGCGGCTCGCGCAGCTGCGCGAAACCGGCATCGCGCCACACCTGTTCCCCGGCCCCGGCCTGACGGAACTGGCCGCAGACGCCACCCACCTGCTGATTTCCGCGGGCCCCGACGCAGAGGGAGACCCGGTCCTGCGCGAACTGCGCGAGGTCATCGCGGAAAATGCCACCCGCTATGATTGGGTGGGCTACCTTTCGACCACCGGGGTCTACGGCGATCACGCCGGTGACTGGGTCGACGAGGAAACGCCCGTCGCCCCCAGCACCCGCCGGGGGCAATGGCGCGCAAAGGCCGAAGCCGAGTGGCAGGCGATCCCCGGCCTGCCACTGCACATCTTCCGGCTCGCCGGTATCTACGGCCCCGGCCGCGGCCCGTTTTCCAAGGTACGCAACGGTACCGCCCGGCGGATCATCAAGCCGGGACAGGTCTTCAGCCGCATTCACGTCGACGACATCGCGCAGGTTGTCGCGGCATCGATCAACCGGCCAGACCCCGGCGCGATCTACAACCTCTGCGACGATGATCCGGCGCCCCCTCAGGATGTCATCGCCCATGCTGCCGAACTGCTTGGCCTGCCGCTGCCGCCCGAAGAGGATTTCGCCACCGCGGAGATGACCCCCATGGCCCGTTCCTTTTATGCCGAGAGCAAGCGGGTCCGGAACGACCGCATCAAGGAAGATCTGGGGGTTTCCCTGCTTTATCCGACCTACCGCGAAGGGCTGGCCGCCCTGCTGCAGGCGGAAAACGGCCGTGCCCTCTGAACCTTATGCCGTGTCGCGCGTTTCCATGGCATGTCTGATGCAACCATGACCATGATCGACGACACCCCCAGGCTCCGCTCGCTGAGCGATATCCTCGACGCGCTTGACCACGTCGCCGGGAACGAGATCGTCTCTGTCGAGGACGTGCTCTCGGAGGTGGGAACGCGCTCCTTCGCGCCGATCATCCTGGTGCCGGCCCTGATCCTCGTCTCGCCGCTGTCCGGAATCTTCGGGCTGCCCACCATCGGGGCGACCTTCATCTTCCTGATCACGATCCAGAAACTGCTCGGCCGGCCCCATGTCTGGATGCCGGGCATCCTGCGTCGCCGTCAGGTCAAGGGCGCCAAGCTGGCAAAGGCCGTGTCCTGGCTACGCAAGCCCGGCGGCTGGATCGACCGGCATACGCACAAGCGCCTGACCAGCCTCGTCAGCCGCCCGGCCAATACCGTGACGCTGCTGACCATAATGGCGATCTGCATGATCATTCCCGCGCTGGAGCTGCTGCCGATGGTCACCTCGGTCTTTGCCGGGGCCATTTCGTTTTTCGCGATCGGCTTCCTGGCCCGTGACGGGCTCTTTACCCTGCTCGGTTATATCGAAGTCGCGATCAGCGTCACGCTTGTCTGGTGGCTGGTCACGACCGGCGCCAGCATCACAGGCGGCTGAGGCAACCCGGCCTCAGCTCCGGGCGCGGTTCAGGCGTTCGACGCCCAGGGCATCCAGGACCTTGGCCTCGATGTCTTCGGCATTCAGGCCGGCCACCGCGTACATGTCCGCCGGGCTTGCCTGATCGATGAAGATGTCGGGCAGCACCATCGAACGGAACTTCAACCCGCCGTCAAAGGCCCCTTCCTCCGCGAGGAGCTGCGCCACGTGGCTGCCAAAGCCACCGATGGCACCTTCCTCGATGGTGATCAGGGCATCATGCTCGTCGGCCAGCTTCAGGATCAGGTCACGGTCCAGCGGTTTGGCAAACCGGGCATCGACCACCGTCGGAGAGATCCCCTTGGCCATCAGCGCCTCGCGCGCCTGCATCACCTCGGCCAGGCGGGTACCAAAGCTTAGGATCGCAACCCCCTTGCCCTTGACGATCATCCGCCCCTTGCCGATCTCGAGAACTTCGCCCTTCTCCGGCATGTCGACCCCGGCGCCCTCACCACGGGGATAGCGGAAGGCAATCGGCCCCTCGTCATGCGCGGCGGCCGTGGCGACCATGTGTTTCAGCTCCGCCTCGTCCGCGGCGGCCATCACGACCATGCCCGGCAGATTGGCCAGGAAGGCGATATCGTAGCTACCGGCATGAGTGGCCCCGTCGGCGCCAACCAGCCCGGCCCGGTCGATGGCGAAACGCACCGGCAGGCGCTGGATTGCCACGTCGTGCACCACCTGGTCATAGCCGCGCTGCAGGAAGGTAGAATACATCGCGCAGAAGGGGCGCATACCGCCCGCGGCCAGCGCCGCAGCATAGGTCACCCCATGCTGTTCCGCGATCCCCACGTCAAAGGTGCGCGACGGGAACCGTTCGGCCATCAGCTGCAGCCCTGTACCGTCGGGCATGGCGGCCGTGACGGCACAGATCCGGCTGTCCTCTGCCGCCAGCCGCACCAGCTCCTTGCCGAAGACGCTGGTATAGCTCGGCGCATTCGAGGGCGCCTTGAACTGCTTGCCCGAGGGCACATCGAACTTGGCGGTGGCGTGACCCTTGTCGTCGGCGGTCTCGGCGGGGGCATAACCCTTGCCCTTCCTGGTCACGACGTGGATCAGCACCGGCCCCTCGGCCCGCGCCTTGACCGTTCGCAACACCGGCAGCAGCTGCGAGAGGTCGTGGCCATCCAGCGGCCCGATGTAGGAAAAGCCGAGCTCTTCGAACATGGTGCCGCCCACGGCCATGCCCTTCAGAACTTCCTTGGCGCGCTTGGCCCCTTCCTTGAAGGGCGGCGGCAGCAGGCTGGCTGCGCCCTTGGCGGCGGCCTTGAACTGCTGGAAGGGATCGCCGGAGTAGAGACGCGAAAGATAGCTCGACAGGGCGCCGGTCGGCGGCGCGATGGACATCTCGTTGTCATTCAGGATGACGATCATCCGCTTTTTCAGGTGGCCTGCGTTGTTCATCGCCTCGAAGGCCATGCCGGCACTCATGGCGCCGTCTCCGATCACCGCGATCGCATCACCAAGCCCCTCGGGCACCTGACCGCCGAGGTCGCGCGCCACGGCAAACCCGAGCGCCGCGCTGATCGAGGTGGAGCTGTGAGCCGCCCCGAAGGGGTCAAAGGGGCTCTCGGAGCGCTTGGTGAAGCCGGACAGCCCGTCCTTCTGGCGCAGGGTGCGGATACGGTCCCGCCGCCCGGTCAGGATCTTGTGCGGATAGGACTGATGGCTGACGTCCCAGATGATCTTGTCACGTGGCGCGTCAAAAACCGCGTGCAGCGCCACGGTCAGTTCCACCACGCCCAGGCCCGCCCCCAAGTGACCACCTGTTTCCGATACCGCGGAAATCGTCTCGGCCCGCAGTTCCCCGGCCAGCTGTCGCAGCTCGGCATCGCTCAGGGCCTTCATGTCGGCAGGGGTCACGACCTTGTCGAGAAGGGGGGTATCTGGTCTCTGGCTCATGTCCGCCTCCGCGGGTCGCTGTTCTGGCGCAAGGCTCAGTTCTGGCGCGCAATAACGAAGCGCGCGGCCTCTCGCAAGGTTTCTGCCCGCGAACCGTAAAGACTCAGTGCATCGCAGGCAGCCTCTGTCAGACGTTTCGCTTCGCTCCGGGCCGGTTCAAGGCCCATCAGCGACACGAAGGTCGCCTTGCCCGCCTCGCTGTCCTTGTTCAGCCGCTTGCCGGTCTGCGCCTCGTCGCCCTCGACATCAAGGATGTCGTCGGCAATCTGGAAGGCAAGGCCAAGGGCCTCGGCATAGCGGGCCATGGGCGCAGGATCTGCCCCCGCCATCAGCGGCCCGGCAGTGGCCGACCACTCGAAAAGTGCGCCGGTCTTCAGCGCCTGCAGCCGCTTGATCTGCTCCAGCGTCAGCGGCACTTCAGCCGTCTCGGCGGCAATGTCGAGCGCCTGTCCCAGGACCATGCCCTGGCCGCCGGCGGACCTCGCCAGCCCCGAAATCAGGGACAGCCGCCGCTCTGAAGGCAGATCCGCATCGGCCAGCAGGCCGAAGGCCACGGTTTGCAGGGCATCGCCCACCAGAACGCCGGTGGCCTCATCCCATTTCACGTGCACCGTGGGCTGCCCCCTCCGCAGGTCATCATCATCCATGCAGGGCAGGTCGTCATGCACCAGGCTGTAGGCATGCAGCGCCTCGATCGCCGCCGCGGCGTCCATCGCGGGCGCCTCCGGCACATCGTGCAAACGTGCACCCTCGAGCACGAGGAAGCCCCGCAGGCGCTTGCCCCCGGCACAGGCATAGCGCATCGCGGCCCCGGTCTCGCCCTCGAAGGGGGCCAGTGCCGTCATCAGGTGAGCCGCAACCGCATCGGCAGTACTGGCCAGTACGTTCCGGAACACTCAGAGGCCCTCGACCGGCTTCAGCCCAGCAGGGTTGCCCTCGCCGTCCAGCGTGATCGCGGCGACCTTCTCCTCGGCCTCGGCCAGCTTCTTCTCGCAGTGTTTCTTCAGCTCGGCGCCGCGTTCGTAGAGCTTTATCGAGGCTTCAAGTTCCACGTCCCCGCGCTCCAGCTGGCCGACCACGGTTTCCAGCTCCTTCATTGCAGCTTCGAAGGACATTTCGGAAATGGGGGTATCGCTCATCAATAGGCTCCGGGCTGGCGCGCTTGGTTTCGCGGCACCTTACCCCCCGGCGCCGCAGGGTTCAATCGGCGTGGGGCGGTTGTCGGCTGGGCGCTGCGCGTTGACCTGCCGGTTGACCTGGCCGGGCGCGGGGGCGCATCCTGCCGCCATGAACGTGCTGCGCGAAGATCCGATCGAAACCCAGCCGATGAAGGCCCTGCGCGCCACCGAGCGGCTGGAGAGCCTGCTCGAGGAGCAGGATGCCGAGCTGGAGGAGATTCTGCGGTTCGTCCCCGGCCTCCGGGCGATCTTTTCCGGCCGTTTCGGCGGACAGCCCGCGATCTTCCGCCTCTCGCTCTCGGCCCGCACCCGCACCCGCACCGACCAGGCAGACCGGATGAAGGAACTGCAACGGGTGCGAAGCTACATGCACGACGGCGCCCTGCAGGTGCCAGAGCCCCTGGCCCTGCTGGCCGAGGGTAGCGTTTCGGTCACCCGGCGCATCGAAGCCGCCCCGCTGATGGAACAGCTCTGGGCGGCGGCGCCCTCAGAACGGGCAGCCCTCACCGCGCAGTCGGCGGACTGGCTTCTGACCTATGCGCGGCCCAGCATGGACTGGCGCCCGGAGCGCCGCCGCCCCTGGCGAAACTGGGCGCAAGAGGCGGTGGCCCGGCAACCGCATCCCAAGCTGCGGCGATCCGAGGAGAAGTTACTGAAGAAGATGCATGCCCTCGCGCGGGCCCGGCCGCACCGCGAAACCTGGCGCGTCGCGCAGACCCATGGCGACTTTCACCCCAACAACCTGCTGCGCGACAGCGGTGGCACGCTCTGGGGGGTCGACCTGAGCGCCGCCAACACCGCCCCCATTTACCGCGACATGGCGCGCTTCCTCGTTCATCTCGCCCGGCGCAACCTGACCCTCGGCGAGACGCGGCTCTTCGGCGTGGACGCCGCCGCCTATGCCGCCTTCTGCCGGTCTTTCGCCCTGAGCGAGAGCGAAACCTGGGGCCACCTGCCATTCTTTCTGTGTTACGAGACACTTGTGCGGGTCGAGCACCCCCGGCTGCCGCAGCGGCGGATCAACCGGGCAAGAGATCTGACCGAGGCCCTCTTCGACGACATGAAGATTTTGCTGAAACAGGGACCCGATGCCCTGCGCGACCGTATGGGCGCCTAGTCCGGCGCCAGCATGTACCCCGCACCGCGGACCGTTTGCAGATAGCGCGGCTGTTTCGGATCGGTCTCGATCTTGCGGCGCAGCCGGGTGATCTGAACGTCCACCGCGCGCTCCTGCGCGCCGGGCTGTTCCTGTGACCCGCTGCGGCCCATCTCCTCGACAAGCTGCAGCCGCGAGAGCGGCTCGCCCGGATGCGAGGAGAAGATCCGCATCAGCTGCACCTCCGTCGCGGTCAGCCGCACCGGCGCATCGCCGCGCCACAGCTCACCGCGGTCCATGTCGTATCGCACCTCGCCCATGTGCAGTACCTTGGGCAGGCTTGCCGCCGCCGGCGCATCGGGCACGCGCCGAAGGATGGCATTGATCCGCAACAACAACTCCCGCGGCTCGAAGGGCTTGACCAGGTAATCATCGGCACCGGCCTCAAGCCCCCGGATCCGATCCTCGGCCTCGCCCCGCGCGGTCAGCAACAGGATCGGCGTCTGCATGCGTTCGCGCAGGCTGGCAGTCAGGCTGATGCCGTCCTCGCCCGGCATCATCACGTCGAGCACGATCAGGTCGAACTCGAGCCCGCCCAGCAGGCGCCGGGCCTGCGCCGCGTCGCGCGCGACCGAAATCAGGAATCCGTTGCGCTTCAGAAAACGCGCCAGCAGTTCGCGGATACGCTCGTCATCGTCGACGACCAGCAGGTGGGGATCGGGATCGCTCATGCGCTGCCATCCCGCAGGCTGACGTAGATCTTGCGCATTTCGCTGTCCATCATCGCCTCAAGCACCTGCCGAAAACCGGTGACGGCATCGGGGCCGGCCTTGCGATAGGCATCGCGCACCCATTTGCGCTGGACCTCGGCAAGGCGCGCCTCCAGCGCTGCTCCCTCCTCCGTCAGGTAGAGATGACGTTCGCGCTTGTCGATTCGCCCGACCCGGCTCTCGACCAGGCCATCCGCGATCAGGGTGCGCAGCACGCGGTTCAGGCTCTGCTTGGTCACCCCCAGCAGGGCGAGCAACCGGTTCACGTTGGTGCCCGGGCTGCGGGCGATGAAATGCAGCGCGCGGTGGTGGGCCCGGCCATAGGCCATGCCCTCCAGGATCTCGTCAGGCGCGGCGGTAAACCCCCGATACGCAAAGTACATCGCCTCGATTCCCTGGCGCAATTGCTCGTCGGTCAGGAACAGAAGGCTGTCACCCAGTTGCGTATCAGACATGTTCCCTCCGTTGACTCCCCGGCAGCTGCAGCGTGCGACAAACAGTCTTGGCCGCGAAACCCGCCCGGATCAAGGGCTGCGGCAAAAATAAGTCAGACTTGTTGACTTTCCGGGAATCAATGGATACCCAGACCCCGTTGCGACGAAACTTTATGTCCGATAGCGGCGATTTGGGCGCAACATATGGAAAACCACGATGGTATCAGGAGGTTCGCGATGAGTGCATATGACGACCGCGACGGCAAGATTTGGATGGACGGTAAGCTGGTTGAGTGGCGCGATGCCAAGGTACACCTGCTGACCCATGCGCTTCATTACGCCTCCTCGGTATTTGAGGGCGAGCGCTGCTACGACGGCAAGATCTTCAAGGGCGTGGAACATTCCAAGCGCCTGAAGAAATCCGCGAACTACCTGGACTTCGAGATCCCCTACTCCGTCGAGGAAATCGAGGCCGCCAAGTACGCCATGCTGGAAGCCAACGGCTGGACCAACGCCTATGTGCGTGCCGTCGCCTGGCGCGGCGCCGGCGAAGACATGGGCGTCTCCTCGGCCAAGAACCCGGTGCGCTTTGCCGTCGCCGGCTGGGAATGGGGCAACTACTACGGCGACGCCAAGATGAAGGGCGCCAAGCTCGACATCGCGAAGTGGAAGCGTCCCTCGCCGGAAACGATCCCGGTGCACGCCAAGGCCGCCGGCCTCTACATGATCTGCACCATGTCCAAGCATGCGGCAGAGGCCAAGGGCTGCTCCGACGCGCTCTTCATGGATTACCGCGGCTATGTGGCCGAATGCACCGGCGCCAACATCTTCTTCGTCAAGGACGGCGAAGTGCATACGCCCCTGGCCGATGCCTTCCTGAACGGGATCACCCGTCAGACCGTGATCACCATGCTCAAGGAAAAGGGCATCCGCGTATGGGAACGCCACATCGAGCCCTACGAGCTCGAGGGCTTCGAGCAATGCTGGCTGACCGGCACTGCGGCCGAAGTCACACCGGTGGCCCAGATCGGCGACTACACCTTCGAGGTTGGCGCGCTGACCAAGGACACGGTTACCGCCTACGAGAAACTGGTCCGCAGCTGATCCCCACGCAACGGTGAAACACTCCCAAACGGCCCGCCATCGCGCGGGCCGTTTTGCTTTTTCCTGGCGGCTTCTCCCTGGAAAAGCCGCACTACCTCAGCCTGTTACAAAAGCTTCGGGAGTTTGTCGGCAAACCGATAATTTCCCGTTTCATTCCGGCGGCATCTCCTTCGCATCGTCATCCCGACCATGTTCCCAGAACCGAAGGAAGCTCCCATGGCCAAGCTGATCCAGCCCCGCCTGACCCGCCGCTCGATGCTCATCGGCAGCGCCGCCGCCACCGCCACCCTCGCCATGCCCTCGATTTCGCGCGCCGCCTCGCGCCCCATGTTCACCCATGGCGTGCAATCGGGCGACGTCACCGCGAATTCCGGCATGATCTGGACGCGGACCGACCGGCCCTCGCGCGTCTTCATGGAGGTCTCGACCACCGAGAGCTTCGGAAATGCCCGCCAGCTCGCACCGCTCTATTCGGGCCCCTCGGCCGACATGACCGTCAAGCGGATGGTCTCCGACCTGCCCGCCGACCAGGACATCTTCTACCGCTTCACCGCCCATGACGTGGCCGACGTGAATGCCGTCTCCGACCCGATCGTGGGACACTTCCGCACCGCTCCCACCTCGCGCCGCTCGATCCGCTTCGCCTGGTCCGGCGACACCGCGGGCCAGGGCTACGGCATCGACGAGCAGGGCATGCGCACCTATGCCACGATCAATCAGCACGATCCCGATTTCTTCCTGCATTCCGGCGACACGATCTATGCCGACGGCGCCCTGACCGACGAGATGGAGGCCGGCGACGGCAGCACCTGGGCCAACGTGATCGTCACGCCAGAGAAGTCCAAGGTGGCGGAAACGCTGGAAGAATACCGCGGGCAGTGGAAGTACAACATGATGGACGAGCATGTGCTGGCGCTCTCGGCGCAGGTGCCGACCTTCTACCAGTGGGACGATCACGAGGTGATCAACAACTGGTCCGCCTCCAAGGATCTCACCGCCGATGACCGCTATACCGAGAAGTCGATCTGGACTCTGGCCCAGCGCTCGGCCCGCGCCTTCCACGAGATGACGCCGATCAGCTATGTCGCCGACGAACCCGGCCGGATCTACCGCAAGATCAACTACGGCCCGATGCTCGACATCTTCTTCCTCGACATGCGCTCCTACCGCGGCCCGAACGGCGCCGACCTGGAAACCGAGATCAACGCCGACAGCCAGTTCATGGGCCGCGAGCAGATCGACTGGCTGAAGCGCGAGCTGACCAATTCCACCGCGACGTGGAAGGTCATCGCCGCGGACATGCCCATCGGCCTGGTGGTTCCGGATGGCGACAAGATCGAGGCCATCGCCCAGGGCGACAACGGCATCCCAAAGGGTCGCGAGCTGGAAGTAGCTGATCTGCTTGGATTTATCCGTGATGCCGGCATCAGGAACACCGTCTGGCTGACCGCCGACGTGCATTATACCGCCGCCCATCACTACAGCCCGGAGCGCGCCCAGTTCCAGGACTTCGAACCCTTCTGGGAGTTCGTCTCCGGCCCGCTCCACGCCGGCACCTTCGGCCCCAACAAGCTCGACGCAACCTTCGGACCGGAAGAGGTTTTCATGAAGGCGCCGGGCGAGGGACAGGTCAACCTGCCGCCGTCGGCGGGGTTGCAGTTCTTCGGGCTGGTGGACATCGACGGGGCCACCCAGCAGATGAAGGTGCGCCTGATGGACGTCGGCAATACCGAGCTGTGGTCGGTGACGCTCGATCCCGAGGGCCAGACCTTCTGAGCGCTGAAAACGCTGATGAAATTGCGCGGGGCGGCCATCGGGCCGCCCCGTTTTCCATGGCGGAAATCCACGTCGGCATTCCAAAAGTGGAATATCTTTAACCCGCTGAAAAGGCCGGATTCCAACGTCGGTATTACGTCGGTATTGCGTCGGTGCGAAACGGCTCTCTCATCTGGCCGGAAATATCCCCGCCGGAGGCTCCCTCCGGGGCAGCCGCGCCCTGGCCGGACAGCAGCGAGGGACGACGACGAAGGTGAGCGGGGATGCGGAAACGGAGCGCGGCCCTGCTGCGGCGCGGAGGCGGGGCAGAGGCGGATAACCGCCGCCCATAGTTGACATTTTCACTAAGGTATTTGAGGGAGGAAGTCCGGCCCTGCCGCGCGCCCCCCCTCGGTGCAAGCCCGGGCCGGACCTTCAGTCACGACAGGTTAGACCATGACATATCGTCCGCTGCAGGGCCACCGCCCTGCCCCCCTCTCCTCTCTTCGCATCTTGCTGACCACGGCCGCGCTGGCCTGTGGCGCCACCGCGGCCCTGGCCAATGACGCCGTGACCGATGGCCCCTGGACCGCCAGCGACGGCTTTGCCGGCAGCCTGCGCGCCGGTTCCCGCGAAATGCCCGTGGAACCCGGCGACAGGACCAGCCTGCTGGTGCGCGGCATGCCCGCCGGCGCCGAGATCACCGTGATGCGCGGCACCGAGGTGCTGACCGACACCCCCGCCGTGGTGGGCGAGAACGGCAGCGTGGTGATCCCGCTGCAGGTGCCCGCCGAGGCCGAGTTCGGCCATCAGCCGCTGACGGTGATTTCCGCCAATCCCGCCGGCGTGGCGGTGACCGACCTGAAGCTGTCGCGGGTGATCGCCCCGATGAACGAGGAAGGCTTTGCCATGGCGAGCGCCGAGGTGGGCGAACGCGCCTACCAGGCGGCGCTGAGCCGGGACGGCAAGCTGTTCGTCACCTCGGCGCGGGGCAAGGAAGCGCCCAGCAGCCTGCTGCGCCTGGACGCCACGACCCTGGCCGAGGAAGCCAGCGCCGAGATCGCCACGGATGACGCCGGCAAGCTGATCGAGGTCTTCGGCGTGGCGGTGGACGATGCCCATGGCCAGGTCTGGACCACCAACACCAAGAGCCAGACGGTGACCGTCTACGATGCCGAGACCCTGCAGCCGGTGAAGGTGTTCCCGGAAGGCAGCGTGGGCCATCCCCGCGACGTGGTGGTGGATCAGGCCACGGGCCGCGCCTATGTGAACGACGCGCTGAGCAACAAGATCGAGGTCTATGACACCGCGAGCCTGGAGCACCTGGACACGCTGCGCTTCGAGACCCCCGACGGCAAGGGGTACTTTGCCACCATGACGCTCGACCTCGATGCGGATCAGGGCCGGCTCTATTCCGTCAGCAAGGAGGCCGGATGGGCCGGCTGGATCGACCTGAAGACCGGCGAGAGCCATGTCTTCGACGTGCCGGGGCTGCTGTCGGGCTCGGGCATTGCCCATGACCCGGAGACCGGGCGGATGTTCGTGACGGGGCAGGATTCCGACAACGTGATCGTGCTGGACGAGGCCGGTACGGTGCTGGCCGATACCACGATCGGGGCCGGCGGGCTGAGCGTGGTGCGCGACCCGGCGACGGGCCACATCTATGCCGCCGCGCGGGCGGCGGGCACGGTTTCGGTGCTGGACGAGGACGGCACTCTGCTGGCCAACCTGCCGGCGGGCGACCTGCCCAACGAGCTGACCGCGGGGCCGGATGCCGTCTACCTTGTGACGATGAACGGCGCCCAGGGCGACGAGGATGCCACCGGCACGGTGACGCGGATCACCCCGGCGGAGTAATCCGCCCGGGGATCTGAAACGGCAACAGCCCGGGCCATGCGGTCCGGGCTGTTTTCATTTCATCGGCCGCGGTGCTGGCGCGGGGCGGTCAGGCCTCTTCGAAGAGGCCCGCCTCCTTGACCTTGGCCATGCCCTCGTCGAGGGATTTCCAGGCGCGGTCGATCAGGATGTCGACCTCTTCCTTCGAGATCACCAGCGGCGGCGAGATGATCATGCGGTCACCGACGTGGCGCATGATCAGGTTGTTGGCAAAGCAGCGCTCGCGGACCATGTAGCCGACGGTGCCGGCATCGGCCTTGAAGGTGGCGCGGGTGGCCTTGTTCGGGGTCAGGGCGATGGAGCCCATGCCACCGACGATCCTTGCCTCGCCCACCATCGGGTGCTCGGCCAGGCTCTCGAACTTTTCCTTCAGGTAGGGGGCGATCTCGCTGCCGAAGCGCGCGACGATACCCTCTTCCTCCATCAGGCGCAGGTTTTCCAGCGCCACGGCACAGGCCACCGGGTGGCCGGAGTAGGTGTAGCCGTGGTTGAACTCGGTGCCGGCGATGACCGCGGCGACCTCGTCCGACAGGATCGAACCGCCGATCGGCTGATAGCCGGAGGAGAGACCCTTGGCGATGGTCATGATGTCGGGCTGGATGTCCATGGTCTGACAGCCGAACCAGTTGCCGGTGCGCCCGAAGCCGCAGATCACCTCGTCGGCGATCAGCAGGATCTCGTACTTCTTGCAGATGCGCTGGATCTCGGGCCAGTAGGTCGAGGGCGGCACGATGACGCCGCCGGCGCCCTGGATCGGTTCTGCGATGAAGGCGGCAACCTTGTCCTCGCCGATCTCCAGGATCGCCTTCTCCAGCTGCTGCGCGCGCTCGAGGCCGAAGTCCTCGGGGGACATGTCGCCGCCCTCGGCCCACCAGTGCGGCTGGTCGATGTGGTGCATGTCGGGGATATAGCCGCTCTGGGCGTGCATGCTCTTCATGCCGCCGAGGCTGGACGAGCCGACGGAGGAGCCGTGGTAGGCATTCCAGCGGCTGATGATCACGGTCTTCTCGGGCTTGCCCTTTTCCTGCCAGTAGGTGCGCACCAGGCGGATGTTGGTGTCGTTGGCCTCGGAGCCGGAGGAGGCGAAGAACACGTGGTTCAGGTCGCCCGGTGCCAGTTCGGCCAGCTTTGCCGCCAGCGCGATCACCGGGGTGTGCGAGGTCATGAAGAAGGTGTTGTAATAGGGCAGTTCCTTCATCTGCTCATAGGCCGCCCGGGCCAGCTCCTCGCGGCCATAGCCGATGTTGACGCACCACAGGCCCGCCATGGCGTCGAGGATCTCCTCGCCCTCGCTGTCGGTCAGCCAGACGCCCTTCGCGCTCTTGATGATGCGCGCACCGCGCGTCGCAAGCTCGTTCTGGGTGGTGAAGGGGTGGACGTGGTGGGCCGAGTCCAGCGCCTGCAGCTCTGCCGTGGGCAGGTGATTGGTGATCTTGTTCATGGCAGATCCTTTCTGACGGGGGGCACGCAGGCGGCGGGAACCGGCGGGCCGGGAATGCTTTGCCGTCAGAATATGATCAAATTATGCCATGTCAATCGAATCAGACGGCCTGGGCCACCATCTCCATGCCCTGTTCCAGATCGCCGGTGATGGCCGCCGCCGCGGCCTCGCAATCGCCCGATTTCAGGGCAGAGATCAGGTCCTTGTGCAGATCCGGCAGGTTGCGCGTGCCGAACTGGCCGCAGACCACCCGCAACGACGGGCCGAATCGCAGCCAGAGACCCTCGACCAGGCCGATCAGGATCGGCGCGCGGGCACAGGCGTTCAGCCGGGTGTGAAACCGGTGGTTCTCGACCAGGTAGGCATGGACATTGCCGCGCCGGATGGCCTCGTCCAGCGCCGCGTCGATCTGCTCCAGCGCCTCGATGTCGGCGGGCCGGATGTTGCGACAGGCCAGCCGCGCCAGCTCGGGTTCCAGCGCGCGACGGGCATAGAGCAGCTGCTGCACGTCGCCGGCGCCCAGCATGGGCACGGAAATGCGGCGATTTCCCCGGAATTCCAGCGCTCCTTCCGCCATCAGCCGGCGCAGCGCCTCGCGCACGGGGGTCATGCCCGCGCCCAGCTCCGCCACCAGCCCCTGGATGGTCACCGCCTGCCCCGGCTCCAGCTCGCCATAGAGCACCTGGCCGCGCAACGCGCGATAGACCACCTCATGCGCCGGCAGGCCGGCACCGCCCTCGCGCCCCGTTGTACCCTCGGTTGCACTCTCGTCCGTCACTGCCTGCAAATTCATCATCTCTCTGTTCTGGCCGCCCCCGGGGCACATCTTGCACGGGTCAGACGCCCATGAAAACATCTTCATGTTGCCATGCCGGAATTATTTTGATCAAATTCCGACCCAAGGGGCCAAAGACCCTGACAATCCAACGGGAGCTCATGATGAAGACATCTCTGCTGAGTCTGACTGCAACCATCGCCCTGACCGCTGCCGCGGCCCAGGCCGAGGAAGTGCATGTCTACAACTGGTCCGATTATATCGATGAATCGCTGCTCGACCAGTTCGAAGAGGAAACCGGCATCGACCTGGTCTACGACGTGTTCGACAGCAACGAACTGCTGGAAACCAAGATGCTGGCCGGCGGCTCCGGCTATGACGTTGTGGTGCCCACCGGCACCTTCCTGCAGCGCCAGATCGCGGCCGGCTCCTTCCAGCCGCTGGACAAGTCGAAACTGCCGAACCTGGAAAACATGTGGGATGTCGTCTCGGAACGCACCGACGCCTATGATCCGGGCGGCGAATATTCCATCAACTACATGTGGGGCACCACCGGCCTCGGCGTGAACGTCGACAAGGTGAAGGAAGTGCTGGGCGAGGATGCGCCCATGGACAGCCTCAGCCTGGTCTTCGACCCGGCCAACATGGAAAAGCTGGCCTCCTGCGGCGTGCATTTCCTCGATGCCCCCACCGAGATGGTGCCCGCGGCGCTGAAATACGCCGGCATGGACCCCGACGCCAAGGATGACGAAGCCCTGGCCAAGGCCGAGGAAGTGCTGACCGCCGTGCGTCCCTACGTGCAGAAGTTCCACAGCTCGGAATACATCAACGCCCTGGCCAACGGCGACATCTGCGTGGCCTTCGGCTGGTCCGGCGACGTGCTGCAGGCCCGTGACCGCGCCGCCGAGGCCGACAACGGCGTGAACGTGGAATACTACATTCCCAAGGAAGGCGCCCTGATGTGGTTCGACCAGATGGCGATCCCGGTCGACGCGCCGAACCCCGATGCCGCGCACAAGTTCCTGAACTTCATCATGGATGCGCACAACATGGCGGCGGCGTCGAACTACGTCTACTACGCCAACGGCAACAAGGCCTCGCAGGAATTCCTGAACGAGGACGTGATCGGCGACCCGGCGATCTACCCGGACGAGGCGACGCTGGACAACCTCTATACCGTCACCCCCTTCGGCGTGAAGGAACAGCGCAACCTGACGCGCCTGTGGACCAAGGTGAAATCGGGCACCTGATCGCCTGAGCACCGACGCATCGCGCGCCGCCCGGAGCGACCCCGGGCGGCGCGCAATCCGCTCCCTTGCCCTTACCCTGATCCTCCGGAATTGCTTATGCCCCAGAATGTCTTCGCGCCGTGGGAAAACCCGGACGAGAAACCCCTGATCCAGTTCAGGAACGTCACCAAGAAATTCGGTGAGTTTACCGCGATCGCCAATCTCGACCTCGACATCTACACGCGCGAATTCTTTGCCCTGCTGGGGCCCTCGGGCTGTGGCAAGACGACGCTGATGCGGATGCTCGCGGGCTTCGAGGCCCCCACCTCCGGCAAGATCATGCTGGGCGGAGAGGACATTGCCGCCGTGCCCCCGAACAAGCGTCCGGTGAACATGATGTTCCAGAGCTACGCATTGTTTCCACATCTGTCGGTCTGGGAGAACATCGCCTTCGGGCTGAAGCGCGAGGGCGCCGACAAGGGCACCGTTGAAACCCGCGTCGCCGACATGATGCGCCTGACCCGGCTGGAGAAATTCGCCCGCCGCAAGCCGCACCAGCTCTCCGGCGGCCAGCGCCAGCGGGTGGCGCTGGCGCGCAGCCTCGCCAAGGCGCCGAAACTGCTGCTGCTCGACGAACCGCTGGGCGCGCTCGACAAGAAGCTGCGCGAAGAGACGCAGTTCGAGCTGATGGACATCCAGGAAAAGACCGGCACCACCTTCGTGATCGTCACCCACGACCAGGAAGAGGCGATGACCGTCGCCTCCCGCGTGGCGGTGATGGACGAGGGCCGCCTGGTACAGGTGGCGACGCCCGACCGCATCTACGAGACGCCGAACTCGGTCTACGTGGCCGATTTCATCGGCGACGTGAACATCATCGAGGGCACCGCGACGCAGACCGGCGACAAGGTGCTGCTGAACTGGGCCGAGGGTGCCTCGCCGCTGGTCGCCACCACCGATGCGCTGCTTCAGAAGGACCAGGCCTGCTACCTGGCGATCCGCCCGGAAAAGATCACCATCAGCGCCGATCAGCCCGAGGCCCCCAACGCGGTGCAGGGCGAGATCCTCGACATCGGCTATCTCGGCAATATCTCGACCTATCACGTCAAGCTGCCCACCGGGCACATCATCAAGGCACAGTCCACCAACACCCGCCGCATCTCGCGCCGGCACTTCACCTGGGAAGACAAGGTCTGGCTGAGCTGGACCGACACCGCCGCCATCGTGCTGGAGCGCTGAGATGACAGGTGCCCCCATGCACAGCCCCCACCCCTCCGATCCGTCGCGCCGCCTCCGGCGGGGATATTTGGAACAGGGAAACGACAGGACCGACCTGCATGTTTCCCTGTTGCGAAATATCCCGGGGGACGCCGAAGGCGGGGGGCAGAGCCCCCTGACCCGCGGGGAGGAGGGCTGACATGCGCCGTTTCTTCCTCATCGCCGTGCCCTATGTCTGGCTGCTGGCGCTCTTCCTCATCCCCTTCCTGATCGTCTTCAAGATCTCGCTGTCGGACGCCGCCCTGGCGCGGCCGCCCTATTACCCGCATTTCGACCTCTCGGCCGGATGGGCAGGGGTGCGCGATTTCTTCGGCGAGCTGGATTTCGAGAACTACATCTTCCTGACCACCGATGATCTCTACTGGAAGGCCTATCTCTCCTCGCTGCGGATCGCGCTGGTCTCCACGGTCATCACCCTGATCATCGGCTATCCCATCGCCTACGGCATGGCCTCGGCCCGGGCCGAATGGCGCCCGACCCTGATGATGCTGGTGATCCTGCCCTTCTGGACCTCCTTCCTGATCCGGGTCTACTCCTGGATGGGGATCCTCGGGCAGACCGGGGTGCTGAACAACTTCCTGCTCTGGACCGGGCTGATCCACGAGCCGCTGATCATCCTGAACACAGAGATCGCCGTCTACATCGGCATCGTCTACACCTACCTGCCCTTCATGATCCTGCCGATCTACGCCACGCTGGAAAAGCTCGACGAATCCCTGATCGAGGCGGCCGAAGACCTGGGCTGCTCGCGCACCTCGGCCTTCTGGCTGGTGACGATCCCGCTGTCGCGGCCCGGCATCATCGCCGGCTGCTTCCTGGTCTTCATCCCCGCCATCGGTGAATTCGTCATCCCCTCGCTGCTGGGCGGCTCGGGCACGCTGATGATCGGCAAGGTGCTCTGGGAGGAATTCTTCAACAACCGCGACTGGCCGGTGGCCTCGGCGGTGGCCGTCGTGCTGCTGCTGATCCTGATCATCCCGATCGTGCTCTTCCAGCGCAACCAGCAGAAGGAACGGGAGGCAGACCAATGAGGCGCATGTCCGGCTTCAATATCGTCTCGGTCACCTTCGGCCTGGCGTTTCTCTACCTGCCGATGGTCATCCTGGTGGTCTACAGCTTCAACGAGTCGAAGCTGGTGACCGTCTGGGCGGGCTTTTCCACCAAGTGGTACGGCGAGCTGATGCGCAACGAGGCCTTCCTCGATGCGGCGCTGGTCACGCTCAAGGTGGGCGTGATCTCCTCGACGCTGGCCACGATCCTGGGCACCATGGCAGCCTTCGTGCTGGTGCGGATCGGGCGGTTCTGGGGGCGCACCATGTTCTCGGGCATGATCTATGCGCCGCTGGTGATGCCCGAGGTGATCACCGGCCTGTCGCTGCTGCTGCTCTTCATCGGGCTGAACATCGACCGCGGCATCTTCACCATCGTGCTGGCCCATACCACCTTCTCGATGTGCTACGTCTCGGTGGTGGTCTCCTCGCGGCTCGTCTCCTTCGACCAGTCGCTGGAAGAGGCGGCGCTCGATCTCGGCTGCTCGCCCTGGTCGGCCTTCCGCCTGGTGACCCTGCCGATCATCGCCCCGGCGGTGATCTCGGGCTGGCTGCTGGCCTTCACCCTGTCGCTCGACGACCTGGTGATCGCCTCCTTCACCGCCGGCCCCTCCTCGACCACCCTGCCGATGAAGATCTTCTCGGCCGTGCGCCTCGGGGTATCCCCGGAGATCAACGCCCTTTCGACGATCATGATCTCGATTGTGGCGGTCGGCGTGATTATCTTCTCGCTGATCACCAAGCGTGCCACCCTGCGCCAGCAACAGGAGGAACGGGCCGCCGAACGCAGCTGATGCGGTGCGGCCCCCTCCCCCAAACTCTGAAAGTCCTGACGTGAATACCCCCGGAAACAGCGGCACCCACAGCGGCCTGCGCGGCATCTATCCCCCGTTCACCTACACGAAAGCCCCGATCGAAGGCTGTTACTGGGCCGATGCAGTGCCCGAGGCGGCGCTCGCCTTTCCGCCGGCGACGGGGCAGATCCGCACCCGCGTGGCGGTGATCGGCGCCGGCTATACCGGGCTGAACGCCACCCTGGCCCTGGCCCGCGCCGGCGTCGAGGTCACGCTGATCGACGCGCAGTTCCCCGGTTTCGGCGCCTCGGGGCGCAACGGCGGCTTCTGCTGCATCGGCTCGCACCGCGCCTCAACCGCCATGCTGAAACGCTTCGGAGAGGACGCCCCGGCCGAGGTCAACCGCGCCGAGGCCGCCGCCGTCGCCCATGTCGAGGCGGTGATCGGAGAGCTTGCCCTCGACGTCGACCGCCATTCCCGCGGCGAGGTGATCCTGGCCCATTCGGCAAAGGCCATGGCGGACCTGCGGAAGAAGGCCGGCAAGTTCGAGAAGGATTTCGGCGCCCCGGCCCGGATCATCGAACGCGAGGACCTGGCCGCCAACGGCCTCTACGGGCCCACCTGGCACGGCGCGCTGGAAACGCCCCTGGGCTTTGCCCTGCACCCGCGCAAGTACGTGGCGGGCCTGGTCGCCGGCGCCCTGGCCGCCGGCGCGCGCATCCACGGCGAGAGCCCGGCGCTCTCGGTGGAAAAGACCGGCGCCACGCTGACCGTCACGACACCCGGCGCCACGATCGAGGCCGACCGGGTGATCTTTGCCACCAACGGCTATGTCGCCGAGAACCTGATCCCCTGGTTCCGCGGCCGCACCCTGCCCGCGCAGAGCTCGGTGCTGGCCACCCGGCCGATGACCGAGGAGGAACTGCAGGCCCAGGGCTTCACCTCGCGGCAGATGTCCTACGAGGACCGCCGCCTGCTGCATTACTTCCACCTCACGCCGGACGGGCGCATGATCTTCGGCCAGCGCGGCGCGCTGGTCTCCTCGCCCGAGAACGAGGCCAAGGTGGCCCGCAAGGTGCGCGCAGATTTCGAGCGCACCTTCCCGGCCTGGAAACACGTCGAGAGCCCCTATCACTGGTCCGGCATGGTCTGCCTGACCTCCTCGCTCACGCCCTATTGCGGGCCCGTACCGGATCTGCCGGGCGCCTTCGCCGGCTTCGGCTATCACGGCAACGGCGTGGCCATGGCAAGCTACATCGGCGCGATCCTGGGTGACCTGGCCCGTGACGAGGCGCCAAGGGCGCTGCTGCCAAAGGCCTTTGCCGCGCCGCCGCGCCGTTTCCCGGCCGGCCGCGCCCGGCGTCTGGCGCTCGCCGCCGAATACGGCATGGCGCTGCTCTTCGACCGCTGAGCCCCCCTGCAACGGATGCGAACTCTTCCCCGTCGGATGCCTCCGGCGGGGATATCCGAAACAAGAGAATGGTCAGGAAGTCCCCCTCATTCTCTTGTCGGAAATATCCCGGCGGGATCGCCGCAGGCGATGGGGGCAGAGCCCCCTAGGACATCGGGGTCTTTGCCGCCCGTGCCTTGCCGCGCTGCAGGCCCAGGTGGCGTTCACGCAGGATGATGATCACGCCGGCGGCGATGATCACCGCCGAGCCCAGCAGCATCTGCAGGGTCGGCACCTCTCCGAAGATGAAATAGCCGATGACGATGGCAAAGATCATCGAGGCATAGTCGAAGGGCGCCACGACGCTGGCATCGGCAAAGCGGTAGCAGGAGGTCAGGAAGATCTGCCCGATACCGCCCATCAGCCCGGCGAGGATCAGCCAGATCGCCTCGGGCCGGCTGGGCAGGACCCATCCGAAGGGGATGGTGGCCAGCGACATGACGGTCGAGGTGACGGTGAACCAGAAGACGATGGCGCTGGTCTCCTCGGTGCGCACCATGTTGCGGATATGGACCTGGGCCAGCGCCCCGCACATCGCCCCGAAGAGCACCAGCCCGGCGCCCGCCGCCATGGTCATCTCGATCGTGCCGTGCTCAAGCGCGGTCACCCGCGGCGCCAGCACGATGATCACCCCGACAAAGCCGAGGCCCACCGCCGAGAGCCGGAAGAGCCCCACCTTCTCGTCCAGGAACATGGCGGCAAAGACCACCACCATCAGCGGCATGGCATAGCCCAGCGCCGTGACCTCGGGCAGCGGCAGGTAGGCCAGCCCGGCAAAGCCGCAGGCCATGGAGGTGGTGCCGATGAAGCCGCGCCAGACATGGGCCATGGGCTTCTTGACGCGCCAGCCGGTGCGCAGGGTGCCCTTGGCCGCCAGCCAGGCAAAGATCACGGGCAGGGCAAAGAAGGAGCGGAAGAAGACGGTCTGCCCGGCCGGCACATGTTCCGAGGCGGCCTTGATCAGCGCCTGCATGGTGATGAAGCAGACCACTGCCACGAGTTTGAGCAGGATGCCTTTGAGAGGCTGCATTGGGGGCTGCATGGGGGGCTCCGACCGGTGGGGCGGCGACATGCGGCCCGGCGCGACAATCCTGCCTTTGTGCGGCGGGGTCAATGGCATGACGGCGGCACGCGCGCCGAGGCGGCAGGGCCCGGCCGAAATTTTTCCCGCCTGTCAAATGGGTTGCATCGGGGCCAGCTGTGCTTCAGAACGTCGGGGCCGGCTGGCACAGCCGCCGGTGCTGCCTGACCCAAACCGGGAGGCCCATAGATGTTTCGGCCCCGCATGATGCGGCAGGATTGACCTTTCCCGCGCCCGGCAGCAGGTTTGCCGGGCTTTGATCTGCGAGGCCCTAGAGACATGAAACCCATTCGCCCCCTTCTGACCGCCGTACCGCTGCTGATGCTGGCGGCCAGCGCGGCCCAGGCCCATACCGGCACCGGAACGGCAGGCGGCTTCTCCGCCGGCTTCCTCCACCCGATCCTGGGCTGGGATCACGTGGTGGCCATGGTGGCCGTCGGCCTCTGGGGCGCGGTGCTGGGCAAGCCCGCGATCTGGATCCTGCCCGTCGTCTTTCCGCTGGTCATGGCCTTTGGCGCCGCGCTCGGCATCATCGGCGTGCCCCTGCCCCATGTCGAGACCGGCATTGCGCTCTCCTCCATCGTGCTGGGCCTGCTGATCGCCTTCGCCGTCCGCGCGCCGCTCTGGATGTCGGGGATCATCGTCGGCATCTTTGCCATCTTCCACGGCCACGCCCATGGCGTCGAGCTGCCCACTGCCGCCAACCCGATCGCCTATGGCGTAGGCTTCGTGCTGGCCACCGGGCTGCTGCACCTCTGCGGCATCGTGCTGGGCGAGGTTGCAGGCTCTCCTCGGGGCCGCATGGCGATCCGCGCCGCGGGCCTGGGCATCGCCGGCGTCGGCGGGGCCTTCCTGCTCGGGGTGGCCTGAGCCCTTGCGCCCCGCACTGCGCACCCTGATCCGGCGGGCCCTTGCGCCCGCCGTTTTGCTGCCCGCCGCCCCGCCTGCGCTGATGGCCCATGATCTCGGCCCCTCGGACACGCCGCTGCAGGCGCTCTCCAGCGGGCTGATGCTGCCGCTCTCCTATGTCGAGGCGCTCCTGCCGCTGCTGGTGCTGGGCCTCTGCCTGGCCGGTCAGCGCCGCATCCCGCTGGTCTGGGCGCTCGGCGGCTTCGGGGCGGGGCTGCTGGCGGCGCCCTGGCTGGGCGATACCGCCACGCTGCTGGCGCTGGGGCTGGGCTGTCTCGCGGGCGTGGTCGTCGCGGCCATGGGCCTGCCCCTGCCGGCGGTGATGGCCGCGGCCTGCACCGCGCTGCTGAGCGCTTCGGTTACCGCGGCGCTCTTTCACGGCGGCGGGGCGCCGGAGTTGATGATCCTGGGATCGGTGGTCGCGGGGGCGATCCTGGCCGCCGTCACCTGGGGCGGTGCCGTCATGCTGCGGCGCCTGCCCTATCGCTGGACGGGGATCGCGCTGCGCGTGGCGGCAAGCTGGCTCGCCGCCCTGCTGCTGATCCTGCTGGCCTTCGTCATGGCCATGCCCGCCCCCCCGGTGGGGGGCTAAGGCGGGGATTCGCACCGGGGTCTCGGACGGGGGGGCCAGGCCCCCACGTCGGAAAGGCTCACTCCGCCGCGGCGCGGCGGGGCAGCACCCAGTCGGGGCGCGGGAAGTGGCAGGTATAGCCGTTGGGGATGCGCTGCAGGTAATCCTGATGCTCCGGCTCGGCCTCCCAGAAATCGCCCACGGGCTCCACCTCGGTCACCACCACGCCGGGCCAGAGGCCGCTGGCGTTGACGTCGGCGATGGTCTCCTCGGCCACGGCCTTCTGCGCCTCGTCGACATAGTAGATCGCGCTGCGATAGCTCATCCCGATGTCGTTGCCCTGGCGGTTGGGCGTGGTCGGATCGTGGATCTGGAAGAAGAACTCCAGGATCTGGCGATAGGAGATCTTCTCGGGATCGAAGAGGATCTCGATCCCCTCGGCATGGGTGCCGTGGTTGCGGTAGGTCGCATGGGGGACATCGCCGCCGGTATAGCCCACGCGGGTGTCGAGCACCCCGGGCAGCCTGCGGATCAGGTCCTGCATGCCCCAGAAACATCCGCCTGCAAGGACGGCGCGTTCGCTGCTCATGTCAGTTCCTCCACTTGTTCAAGGTATTGGCCATAGCCCTCGGCTTCCATCTCCTCCTTGGGGATGAAGCGGAGCGAGGCCGAGTTGATGCAATAGCGCAGCCCGCCCATCTCCTGCGGGCCATCGGGAAAGACGTGGCCCAGGTGGCTGTCGCCGTGTTTCGAGCGCACCTCGACCCGCACCATCCCGTGCGAGACATCGCGCAGCTCGATCACGTTCTCGGGCTCGATGGGTTTCACGAAACTGGGCCAGCCGCAGCCGCTCTCGTATTTCGCGGCGCTGGCAAAGAGCGGCTCTCCCGACACCACGTCGACATAGATGCCGCTGCGCTTTTCCATGTTGTACTCGCCGGTCCAGGGGCGCTCTGTGCCGCTCTCCTGGGTGACGCGATATTGTTCGGGGGTAAGCCGGGCGAGGGCTTCCTCGGTCTTCCGATACTCGGTCATGACGCCTCCGTTCTGCCGGCCCGCCCTTGCGGGCGGACGTTCGTGGTATGGGCACAATGTGGGCCTTCCGGCGGCAAAGGGAAAGGGCCTGCGGGAAAAGCGATGGCCGAGATGCAGGTTTTCCGGCCGGGGGTGCGGCCCCATCCGGCACAACCTGGTACAAACTGGTACTGGGGGGCACAGAACCGGCAAGGCTCCGCCCGCCCCGGATCAACACTGCTTGAGCGGCATTGAGCATTCCGGCCTGCAGCGCGATGCTCGCGGTCGGGCACTTCCGCTTCAGCCCGCCCCCAAGCCGACGAAAGACCCTCAGATGCATCCGCCGTTTCCCCGTTCCACCCCGCACAGGCCTGCCCTGCCGCAGACCGCCCCGCACGCCCTGACGGCTTTCCTTGCCGCCGGGCTCGCGCTCGTGCTGCTGCCCGCCTGGGCCCACGCCGCCACCTCCGGGATCTCGTCCTCCGCCCTGGCTGATGAAACCGTCACCCTCTCCGATACGCTGCCCTCCGCCCCGCACGAGGGCAGCCCCGCAGAGAACCGGGGCCTGCCGAGCAAGAAGCAGGTGCTGACCTTCCTCGACAGCGGCACGGTGCCCGACCACCTGCCCTCCGACTTCTTCGTGAAGCTGGTCAGCATCAGCGACCTGGAAAGCGCCGAGTGGCTCGATCCGGGCGTTTTCCTGCCCGAACTCGAAGACGCCCGTCTCGGGGCACAGCCCCTGCTGGCAAAATTGCGCAAGCTGGTCGACAGCAACCCGATCCTGACGGCTGCACTGGACGGCCGCAGCATCGACCGGGTGCTGGGCCTGTTCAAGATCGACGACAGGAACTACACCCTGCTGGTCGACAACGTCTGACGCCCACGTCAGGGCCCCTCGCCCCGGCCCCTCAGCCCGGCAGGCGCCCCACGGCCCAGCGGGCGGCATCGGCCACGGTGGCATCGGCATCGCCGCAGAGGCCCTGCGCCACCGGGCGCAGCGCCCCGTCACCGGAATTCCCGATCGCGTAAAGCACGTTGCGCAGGAAACGGTCGCGCCCGATCCGCTTGATCGGGCTGCCGGAAAACCGCGCCCGGAAGGCCGCATCATCAAGAGTGGCCAGCTCGGCCAGCGCCGGGGCCTGCAGGTCGTCGCGGGCGTGGTACTTCTGTTCCTGCGCCCGCTGCGCGAACTTGTTCCAGGGGCAGACCGCCAGGCAGTCGTCGCAACCGTAGATCCGGTTGCCCATCAGCGCGCGCAGCTCCTCCTCCACCGGCCCCCGGTGCTCGATCGTCAGATAGGAGATGCAGCGCCGCGCATCGAGGCGGTAGGGCGCCGGAAAGGCATCCGTCGGACAGGCCGCGAGACAGCGCGTGCAGCCGCCGCAATGATCCACCTCGGCGCCGTCGGGGGCAAGATCCAGCGTGGTGAAGATCGCGCCCAGGAAGAACCAGCTGCCAAGCCCCCGGCTGACCAGGTTGGTATGCTTGCCCTGCCAGCCCAGCCCCGCCGCCTGTCCCAGCGCCTTTTCCGGCACCGGCGCGGTATCGACGAAGACCTTCAGCTCCTGCGGCTGCCGATGCGCCATCATCCGCCGCGCCACCCGCTTCAGGCGCTTCTTCACCACGTCGTGGTAATCGCGGTTCTGGGCATAGACCGAGATCGCCGCCCGGTCGGGACGGCCCAGCACCGTGCGGGGATCCGCCTCGGGGCCGTAGTTCTCGGCCAGCATCAGGATGCTCTTCGCCTCGGGCCAGAGCACCTGCGGATCACCGCGCCAGCTCTCGCGCTCCTCCATCCAGGACATCTGCCCGTGGTATCCCGCCGCCAGGAACGCCCGCAGCCGCGCCGCCACCTGAGGCACGTCGCCGGGCCGGCAGATGCGCGCGGCCGAGAACCCCTCGTCGAGGGCCATGGCGCGTATCGTCTCGGTCAGCTCGTCTGTCGTTCGGGTCATCCCCGCCTTGTGCCAGAAACCGCCGCCCGGCGGGAGGGGCTATTCCGCCGCCAGCAGCCCCAGCCCGCTGTCATCACCGCCTGCGGGGATCTCCATCTCGAAGGCGCGCAGGCGTTTGTAGATCGACATCAGCTCGACGATCGTCGACCAGGAGGTGATCAGGTACTGGAACGACCCGCGCACCTGGTCGAAGACGTTCAGCACCTGGTTCATCAGGCCCAGCGTCACCTTGCCCGCCACGATCGACGGAATCAGCACCACCGTGCCAAAGACATTGTCGGCCTGCAGGTAGAAGACCCGCGCGACGTTGAAATAGATATAATGGAAATAGAGCCGGAAATAGCTGTGCCGCACCGCCCCGAAGAGCTGTTGCACGCTGGGCGGGCTGGCGCGTTCGGGATCGTCCTCGCCATAGACCAGCTCCTTGCGGAAGGCCGCCTCGACCCGCTGGTTCTGAAACTCCAGCCCCGGCAGCTTGATCCCCACCAGCGCCAGCAGCCCGGTGCCGAAGACGGCCCAGAACAGCGCCGCCCAGACCAGCGCATGGGGCACCTCGCCGATCAGCGGCAGGGTGGTGATCGTGTCGGAAAAGGTGAACAGCACCGGCAGGAAGGCGATCAGCGTCATCACCGCGTTGATCAGCTGCACGCCAAGCCCCTCGACGGTGGTGGCAAAGCGCATCGAATCCTCCTGGATCCGCTGCGATGCCCCCTCGATATGGCGCAGCTGCGGCCAGAACTGCATGAAATGCCCGGTCATCGCCGTGCGCCAGCGAAACACGTAGTGGCTGATGAAGAAGTGGTTCAGCACGCTGACCGTCACCGCGAAAAAGGCGATGCCCATGAACTGCAGGATTCCGGAGTAGAGCGCGCTCGCCGGCACCGATCCGACCTCGGTCAGGGCCTGCTGGATCAGGTCGTAATAGGGCCCGTACCAGGCGTTGATCGCCACGCTGACCTGCACCGAGATATAGGTGGTGAAGATGATCAGCGCCGAGCCCAGGATCGACCACATCTGCCATCGGTGCGGCCGCACCAGGGCCCAGAAGCCGAAAAACAGCCCCGCCGCCAGGATGTAATAGCCGTAAAACCACAGGAAGGGCTCAGACCAGAAGATCGAGACCCCGATGATCTGCTCCGGCGGCGTCTCCGGCGCCAGGCCCAGGATCCGGTCGAGATGATCGACGCCGCCGTACCAGCCCCCCACCACGATCGCCGTCCAGAGCACGACGGAGAGGAAGAAGGGCCGGGGAGCGGGGAAGAAGGACCTGAACACGCGCTGTCTCGCTTCTGATGAACGGTTGACTTGGCGTAAATCGGCGCCGCCGGGGCGGCAACGGGGGGCACGGGGAAGTGAGAGAGGGTGATCCGCCGCGCGCGGATTGCCGCGGGTCCCGAGACACGAGGCCGGAACGGCAAGGGGCCGGCACATTGGCCGGCCCCCTCGCATCCGTGCACCCTTCCTTGCGGGCGATTGGCGCGTGCCGCCTCAGGCGGGCACGGGCTCGTAGCCTGCGGCGCGGATCGACTGCAGCACCCCGGCCTCGTCGGCCGCACCGGTGATCGTCACCGTCCTTGCATCCAGGTCGCAGGTCGCGCTGGCCGCGGGGTCGGCGGCGGCCACCGCCTTCTCGATGGTGGCGACGCAGTGATTGCAGCTCATGTCCTCGACCTTGTAGAGACTCATCTCGGGCTCCTTTCGTCATCTGGTCTTCGTCCGATGACCGGTCAGGTAATCCCTCCACCTGCTGGAGGGTCAACCCCTTGCCCACGGCTTTCGTGCCCCTTGGCCGATCGCCCCCCACCGAATCGCCCCCACCCGACAAGAGACCCCATCAGGGACAAGGGCGCAGGCAGGACCGCACAGCACGGGGCCAAGGACGGGGCCAAGGACGGGAATATCGCCCGTCCCGGGCCCGGGGGCCGGTCTTTTCCGTATTTTCGGGGGGTGAAGTGGTGAGCCGTATAGGATTTGAACCTATGACCCGCTGATTAAGAGTCAGCTGCTCTACCAACTGAGCTAACGGCCCACTTCAGGCAGGCCCTCTCCATGCACCCAGACGCGGGGAGGGTCAAGGTCATAGGTGCCATGATATTGCTGCAATGCGGGATTTTTCCCGCGGGAGCCGCCGCGGGCCGCTTCAGGCCTCCGGGGGCGTCGGGCCGCCGTCCCGTTCATCCTTCCGAAAATACTCTCGGGGGTAAATTTCAGCGCAGGTGAAAGAGGGGGCAGGCAGCCCCCTTTTCTCCGCCTCTCGCCGGGCGCGAAACCCGCGCTCAGAAATCCAGGTCGGCGTAATGGGCCGGCGGCGGAAAGCCCGGCACCTGGTCCATCAGGATGTTGCGGAAGGCCGGGCGCGACTTGATCTTGGCGTACCAGTCCTTGACCGGGGCCGAACGGTTCCAGTCGACGTCGCTGATGTAATCGAGGCTCGACAGATGCGCGGCGGCGGCGAAATCCGCCAGCGTCATGCGGTCCCCCGCCAGCCAGCGCCGGTGATCCAGCAGCCAGGTCAGGTAATCCAGGTGGAACTTGATCGCCGAGAGGCCGGCGCGCACGTTCTTGCTGTCGGGAAAACCCTGGCCGGTGACCTTCTTGTTGACCCGCTCGTAAAGCAGCTTGGAGGTCACCTCGTGGTGGAACTTGTCGTCGAACCAGAAGACCAGCCGCCGCACCTCGTGCCGGCCCATCGGATCGTCGGGCATCAGCGAGGGCTCGGGATAGACCTCCTCGAGATATTCGCAGATCGCCGCGCTCTCGGCCAGCACCCGGCCGTCGAGCTTCAGCACCGGCACCTTGCCCGCGGGGTTGCGGCGCAGGAAATCGGTGTCCTTTTCCCAGTAGCGCTCCTCGATCAGCTTGCACTCGATCTTCTTCTCGGCCAGCGACAGGCGCACCTTGCGGCAGAAGGGGGAAAGGGGAACGTGGTAGAGTTCAGCAGTCGTCATCGTCACCATCCGTCAACTCTCCTCCCTGATGCCCCTCCGGGGGCCAAGATTCAATCCTCGAAGCAGGCCGCCCGGCCATCCTTGCGAATCGTGGCCGCCCCGTCCTCGATCTGGCGCGCCCGGCGTTTCACGTATTCCGTCGGATTGCTCGCCGACCAGGCCTGCGGCGCCGGCAGCACCGCCGCCAGCAGCGCCGCCTGCCGCGGTGTCAGATCCGCCGCATCGACGCCGAAGTAATGCTGCGCCGCCGCCTGCACGCCAAAGACGCCCTCGTCGAACTCGGCCACGTTCAGATAGACCTCCAGGATCCGCCGCTTGGTCCAGAACAGCTCGACCACCGGGGTGATCGTGGTCTCCAGCGCCTTTCGCACGTAGTTGCGACCGTGCCAGAGATAGATGTTCTTCACCACCTGCTGCGAGATCGTCGAGCCGCCGCGCTTCATCCCGGAGGCGATGGCGTCGCGCACCGCGCGCATGTCCACGCCCCAGTGCAGGCAGAAATTGGCATCCTCCGCCGCCACGGCGGACCGCGCCATCACCGGGGCGATCTGATCCATCGGCACCCATTGCTGCTGCACCTCGCCCAGGCGAATCTCTTCCTGGGTGCGATAGATCCCGCCCCAGGGCCGCACCACCGAGTTCACCGCGATCAGCAGCACGAAGAGCACCACCACCACGGCCAGCACACGCAGGCCCCAGCGGACCATCCATTTCACCGGATGCCGTTTCGGCGCCTTTGCCGCGCCCTTGCCGCGTGTCTTCGCGGTGCTCTTTCTTGCGGGTTTTGCCTGCTTTGCCACGCCGCCACCTATACCGCCGCTTTTGCCCGCGGCAAAGTCTCGAAGCGGCTTGATCCACAGCAAATCCTCGACCACCCTCAAAGGTGTACACTACGGGCACTCACCACCGCGAGAGGAGAGACGCGATGTCCTACAAGGAAGAGTTCCACGTCAGCGGCAGCCAGGCCGTCGAGAAGGTCAAGAGCCTGATCAGGCAGGGCAATGTCACCCACCTCCGGATCAAGCAGGTGGACGGCGACTTCAGCCTCGAGATGCCCGTCACCGTGGGCGCCGTCGTGGGCGGCGCGCTGGTGCTGGCCGCGCCCTGGCTGGCCGTGATCGGCGCCGCCGCCGCCTTCTTCACCGACGTCAAGATCGAGGTCGAGCGCGAAGACGACGCCGAAGAGGCGGCAGAGCCCGAAGACACTGCATCCGAAGCCACTGCATCCGAAGACACCGGGGCCGAAGAGCCCAGCGACGCCGGCTGAGCCGGCCCGACAGACAAGACCCAAGCCAGAAAGGCTCCCCCGATGAAAACCCTCGGCACCTTCCTCGTCAGCTACCTCGTGCTCTACGGCATGGTGCTGGCCATCCCGCTGTTCCTCGTGCTGATGAGCGTGCCGGCCCTGATCGTCGGCTGGATCGCCTATCTTCTGGGCGCCTCCGAGGGGGTGATCACCTTTCTCGGCTTCCTGTCGGTCTTTGCCGGCATCTACGTCAGCTACACGCTCTGGTCGGCCATGCGCCTGAGGAAGATGGAGGAAGAGACCGCGGGCGAGTGAGCGCTGGCCCTCCTGCCCCGGCCCCTTTCCGCCCCCCGGCCCGCTACAGCCGGCGCACCACCCAGACCCGGGCGCCAAGGTCGATCTGCGGCAGGTGCGGACCATCCTCGGTCATCAGCCGCTCCACCGTGCCATCGGCCACCCGGTCGGTCAGCCGCGCCTCGAAGCCGGGATCCTCGAGCGTGTGGTCGTTCAGCGACACCACGAAGAGCGCGCCGGGCGCCAGGCTGGCAATGGCATCGTCGATGTAATGGCCGGGCGCCGCACCGGCGCCGATGGCCCCCACTGCGGTGATCGCGGCATATCCCTTGCCGCGCACGTCCAGCCGCGCCTCCGGATCGGCGCGGATCAGCTTGCGATAGACCCCCTTGGCCCGCGCCTGCTCCAGCATCCCCTCGGAAATGTCCATGCCGTCGATCACGGTGAACCCGGCCTCGGCCATGGCCAGGCCCGACATCCCCGTGCCACAGGCGAAATCCAGCACCGGCGCCGTCCTGTCCTCCAGGAAACGCGCCAGCGCCGCCGCGATCCGCCCGGGGGTGGCATAGGCGTTGTCGGTCAGCTCGCTGTCATAGCTCTTGGCCCATTGGTTGTAGTACTGACGCATGTCCTCGCCGGTCTCGGTCTCATAGATCGCGTCCATGTAGGTGGTGTCTGCGGTCATTCGGCTTCTCCTCTGGCGTCTTGCATTCGGACAAAGCCTAGCACCCGCCCCCGGGGCGTTCCAAACGATCCCCCGCCTCACGCCCCGCCGGGAGCGCCCCGGCGCTGCCCCCTGCACATATTTCCCGCCCCGGCCCACGGCCCCTTCGCGCCTCCCGCGCAAAGCCGCCGCGCCGCCTCCCGCATAGGGGCCTGTCCGCTTTCATCTTTCCAGAAATACGGCCTGCGCTCCCCCTCCCGAAGCGCGGCGACGCCCCCCCTCGCCGCCCCCTTCGTCTTTCCCGAAATACTCCCGCCGGAGGCAGCGCCGCCCTTTCCGCCACACCGCCCAACGAAAAAGGGCGGCCCCGCGGCCGCCCTTCCCGTTGTCTTCGAACCCGCAGGTCACTCCGCCGGAACGGCGGCCTCTTCCTCGCTCAGCGGATGCGGCAGGTGCGCCAGCATCTCCTTCGGGCAGACCTGGACGAAATTCGCCAGCTCCAGGTCCCAGTGCTGCAGGATGTCCTGTGCCTTGCGGCTGCCGGTTTCCTCGGCGTGCCGCTCGATCAGGGTTTCCAGCTGGCTGATCCAGTGCTGCACGGTCACCGGGTTGGTCACCAGGGTCTCCATGTTCATCATGTCGGCCGCCTTGCCCTCGGGGTCATAGAGATAGGCCATGCCCCCGGTCATGCCGGCGCCGAAGTTCGGCCCGATGCTGCCCAGGATCACCGCGATGCCGCCGGTCATGTACTCGCAGCCGTTCGAGCCACAGCCCTCGATCACCACCTTGGCGCCGGAGTTGCGCACCGCGAAACGTTCGCCGGCGCGGCCCGCCGCAAAGAGGTAGCCGTCGGTCGCACCGTAAAGCACGGTGTTGCCGATGATCGTGTTCTCGCTGGCCACCAGCGGGCTCGACATCGACGGACGCACCACCACGGTGCCGCCCGACAGGCCCTTGCCGACATAGTCGTTGGCCTCGCCCGAAACCTCGATCTTCAGGCCCGGGGCCGCAAAGGCGCCCAGCGACTGGCCGGCAGAGCCGGTCAGCTTGACCGTCAGGTGATCGGGCTGCAGCGCGTTGCGCATGCCGAACTTCTGCACGATGTGGCTCGAGGTGCGGGTGCCCACGGTGCGGTGCGTGTTCTGCACCGCATAGGACAGCTGCATCTTCTCGCCGTCGCGCAGGAAGCGCGCCGCGTCGCGGACGATCTCGGCATCGAGGGTGTCCGGCACCGCGTTGCGGTCCTTCAGGCGGTTGTAGACGATGTCCTTGGCGCCATCGACGGTCAGCAGCAGCGGGTTCAGGTCGAGGTCGTCGAGATGCTCGGCGCCACGGCTGACCTGGTGCAGCAGATCGGCGCGGCCGATCACGTCGTCGAGGCTGCGCGCCCCGATCGAGGCCAGGATCTCGCGCACTTCCTGGGCGTAGAAGGTGATGAGGTTCACCACCTTGTCCGCCGTGCCGGTGAACTTGGCGCGCAGCGCCTCGTTCTGGGTGCAGACGCCCACCGGGCAGGTGTTGGACTGGCACTGACGCACCATGATGCAGCCCATCGCGATCAGCGCGGCGGTGCCGATGCCGTATTCCTCGGCGCCCATCATGGCGGCCATGACGATGTCGCGGCCGGTGCGCAGCCCGCCGTCGGTCCGCAGGGTGATGCGGTCGCGCAGGTGGTTCATCGCCAGCACCTGGTGCGCCTCGGTCAGCCCCATCTCCCAGGGCAGGCCCGCGAACTTGATGGAGGTGGCCGGCGATGCGCCGGTGCCGCCGTTGTGCCCCGAGATCAGGATGACGTCGGCCTTGGCCTTGGCCACGCCCGCGGCGATGGTGCCGACGCCCGAGGAGGACACCAGCTTCACCGTCACCTTCACGGTCGGGTTGATCTGCTTCAGGTCATAGATGAGCTGGGCCAGGTCCTCGATCGAGTAGATGTCGTGGTGCGGCGGCGGGCTGATCAGCGTCACGCCCTTGGTCGAGTGGCGCAGACGGGCGATCAGGTCGGTCACCTTCATGCCGGGCAGCTGGCCGCCCTCGCCGGGCTTGGCGCCCTGGGCCACCTTGATCTCCAGCTCTTCGCACTGGTTCAGGTATTCCGCGGTCACGCCGAAACGGCCCGAGGCCACCTGCTTGATCTTGGCCGAGGGGTTGTCGCCGTTGGGCTCCGGCACGAAGTGTGCCGGATCCTCGCCGCCCTCGCCGCTGTCGGATTTCGCACCGATGCGGTTCATGGCGACGTTCAGCGTCTTGTGGGCCTCCGGGCCGAGCGCGCCGAGCGACATGCCGGGCGTCACGAAGCGCTTGCGGATCGAGGTGATGCTCTCCACCTCTTCGATCGGGATCGCCTTGCCCAGCGGCTTGATCGCCAGCAGGTCGCGCAGGTGGATCGGCGGGTTCGCCTGCATCCGGGCGCTGAACTGCTTCCAGATCTCGAAGGAGCCGCGGTTGCAGGCCGCCTGCAGCATGTGCATCGTCTGCGCTTCCCAGGCATGGGTCTCGCCGGACTTGCGCGCCTTGTAGAACCCGCCGATCGGCAGCACGTCCTGCTGGCTCAGCCAGCCGAGGGCATGCACCTCTTCCACCTTCTTCTGGATGCCGCTCACGCCGATGCCGGAGATCCGGCTCAGCATGCCCGGGAAGAACTCGGCGCACATGGCGCGGCTCAGGCCCACGGCCTCGAAGTTCAGGCCACCGCGATAGGAGGAGATCACCGAGATCCCCATCTTCGCCATGATCTTCAGCAGGCCCTGGTCGATGGCCTCGCGATAGCGGCCCATGTTCTCGGTCAGGCTGCCGTCGAGCAGCCCGCGGCGGATGCGGTCCGCCAGGCTGTCCTCGGCCAGGTAGGGGTTCACGATGGTCGCACCGGCAGAGATCAGCACCGCGAAGTAATGCGGGTCGATGCACTCGGCCGAGCGCACGCCGATCGAACAGAAGGTCCGCAGGCCCTTCTTGGTCAGCCAGGAATGCACCGCGCTGGTGGCCAGGATCATCGGCATCGGCACGCGGGTCTCGCTCTGCAGATGGTCGGTCAGCACCACGTGGCCACCGCCGGAGCGCACGGCGTCCTCGGCCTCGGCACGGATGCGCTCCAGCGCCTCCTGCAGGGCGTGGTCACCACCGTCGACGGGGAAGGTACAGTCGATCTCCACCATCTCGGCGCGGAAATGGCTCTTCAGCTCCTCGAACTGGGCGTTGCCCACGAAGGGGCTGTCCAGCACCAGGATCTCGGTCTGCGCGCTGCTCTCGTCCAGCACGTTCTTCAGGTTGCCGAAGCGCGTCTTCAGGCTCATCACGCGGAATTCGCGCAAGCTGTCGATCGGCGGGTTGGTCACCTGGGAGAAGTTCTGGCGGAAGAAGTGGCTCAGCGGGCGGTACTTGTTCGACAGCACGGCAGAGGGCGTGTCGTCGCCCATCGAGGCCAGGGCCTCCTTGCCGTCCTCGGCCATCGGAGAGAGCATGTTTTCAAGCTCTTCGATGGAATAGCCGGCCGCGATCTGACGCTTGCGCAGGTCGGCGCCCTCGTACATCGGGGCCTCTTCCACATGCGCCAGCTTCTCGTCCAGCTCGACGATCTTGCCCACCCATTCGCCGAAGGGCTGGCTCGCCGCCAGGCGGTCCTTGATCTCGACGTCGTGGTAGAGCTTGCCTTCGGCGGTATCCACGGCCAGCAGCTGGCCCGGGCCGAGGGCGCCCTTCTCGCGCACAGTGGCCTCGTCCGTGGGCACCATGCCCGCTTCCGAGCCCGCGATCAGCAGGCCGTCACCCGTCACCACGTAACGCATCGGGCGCAGGCCGTTGCGGTCGGTGCCGGCACAGACCCAGCGGCCGTCGGTCATGGCCAGGGCGGCGGGGCCGTCCCAGGGTTCCATCACGCCGTTGCAGTAGGAATACATGTCGCGCCAGGCCTGCGGCAGTTCGATCGCCTGCTTCGACCAGCTCTCGGGCACCAGCATGGTCTTCGCCATGGGCGCGGACCGCCCGGCACGCACCAGCACCTCGAAGACAGCGTCCAGCGCCGCCGAGTCCGAAGACCCCTGCGGGATGATCGGCTTGATCTCCTCGGCCATGTCGCCAAAGGCAGAGGAGGCCATGCGGATCTCATGGCTCTTCATCCAGTTGACGTTGCCCTTCAGCGTGTTGATCTCGCCGTTGTGGGCCAGCATGCGGAAGGGCTGCGCCAGCCACCACTGCGGGAAGGTGTTGGTCGAATAGCGCTGGTGATAGAGCGCAAAGGTCGACTCGAACCGCTCGTCCAGCAGGTCGGGATAGAAGACGGCAACCTGCTCGGCCAGCATCATGCCCTTGTAGATCACGCTGCGGCAGCTGAGCGACGCGATGTAGAGCCCGCCGACGTGGTTGGCGGTGGCGGCCTTCTCGATGCGGCGGCGGATGACATAGAGCTCGCGCTCGAAGGTTTCCTCGTCCACGCCCTTGGAGTTCGAGATCAGGATCTGCTCGATTTCCGGACGGGTCGCATTGGCCTTTTCACCCAGGCAGTCGATGTCCACGGGCACGTGGCGCCAGCCATAGATGTAATAGCCCATGCGGAGGACCTCGGTCTCCACGATGGTCCGGCAGGTTTCCTGGGCGCCGAAATCGGTGCGCGGCAGGAACACCTGGCCCACGGCCAGGGCCTCGTTCTCGCGCGGCTCGTGGCCGGTGCGGCGGATCTGGTCGTGATAGAACGGCACGGGGATCTGCACGTGGATGCCGGCGCCGTCGCCGGTCTTGCCGTCGGCGTCGACGGCTCCGCGGTGCCAGATCGCCTTCAGCGCGGTGATCCCGGCCTCCACGACCTTGCGCGACGGCTTGCCGTCGATGGACACGACAAGGCCCACACCACAGGACGAATGCTCATGCTCCTCGCGGAACATGCCATTCTCTTCCATGTGCTTGCGCTTGGCTTCTTCGGCTGCGGCCCAGTTTGCATCATAGGTCGTCATGGCTATCTCCTTCATCAGGCGCGTCAGTCCGGCAGATCAGCCGAAGCGACGAAGGGAAACTTCTCTTCATATTCTGCTGCGGTCACCCGCTTGTGGTCACCCTGAATCGTCAGTGCAACCAGGCGTTGATCAACATATGCCTCGCTGATCGCCGCATAATTTCGCGCGTCCTCAAACAATCCCGCGCAGAGTTCATATTCGTCCGACCCGTCGTCCTTCAGCCAGATGCCGCTGCCGCAGGTCGGGCAGAAGCCCCGCTGCGAGAACGACGACGACCGATAGGCCTTCACCTCGCCCTCGATCTCCACCGCGGTGTCGGGCGCGGTAAAGAAGGCATAGGCGCTTCCGGTCCACTGGCGGCACATGCTGCAATGGCAGATGCCGATGTCGGTCCGGTGCTCCGTGACCCGGACGTGAACGGATCCGCAGAGGCAGCGCCCCGTGATCCCTTTCCTCTCCGTCCCTGTCATCGCGCGCCCTTTCAGGTCAGCCTTGCTTACTCTTAACCTTTGCCCCGTGCGTTGCGTGCCGTCTCTCGCACCGACGCTTTACCGACGCGATACCGACGTAATACCGACGTCGGAATGCCGGGAATTCAGGGGCTTAGGGTTTCTTAACGTGTCATTCATATTTGGGAGGCGGACAGGGGGGTATTGCCCCTGTCCGAAGGGGTCCGCGGGGGCGGATTACTCGGCTGCGATGGCGCCGGCGGCGTCCAGGTCGGCCAGGATCGCTTCGGCGCAGTCACGGCCGTCGCGGATCGCCCAGACCACCAGGGAGGCGCCGCGCACGATGTCACCCACCGCGTAAACGCCATCCAGGCTGGTCCGGCCGCTGCCGAACTCGGCGCGGACGGTGCCCCAGCGGGTCACTTCCAGGCCCTCGGTGTCCCAGAGCTTGGGCAGGTCCTCGGGCTCGAAGCCCAGGGCCTTGATCACCAGGTCGGCCTCTTCGTGATAGTCGCTGCCCTCGATCACCTCGGGGCTCTGGCGGCCGCTGGCATCCGGCGCGCCCAGGCGCATCTTCTGCACCAGGGCGGTTTTCACCGCACCGGCCCCGGCGCCTGCGGCACCCGGCTCGACCACGCCGCTGGTAAAGCCCACGGGGGCGCTCAGCCAGACGAATTCCACGCCTTCTTCCTCGGCGTTCTTCACTTCGCGCTGCGAGCCGGGCATGTTGGCACGGTCACGGCGATACAGGCATTTCACGCTCTCGGCGCCCTGGCGGATGGCGGTGCGGACACAGTCCATCGCGGTGTCGCCACCGCCGATCACCACCACCTTCTTGCCCGCGGCGTTCAGCTCGCCGCTTTCGAACTCGGCCACTTCGTCGCCAAAGTTGGACACCCGGTTGGAGGCGGTCAGATAGTCGATGGCGCGCACGATCCCGGTGGATTCGCTGCCCGGGCCCTTCAGGTCGCGGGTCTTGTAGACGCCGGTGGCGATCAGCACGGCGTCGTGCTTGCCGCGGATCGCGTCAAAGCTCAGGTCCTCGCCGACATTGCAGTTCAGCCGGAATTCCACGCCCGATTGCTCGAGCTGCTGGATCCGCCGCATGACGATTTCCTTCTCGAGCTTGAAGCCCGGGATGCCATAGGTCAGCAGGCCGCCGGCGCGGTCGTAGCGGTCATAGACGGTGACCTGCACGCCGGCGCGGCGCAGCATGTCTGCCGCGGCCAGGCCGCCAGGGCCGGCGCCGATGATTCCCACGCTCTCGTCACGCTCAACCTTGGGGGTGATCGACTTGACCCAGCCTTCTTCCCAGGCGGTATCCGTGATGTATTTTTCGACAGCGCCGATGGTCACAGTTCCGTGTCCGGACTGTTCGATCACGCAGTTGCCTTCGCACAGCCGGTCCTGCGGGCAGATGCGGCCGCAGATCTCGGGGAAGGTATTGGTCGCCTGGCTGATTTCATAGGCTTCCTGCAGGCGGTTGGTGGCCGTCAGGCGCAGCCAGTCGGGAATATTGTTGTGCAGCGGGCAGTGGCTCTGACAATAGGGCACACCGCACTGACTGCAGCGGCTTGCCTGTTCCTCTGCTTTCACGGCAGCGAATTCGGCATAGATCTCGTTGAAGTCGTGTGCGCGCACATTCGCATCCCGCTTCTCGGGCATGTCCCGTTCCACGTTCACGAATTTCAGCATCGGTTGCTTCGCCACGGCCTAGCTCCTTCTCGCATCAGTCGCGGCTTTTTAAAGCAAGGCGAAATGGAATAAAAGTCAAAAGTGCTGACCTATATTGCACCTTTTTGCCCCCACCGACCACAAAAAGTGATCGAGAGGTCCGAATTTATGTACCAAACCGGACCCATTTAACCGCTTCCCTCTTTGTCGTCAGGGATTAAACCTGAACCCATCCATTTGACGGCACGACGAAAGGCCTGTGCTCTTATGCCATTGTACCAGATTCTCATCCTCGCCATCATTCAGGGGATTACCGAATTTCTTCCCATCTCATCGTCCGGTCACCTGATTCTGCTGCCGGGCCTCACCGGCATGACCGACCAGGGACAGATCCTCGACGTTGCCGTGCATGTCGGCACGCTGGTCGCGGTCATCATCTTCTTCTGGTCCGATGTCCTCGAGGCCCTCTGCGGGCTGCCCCGACTGGCGCGTGGCAAGGCCGACACGCCCGGCGCCAAGCTGGCGCTGCTGCTCATCCTCTCGACAATCCCGGTGATGATCTTCGGCCTCTTCCTGGCCCTTACCGGCATCGACGAAAAACTGCGTTCGGTCGCCGTGATCGGCTGGACCATGCTGGGCTTCGGCATCGTGCTCTATATCGCCGACCGCCGCGCCGACAACGGCGGCGAGAAGGCCGACAGTGACTGGACCCTGAAGGATGCCATGAAGATGGGCTTCTGGCAGGCCATCGCCCTGATCCCCGGCACCTCGCGCTCGGGCATCACCATCACCTCGGCACTGTTTCTCGGCTATGACCGCACCTCCGCGGCCAAGCTCTCGATGCTGATGTCGATCCCAACGATCATCGCCGCCGCCGTGTTCGAGATCGGCGACGTGGTGCATACGGCCAACTACCAGGCGCTGATCGACGGGTCGATTGCCGCGCTCTTCTCCTTCCTCTCGGCCCTGCTGGCGCTGTCGCTGATGATGAAGCTGCTGAAATCGGTCAGCTATACGCCCTATGTGATCTACCGCGTGATCCTGGGCGCCTTCCTGCTCTGGTACGCCTACTTCTACCAGACACCGATCGCCTGAGCGGCGCCCGAACGGGGCCGGCCTGCTCGGCCCGGCCCCGTGCCAGGATCGAGACAGAAAAAAACCCGGCGCCGCGACGCCGGGTTTTTTCATGACCTTCCGCCCCCGATCGAGGGGAGGCACAGACCTCAGATTTTCAGGTTCTTGGCCGATTCCTTGATCGCGGCGTACTGGCCCGACGGACGGTAGGGCCAGAGGTAATCCGGCAGGACTGCCTGCACCGAAACCGGTTCGATCCCGAGATCGGCAAAGCCCTTCTCAGTGCCGCTCAACACATTGTCCTGCGCCAGCTGCCTGATCTGGTCGCGGGTGATCACCGTACCGAATGTCACGGCGGCCACGATGCGCGCCATCCAGAAGGGCATCGGGAAGATCGCGCGCCGACGGCGAATCACGGCCAGCATGTCCTTGATCCACTCGGCAAAGGTACCCACGTGTGGGCCGCCCAGCTCGTAGATGCCGCCGGGCGCAGCGCCCAGGACGCCCATCTCGGCGGCCGCGGCCACATCATCCACCCAGACCGGCTGGAACTTCGTCTCTGCACCCACCACCGGAACGAAGGGGGTGAACTTGGACATGTCGGCGAAACGGTTGAAGAACTGGTCCTCGCTGCCGAAGATGATCGAGGGCCGCAGGATCATCGCGCCCGGGAAGCCGGCCAAAACGGCCTCTTCGCCCTTGGCCTTGGTGCGGGCATATTCGCTCTCGCCCTGGGCATCCGCCCCGAGCGCGGAGATGTGCACCATGGTTGCAAGGCCCAGCTCGCTGGCGATCCGAGCCACGCGGCCCGCACCCTCGACCTGAACGGCCTCGAAGTTGTTCTTGCCCTTGGAATCGAAGGTGCCCACGCAGTTCACCACCGCGTCGGCGCCAAGCATCGCGGCACGCACGGAGGCGTCATCGCGGATGTTGCCGAACACCGGAACCACCTGTCCGACGTTGCCATAGGTTTTCACGAAAAGAGATTCGTCCGGGCGGCGGGTGACGACGCGCACGCGCCATCCCTGGTGGGCCAGGCGCTGTGCAATGTAGCGCCCGACGAATCCCGATCCGCCGAAAATGGTGACGAGCTTGGACATTGGGTGACCTCCGGCTAGCCAATTCACCTTGTTCCTAGCCCCGGTGAACCTTCCGGGCAAGGCGATATGGCGCTTTACGTGAAGGACTTGTGAAAAATGTCAAAAATCGCCGTTGACACTCTTTTCCCCTCCCCATATACGGCGCTCCACGACACCGGCCCAGGTGGCGGAATGGTAGACGCGCTAGCTTCAGGTGCTAGTGTCCGTATGGACGTGGAGGTTCGAGTCCTCTCCTGGGCACCATCGTTCTACAGAAAACCCCAGGTCGCTCCGGCGCCCTGGGGTTTTTGGTTTTCAGGGCCAATTCACAGGCCACTCCACTGGCCGCGACCGCATCGTGCTCCCTGGATCCCATCCCGCCCTTCCGGCCATTCCCCGGTCGGCGGACAGGCGCGATTCCCCTTGCTGGACTATGCCCTGCGCGCGCAGTAGGCAGCCTTCCAGCAAGGCGTCACTCCGCTCCCCGCCGCGTGTACGCCGCAAGAAGAACAAGAACAGAAAGCCGCCTCATGAAGCTGATCATCGATACCGATCCGGGCGTGGATGACGCCCTCGCGATTCTCTACGCCGCCGCACATCCCGACATCGAGCTGCTCGGAATGACCACCGTCTTCGGCAATGTCACCACCGCGCAGGCCACCCGCAACGCGCTCTACCTCGCGGAGCGCGCCGGCCTCGACATTCCGGTCGCCCATGGCGCGGAAAAACCCATGGCCCTGCCGCCCTTCGAACCCGCCCACGTGGTGCATGGCCCCGAGGGCTTCGGCGATCTGCCCGCCATGACCCCCGCCGGCAGTGCCCATCACGAATCGGCGGCCGAGTTCCTCGTGCGCATGGCGCGCGAGCACAAGGGCGAGCTGGTGCTCTGCCCGATCGGCCCGATCACCAACGTGGCCGACGCAATCGCGCTCGACCCCGAGTTCGCCACCAACCTGGCGCGGATCGTCTTCATGGGCGGCGCGCTGGACGTGCGCGGCAACGTCAGCGAACACGCCGAGGCCAACACATGGCATGATCCCCATGCGCTCGACGTGGTGCTGGCCAGCGGCGCCGACATCGTGATGGTCGGCCTCGACGTGACCATGCAGGTGCTGCTGACCGCCCCCGATTTCGAGGAAATCGCGACGCGCGCGCCAGAGCATGGCCCTTTCCTGCGCGACATCAGCGACTATTACCTGAAGTTCTACAACAGCATGGGTCAGCCCGGCTGTGGCCTGCACGACCCGCTGGCCGTGATGGCCTGCATCATGCCCGACCTGCTCGATTGCACCGAGACCCCGCTCGAGGTCGTGCTGCAGGGCGAGGCCATCGGAAAGACGCAGCGCAGCATCGCCGACCGGCGCCCGGTGCGCGTGGCCACCGGCTGCGAACCGGACCGGCTGAAGGACCTCTTCGTGCAGGGCCTGGCCGGGATCGCCTGATCGCCGCAAAATGACGCGCGGGGCCCCATGGGCCCCGCCGCAGTTCCCCGATTGCCCGCGTGGTCTCAGATGCCCGCGTCGGGGCCGCTGCTCTCCGAGGCCTTTTGCATGCGCTCCGAGAATTCCCGGCGCAGGGCGCGCCGCACTTCGGCTGCCTGCCAGCGCTGCTCGCGCAGCCCGCTGTCCACCTTCAGCTCGGGCACGGTCACCGGCTTGCCGGCGTCATCCACCGCCACCATGGTGAAATAGCACGAGTTGGTGTGCCGCGAGATGCCGGTGCGGATCTCCTGTGCCTCGACCCGGATGCCGATCTCCATCGAGGTTCGCCCGGTGTGGTTGACGCTGGCGCGGAAGGTGACCAGCTCGCCGACGTTGATCGGCTCCTTGAAGGTCACCTGGTCCACCGAGAGCGTGACGGCATAGCGCTGCGAGAATCGGGAGGCGCAGGAAAAGGCGACCCGATCCAGAAGGTTGAGCAGTGCCCCGCCGTGCACCTTGCCACTGAAATTCGCCATGTCGGGCGTCATCAGTACGGTCATTTCCAGATTGCGATGGTCCATGCGGGCTCCTGAAGGCTGGCCAGTTTCGCCCAAACTACCTGCCCGGTGGGCAACGGCAAGCAGCGACCGGGCCATGACCGTTCCGCTGCGCCCATTGCGCCACGGCCCGCCCGGCAAGAGGGCAGCCATCGCCGCGCGGGGTGCCCTGTCGAAGGGGGGCTCTGCCCCCGTCGCCTGCGGCGACACCCCCGGGATATTTCCAACAGGGAAACGACGGGGGGAGTGGGGCGCCGGCCCGGGGCCGGATGATACGGGATTCAGCAGCCGGAGCCCATGACTCGCCCTTGAACGCGGCGTCAGGCGGAATTCGCGATCCGTGGGCTGTCCCCGGATCCAGCATGCAGACCCTTCGTCATTGACTCACGTCAATGCGGCTGTTTTCGTGGAATAATATTTGAAAGACGTACCTTTCCACGCGCTCCCAACAGGATTGGTCATTGTCATGGAGCCTACCGAAGACACCGTTACGCCACTCGGCAGCCCTGTCGTCACAGGGCGTATCGAGGCCGTGCATGGCCCGGTGGTGGACGTGCATTTCCCCGAGAGGCTGCCGCCGCCCGAAACGGTGATGTACCTCGACCGGCCCGGAGACGAGCCGCTGGTGCTGGAGGTCCATGCCCATCTAGATACCCATACCGTGCGGGCGATCGCGTTCCAGTCGACCTCGGGCCTGAGCCGCGGGCTGGAGCTGCGCGCCACCATGGAACCGCTGATGGTGGCCGTGGGACAGGACGTGCTCGGCCGTCTCGTCGATGTCACCGGCACGCCGCGCGATGGTGGCGATCCCTTTGGGGCCGACGTGCCGCGCCGCTCGATCCATGGCGCGCCGCCCACGCTCGCGGCCCGCGACACCGAGACCCAGCTCTTCGAGACCGGCATCAAGGTGATCGACCTTTTGATGCCGCTGGCCCAAGGCGGCAAGTCGGCGATGTTCGGCGGCGCCGGCGTGGGCAAGACCGTCCTGGTGATGGAGCTGATCAACGCCATGGCCTCCAAGTACCAGGGGCTGTCGGTCTTTGCCGGGGTCGGCGAGCGCTCGCGCGAGGGGCAGGAGATGCTCTCGGACATGACGGCGAGCGGCGTGATCGCCCGCACCGCGCTGGTTTACGGGCAGATGAACGAACCACCGGGCGCGCGCTGGCGCGTGCCCCATACCGCGCTGGCCATCGCCGAGGATTTCCGCGACCGCGATCACCGCAACGTGCTGCTCCTGATGGACAATGTCTTTCGCTTCGTCCAGGCGGGCAGTGAAATTTCCGGCCTGCTGGGCCGCCTGCCCAGTCGCGTCGGCTATCAGCCCACACTCGCCACCGAGGTGGCCGCGCTTGAGGAGCGCATCGCCTCTGTCGCCGGGGCCGCCGTCACCGCGATCCAGGCCGTCTACGTGCCCGCCGACGATTTCACCGATCCCGCCGTGACGGCCCTGTCCTCGCACATGGACAGCGCCATCATGCTGTCGCGCGCGCTGGCCTCCGAAGGCTTCTACCCGGCGATCGACCCGCTCGAATCCTCCTCGCTGCTGCTGGCGCCGGAAATCGTCGGCGAGGAACATTATCAGCTCGCCTCCGACGTCCGCCAGGTGCTGGCGCGCTTCCGCGACTTGCAGGACATCATCTCGCTGCTGGGCGTCGAGGAGCTCGGCACCGCCGACCGCAAGGTGGTGGCTCGCGCCCGCCGCATTCAGCGTTTCCTGACCCAGCCCTTCACCGTCACCGAGGGCTTTACCGGCACGCCGGGCCGCACCGTCTCGCGGGCCGATACGCTCAAGGGCTGTCGCGCCATACTCGAGGGCGAGGCCGACGATTGGGCCGAGAGCTCGCTCTACATGGTCGGCACGCTGGAGGAGGCGCGCGAGAAGGAAGAGAAGGCCAGCGCGGAGGCCGCCGCATGAGCACGCTTTCGCTCTCCATCGTCACCCCGCTGGAGGTTGTCGTGGCGCGCGACGACGTCGTCAGCCTGACGGCAGAGGACGAGAGCGGCCGCTTCGGCATCCTGCCGCGCCACGCCGATTTCCTCACCGCCGTCGACATCTCGGTGCTCAGCTATGCCTGTGCCGATGGCAGCCGTCATCACGTCGCCCTGCGCGAAGGTGTCCTCTCTGTCACCGGCGGCGGCAGGGTCGATGTCTCCACCCGCGATGCGGTGGCGAGTGATGATCTGCAGGCCCTCGCATCGGAGGTTCTGCAGCGATTTCACCGTCAGGACGACGAGGAACGCACCGAACATGTCGACAGCACCCGCCTGCACCTGCAGGCGATCCGCCAGATCGTGCGCGGCATCGAAGGCAGCCGGGGGATCCCGATGTGAGCGCGACGCCCCGCAACGACGGTGACGAACCCCTGGCCGAGGCCGCCCGCAAGCGCGCCGAGCGCGAGGGCCGTTTCCGCCGCGAGGGGCAGTCCACGGGCAGGCGCCTTGCGCAGATCGGCGTGCTGGGCTGGCTGGTGGTGATCCCCACGGTCGGGGGTGCGCTGCTGGGCCGCTGGCTCGATGCCACCTTCGACCCCGGCGGCATCTTCTTCACGCTGCCGGGGCTGATTCTCGGCCTGATCCTCGGCTGTTACATGGCCTGGCACTGGGTGAACAACGTATGACCATGACCTCTCTCGACATCGCGCTCATCCTGCTCTTCCTGACCCTCGGGGCCGGTGCGGGCTACCTGCATTTCCGCATGCTGCGGCAGGGCACCAGCGCCATCCTCCTGGAACAGCACATGGGCCGGGCCGTCTTTTTCGGGGTGGCGCGCTTTGCGCTGACCATCGCCATCCTCGCGGCCGCCGCCTGGGCCGGGCCAGCACCGCTCCTGGCCTGCGCCATCGGGCTCTTCATCGGCCGCGCCGTGCTGCTGCGACAGGAGAGGCGACACCAGGATCCCGCGCCGTGATGTCACCGCTGGAAACCCCCGTGGCCTTCCACATCGGGCCGCTGCCGATCGCCTGGGCGGTGCTGGTGACCTGGGGCATCATGGCCGCGCTGGTGCTGGGGGCCCGCGCAGTGACACGCAACATGTCGATGGAGATCCCATCCGCACCACAAGCCATTGTGGAAATGATGGTCGAGATCCTCGACGGGCAGATCCGCGACACCATGCAGACCGATCCGGCCCCCTACCGCGCGCTGATCGGCACGATCTTCGTCTTCGTGCTCGCAGCCAACTGGATCTCTCTCGTGCCGGGCATCGAGGCCCCCACCGCGCACCTCGAGGTCGACGCCGCCCTGGCGCTGATCGTCTTCGTCGCCATCGGCTGGTACGGCATCCGTGCCGGGGGTGTCCGGGGCTTCCTGCACAGTTTCGCCGCGCCCACGCTGGTGATGATCCCGCTGAACCTGGTCGAGGCCGTCACCCGCATCTTCTCGCTGATGATCCGCCTCTTCGGCAACATCATGAGCGGCGCCTTCGTCATCGCCATCCTGCTCTCGCTCTCGGGGCTGCTGGTGCCGATCCCCTTCATGGCGCTCGACATGCTCACCGGCGCGATCCAGGCCTATATCTTCGCGATCCTGGCAATGGTCTTCATCTCTTCCACGGTCGCCGAATCCGCCCCCGAGGCCGACGCGGAGACCACCCTGGAGACCGACGCCGACGCAGCCCCCCATCCCGACACCGCAACCTGAAAGAGGTTTCCCATGGACCCCACCACCGTCAGCATCTTTTCCGCCGCCATGGCGGTTTCCTTCGGGGCGCTTGGCCCCGGTTTCGGCGAGGGGCGCGCCGTCGCCGCTGCCATGGATGCCATCGCCCGTCAGCCCGAGGCCGCCAATACGATCTCGCGCACGCTCTTCGTCGGCCTCGCCATGATCGAGACCATGGCGATCTACTGCCTGGTCATCGCGCTACTGCTGCTCTTCGCCAACCCGCTGCTGCCCTGATCCGATGACGCTCGACTGGGCAACCCTGGCGCTGGAGACAATCAACGTGGTGGTCCTTGTCTGGCTGCTGCAGCGCTTCCTGTGGAAGCCTGTCTCGGCGATGATCGCCGCGCGCCGGGAACAGGCCGCCGCCGTGTTGCGAGAGGCCGAGGCCGACCGCGCCGAGGCGGAGCGCCTGAAGGCAGAGGCCCAGGCGGCCCGGGACGGCATAGAGGCACAGCGCCGCGCCGCCATGGCCGAGGAGCGCCGCGCCGCAGAGGCCGAGCGCGCCCGCCTGATCGCCGTCGCCGAGGGCGAGGCGCAGCAGGCCGCAGAGGCCGCACGCGCCCGTCTGGATGCCGAGGCGGGCAGCCGCGAGGCCGCCTATGCCGCACGCGCCGCCGATCTTGCCGCCGACATGACCGCGCGCCTCGGCGCCGAGGTCGACGGCCCCGCCCTGCGCGCTGCCACGCTGGAGGGTCTTTCCAGCCGCCTTGCCGCCCTGCCCGAGGAGGAACGCACCGACCTGACCCGCGCCCCTCTCGTGCTGACCACGGCCCATCCGCTGGACGAAGCCGAGGCCGCGACCATGCGGCAGCGTCTGGAAACGCTCCTCGGCCAGCCGCTCACCCTCGAATTCCGCACCGATCCCGCGCTCGTCGCGGGCATCGACCTGCAGGCGCCGCATCTGCATGTCGGCCTGTCGTGGCGCGCCGCCCTCACCCGCATGACCAAGGAGGTCCATGATGCCGGAACAGCCTGATCCCGCCGCCTCCGCCTGGCTCGACCGCGCGAAACACGCCGTCGCCGAGACGCCGCTGGATCCCCAGGTCGAGCGTTTCGGCCATGTCTCGCAGGTGGCCGACGGCATCGCGCGCGTCACCGGCCTGGCCGATGCCCGCATCGACGAGCTGGTCACCTTCGAGCGCGGCCAGACAGGCTTTGTCCAGGGGCTCGACCGCGGCAATGTCTCCGTGGTTCTGCTCGACCTCGATCAGCCGGTGCAGGCGGGCGACCGGGTCTCCGGCACCGGCGAAGTGGTGCGCGTGCCCACCGGGCCGGGCCTGCTGGGCCGTGTCGTCGATCCGCTCGGCCGGCCCCTCGACGGGCTCGGCCCCATCGACAGCCTCGCCATGCTGCCGGTCGAACGCCCCGCCCCCGGCATCATCGACCGCGCCCCCGTCGTCCGCCCGGTGCAGACCGGCACGCTGGTGGTTGATACCTTCTTTGCCCTGGGTCGCGGCCAGCGCGAGCTGATCGTGGGCGACCGTGCCACCGGCAAGACAACCCTCGCCCTCGACACCATGCTGAACCAGCAGGAGGGCGACATCGTCTCGGTCTACGTGGCCATCGGGCAAAAGGCCTCCTCGGTCGACCGCGTCATCGGCACCCTGCGCGACAGCGGCGCGCTGCAACGCTCCATCGTCGTGGTCGCCGCCGCTTCGGCCCCCGCCGGCCAGCAGTGGATCGCCCCCTTTGCCGGCACCACCATGGCCGAGCATTTCCGCGACAGCGGCCGCCACGCCGTGGTGGTGCTCGACGACCTGTCGAAACACGCCGCCTGCCACCGCGAGATCGCCCTGCTCACCCGCCAGAGCCCGGGGCGCGAGGCATATCCCGGCGACATCTTCTATGTTCACGCGCGGCTTCTGGAACGGGCCGCGAAACTGTCCGACGAAAAGGGCGGCGGCTCGCTTACCGCCCTGCCCGTGGCCGAAACCGACGCGGGCAACCTCTCGGCCTATATCCCGACCAACCTTATCTCGATCACCGACGGGCAGATCGTGCTCGATTCCAAGCTCTTCAACGAGGGGCAGAAGCCCGCCGTCGATGTCGGCACCTCGGTCAGCCGCGTTGGCGGCAAGACGCAGGCCCGTGCCCTGCGCGACGCCGCAAAGACGCTGCGCCTCGATTACGCACAGTTCCTCGAGCTCGAGATGTTCACCCGTTTCGGCGGCATGCCCGACACCCGCGTCAAGGCACAGCTGACGCGCGGCGCCCGCATCCGCGAGGTGCTGCAGCAGGGCCAGCACCGCCCCCTGCGCCTGCCCGACGAGATCGCCCTCGTGCTCGCCGTTCAGTCGGGACGGCTCGACGGGATCGAGATCACCGCCATCCCCGCCCTGCGCGCGGCGCTGCCCGAGGCGGTGAACCATGCCGCCCCCCATGCGGCCGAGGCCTGTACCGGCGAACTCACCGACGACCTGCGCGCCGATCTGCTCGCCGCCGTCGATCAGGCGCTTGCCACCCTGCCGCCCGCCTCCACTGGGGCCACCGGGGCCACCGCCGCCCCGGAACCGGCGGAATGACCGAACGCCTCTCCGATATCGCGGCGCATATCGCCTCGGTCGAGCGGCTCGGCTCCGTGGTCTCCTCGATGCGCGGCATCGCCTCGGCCCGCGCCCGCCAGGCCGAGGCCCAGCTGCACGCCGTCGACAGCTACACCGCGACCATCCGCAGCGCGCTCTCGCGCACCCTGGCCCAGCTGCCCCCCGCGCCGCCACCCTCCGGCACGCCGACGCTGGTGCTCTTTCTCGCCGAACAGGGCTTCGTGGGGGCCTTCTCCGACAAGGTGCTCGATGCCCTGCCGGCCGATCCGCCGCGCATCTGGCTGGTGGGCACCCGGGGCGTCTCGGTCGCGGCCGAGCGCGGCATCACCCCATGGCGCCACTCTGCCATGCCCGCGAAATCCGAGGTGATTCCCCGCGCCGCCGACACCATGGCCCGCCTGCTGCTCTCCGAGGATCCCGGCCCGATCGATGCACTCTTTCCGGTCACCGCCCCCGATGGGCGGGTCACCACCGAGCGGCTTCAGCTCTTTCCCTTCGACGCCGCGCCCGGCCCCGACACCACCGCGCCGCTGCTCAACCTGCCCCCCGACGTCCTGCTCGAGCACCTGATGGCCGAGGCGCTTCACGCCGGTCTCTGCCGCGCCGCGCTCCATGCCACGGCGGCGGAAAACATGGCCCGGATGATCGCCATGGGCGCCGCGCAGAAGCAGACCGAGAAGAAGCTGGAGGAGCTGCGCGCCGAGGAGCGACTCGTTCGTCAGGAAACGATCACCTCGGAAATCATCGAGCTCGCCGCCGGAGAAACCGCCGCCCGAGGCACGGATCCCGACATAACCACAGGTTGAATCGGGTGGCACGATGCATTTCCGTTGACATGCATCAATGCAATTTGGCCCACTCTCCATACACTCACTGAAGCCTCAGACAGGGAGGGCCTCATGAAAACCCCAAGGAACACCCCGACGACCGACACGGCCCGCACGCCGCGCAAACGCGTCATGGCAGCGGAAAACGAAGGCACGGGCAAGGATGCCACCGCCTCCTCGGCGGCCAGCACCCCTCCTGCCACGGCGAAACCGGCCGAGGCCAAGCCCGTGGAAACCAAATCCGCCGAGGCCCCCAAGCCCGTCGAGGCAGCCAAGCCCACCATCCCCCCGGAACCGGAGAAGAAGCCCGAGCCGGTCGCCGCGAAACCGGCGCCCAAACCCGCGGCCAAACCCGCTCCGAAACCGGCAGCCAAGACCGCCGCACAGGCCGCCGAGCCCAAGCCCGCCGCGGCCAAACCAGCCGCCAAGAAACCCGCGGCAAAGGCGCCGGCCAAGACCGCCGCCGCCAAGACGACGGCAAAACCCGCCACATCGACCAGCCGTGCCGCCCCCAAACCGGCGCCCAAACCCGCGCCGCGAAAATCGGCCCGCACGTCCAGCCGCCCGGTGCCGAAACCCGCCGCCAAGCCCCCCACAAAGACGGCCGCACAGGCCGCGACAGCCTCCGCCGGCGCCACCACCTCGAGCTCCCTGCTCGAGCCGATGGGCCTGACCTTCGGCATGCAGGCGATGGAGGTCTGGATGGACGTCGGCAGCGAGATCTATCATTTCGCCACCGGCCGCATGCAGGAAAACGTCAAGGCGCAGCAGGAGCTGATGCAGTGCAAGCATCCGCTCGACCTGCAGCAGCTGACGATCGACTACTGGCAGAAGGCCTACAACGATTACCATGACGAGACCGGCAAGCTGGTCTCGATGATCCACGTGCTGCCGGGCGCCGACGACCTCATCAAGTCCTGAGGTCGCGGCGCGCCGGGCGCGTCATTTCAGCAGCACATAGGTGCCGGGAGCGGGGCAGAGGCTCTCTTCCGGCACTGCCGGTTTGCGCATGCCGCGGCTCTGCGCCACCAGCCATTCGGCCCAGCCCGGCCACCAGGACCCCTCTTCCGCCGGTGTTTCCGCCATCCAGTCGTCCGCCCGCTGCAGCCGGTCGGTCACCTCGGCCTGCCGGTGACGGCGGTGATGGTGGCCCGGTTCGCTCAGGATGCCGGCATTGTGCCCGCCGTTGGTCAGCGCAAAGGTCAGCGGCGCATCGGTCAGCCGGGTGATCTTCCAGACCGACCGCCAGGGCGCCACGTGATCGGCCTCTGTGCCCACCACGAACATCGGCGCGCTCAGGTCGTCGAGCGACACATGCCGCCCGTCGACGTGATAGAACCCCAGCGCCAGCGCATTCTTCAGGAAGAGTTCGCGCAGGTACTGCGAATGCATCGTGGCCGGCATCCGTGTGGTATCGGCATTCCAGGCCATCAGGTCGTTCATCCGCCCACGCTCGCCCATCAGGTAGGCGCGCACCATCCGGCCCCAGACCAGGTCGTTCGAGCGCAGCATCTGAAACGCCCCCGACATCCGGCCGGCCTCGAGATAGCCCTGCTGCGACATGATATCCTCGAGAAAGGCCACCTGGGCCTCGTCGATGAACAGGTCGATCTCGCCCGGCTCGCTGAAATCGGTCTGCGCCGCGAGCAGGCTGACGCTGGCCAGCCGGTCATCGCCGTCACGCGCCATGGCGGCGGCGGTTATGGTCAGCAGCGTCCCGCCAAGGCAATAGCCCGCCGCGTGGATCTTCTCTTCCGGCACCAGCCGGGTGATCTCGTCCAGCGCCGCGCGCACGCCCAGGTCGACGTAATCCTGCATCGACAGGTCGGCATCGTCGCGGTCCGGGTTCTTCCACGAGATCATGTAGACCTCGAAGCCCTGGGCCAGCAGGAAATTCACCATGGAATTGCCCGCGCTCAGGTCGAGGATGTAGTATTTCATGATCCAGGCCGGCACGAAGAGCAGCGGCTGCGCCCGCACCATGTCGCCCGCCGGGCGATAGCGGATCAGTTCGATCAGCCGGTTGCGATAGATCACGTCTCCCGGCGTCAGCGCCACGTCGCGCCCCACTTCAAATGTGCCCTCCGGCACCGGGTTCTGCTCGGTCACATCGGCCAGGAACTGCCGGAACCCCCGCACGAGATTGGCGCCGTGCTCCTCGGCGGTGCGGTTCAGGACCACCGGGTTGGTCGCCAGGTAATTCGAGGGCGAGGCCATGTCGAGCACCTGCCGCGCGCCGAAGTTGGTGACGCTGGCGTGGTGCGGATCCACCCCGGTCATCCCGCTGGTGGCGGCATTCCACCATTGCTCGGTCTTCAGGAACGACCCGGCCCAGAGGTTGTAGGGAAAGCGCTGCCATTCCGGCGCGGCAAAGCGGCTGTCGGCCTGCAGCTCGGGACGCTCCTCCTGGTCCAGCGCGCAATCGACGATCTCGCGCGGCAGCTCGGCCAGGCCCTGCACCGCAAGGCCCGCCAGCTCGGCCTGTTTCGCCGGGCTGCCCACCAGGTGCATCGCCCAGTCGTACCACGCCATGCCCACCGAGGTGGGCGAGAGCCCCCCCGTCACATTGGCCAGGGCAGCGTGGAAGTTGCGGTCCACCGTGGCCACCCGGCCCTCCGGAGCCCCGGGCGTGGCCAGTTCCTTGTTCCTCTGCCTGGTCGGTTGATCCATCTTGCCCCTCCTCTTGCCTCCGGGCCTCCTGCCCGAGTCGCCATCAGCCTAGCATCCCCTCCATGACCCCGTCTTGACGGTGATCAATGCCCCCACGGCACGCCTGGCCGAATGGCACCCCGCGCATCGGGGGCTCCTCCCCTGCAAACGAAAAACGCAGGGGCGACCTATGCCGCCCCTGCGCCTGTTCTGTTGGTCCGGTGCCCCGGCCCGCCGCCCCGTGACAGGGCAACGGGCCGGGCCGGTGTGCTGTTACTCGCTGTCCTTGTGACGGGCGAGCAGCTTGCGGTCGCTCTGCATTTCCAGCCACATCGCGTTCAGAACGGCGAAGCCGGCAGCAAGCGGCAGTCCGAGGATCCAGGCAAAATACCACATGGTAGGGTCTCCTTAGTAAGCGCTTTCGCTGGTGACGACTTCTTCCTCGGTCACCTTGCCCCAGAGGACCTTATAGACCCAGGAGGTGTAGGCGATGATGATCGGCAGGAAGATGACGCCGGCAACCAGCATGATGAACAGCGTCAGGTGAGAGGACGAGGCGTCCCAGACCGTCAGGGAGCTGTCCGGCGAAATGTTGGACGGCATGATCATCGGGAACATGGTCAGACCCACGGTCGAGATGACGCCCAGGATGCCCAGCTTCGACCACAGGATGGTCGAGCCTTCGTTGCCCTTGCGCAGGCCGCGCACGGCCATCGCCATGCCCAGGAAGCCGAGGATCGGTGCGATGGCGATCCAGGGACGTTCGCCATAGGCCGAGAGCCAGCTGCCGCCGTGCACCACTTCGCTCATCAGCGGGTTGGACGGGCCGTTGGGCACATGCGGAGCCGCCAGGTGATAGCCGTCGATGCCCACGGCCAGCCACAGGCCGGCGAGGGCAAAGCCCACCATGGTGATGACACCGGCAACCGCGCCATAGCGGCGGGCGCGCAGCTGCACGTCACCTTCGGTCTTCAGCATCAGCCAGGTTGCGCCATGGGTCACGCACATGGCCAGCGACACGATACCAGCCAGCAGGGCGAAGGGCCGCAGCAGGATGACGAACTTGTACCACCAGGGGCCTGCGAACGACAGGTGCAGGTCGGCGTTCAGCTCGAAGGGCACGCCCAGCAGCACGTTGCCGATGGCCACCCCGAAGAGCAGGGCCGGAACCGTGCCGCCCACGAAGAGCGCCCAGTCCCAGTTGCGCCGCCATTTCACGCCATCGCGCTTGGAGCGGTACTTGAAGCCGACGGGCCGCAGGATCAGCGAGGCCAGGATGACGAACATTGCCAGGTAGAACCCCGAGAAGCTGGCCGCGTAGAGCGGCGGCCAGGCGGCAAAGATCGCGCCGCCACCCAGGATGAACCACACCTGGTTGCCTTCCCAGACCGGGCCGATGGTGTTGATCACCACCCGCCGCTCTGCGTCCGTCTTGCCCACGAAGGGCAGCAGCGTCGCCGTACCCAGGTCGAAGCCGTCCGTCAGCGTGAAGAAGATCAGCAGCACGCCGAGCAGCAGCCACCAGATCACGCGAAGCACGTCGTATGAGATTAGGTCATGCAGAATCATTGGTATTTACTCCGCAGGGGCCACGTTCGAGCGCAGGCTGTCGTCACCGGAGGTGCCAAGCATGCGTTTCTCGTGGCGTTCCATCCAGGCGTCGGTTTCGGCGACGTCCATGTACGGGCCTTTCTTGATGTATTTCAGCATCAGGCCCATCTCGACGATGAACAGGGTGGTATAGAGGATCACGAAGCCGGCGATGGTGAGCAACACGTCCTGAACGCTCAGGCTGCTGACAGAGAGCGCCGTCGGCAGGATGCCGTCCACCGTCCAGGGCTGACGCCCGAACTCGGCCACGATCCAGCCCATTTCCACCGCGATCCAGGGGGCCGGAAGGGCGATAACCGCCATGCGCAGGGCCCAACGCGGGAAGGTCTGACCGCGGAACGAGGAGCGGTAGAACATGTACATCATCACCGCGATCATCGCAAAGCCAAGGCCGGCCATGATGCGGAAGCCCCAGAAGATCGGCCAGACGAGGGGAACGGTATCCCAGGCCGCCTGCTGGATCTGTGCCTCGGTCGCGTCACGCGGATCATCCACGTAGCGTTTCAGCAGCAGACCATAGCCGAGGTCGTCGGAATGGGCGTTGAAGGCGTCGATGTCCGCCTGCGGTGCATCCGCACCCTGGGCGCGCACGTCCATCAGCGCGTCATATGCGACGATACCGTTGCGAACCCGTTCGACGTTCTGCGCGAGCAGCTGGTCGATACCGGGGATTTCCTCGGTCAGCGACCGGGTGCCGATCAGGCCCATCAGCCACGGGATCTTGATGGCGTACTTGGTCTCGCGATCCTCGTTGGAGGGGATGCCGATGGCGGTGAAGGGGGCCGGCGCAGGCTCGGTTTCCCACATGCTCTCGATGGCAGCCATCTTCATCTTCTGGTTTTCCGACACGTCATAGCCGGATTCATCGCCCAGCACGACGACGGAGATCGACGCCATCAGGCCGAAGGAAGTGGCAATGGCGATCGAGCGCTTGGCCAGGTCGATGTGACGGCCCTTCAGCATGTACCAGGCGCTGACGCCCATCACGAAGAAGGAGGCCGTGACATAGCCGGCCGAAACCGTGTGCACGAACTTGGCCTGGGCAACGGCGTTGAAGACGACGTCGAAGAAGTTGGTCATCTCGATCCGCATCGACATCGGGTTGAACTCTGCGCCCACCGGGTGCTGCATCCAGCCGTTCGCGATCAGGATCCACAGCGCCGAGAAGTTGGAGCCGATGGCAACCAGCCAGGCCACCACGAGGTGCTGTACCCGGGACAGCTTGTCCCAGCCGAAGAAGAACAGCCCGACGAAGGTCGCCTCGAGGAAGAAGGCCATCATGCCTTCAATCGCGAGCGGCGCCCCGAAAATATCGCCGATGTAGTGGCTGTAGTAGCTCCAGTTCATGCCGAACTGGAACTCCATGGTGATCCCGGTGGCCACGCCCAGCACAAAGTTGATGCCGAACAGCGTCCCCCAGAACTTGGTCATCTGCCGCCAGATCGGGCGGCCGGTCATGACATAGACCGTCTCCATGATCGCGACGATGGGCGCCAGGCCCAGGGTCAGCGGCACGAAGAGGAAATGGTACAATGCTGTCAACGCAAACTGCAGTCGTGACAGATCGACGATATCGAGCTCCATAAGGTACTCTCCTCAATCCAGATTAACGGTGCCGCGCCGGGAGGGGGCGCGAGACCAATCGCTGGTGTTTTCCGTCTGTGACCAGGTCACAGGGCGAAGACCCATTTTGATCTGCCGTCCAAAGATCGGGTGATCGTTGTGGCGATGCAGTGCGGCCAGGATCGCGGCCTCGGGCAGCGCATTGCGCAGGCCAGACAACAAGGCTTGGGCTGTTTCCGCGTCGAGCCCTTCCGTGGGCTCGTCAAGGATCAGCAGTCTCGGTTGTTTCAATAGGGAGCGGGCGATGGCGAACCGCCGGGCCTGTCCGCCAGACAGTCCCGATCCACCTTCACCCAACCGCGCGTCCAGCCCGCCCTTGGCGGCAATGGCACGGTCGAGCGCCGCGGCTCGCAGGGCATCCCACATTTCGGCGTCAGAGGCACGGGGGCAGCCAAGCGACAGGTTGTCGCGGACGGTTCCGGCGATCAGCGCGGAACGCTGCGGAACCATGGCCAGGACCTCGCGCAGGGCGGCATCGTCCCAGTCGCTCGGAGCCAGGCCCATGATTTCAATAATGTTTTCCGGTCCTTCCTGCATGGGGCGCAGGGCCGCGATCTCCAGCAGCAGGGTGGTTTTCCCGGCACCCGAAGGGGCCACCAGGGCCACCGCCTCGCCGGCCCGAAGCTCGAGCTCGGGCAGGCCTGCGCCGGAAAGTCGCAGCAGCGGAGCGGCGGAATCCGGGGTGCCATGGCCCCTCGCAACGAGTCCCTCCTGCCCGGCATCGGCCACGATGCGGTCGGCAGCGCCGCGCATACGGCCCAACTCGGTCATGCCCCGGCGCAGCGGGTGCACGCTCTCGCCCAGGGCGAGGGCCACGAAGATGCCGATGGCAGCCGCACTGGCGCTGGCCGCGCCCTGCTGCCAGATCCAGGCGCCGGCGACCAGCGTCAGCGCCGTGGCCAGGGCAACCGCCATCTGCAGAAGCAGCCCGGCGCGCCGGTCGGCCCGGTCCAGGGTGGCGGCTGCGGTGCGGGCGCCCCGGTCGAGCGTCCGCAGGCTCTCCTGCCGCGCGGGCAGCTGCCCCGCCACGGCCAGTGCCGGACGGTCGCGCAACATGTCGATCGTGCCCCGGCGCAGCGCCTGCAATTGCCGCTCGCCCTCATCCGAGGGTGCGCGGCTCCTGACCCCGAGGTGGATCAGCACGAAGAGGCTCGCCGGCACATAGCCGGCCGCCAGCGCCCAGGCCACCGGCCAGCCGGCCAGCAGCCCCAGCGCGACAAAGGCCGCCAGCTGGGTCAGCACCGCGGCGAGAATCGGCAGGAACACCCGCAGGACCAGCCCGTCGAGCACGTCGACATCGGCGATGATCCGGGTCAGCGCGCTCTCGCCACGCAGCCGGGCCAGCGCCGCGGCACCCTGCCGGGCATGACGGCGCAGCAGCTCGACGCGGAGCGCCGCAAGCGCCCGCAGCGTGGCATCATGGGTCAGCACCCGCTCGCCATAGCGTGCGGCGGTGCGCCCGATGGCCAGCATCCGTACGCCGGCGGAGGGAACGAAAACGTCGAAGGCAATGCCGATCCCCGCCAGGCCGGCCACTCCGGTGGCGGTGATGAACCAGCCCGACAGGCCCAGCAGCGCGGTCCCCATCATCAGAACCATGACACTCAGAAGCGCACCCCGGAACATGGCGCCCGGAGAGGCCTGCAACAGCAGTTTCAGCATCTGCATGATCGGAGCGCGGGTCATTGCTTCACCTCCACGACACGGTCGAGCGCATCGCGCATCCGGTCGTCATGGGTCGCTACCAGAAGAGTATGACCAGTTTGTTGAGCACGCTGCAGCGCGGCAATGATCCGCGCCGCCGTTTCCGGGTCGAGGTCCGCCGTGGGTTCGTCCACCAACAGCAGCTCGGCCCCCGACAGCAGCGCCCGCGCCAGCATCAGCCGCCGCGCCTCGCCACCGCTGACACCGCCACCGGTCTCGCCCAGGCGCGTCTTAAGTCCCTCGGGCAGACGGTCCAGGACATGCACGGCATCGGCCGCTTCCAGCGCCGCGCGCGGATCGGCCCCGGTGCCCGCCGGGTCCAGGAAATCTCCCAGGGTCTCGTCGGCGAAATGCACCTGCTGCGGCACCATGGCGATGCGCGCCCGCCAACCATCCGCCGTCGTATCGTCCAGGATCTGCCCACAGACGTCCAGCTGCCCGCTGGCCACCGGCAGCAGTCCCGCAATGGCCGCCAGTGTCGTGGTCTTGCCGGCACCGCTCGGCCCGGTCAGCGCAATGCTCTCGCCCTGACGCACATCCATGTCCGGCAGCCGCAGCCGCCGCCCGCCCAGGTTCACCATCGCGGCCCGAGTCTCGATCCTCAGCGCGCCCGGCAGCGGGGCGACCCGTGCCCCCGTGCCCAGCAGCGCCTGCCGCGGGGCGGCGTCGAGCTCTTCCAGCTCGGCCGCCACCGCCATGCCCGAGGCACGGTCGTGCCAGGCCGCGGCCAGATCGCGCATCGGCTGGAAGAAGTCGGGCGCGATGATCAGCATGAACAGCCCCTGCGCCATGGTCAGCGGCGTGCCCCAGGTGATCCAGCCGGTGACGCCCAGCAGGGCAAAGCCCACCAGCAGGGCCACCATGGCCACGCCCAGCGCCGCGAACAGCTCCAGCACGGTCGAGGAGAGAAAGGCGATCTTCAGCACCGACATGGTGCGTTCCCGCAGGGTCTCGGCCCGGATCTCGAAATCCTCGGCCGCGCGCTCGGTCGCGCCCAGCAGCCGGATGTCCTGAAGGGCGGCCAGCCGGTCCATCAGCATCTCGTTCATGGTGCCGATCTCGTCGAGTTGCTTGCGGCTGACCTGCTCGGCGGCCATGCCCACCAGGGCCATGAACACAGGGATCAGCGGCCCCGCCACCAGCAGCACGAGCCCCGCGGCCCAGGAGATGTAGAAGGTGATCGCCAGCAGGACGAGCGGAACGATCATTGTACGTATCATTGCGACCCGATACCGCGTGATCCAGGGTTGCAGAAGCGGCAGTTTCTGCGCGATCAGCGCCGCGATCCGCGCCGAGGCGGCCCCGGGCGCCAGTGCCTCGCGGGCGATCAGAGCCTCGCGTTCCCGCCCGATCACCCGGTCCGCCGCATCAAAGAGCAGTCCGCCCGCGCGATAGTCCAGCCCCGCCCGCAGCAGCGCCACACCGAGGAAGATCCCCGCCGCGATCACGCCCTGCCGCAGGGTCCCGTCGCCATTCACCCAGCCGTCCACGGCCCAGGCCAGGCAACCGGCCTGCACCACCCAGAGCAGGCTCGCCGTGACGCTCAGCGCCGAGGCGTACTTGAGATCGCCGGCCACCGGCCCGATGATCCGCGCCTCGCGGGCCTTGCGGGCGGCCCTCTCGCCGCCCTGCCCCGAGGTGCCTTCGTCGTCGGCGTCTGCAACCGTCGCCTGGCCGCTCGCCCCGCGTGCCGTATCCTTGCTGGCCTGCCTCTCGGCGGCCCCGCTCTTGTCTGCCATGGTCATTTGCGCGCTTCCTTGGACGTCAGGTCCATTCCGAAGCCCAGCAGACCACAGGCCGTCGCCGCGAGGCAACGCGTCAAAATGCCGTTCGGCGGGCCTTGCCGGGCCCGCACTTTCTGTCCTGTTCGCGCGCATTGGTCCGTGCCTATTGTGCCGTGTAGGCTCCATCCACCAGGTAATAACTGCCGGATATGAAGCTCGCCTTTCCAGAGAGCAGGAAACATGTCAGCGCCGAAACCTCCTCGGGTCGGCCCAACCGTCCGATCGGATGCAGCCCGACCAGCCCGTCCATCGCGGCCTGATCCAGGTTCTTCGACAGCAGCGGCGTCTCGATAAACCCCGGCCCCACCGCGTTGATGCGGATGCCCTGCGCGGAATATTCCAGCGCCGCGGTCTTGGTCAGCCCCAGCAGCGCATGCTTGGCCGCCACGTAGGAGGCCGCGCCCATGAAGCCCACCGACCCCAGGATGGAGGCCATATTCACGATCGCCCCCCCGCCGGTCTTCTGCATCGCCTCGATCTCGTACTTCAGACAATAGAAGACGCCGTTCAGGTTGATGTTGATCACCCGATGCCAGTCTTCCAGCGTCACCTCGCCGACCGGCACGGGATGCGCTCCGATCCCGGCGTTGTTCACCGCGAGGTCGAGCCGGCCGAAACTGTCGATGGCCCGCGCCACCATCGCCTCGACCTGCGCCGCATCTGCCACGTCGACGGCACAAGCCTCGGCCGTGCCCCCGGCAGAGTTCAGTGAGGCGGCAAGCCCCTCCGCATCTCCAAGGATCAGGTCGGCGATCAGCACCTTTGCACCACCGGCCGCGAGGTCCGTCGCAATGGCCGCGCCGATTCCCGAGGCACCCCCGGTGACGATCGCAACCTTGCCTTCGAATTCCTTGCTCATGGCAAATCTCCTTCGCGTCTGAGCTTTCCTAGGTCGGCGCAGAAGGATACGCATTGATACAAATCAAACCTAGCTTTCTGCGACATTTTGACCTCGCTCAAGGTCGCGGCGCCCCCGAGGCCTAGGGTGTCAGGGGCAATGCGACAGCCCGAAGAGGAATATCTCGTGCCCCGATCCGCCCCCCGGAGCGACCCGCAACAGCCCGTCATCGACTATCTCTCCAGCCCCGCGCCCTTTGCCGGCACCGGCCCGGTCGAGGTGGTCGAGACCCACGGCGCCCATGTCTTTCTCTGCGGCGACGAGGCGCTGAAGCTGAAGCGCCAGGTACATTATGACTACATGGACCTCTCCACGCCCGAGCTGCGCCACGCCCTGCTCGAGCGCGAGCTCGAGCTGAACGCCCCCGCGGCACCACAGATCTATCGCGACGTGCTGCCCGTCACCCGCGGCCCGGACGGCTCCCTAACCCTCGGCGGGGCGGGCACACCGGTCGACTGGGTGCTGCGCATGTGGCGTTTCCCGGCCGAGGACGAGCTGGAGCGCATCGCCGAACGCGGCGCCTTCGGCGACGACCTGGCCGGACAGACCGGCGAGGTGCTCGCCCGCTACCATGCCGCGGCCCCCCGGCGCAGCGACCTGCAGGGCAGCAGGCTGATGGCCGACATCCTCGACGAGTTCACCCGCGTCTTTGCCGAATTTCCCGGCGCCGAGGGCACCGAGGCGATCGAAGACGTCCTCGCCGCCGCCCGCACCACCCTGTCCCGAATCGCCCCGCTGCTCGACCAGCGCGCCCGCGACGGCCACGTGCGGCGCGGCCACGGCGACCTGCACCTGCGCAACATCGTGCTGATCGACGGCGCCCCCGTGCCCTTCGACGCACTGGAGTTCGACGAGGTGCTGGGCACCTGCGACGTGCTCTACGACATCGCCTTCCTGGTCATGGACCTGCTGCACCGCGGCCTGGCGCGCCCGGCCTGCCGGGTGCTCGATGCCTGGCTGCGCGGGGCCGGCGGCACCGAGGATGCCGGCCTGGCCGCGCTGCCGCTCTTCCTCGCGGTGCGCGCCGTGATCCGCGCGATGACGACGCTGCAGGGGGATGCGGCCCGCGGCACGCCCGGCGCCTCGGCCGAGGAAATCGCGACCTATCTCTCGCTCGCCTGCCGCGCGCTTCAGCCCGCGCCCCCCCGGCTGGTGGCCGTCGGGGGGTTCTCCGGCAGCGGCAAGAGCGTGCTGGCCCGGGCCCTGCCCCCGCACCTCGGCGCCCTGCCCGGCGCGGTGCTGCTCTCCTCCGATCTCGAACGCAAGACCGGCAAGGCCCTGCAGGCGCAACTGCCCGCGAGTGCCTATGCCGAGGACCGCCGGCACGCGGTCTACGACGCCATGCTGTCCCGGGCGGCAGCCCTGCTGGCCGCCGGCCAATCCGTGGTGCTAGACGCCACCTTCCTCGATCCCGGGCTGCGCCGGGCCGCCGCCGGGGTCACCACCCGCGCGGAATGCGGCTTCACCGGATTCTGGCTCTCCGCCCCCGACCGGGTACTCTACGACCGCATCGCGGCCCGCCAGGGCGATGCCTCGGATGCCGATGCCGCCGTGCTCTCGCAACAGCTCTCGGCTGGCCCCGGCGCGATGGACTGGCTGGTGATCGATGCGGAATGTCCCCCCGAGGCCTGCAAGACCACCGCACTCGGAGATCTCGGTCTCTGATCCGGGCGCCATTTCACCGGCACGGGTCGGCCGCGCTGCCTCACGTCGGCGCTTGCGACATGTGGGGCAAGAGGGGGCTCTGCCCCCGCCTCCCTTGCGGGAGCCTCCCCCGGGATATTTCGAAACAGGGAAACGGGAGGACGTTCCTGCTGTTTCCCTGTTTCGAAATATCCCCGCCGGAGGCTTCGGGCCGCGCAGCGCGCGGTCCGAAATCGGGTGCTTAACCCGCGTGATTTCGCACCGACGGATTACCGACGCGATACCGACGTAATACCGACGTTCGAATCCGGCGTTTTCAGCGTCTTGGCAAAACGCCGCGACGGGGGACCGTCGCGGCGTTCGCATGCTTCATGAGTGGTCAGGGCGTTCGGGCCCGTCGCGATCGACTCAGCCGAAGACCTTGCCCAGCGCCACGTCGATGGAGGCGGCGATCTCGTCGATGTCGCTCTCGGTGGCGATCAACGCAGGGCTGAGGCAGAGGGTGTTGTTGAAGCCCGGCAGCGAGCGGTTGGTCACGCCGATCATCACGCCCTGGGCGCCGCATTCCGCCACGACCTGCTGTGCCAGCTTCTCGTTCACCGGCTCCTTGGTGGCGCGGTCGGAGACCAGTTCGGCCCCGCAGAAGAGGCCCTTGCCGCGCACGTCACCGACGACGGCGTGCTTTTCCTTCAGCTCTTCCAGGCGGGTCATCAGGCGGGCCCCCATGTTGAGCGTGTTGTCGAGCAGCCCTTCATCCTCGATGATCTTCAGGTTCTCGATCGCCGCGGCCGGCCCTGCCGTGCAACCGCCGAAAGTGCTGATATCACGGAAGTAATTCAGCGGATCCGCAGCATCGTCCTTGAACATGTCAAAGACCTCCTCGGTGGTCACCAGGCAGGCGATGGCCGCATAGCCGGAGGCCACACCCTTGGCCATGGTCACCATGTCGGGCTTGATGCCGTAGTTCTGGTAGCCGAACCAGGTGCCGGTCCGGCCGACGCCGCAGACCACCTCGTCGATGTGCAGCAGCACGTCGTACTTCTTGCAGATTTCCTGCACGCGCTCCCAGTAGCCCGGCGGGGGCGTGATCACGCCGCCACCCGCGGTGACCGGCTCGAGGCAGATGCCACCGACGGTATCGGGGCCTTCGCGCAGGATCACTTCCTCGATGGCATCGGCGGCGCGCTGGCCATAGGCCTCGCCGGTCAGATCCCACTGGGCGCGATACTCCAGGCAATGCGGCACTTCCACGAAGCCCGGCGCGAAGGGGCCGTACTGCATGTGGCGTTCCGGCTGGCCGCAGGCCGAGAGCGTGCCAATGGTGGTGCCGTGGTAATCGCGTTCCCGGAACAGGATCTTGTGCTTCTTGCCTCCATAGCGCTTGTGCGCGATCTGGCGGATCATCTTGAAGGCCTTCTCGTTCGCTTCCGAGCCGCTGTTCGTGTAGTAAACCCGCGACATGCCGGGCATTTTCTCGATCAGCTTCTTGGCAAAGATGGCGCCGGGAATGGTGCCGGCAGAGCCCGCGAAGTAGTTCAGCTTGACCAGCTGTTCGCGCACGGCGTCCGCGATCTGCTCGCGGCCATAGCCTACGTTCACCGTCCAGACACCGCCCGAGACGGCATCGAGATAGCGCTTGCCGGTCGCATCCCAGACGTGGATGCCCTTGCCCTCGACGATGACGCGCGGGTCACCGGTCTCGTAGGCCTTGTGCTGGGACAGGTGGTGCCAGACGTGTGCCTTGTCGTCTGCAACCACCGAGGAGATGTCGTTGTCGTACATTGGGTTGTGCTCCGGTAATCTTCGGCTCTTTGCGCCACAAAGACAGGGCGTCATTCCCGGTCAAAGGGCCAGAGGGTCGAAAATGATGGGGCCAGAGGCTCTGGTCCCCGCTGCAAATTTCAGCATTGCCGCGTAAAATAGCATAGGACTGCGGCATCGCCATTGGAAAGGCCCGGGTTCCGTCCCATAAGGTCGCGCCCAAGGAAAACCGCCATGCTGAACGCCATCATCAGGGACAGTGACGAGCCGATCCAGTCGCAGCTACGGCGTCGGATCGTCGAGTCAATTCATGCCGGGCAGATGCAGCACGGCCAGAAAATGCCGCCCTGCCGGCAACTTGCGGGTCAACTTGGCATCGCCCGCAACACCGTCACCGCCGTCTACGACGAGCTGGTTGCTCGCGGATATCTCGAATCCGTGCCGCGCCGCGGCTTCTTCGTGGCGCGCGAGGTTCAGCCGGATCCCGCCAACCTGACGGTCGGGGTCGAGCCCCGCACCGCCACCCCCGACTGGAACACCCTGCTCAAGCAGCGCCCCTCGCAGCATCGCCACATCATCAAGCCGTCGAACTGGCAGGATTACGATTTTCCCTTTGTCTACGGGCAGGTTGACCCCGGCCTCTTTCCGCTGAACACTTGGCGCACCTGTTCGCGCGACGCCCTCGGGCGTTCGGCCATCGACTGGTGGACCGCCGACCGCGCCTCCGAGGACGACCCCCTGCTGGTTGAGCAGATTCGCACCCAGATCCTGCCCCAGCGCGGGATCTTCGCACGCACCGAGGACATCCTGATCACCCTCGGCACCCAGGAGGGGCTGTACCTCCTGGGCCGTCTGCTGGCCCGTCCCGGCACCCGCGCCGGGATCGAGGCGCCGGGGTATCCCGACGGACGCAACATCATGATGGCCGAGGGCGCCGAGATCGTCGACCTGCCCATCGATGGCGAGGGCGCGCGTCTCGACGGTGCCGGGCGCCTCGACCTTGCCGTGGTCACGCCCGCGCATCATTGCCCGACGATGGTCACCATGTCGCCCGCCCGGCGGCAGGCGATTCTCGAACAAGCTCAGCGGGATGGCACCATCCTGATCGAGGACGACTACGAGGGCGAGACCGCCGCCGCCGGTGATGCGACCTCGCTCAAGAGCCTCGATCGCAGCGGCCATGTGGCCTATCTCGGCACGCTCTCGAAGGTGCTCGCCCCGGGCGTGCGCCTCGGCTTCATGGTGGCCGATCCCGCCCTTGTCGAGGAGGCCCGATGGCTACGCCGCCTGATGCACCGCTCGGCGCCACTCAACAATCAGCGCACCGCCGGCATCTTCCTGGCCGAAGGCCATTACCTGACACTGCAACGCACCCTGCGCGCGGCGCTGGAACGGCGGCTGGAGAAGGTCTCCGAGGGCTGCGACCGCTACCTGCCGGACTTCCGCCGCAGTACCGCGCATGGCGGCTCCTCGGTCTGGCTGGAATGCCCCGCGGGCCTCGATGCCCGGACACTCTTCAAGGCTGCCGCAAGCCGCGGCGTGCTGACGGAATCCGGGGATCCCTTCGTCCCCGAGGACCAGGCAGGCCGCTTCCTGCGCCTCGGCGTCAGCTATATCGACGAGCGCAAGATCGAGACCGGCCTGCGCCTGCTGGGCGAGGCCGCAGCCAGCCTTGCCTGACCGGCCACCACGGCTTTCCCACTGATTTACATGAGTTTTACCCTGGCCCAATCCGTGGCAGCGGTCTGGCCCTGTCTGCGCCGCGGCATTGCGCCCTAGCTTGCCGCAACAACGAACAGCCAGGAATTGCCGCATGCCCGCCGCCGTCACCATCTTTCGCGCCGCCAAGATCCGCACGATGAACCCGAACCGCCCGGAGGCCACTCACGTCGCGGTCAGCGAGAACCGGGTTCTTGCCGTCGGCGACGCGGCGGACTGCGCCGCCTGGCAGGCGAAATGGGACTGCACGCTGGATGAACGCTTTGCGGAACAGGTGCTGATGCCGGGCTTTGTCGAGGCCCATGGCCACGCCATGGAAGGCACCCTCTGGGATGCGCTCTTCCTCGGCTATTTCAAGCGCACGGCCCCCGATGGCCATGTCGAGGGCGGGCTGAAGAGCATCGAGGAGGTGGTCGAGCGCCTGAAGAAGGCCGAAGCCGAGATGACCGATCCGGACGAACCTCTCGTCGCCTGGGGCTTCGACCCCATCTACTATACCGAGCGGATGACGCGGAAGCACCTCGATGCCGTTTCCACCACCCGCCCGATCGCCATCATGCATGCCTCGCTGCACCTGATGAACGTCAACACCCCGATCCTGGAACGCGGCAACATGCTCGACCAGGTCAACGTAGAGGGGATCCTGCGCGACGCGACAGGCGAGGTCACCGGCGAACTGCAGGAAATGGCCGCGATGATGATGGCGGCGCGCGTGGTGGGCGCTGCGATGGACATGCGCGATGTCACCGTCAAGGCGCTCGAGACCTACGGCATGGCCGCGACCAACGCCGGTGTCACCACCACCACCGACCTGCACCAGAAACTGAACGACGATTCCCTTCAGGCCTTCCTGACCGCCACCGCCGAGGAAGATTTCCCGATCCGCATCGTGCCGGCACTCGGCGCGATCCAGTGGTCCGTGGCCGAGGGCGTCGCCCGCGCCAAGGCGATCAGGTCCAAGGGCAACGACAAGCTCTACATGGGCCTGGTCAAGATCATGACCGACGGCTCGATCCAGGGCTTCACCGGCCGCCTGAAATGGCCGGGCTATCACAATGGCGCCCCGAACGGCTTGTGGAACGTGCCGCCCGCGCAACTCAGGGAGATGATCAAGGCCTACAACGCCGAAGGCATCCAGATGCACTGCCACGTCAACGGCGACCAGGCCTCGGAATTCGTCATCGACGTCATGCAGGAGGCCCTGGCCGAGGCGCCCAACCCCGACCACCGTCACGTGCTGCAGCACTGCCAGATGGCCGACCGGGCCCAGTTCCGCCGCATGAAGGCCCTCGGCCTTTCGGCCAACCTCTTCGCAAACCACATCTTCTACTGGGGGGATCAGCACTACGAGCTGACCATGGGCCCCGACAAGGCGCGCCGCATGGACGCCTGCGGCACGGCTCTCGCCGAAGGGGTGCAGTTCTCGGTGCATTGCGATGTGCCGGTGACCCCGCTGAACCCGCTCTTCACCGCCTGGTGTGCCGTCAACCGCCTCACCGCCACCGGCCGCACCATGGGCGCCGATGAATGCATCTCCGTCGAGGACGGGCTGAAGGCGATCACCATCAACGCCGCCTACCAGCTCAAGCTCGACCACCTGGTCGGCTCGATCGAAGTGGGCAAGTTCGCCGATTTCGCCGTGCTCGACCGTGACCCGATGGCGGTCGAGCCGCTGGCCCTGCGCGAAGTGCGCGTCCTCGGCACCGTCCTCGGAGGCCAGTGGCACGAGAGCCATATCCCCGCCACGACCGGCCCGGTTCCGGATGTCACCATCCTCGAGGCCCCGGTGCACGCATGACCATCCCTGTCACCATCATCGGCGGCTTCCTCGGCGCGGGAAAGACCACGCTGGTCAACCGCATCCTGGCCGCTTCACCGGCGCGGACCGCCGTGCTGGTGAATGACTTCGGCGAGATCAACGTGGACGCCGCGCTTATCACCGCCGATGACGGGCTGACGCTGGAACTCTCCGGCGGCTGCATCTGCTGTTCCATGGCCGACGGCATCGGGCCCGCGATCTTTCGCGCGGTGGAAAAGAACCCCGAGGCGATCCTGATCGAGGCTTCCGGCGTGGGCGAGCCGCGCCGGGTGGCCGAGTTCGCCCTGCTCGACCGTCGCCTGAAACTCGACATGGTGGTCACCCTGGCCAATGCCGTCGAACTGCAGCGACAGCTCGACGACATGCTCATCGGCGATACGGTCGCGCGTCAGTTCGACGGCGCCGACCTGATCGTGCTGAACCACACCGATGCCGCCACCCCGGATCAGCTGGCCTCCTCGCGCGCCGCCCTGCGCCGCATCGCGCCCGGTCGCACCGTGGTGGAAACCGCCCGCGCCGCCCTGCCGCTCGAGCTGCTCAGCGGCTCGACCCTCGCGATCCTCTCGGCCCCCCAGGGGCAGCCGGTCCTGCATGACCAGGTCTTCCATCGCTACCTGCTGGAAGAGGACCGGGCCCCCGACCGCGCCAGTGTCGAGGCCGCCCTGCCGGCCCTGCCGCCGGGCGTGCTCCGGCTCAAGGGCTGGCTGCGCTTTGCCGGCGAGGATCAGACCACGCTGCTGCAATTCGTCTCCGGCCGGTGGGAGCTGACACCCGCCACCGGCGCCGAGGCCGCCAAGACGGGCACCCGTCTCGTCGGCATCGGCACATTGCCCGACTTTTCCCTGGCCCGCCTGCTGATGGGGCGTGCCCCCGCCAACTGACCAAGAGCGCCCCGGCCCGCCGCCGGTGGCCCATTCCGTTGCTGCCCTCTGGCCCAAGCAATGCCGCAACGCGGCAAGGATGATGCATACATGACTGAGCAAACTTATCTCTCCGCCACGCCTGCCGAGCTGATCGCCGGCTACGCCCGGGTCAACCTGATCGGCGCGGCCCGTGTCGCCACCGCCGAGAGTCTGCCGGTTCTGAACCCGGCCACCGGCCAGGAAATCGGCACCGCCGCGGCCTCCGGCCCCGATGAAACGGCCGCCGCCGTGGCCGCCGCCAAGGCTGCACAGGCCGCCTGGGCCGCCGTGCCCGCCCGCGAACGCGGCAAGATGGTCGGCGCCGGCGCCCGCGCCATCCTGGCCGAAGCCGAGCTGATCGCCCAGGTCCTGGCGCTGGAAACCGGCAAGGCCATCCGCACCGAATGCCGCGGCGAGGTGAAGACCGCCTGCGACATCCTGGAATTCTACTCTGGCCTCGGCTCCGAGCTGAAGGGCGAGACCGTGCCCTTCCACCCGCGCTCTATGACCGTGACCACTCGCGAACCGCTGGGCGTGGTCGCCGCGATCCTGCCCTGGAACGTGCCGCTGGTGCTGATGATGCTGAAGATCGCGCCGGCGCTGGTGGCCGGCAACACCGTGGTGGTCAAGGCCTCCGAGGAGGCCCCATATGCCACCTACGCCATGGTCGAGATCCTGTCGAAATTCCTGCCCGAGGGTGTGGTCAACGTGATCAACGGCACCGGCGTCGCCTGCGGCGCGCCGCTCACCTCGCACCCGGATGTGGCCAAGGTCACCTTCACCGGTTCCGAGGCCGTGGGCCAGACCGTCTACGAGGCCGCCGCCAAGAAGATCATCCCCGTCTCGCTGGAGCTCGGCGGCAAGTCCCCGATGATCGTCTGCGAGGATGCCGACCTCGACAAGGTCATCACCGGCGCCATCAACGGCATGCGCTTCACCCGCCAGGGCCAGAGCTGCACCGCCGCAAGCCGGATCTACGTGCACTCCACTCTCTACGTCGCCTTCCTCACCCGCCTGCAGGAAGCCCTGAACCAGCTGGTCATCGGCGATCCGCTGGACGAGGGCACCGACATCGGCACCATCATCAACGCCAAGCAGGCCAAGGTGATCACCGACTACGTCGCCCAGGCCGAGGCCACCGAGGGCGCCGAGGTGATCCGCTGCGGCAAGCTGCCCGAGGACGCGGCGCTGGCCCCCGATCTCTTCATGCAGCCCACGCTGCTGCTGAACCTGCCCGAGGATCACCTCTGCGTGAAATACGAGATCTTCGGCCCGGTCGCCGTGATCCAGCAGTGGGACGATTACGAGGATGTCATCGCGCGCGCCAACGCCACGCACTACGGCCTGGCCGCGACGGTCTGGACGGATTCTCTCCATGTCGCGCTCGATTCGACCGCACGGCTGAATGCCGGCTACGTGCAGGTGAACCAGAACCTGACGATCCAGCCCAATGTTTCCTATGGCGGCTTCGGCCGCTCGGGCCTGGGCAAGGAAGCCTCGCTCGAGGCGATGCTGGCGCATTTCACGCGGTCCAAGACCATCGTGCTGAACTTCGACTGAATGGATCAGGCCCTCTGGATATCCCTGGCGGTCTTCATTGCCGCCGTCCTGCGGGGCCTGACCGGATTCGGGTTTGCCCTGGCCGCCGTGCCGGGGATGAGCCTCTTCCTGCCGCCGGCCCAGGCCGTGGCGGTGGCCATCCTGCTGCAATGCATGGTGGGCCTGCGCGACACGATCCTGATGCGCAAGCTGGTCAACCGCAATGCCCTGGCACTGATGACCATCGGCGCGGCGGTGGGCGTGCCCATCGGCACGCTCGCGCTCACCCGACTCTCCGCCGATGCCATGCGCGTGGTGCTGGCGGTGCTGGTCGCCGGCGGTCTCGCGGCCCTGCTGCTGCGGGTTCGGCTTCAGGAAAACCGCCGCAACGCCGTCGGGGCGGGCTTTGCCGCCGGGCTCTTCTCCGGGCTGGCCGCCATGCCCGGGCCGCCCGCCATCGCCTATTTCCTGGGCACCGAAACCCCTGCAAGGAACACCCGCGCCTCGCTCATGGTGTTCTTCTTCCTGACCTCCCTGCTCACCCTCCCCGGCATGATCTGGGCGGGCGAGATCGACAGATCCATCGTGATCTCCTCCCTGATCGCCCTGCCCGCGCTGCTGATCGGCACCTGGGCCGGCGGTCTGGCCTTTGCGCGGCTCGACGAAGGGGGCTATCGCTATGCCGCCATCGCCCTGCTGGGCGCCACGGCCGCCCTGACCGCCTGGCGCGGCATCGGCGGCCTCATCTGAAAACCATAACAAGACCAAAGCAACCAACAGGACCAGACGAATGAACATCTTCAGGACTTCCGCCCTGGCCGCTGCCGTGGCCCTGACCCTCGGTGGGGTACTTGCCCCCGCCCAGGCCGAAACCCTCGTCGTCGGCACCACCCAGGTGCCGCGTCACTTCAACGGCGCCATCCAGTCGGGCATCGCCACCATGATGCCGACGGCCCAGATCTTTGCCTCGCCGCTGCGCTATGACGAGAACTGGAACCCCGAGCCCTACCTCGCGAAGAGCTGGGAGGTTTCCGACGACGGCCTCTCCGTCACCCTGCACCTCGTGGAAAACGCCACTTTCCACGATGGCGAGCCGGTGACTTCCGAGGACGTCAAGTTCTCGATCATGACGATCAAGGCCAACCACCCGTTCAAGACCATGCTCGCCCCCGTGGTCGACGTGGAAACCCCCGATCCCTACACCGCCGTGATCAAGCTGTCGCAGCCGCACCCGGCGCTGCTGCTGGCGATGTCGCCGGCGCTGATGCCGATCATCCCCGAGCACATCTACGGTCAGGGAGACATCCAGCAGAACCCGGCCAACCTGGCACCCGTCGGCTCCGGCCCGTTCAAGTTCGTCGAGTACAAGCAGGGCGAATACTACAAGCTCGAGAAGAACCCCGATTTCTTCCTCGAGGGCTATCCCAAGATGGACGAGGTGATCGTGCAGATCATCGGCGACCAGGCCAACCTGGTGCTGGCCACCGAGCGCGGCGATGTCGACATGGTGCCCTTCCTCTCCGGCGTCCGCGACGTGCAACGCCTTGAAAAGGCAGACGGCGTCGGTGTTTCGGGTGACGGCTACGATGCCATCGGCCCGCTCAACTGGATCGCCTTCAACACCAAGAAGGCGCCCTTCGACAACCCCGCGGTCCGTCAGGCCATCGGCTATGCCATCAACAAGGATTTCATCCTGCAGCGCCTGCTGGGCGGCGTCGCCGGCGATTCCACCGGCCCGATCACCAACTCCTCGCCCTTCGCCACCGATGACGTCGAAAAGTACCCCTTCGACCTGGAGAAGGCCAAGGCCATGCTCGACGAAGCCGGCCTGACGCCCGACGCCGACGGCGTGCGCTTCACCGCCACCATGGACTTCATTCCCGGCATGCCGGAAATGGGCCGCAACATGGCCGAGTACCTGCGCACCCAGCTCAAGCAGGTCGGCATCGAGATCGAGGTGCGCACCGCGCCCGACTTCCCCACCTGGGCCCAGCGCATCTCCAGCTACGATTTCGACATGACCGAGGACAGCGTCTACAACTGGGGCGACCCGGTGATCGGCGTCGACCGCACCTATATCTCCTCGAACATCCGTCCCGGCGTGATCTGGTCCAACACCCAGCAGTACTCGAACGAAAAGGTCGACCAGCTGCTGGCCGATGCCGCCGTCGAGAAGGACGCCGCCAAGCGCGCCGAACTCTACAAGGAGTTCCAGCAGATCGTCGTGGCCGATGCGCCGATCCTCTACATCAACGAAGTGCCCTTCTATACCGCCTACAAGGAAGGTCTGACCGACCTGCCCGACACGATCTGGGGCGCCGTTTCGCCCTGGGATCAGGTGGAATGGTCCGAGTAATCCTCTGACCTCCCTGCACTTCCTGCCCCGGCCGCGCCATCGCGTGCCGGCCGGGGCAATCCTGTCCAGCCTCCGCCAGAGAGGAACCCTCCCATGCGCCCCATCCTGACGAGACTTGGCTCCGCCCTCGGCCTCCTGCTGGCCGTGATCGTCCTCAATTTCCTGCTGATCCAGCTCGCTCCCGGCGACCCCGTCTCGGTGATCGTGGGCGAAATGGGCGGCGCCTCGCCGGAACTGATCGACCAGATGCGCGAGGAATACGGGCTGAACCAGCCCGTGATCGTCCAGCTCTTCGTCTACATCGGCAAGATCTGCACCGGCAACTTCGGCTATTCCTACTACTTCAAGGAACCGGTCCTCGACCTGATCCTGCAACGGCTGCCCGCCACCGTGTTGCTGGTCGTCTCAGCCCTGACGATCGCCGTGGTGATCGGCACCCTGATGGGCGTCTATTCCGCCAAGAAACCCAAGGGGGTCCTCAGCCACTTCGTCACCATCTTCTCGCTGGTAGGCTATGCCGCGCCGGTCTTCTGGACCGGGCTGATGCTGCTGATCCTCTTTGCCTCGATCTTCCCGATCTTTCCCGTCTCCGGCATGATGAACGTGCGCGGCAATGACACCTGGATCGGCACCGTCCTCGATGTGCTCTATCACCTTGTCCTGCCCGCGGTGACCCTCGCCTCGATCTACATCGCCACCTACTCCCGGCTGTCGCGTGCCTCCATGCTCGACGTGCTGGGTTCCGATTACATCCGCACCGCACGCGCCAAGGGCCTGAACGAACGCGAGGTCGTCTTCGGCCATGCCCTGCGCAACGGGCTGATCCCCGTGGTCACCATGGTCGGCCTTCAGTTCGGCCAGCTCTTCGCCGGTGCCGTGCTGGTGGAAACCGTGTTCAACTGGCCCGGCCTGGGCCGCCTTGCCTATGAATCCATCCTGCGCCGCGACTACCCCACCCTGCTCGGCATCCTCTTCTTCTCCGCCATCCTCGTCATGGTCGCCAATGCGCTGACCGACGTGGCCTATCGCCGGATCGACCCTCGCATGGGCGGCACCCGCAAGAAGAAGAAGCAAGCCCCCAAACCGACAGGAGCCGCCCAATGACGGATACTTCTGCCTCTCCCGCCACCAAGGCCGCCGCCCCAGAGAGCTTCGGGCCCAAGCCCGCGCATCCCGCGACCGAATTCTTCAAGGCCTTCGCCCGCAACGGCTCGGCGATCATCGGGCTGGTGCTCTTCCTGCTGATCCTCGCCATGACCTTCCTCGGCCCGCTGGTCTATCCCGTCAGCCCATATGACATGGTCGACCTGCCCTTTACCCCGCCGGGCAGCCCCTATGCGCCGCTGGGCACCGATTACCTCGGCCGCGACATGCTTGCCGAGATCATCGCAGGTGGCCGTGCCACCCTCGCCGTGGGCGCCGCGGCCGCCGTCATCTCGGTGGTGATAGGCATCCTGGTGGGTTCCCTCGCCGGCTTCTTCGAGGGCCGCGCAGACGCCGCCCTGATGAAGGTCACCGAGTTCTTCCAGATCCTGCCGCCGCTGCTGCTGGCCATGGTGCTCGTCACCATCTTCGGCGCCAAGCTCTCGACCATCACCATCGCCATCGGCATCGTCTCCTGGCCGCAGGTCGCGCGCCTCGCCCGGGCCGAGTTCATGAAGATCCGGCGCTACGATTACGTCAACGCCGCCCGCACCTCCGGCGCGCGCAACGCCTACCTGATCTTCCGGGTCATCCTGCCTGCCGCCATGCCACCGCTGGTGGTGGCCGCGGGCCTCGCCGTCGGCGCGGCCATCCTCTTCGAGGCCGGCATGTCCTTCCTCGGCCTCGGCGATCCCAACACCGTCTCCTGGGGCCTGATCATCGGGCAGAACCGCAACTACCTGCTCGACGCCTGGTGGACGGTCACCCTGCCCGGCATCGCGATCTTCCTCACCGTCCTGTCGATCTCTCTTGTCGGCGACGGCATCAACGACGCCCTCAACCCCAAGCTCCGGAGGCGCTGACATGGTTTCAGAAAAGGATCCCGTCCTCGAAATCTCCGACCTCAAGGTCGGCGTCGACACCGGCGATGCCGTGCATTCCGTGCTCGATGGCGTCTCGCTGAAGCTCTACCCGGGCAAGACCCTCGGCGTGGTCGGCGAGAGTGGCTGCGGCAAGTCGATGACCGCGCTGTCCACGATGGGCCTGCTGCCCGATCGCTTCGCCGTCTCCGGCGGGTCGATCCGGTTGGCCGGAGAGGACCTCCTGGCGGCGAAACCCGCCCGGATGCGCGAGCTGCGCGGCAATGCAATCTCGATGATCTTCCAGGAGCCGATGACCGCCCTGAACCCGGTGCTCACCGTGCAGCGCCAGATCACCGAGGTGATCGAGCTGCACCAGGGCAAGACCCCGGCCGAGGCCCGGGAGCTGGCGCTGGAAATGCTCCGCGCGGTGCAGATCCCCGGGCCCGAAGACCGTCTCGCCGCCTATCCGCACGAGCTGTCGGGCGGCATGCGGCAACGGGTGATGATCGCCATCGCGCTGGCCTGCCGGCCCAAGGTCATCATCGCGGACGAGCCCACCACCGCCCTCGACGTGACGGTGCAGGCACAGATCTTCCGCCTGCTGCGCGAGCTGCAGTCCGATACAGAAACGGCGATCATGCTGATCACCCACGATCTCGGTGCGGTGGCTGAAATGGCGGACGAGGTTGCCGTGCTCTACGCCGGCAAATGTGTCGAGAGCGGCTCGGTGGACGACATCCTCGGCGCGCCCAGCCACCCCTACACCCGCGGGCTGATGTCCTGCACCCCGCGCCTGCGCCTCGGCGCCGCGGCGGCCACCGCGGCGGCAGAGGGCCTCGGAGAGATCCCGGGCATGGTGCCGCCTCTCGGCAGGTTCCCGAAGGCCTGTCGCTTCGCCCCCCGCTGCGCGCTCGCCGATGGCCGCTGCCACGAAACACCCCCGCCGCTGGTGGACATCGCGCCGGGACACAACGCGCTCTGCTGGAAAACCTCGGCAAACCCGGCATCCCTGCGGGAGGAACTCGCATGAAACAGCCCCTGCTCGAGGTCACCGACCTCAAGGTCCATTTCCCGCTCGCCTCCGGCCAGACCGTCCATGCGGTCGACGGCGTCACATTCTCCGTGAACGAGGGCGAAAGCTTCGGCATCGTGGGTGAATCCGGCTCCGGCAAATCCACCACCGCCCAGGCGCTGATGCGTCTCGTCGATCCTGTCGGCGGCTCGATGCGACTGGAAAAGCATGATCTCTCCGCTATCGAGGGCGAAGCGCTGCGGACCATCCGGCACATGATGCAGATGGTGTTCCAGGATCCCTATTCCTCGCTCAATCCCCGGCTGCGCGCCGGCGCCGCGGTGCGCGAACCGCTCGACCTGATGGGCCTTGGCCCGGTGCGCGGCCGCGACGCCCGCGTCGACGAGATGTTCAACGCCGTGGGCCTGCACCCCGATGCCAAGCGGCTCTTCCCGCACCAGTTCTCGGGCGGCCAGCGCCAGCGGCTCTGCATCGCCCGCGCCATGGTCACAGAGCCCCGGCTCATCGTCTGCGACGAGCCGGTCTCGGCCCTCGACGTGGCCATTCAGGCCCAGATCCTCAACCTGCTGAAAAAGCTGCAGAAGGAGAAGAAACTCACCTATGTCTTCATCTCCCACGACCTTGCCGTGGTGCAGCACCTCTGCACCCAGGTCGCGGTGATGTACCTGGGCGAGTTCGTCGAGCAGGCCCCCACGGAACAGCTCTTTGCCTCGGCCAAGCATCCCTACACATGGTCACTCATGGCCGCGGCACTCTCGCCGGATGACCGCTCCCGCAGCGAAAGCCGCTTCACGGTGACAGGCGAGCCGCCCTCGCCCATCGACCCGCCAAAGGCCTGCCGCTTTGCCGGCCGCTGCCCCTTTGCCACCGACCTCTGCCGCCGCGAGAAACCGGCGCTGCGCGATTTCGGCAACGGGCACCGGGTGGCCTGCCACTATGCCGGCGAACTGACGCCGCCCCTGCCCGAACTGGCCGTCCCTGCGTGACGGCCAGGCCTCCGGCGGGGATATTTCCGGCCAGATGAAGGAGCGCGGCCTCTCCCCCGTCATCTGGCCCCAAATATCCCGGGGGAATCGGCCCCGGGCCGATGGGGGCAGAGCCCCCTTCCCCGCGCCCTCCGGTTTGCATCAGGCTGCGTCACGGTCTAGATCAATTGCACCCCTGCAAGGAACGCTCCCCGTGACCAACCACCTCTACCAGCACGACCTGCCCGAAGAGCTAGACCTCGGCCCCGTGGTGGCCATCGACTGCGAGACCATGGGCCTGAACCCCGCCCGCGACCGGCTCTGCGTGATCCAGATGTCCGCGGGAGACGGCGATGCCCACCTGGTGCAGGTGGCCCCGGGCCAGACCGAGGCGCCGAACCTCTGCCGCATGCTCGAGGATCCCGAGGTGCTCAAGCTCTTCCACTATGGCCGTTTCGACATCGCCGCCATGTACAATGCCTTCGGGGCGCTGGCCGCGCCGGTCTGGTGCACCAAGATCGCCAGCCGCCTGGTGCGCACCTACACCGACCGCCATGGCCTTAGGAACCTCACCCAGGAGCTGCTCGGCGTCGATATCTCCAAGCAGCAGCAGATGTCGGACTGGGGCGCGGCAGAGCTGACTGCGGCACAGCTCGACTATGCCGCCTCCGACGTGCTCTACCTGCACCGGCTTCGCGACAGGCTGACCGAGCGGCTCGAACGCGAGGGGCGGATGGATCTGGCACAATCCTGCTTCGATTTCCTGCCGACCCGTGCAAGGCTGGATCTCGCCGGCTGGCCGGACGTCGACATTTTCGCGCATTCCTGAGGGCCCCCAAATGGCGTTGAGCGTCAGATCCCATTCCCGGCTGGTCTCCTGGCTCAAGGTGATCCTGCCCCTGATCGCCATCGGCCTGCTGTCGACGCTCTTCCTGCTGTCGCGCAGCGCCGATCCGCTCGCCTCGCTGCCCTTCTCCGAGACCGACCTCAAGGAACTGGCCAGCAGCCAGCGCATCACCCGGCCGAGCTTTGCCGGTGCCACCGAGGACGGCGACCTGATCGCCTTCACCGCCGAAAGCGCCCAGCCTCTCGGCGAAGGCATGCTCAAGGCCACGACGCTCGCCGCGCAGATCGACCTGACCAGCGGCCAGTCGGTGGCCTTCAGCGCCGGCACCGGGCTCGTCGATCGCGACACCGATACCGCGCTGCTGGAACAGGACGTCGTGATCACCTCCTCGACCGGCTACCGGATCACCACGGACCAGCTCGAAACCGGGATGGAGGAGGTGCGCGCCGAAACCCTGGGCCCGGTCGCCGCCAATGGGCCGCCGGGCACCTTCACCGCGGGCAAGATGCAACTGACCACCGATCCCGGGACGGGTGACGCGTATTTGGTCTTCACCGAGGGCGTCGACCTGGTGTACGACCCCAAGAAACCGCAGGAGTGATTGCCCTTGTTCGCAGCCAAGTCTTCTCTCCGGAGCCTGCTGCTGGCTTCGGTCCTCATCGCCGGAACCTGCGGCCCGATCCTCGCCCAGAGCAACGCGCTCGATTTCGGGTCGGGCAATGCCGATACCTCCGCCCCCGTCCGGATGAAATCCGACACACTCTCGGTCAGCCAGTCCGACGGCGCCGTGGTGTTTTCCGGTAACGTCCTGGTCGAACAGGGAGACATGCGCATCGTCGCCGATCGGATCGAGGCGATCTACGACCTCGACGGCAAGAAGATCAGCAGCCTGGTCGCCATCGGCAACGTCACGCTGGTCAGCGGCGAGGACGCCGCCGAGGCCGACCGCGCCGAATACGACCTGACCACCGCCGAGGTGATCATGACCGGCGACGTGCTTCTGGTGCGCGGCAATACCAGCGTCTCCTCCGACCGGCTCAACGTCGACCTCGAGGGTGGGACCGCCCAAATGCAGGGCAACGTCCGCACCGTTCTGCAGCAGGACGAGTGACCCGGATGGCGCGAGACAGATCCAGCGGCCGGCACGGGGCACAGGACGGCTCCACCGGCCTGCGCATCGATCACCTGCGCAAGTCCTACAAGAAGCGTGTCGTGATCCGCGACATCTCGATGACCCTCGACCAGGGCGAGGTGGTGGCGCTGCTGGGCCCCAACGGTTCGGGCAAGACGACCTCCTTCTACGCCGTCGCGGGGCTTGTCATTCCCGAGGCCGGCAGCGTCACCCTCGACGGGATCGACGTGACCGGCCTGCCGATGTACCGCCGCGCCAAGCTCGGCATCGGCTACCTGCCACAGGAAATGTCGATCTTCCGGGGCATGAACGTCGAGGACAACATCGCCGCAATTCTCGACATCACCCATTCCGACCGCCACAAGAAGCGTGAGCGCCTGGAAGAGCTGCTCTCGGAATTCTCGATCGAGCACCTCCGCCGCGCCCCCTCGCTCGCGCTCTCGGGCGGGGAACGCCGCCGGGTCGAGATCGCCCGCTGCCTGGCCGCCGATCCGAAATACGTGCTGCTCGACGAACCCTTTGCCGGGGTCGACCCGATCTCGGTTGCCGACATCCGCCACCTGGTGGCGGACCTGCGCAACCGTGGCATCGGCGTGCTGATCACCGATCACAATGTCCGCGAGACTCTGGAGATCGTCGACCGTGCCTACATCCTGCACGACGGCACCATCCTGATGTCCGGCACCCCGGAGGAGGTCGTGGCCGACGAGAACGTGCGCCGCGTCTACCTCGGTGATTCGTTCTCCATCGGCTAGGTCCGCCGCGCCGCCGTCCGGCACCGGTTAACCCTCCCTGCGACAACATGTTTCAGCCGCGGCGCCCTCCTGGCCCGGGGCCCGTTTACCATGATGATCCGCCACGGTTTTCGCCCGGCGCGGAAACGCTTCCGAAAGGCTGGTTACCGGAATCCGTTGACAGGATCACCGCATGCCACTCAAATGAGGACATGACAGTTACGCGACGCACCCCCAACCTGTGTTGTGACACATACCGCGCCCGCTCCGGCGGGACCGCCCAAGTCATCGCACAGCGATGGCCCCTCGCGGCACTGTCTTATTTCCGCAGCATTCGGACCTGAGCGTTGCGGCGCGATTGCGCCGGCCCACGCCCGAATTGTCATGAGAGGAGACGGAATGCGCTACCAAATTACCGGAAAACAGATCGATATCGGCGATGCCCTGCAGACTCACGTCAAGCAGGAGCTGAACATCGCGGTCGAGAAATATGCACAGCGTCCCACGGATGCCACCGTGATCTTTTCCAAAAGCGCACATGAATTCATCTGCGAAGCCACCGTTCACCTCAGTACCGGGCTGACCGCCCAGGCCAAGGCAAAGGCCACGGAAATCTATGCGGCATTCGATGCATGCTGTGAGAAAATGGAGAAACAGCTCCGCCGTTACAAGCGCAGGTTGAAGGATCATCAGAAAACCCGCGTCCAGCCGGTTGAACTTCTCGGAGCATCCTCCTATATCCTCGCCTCGGATCAGGACAGCGAGGAATCGGAACCCGAAACCCTGCAACCCGTTATCGTTGCAGAGATGGAGACACAGATCCCGTCGCTCTCGGTCGGCGAAGCCGTCATGCAGATGGAGCTGGCCGGCGCACCCGTGCTGGTCTTCCGCAACGAGGGCAAGAGCGGCGTGAACGTGGTCTATCGTCGGGACGACGGCAACATCGGCTGGATTGATCCACGTAGCTAGGGCCCGATCGGGTTCGCCAGTGGACACACACGAACCAGATAAGAGGCAGAATGAAACTGTCACAAATTCTCCGCCCCGAAGCGATCAAGGTGATCGCTTCGGCGTCGAGCAAGAAGCGCCTTTTGCATGACATCGGCGAACTGGCCCAGTCCGTACACGGGCTGGACCAGCAGCGTGTCGTGGAAGCCCTGCAGGAGCGCGAGAGCCTCGGCCCGACCGGTGTCGGCCATGGCGTCGCGCTGCCCCATGCCCGTCTCGACGGCATGGACAAGGTGCTCGGTGCCTTCATCCTCCTGGAGAAGCCGGTGGATTTCGACGCCATCGACCGACAGCCGGTCGACCTGATCTTCGCGCTCTTCGCGCCCCAGGCCGCCGGGGTCGAGCACCTCAAGGCGCTGGCGCTGGTGTCGCGCAGCCTGCGGGATCAGGCGCTCTGCAAGAAGCTGCGCGCCAATCACGATCCGGCGACGCTCTATGCCATCCTGACCTCGGATCAGGACATGCAGGCGGCCTGAGCCGCCTGCCCTCACCGCTCCCCCAATATCCCCCACGCCCCGGCCCTTCGCCGGGCGGAGCCCTGACATGGTCCCCTGGACCCTTCATTTCCTGAATGCCCGCGGTCGCCTGACCGAAATCGAAGAGGCCCTGCGCGCGGAAACCCGTGCCCTGCAGGCACGGATCGAGGAACAGGCACCGGCACTCGCCCTCGATGTCCTCTTTCTCGCCGCCGATCTGCCGATGCCCCGCGCCCTCGCGGTCAGCGGCATGGCCGCCGGTCCCGGCCGGATCGAGGTGACGGTGGATCTCGCCCAGGACATCGCCCTGCCGGAACGGCTCGGCCAGCTCCGGCGCACTCTGCTGCATGAATATCATCACGCCCTGCGCTGGGAGGGGCCGGGCTATGGCCGCAGCCTCGGAGAGGCTCTGGTCAGCGAGGGCCTCGCCCAGCGCTTCGTGCACGAGATCACCGACGAGCCGTCCGATCCCTGGGAGATCGCCGTGACCGGCCATGCGCTCGACGCCCTCGCCCGGCGCGCCGAGGCCGAGTTCGACGATATCGCCTATGCCCACGGGGAATGGTTCTTCGGCGCCGGGCAGATGCCCGTCTGGGCGGGCTATGCGCTTGGCCTGGCCATGGTCGACCGGCACCTGGCCGCGCATCCCGGCACCACGGCCCTGGGTCTGGCGGATGCCCCTGCCGCGCCCTTCCGCGCGGCGCTGGCTCAGCTCCAGTCCGAGAAACCGAACATCATGTAATCGCGCTGATAGACGTCGCGGGCCCGCGCCTCGACCTCTGCATCGTAGATCGCCGCCAGCGCATGCGGCACGTCCTCTGCCGCCCGCTCCGGCGCAGCGCCCCCGGCGCCCAGGCGCAGGGCCAGCGCCGGCAGGTCCCGAGCCATGTCCTCTTCCCGGATCAGAACATCGGGCAGGGTGAATTGCGCCATGCCCTCCAGCAGCGCGCCCTGGCTGGCCCAGTGCGGGTCCACCCGCACCCCGGTCTGCCCCGACAGGTTCGCCTTCAGGAAATCCAGGAACCCCAGGAAGGCGCTGCGGTGTTGCTCGGCTGGATACTCCTGCGCGGGCCCCGGCAGCGGCAGGTCGTATTTCTGCCGCAGCAGCTTGCGCATGTCGGCGAAGGCACCCGGCCCCAGGGCCACGATCCGGCTGCAGAAAACCGCATGCGCCCGTGCCAGCGGATGGCGCAGCACGGTGAAACTTCGGTGGCCCGGCCGCGCCCGCTTCCACTGCCGCAGCCCCTTCTGCGACAGCTCCCCGAGCAGCGCACCACCCTCCAGCGCCTGCATCCAGGCCTCCACCTCGGCCTCTGGGCCGCCGCGCAGCGGCATGAAGATCAGCGGCAGCCGCTCGCCCATGACAAAGCCCTTGGCCTGCGGCCCCCGGCGCGGCTCGAAATTCGGCGTGCGCGACAGGTTGAACCGGTCCAGCCGGGCCAGCACCTGCGCCATCTCCTCGAAATTCTCGACCTTGTCTTCCAGCGGCGCCGGGTTCTGCACCTTCAGCGATCCGTCCAGCGCCGTCAGCCGCGCCTCCAGCCCCAGGAACATCGCCAGCCCGTTCATCACCTCGAGCGACTGCAGGTCCTCGTAATCCACGTAGAATGCCGTCTGCCCCGTGACCTGCAGCGCCCGCAGCAGCCTCAGCTGAAACCCCTGCAACTCCTCCAGGTGCGCCTCGAACCCCTCGGCATCAAAGACCGCCTTGCCCTCCTTGCGGCGGCGCACGTCGGTCAGCTTCCACTGTCCCGTCGCCTGGGCGATCTTGCGGCTCACATAGCTCTCGGCCGGGTTCCGCGTCAGCACGATCTTGGCACAGCGCGGATCGTCCAGCGCCTGTTGCAGGATCCGCGGCTCGTGGTCGTGGAAATACCGGAACCCGTTCAGCCCCGGCGCCGCCTTCACCGCCGCGATCAGCGCCAACGGATCGGCGTCGCGCGCGGCCAGGCTGATCCCGAGGCAGTCGTCGCGGTTCGGATAGCCGATGAAATGCGGATTGAAGGCCTCGCCCAGGCAGGCGACGCCTTCCAGCGCGTTCAGGTTCGCCTCAAGGAAATTCGATCCGGTCCGCATCTCGGCGAAGACGATGAAGTAATCGTATCTGCTCATCCCATCCCGCGCGGGCGCGGCCTCTTCACTTCTTCACCAGGTAGGGTTTGCGCGGGGTCTCCGCCCGGCGCGGCCCCTGGCCCGTTGTGACCGGGAAATCCCCCATCAGGTAGGGATGCATGCCCTGGTTCTTCAGGTTCTGCAGGAACTGGCCAAACCCCGTCAGGTCCACCATCTGCGGCACCTCCGACAGGCGCCGCGCCGAGCGGCCGCCCATCTCGTCCACCGCCGACTGCAGCGGCTCCATCGGCGCCTCGACAAAGTCCGCCATGGTCCAGACCCGATGGCGCGCCTTGGCGTAATGCGACTTCAGCGTACCCAGGAACTCGCTCTCGATCTTCTGCAGCCGCGCCGCCTCGGCCCGGATATCGGCGAAATTGGCATTGGTGCGAAACAGCGGTACCGCCCAGGCGCCCGAGATCACCGTGATCTGCGCATTGGGGTCCTTGGCCATGTCCCAGGCGATCTCCTGGTTGGCGGCGGGGCTGTACTGGAAACACTGGCGCTGGCCGCGGGTGTTCCAGTTCAGATTGGTCAGAAAGGCCCGCGGATTGTAATCCCGCATCACGCCAGAGGCCGACATGGCGCCGTTGATCACCTCCTGCCCGCCGGCGAACTGCGCATCGCCGGGGCCGAAGAGATGCCCATGCACCCGCGCGCCGCTGGCCCGCGCCAGCCAGCCCTCGAAATCCTCGAAGAGCTCGGTGAACCCCTGGAACACCGAATAGGGCGCCCCGGTCAGCCCGTTCTCGTGGCCGTCCCTGGGAAAGCGGCTCTGCATGTAGAGGCCCGGGCGTCCCAGGGTCCGCCGCTCCGCCGCACGCGAGAAGATCCGGTCGATCTTGCCCGGGTTCGGCTCGGTCCGCTTCATCGCCCCGGCCTCGTCGGTCAGGAAGGCCTTGTAGAGGCGGTTGGCCCGCGGCCAGATCTTGCGTGCGACAAAGCAGTCCGAGCGCCGCAGCAGCTGCAGGTGATCGTCGTAAAAGACATAGGGTTTGCCCTGGTAGTCGAACTTCGAAAGGGTCAGGGACCGGCTCTCGATATGGGTCGAGTAGTTCCGCGCCAGGGTCTGGAAGTAGCTCTCGTCCGGAATCCAGACCTTGCGGAAATAGCGGTCGAGCTCCTGGCGCCGCGGGTCCTGCAGGATCGCCGACAGCGTCTGCCGCGTCAGGCACCACCACTGGCTGCCCATGTGCGGCACGATCCCCTCCGGAATCCGCCGCTTGAACCCCAGCCGCCGCTGGATCTTCACATAGCGGTCAAAGGCCCGCCGCCGGGCCTTCCAGGAGAACGGAAACCGCAGGGTGAACCGTTCCTCGTCCAGCCCGCCGACGGTCCAGGGCACATCCGACGTGGTCGCGCTCTCGATGAAATCGGTGCGCGGCCGGTCCTCCAGATAGTCGATCAGCTCGCTCACCGGCCGCAGCGGCAGGCAGGAGCCCGAGGCCAGGTAGACATGGCGCACGTCCGGAAAGGTGTTCAGCATCACCTCCGAGGCCAGCTGGGTGGCCGCCACGATCCCCCAGGTGCCCCAGTCACAGCGATGCCGCTCGACAAAGCGCAGGTTCTCCACGTCCGACAGCGACTTGCGGAACCGCTTGTAGACCTTCTGCGGCACCTTGCGGTCGCAGTGGATCACCACCGGGCAGCCCGCCGCGGACCAGTGGCGCGCGACCTGCTCGGCCCGCCGCAGGGCGGTATGCACCAGCATGATGATCCCGACGCTCACCGCAGCGGCCCCCTACGCCCAGTTGCCCTTGGACATCAGCCCGAGGATCTCGAGCTGGCGCCAGTTGATGTATTTCTCCGACCACTTGCACCACAGCTCGGGGTCGGTCTTCAGCTTCTCGTGATAGGCAAGGTATTCGCGGCTGGCGCCATAATGCTCGCGCCGTTCCAGCTCCTCCTCGGCCTTGGCCGTCAGCGTGTCGAGGAACTTGGTGTGCAGCAGCACGCCGCTGGCCTTCTCGCCGCCCCATTGATCATAGACCAGGTTCAGCCCCCGCGGTAGCAGCCTGTGGGTCGAGCTGACGTAGGCATAGCGCCGGTTCCATTTCACCAGCGGGATCTTGTTCAGCGCCGGCGCCTGCTCCGGCTCGTCGGGAAAGAAAACCCGCATCCGCGGCCCGCCCTGGATCCACAGGTTCTTGTACAGCGGATCGCGCTTGATCGAGTAATTCCCGCTGTCGAACCAGTTCGCGATCTCCAGCGGGTTCTGCCCCTCGTGATAGGGCGTGTCCGACAGGTGCCCCTTGGGGTAGACGTCGAGCATCATGGCGGCAAAGCTGCGCACCGCAGCATTGTCGAGCCACCCGGTCAGCGCCTGCAGCGGGCGGCTGTCGCAGAACGGATAGACAAAGAACTCGTCCGGATCGACCACCAGCGCCCAGTGATCATGGGCATAGCGGCTCAACAGGTAGTTGACCCAATCCATGCCAAAGGCCGAGTCCTTGTAGCTGCCCTTGGTGTGAAACACGCTCACATCCATCATCCCGGCCAGGTACTCGCGCAGGCCATCGCTGCTGCCGTTGTCGACGACGATGAAGTGATTGACCCCCAGATCCCTGTAATACCTCAGGAAATAGGGCATGCGGATCTTCTCGTTCCGCACCGTGGTGATCAGCAGGATGTCATTGCGGTGAATCGTGGCCGTGCGGTCCTGTACCGCGGCCAGCTCCATGGATTTCCGCATCGCCCGCACCAGCTTGCGGCGGCGGCGCATGCGCATCTTGTAGGAAGTCCAGTACTTCAGAATGGTCCCGTACCCCAAGTCCGAAAGACCGGTCGCGCCGCCCGGCCCTTGTCACGCATCCCCACCGAATGCCTAAGACTATCTCACGCAAGTCACTCTATTTTCAATCCATTTACGAATCATGTCCCGCGTCGGGATCCTGGTGTTGCCGCCCTGCGCCGGGGGCCCTGCGCGGCTCAGCCCGCAGACATCAGGCCCAGCCGCTCCAGCTGCCCCGCATCTTCCAGCTTCACCGCTCCCCGATGCCACAGGTCCGGCCCCCGGCCGAGGGCCTCGTAGTAGGCGGCAAACTCCTCCGGCCGGGCAAAATGCTCGCCGCGCCGACGCTCCCGGTTGGCCCGTTCCGGGGCATCGGGCAGGAACTTCGTATGTAGCAGGATCCCCGAGGCCTGGTCGCTCCCCGGCCCCGAGTAGAGCCCGTTCAGCCACGGGGGCAGCGCCGAATGACAGGAGTTCACATAGGCATATTGGCGGTTCCAGCGCAGCAGCGGCAGCTTGTTCAGCGTCGGCGCCCGCTCCGGCGTGGCCGAGAGCAGCGCGCGCTCGCGGGTGCCGCCCTGCACCCAGAGATTGTTCACCGGCCGCTGGCGCGTCGCCCGGTAGGGGCCCGCGTCGAACCACTGCAGCACCTCGCGCGGGTCCTGCCCGGGGCGGTAGTGCGCCATGCCCAGCGGCCCCTTGGGGAACAGATCCAGCATCAGCGCCCCCAGCCCCGCCTGCCCCCGCCGCTCCAGCGTCGCGGTCACCGCCCGCAGGTCCGCGCCCAGCGCTCCGGGCCAGACCAGAAGTTCGTCGGCATCCAGCATCAGGCACCAGTGGCCGTGGCAATAATGCATCTGCAGCCAGGTCATCCAGTCGAGGCCAAAGCGCGAAGCGCGATAGCTCCCTTCAGTCTGCCAGAGCGACACATCACCTTCCCGTGCCAGCATCTCGGCGCTGCCGTCATCGCTGCCGTTGTCCACGACCAGGAAATGGGACACGCCCAAATCCCTGTAATACTTCAGGAAAAATGGCAGCCGCAGCATTTCGTTGCGCAGGGTCATCACCGCCAGGATCTCTCCCGGGCGGATCGCGCCGGTGCGGTCCGACAGCACCGTCAGCCCGTGGCGCGAGCGGAACGAACGCCACAGCAGGCGCCGCCGCTTCCATCGCATGCGATAGGCCTCGGCCCGGCTCAGCGTCAGCGGCTCCGCCACGCCCGTCGGATTTCGCTGCTCGTCCTGCACGTCCGCCTTCCATGCTTGCACCACGATCCCGCGCGGCCCGCAAAGGCCACCCATAGGCGGTTTCGCGATTCGGGCACAGATGCGATTCGCCACCGGCCTCCCGAAACGCGAACAGGCGCCCGTTGCGGGGCGCCTGTCGTCAAGATTGCGAAGAGCCGCGGGTGCGGCCCCGGCTTACTGCGCCGCCTGGTCGACGTGCATGATGTCCTGGAGGTAGCCATAGAGCTCGTCATGCAGCTCGTCGCGGGCCAGGCCAAAGGCGACGGTTGCCTGCAGGAAGCCCGCCTTGGAGCCGCAATCGAAGCGCTGCCCCTTGAAGCGGAAGCCGTGCACCGGCCGACCGGCGGTAAGCTCGTCGGCGATGGCATCGGTCAGCTGAACCTCGCCCCCGGCACCGGTCTTCATCTTGTCGAGGTTGTTCATCACGTCCGGCGTCAGGATGTAGCGCCCGATCACCGCCAGGTTCGACGGCGCGGTGCCGGCCTTGGGCTTTTCGACCATGCCCTTGACCGAGACGACGGAGCCCATGTCTTCCTTCACGTCCAGCACGCCATAGGCGCTGGCCTTTTCCATCGGCACTTCCATGGCCGCGACCATCGACGCCGGGTTTTCCTCATAGGCCTCGACCATCTGCTGCAGGCAGGGCTTGTCGGCGGCGATCACGTCGTCGGGCAGCAGCACGGCAAAGGGCTCGTCGCCGATCAGGCGACGGGCGCACCAGACCGCGTGGCCCAGGCCGAGCGCCTGGTGCTGGCGGATATAGGCGATGGCGCCGCTGTCCATGTAGGTGCTCTTCAGCACTTCGAGCAGCGCGTCCTTGCCCTTGCTCTCAAGGTCGGCCTCGAGCGTCGGCGAATGATCGAAGTAATCCTCCAGCGCGGATTTCCCGCGCGAGGTGACAAAGATGAACTCGGTGATGCCGGCCGCGCGGGCCTCGTCGATCGCGTATTGGATCAGCGGACGGTCGACCAGAGTCATGATCTCCTTGGGGACCGACTTGGTGGCGGGCAGAAAACGCGTGCCCAGACCGGCGACAGGGAAAATGGCTTTGGTGACTTTGGTCTTCACGATGTGTCCTCAACTTCTTTGCATAAAACCGGACTCGTCCGGTTTTGAAATGCGAACCCAAACCAGAAACTTGGCCCGCTAATAACTCACTTCAATAGCATGGAACGGTGACGGATTTAGGATCGGGCGCCGCGCTTGCGTAATATTCTATCGTACAATGGCTTAATGACTGCATCAGTTCCACAGCAAGAGCAAAAACGCGACAGATATCTTGCCACAGGCGTTTCATTGCCGGTCGCATTCCGCAGCTGACGCCTTCTCGCGCATTTTCTGACCACTCGGCAAACATCCTTGCCCTGTCCGTCCGCCGGCGCCCCCCCTGCCCACGGTCTGCGCCGCCTCCGGCCCGCCCTGTGACCCGCCCTGTGGCCCCGGGCGCGACTCAACCCCCGGATGCACACGCCCTCCCGCCCCTCCGATTTCCCCGCCCCGGCCGCCGCGGTCGATTGATCGGCCCCCCGCTTGGCCCTATGCTGCACCGCAGTCAGGTCGCGCGCGGCAACCAAATCGCAGCACATCCCTGACAGGCTGGCCCCGCCAGCAGCCCTGCGCAGACGGCCAAGCGAGCGGAGCCACCCCGAATGTTCAAGCAGAAGCGACCGACCAACAGGCTGCAGACGGTCCTGTCGATGTCCGAGCTCACGTTTCACACCGCCGCGCACAAGGTCCGCTCGACCCATACCAATGCCTTCATGTCCATCTTGATGAACCTGGTGACCATCGGGATCATGGTGCTGGTCTTCTACCTCTTCTACGTGCTGCTCGGGGTGCGGCGCTCGGCGATCCGGGGCGATTTCTTCCTCTTCCTGCTCAGCGGCGTCTTCATCTACATGACCCACGTGCGGACGCTGGCGGCGATTTCACATGCCGGCGATGCCTCCTCCCCGATGATGCAGCACGCGCCGATGAACCCGCTGATCCAGATCTGCGCCGGCGCCCTCTCCTCGATCTACATCCAGTTCCTGTCGCTCTTCGTGCTGCTCTTCGGCTACTGGGTGATCGTCACGCCCTTCACGATCTATGATCCGATCGGCGTGCTGGGCTGCATCATGCTGTCGTGGTTCTACGGCATTGCCGTCGGCCTCTGCTTCAAGGCCTTCATTCCCTGGGCCCCCGCCGTTGGCGCCATCCTCCAGACCTTCTACACCCGCTTCAACATGCTGGCCTCGGGCAAGATGTTCCTGGCCAACGACCTGCCCTCCAGCATGCGCAATATCTTCGACTGGAACCCGCTGTTCCACATCATCGACCAGGCGCGCGGCTACATGTTCATCAACTACACGCCGCAATACACCTCGCTCTCCTATGCGCTGAAGGTCTCGCTGGCGATCTTCTGCATCGGGCTGATCGCCGAGTTCTACACCAGCCGCCATGTCTCGATCAGCTGGGGCGCCAAGCGCTGAGCGGTCCGCTCCGGCTCAATCCACCACCCGGCAGGTCAGGTTGATCCGCCCGCCTTTCGGCAACAGCGTCGAGGACCCCGGGCGGATCCGGTCGACCCCGTGATGGATCAGCCGCGACGGCCCGGTCAGCAGCGCCACGTCGCCGGACTTCAGCCATATCGATTCCGTGCTGCCGCCGCGCTCGATGTTGCCGATGCGGAACAGCCCGTCATCGCCCAGAGACACCGACATCACCGGCCAGTCGAAGCTGGCCTCGTCGCGGTCCTGGTGCAGACCCATCCGCGCACCCTCGCCGTAGAAATTGATCAGGCAGCAGTCGGGCTGCCGCTCCAGCCCCGTCACCTGGCGCCACAGGTCCAGCACCCGCTCCGGAATCGGTGGCCAGTCGCTGCCCTGCGGATGCTGCCGCTCGTACCGGTATCCGCGCCGGTCGGAATACCAGCCGTACTTGCCGGCCGAGGTCATCCGCACCGACATCTTCCTGCCCCAGCGCGTCTCGGGCGAAAACAGCGGCGCCGCCGCCTGCACCGCGCGCAGGTCCTCCAGCAGCACCTCCTGCGCGGCGCGGTCCAGCGCCTGCTGGTGGATCTCCACCCCGCGGATCGTCAGCGCCGTGCTCATGCCGCGCCCTCCCCGCTTCCCTCCGGGCCCCGATAGGCGAAATCGGGCATGATGTCCCCGATGCCCAGGTGCCGCATGCCGTCCTTGTCAAAGACACCCTGGATGGTCAGCACCGCAAAGCCGTGCAGGATGCACCAGTTCAGCATCTGGGCGCGCTTCTCCGCCTCGGGCGTATCGTCCTTGTCCCAGATCATCCCCGCCGAGATCTCACGCAGCACCGCCGCGCAATCGGCCATCGGCGCCTTCAGCACCGGGTCCGCGAAATCGATCCTGCGGCGCGAGAACATCAGCTCGAAGAGCGCCGGATGCGCCTTTGCAAAGGCCACGTAGCTGCGAAAGGCCGCCGCGCGCCGCTCTGCGGGGCCCGCGCCCTCGCCCGCCTCGTCCTCCATCAGCACATGCAGCTGACGATAGCCCTCGGCGGCGATGGCGCTCAACAGGCCGGTGACATTGCCGAAATGGTTCTTGGGCGCGGTATGGCTGACACCCACGCGGTCGGCACAGGCCCTCAGCGACAGCTTTTCCAGCCCCTCCGCCTCGAGAATGTCCAGGCCCGCGCGCACCAGCGCCGGTTTCAGGTTTCCGTGGTGATACTTTTTATCCTGCGTCATCGGGCCTTTATCCCGCATCATGTTTCCAGTGTAAATATTTTCATTGACGGGTCCGGACTCCGCCAGATATTTCCAGTGTAAACATCTATCGATCCCGACAGGAGGGCCCCGATGGCACCGCGCACCCCGCCAAAGACGCTGCACTACCACGCCCTGGCAGAGAGCCTGCCCGACCAGGCCGGCAAGGTGGTGGCGATCACCGGCTGCACCTCCGGCATGGGCCTCGTGCTCGCCCGCACCGCGGCCTCGAAGGGGGCGCATGTGGTGATGCTCAACCGCCCGTCGGAGCGCGCCGACCGCGCGCTCGCCGAACTGCAGCAGATTGGCCCGGCCACCCTCGTGCACTGCGATCTGACCTGCTTTGCCTCGGTGCGCGCCGCCGGCGCCGCCCTGCGCGCGGGCTTCGGCGACAGCGGGATCGACGCGCTGGTCTGCAACGCCGGGCTGATGGGCCTGCCCGACCAGGCCACCGAGGATGGTTTCGACATCCAGATGCAGGCCAACCACCTGTCGCACTTCCTGCTGACGCACGAGATCTGGGCCCTGCTCGATCATGCCGCCGCCCTGCGCGGCGAGGCGCGGGTGGTCAGCCATTCCTCCGGCGCGCGCAAGTCGCGCAGCGCCCCGCGCGGCATCCTCGAGCCGCGCTTCCTCGAGGCCCGCGGCGGCGATCTCGGCGGGGACGGCTGGCCCGGCATGGGCAAGTGGCGCCGCTACCGACAGTCAAAGCTCGCCAACATCCTCTTCACCTATGCGCTGCAGACCCACGCCGACGCCCGCCCCGGCAATGCGGTCAAGGCGCTCTGCGCCCATCCCGGCCCCGCCGACAGCGGCCTCCAGGCCAAGACGGCCCTGGCCGGCGGCGACACGATCCTCGACCGCTACATCCTGTCGTCCACCCTGAAGATCGCCCAGAGCCAGGAGGACGGCACCTGCGGCCTCGCCCGCGCCACCTTCGACCCAGAGGCGAAGGGCGGCGATTTCTTCGGCCCCGATGCCAAGGCCCGCACCGGCCCCGCTCTCCTGCTGCCTCCCGAACGCGACCCGGAGGCCGAGGAAAAGCTCTGGGCCCTCAGCCTCCGCGCCACCGGGCTCGAAGACTTCTTCGCCTGACCCCGACCTGACCGGCCCCGTTCGGCCGGTTGCAGCCCCGAATCCGTCCGCACGTCCTGCGGGCGGCCCCGCGGCCACGCACCACCTGCTGCCGGCAAAATGCTGCCAAGTACCATGCGGGGCGCCCCTCCCGCGCCAAATCCTTGACGCATGATGAAGCCCCACCTGACAAAACAATGGTTTTTTGCCGCTCTCCGGCTCGTGACCGGCTTGCAGGGCCGAAACCCCCTCCTTATATACGCCCAGAAGCCAGGCAGACAGGCATCTGACTGCCGCTACCGGATCGGGACGCTGATGCCGTAACGGGTCTGCGGCCCGGAACATCGCCTTAAGTAGAAGGGATAACATACATGTCTAAAGTGATCGGTATCGACCTCGGCACCACCAACAGCTGCGTCGCCATCATGGATGGTTCGCAACCCAAGGTCATCGAAAACTCCGAAGGTGCGCGCACCACGCCTTCGATCGTCGCATTCACCGACGAAGAACGCCTCGTCGGCCAGTCGGCCAAGCGCCAGGCCGTCACCAACGCTTCCAACACCATCTTCGGCGTGAAACGCCTGATCGGCCGCCGCGCCGATGACGCACACCTTGCCAAGGACAAGAAGAACCTGCCCTACACCGTCATCGACGGTGGCAATGGCGACGCATGGGTGGAAGCCAAGGGCGAGAAATACTCGCCGTCGCAAATCTCCGCCTTCATCCTCGGCAAGATGAAGGAAACCGCCGAGAGCTACCTCGGCGAAGAAGTGACCCAGGCCGTCATCACCGTGCCTGCCTACTTCAACGACGCCCAGCGTCAGGCCACCAAGGACGCCGGCAAGATCGCCGGGCTCGAGGTCCTGCGGATCATCAACGAACCTACCGCAGCTGCCCTCGCCTACGGTCTCGACAAGGAAAACAGCCACACCATCGCGGTCTATGACCTCGGCGGCGGTACCTTCGACGTCACGATCCTCGAGATCGACGATGGCCTCTTCGAAGTGAAATCCACCAACGGCGACACCTTCCTCGGCGGTGAAGACTTCGACATGCGGATCGTCAACTACCTGGCCGCAGAGTTCAAGAAAGAGCACAACGTCGACCTGACCCAGGACAAGATGGCCCTGCAGCGTCTGAAGGAAGCCGCCGAAAAGGCCAAGATCGAGCTCTCCTCCAGCCAGTCGACCGAGATCAACCAGCCGTTCATCTCGATGGGCTCCAACGGCCAGCCGCTGCACATGGTCATGAAGCTGACCCGCGCCAAGCTGGAAAGCCTCGTCGCCGACCTGATCAAATCCTCGCTGAAGCCCTGCCAGGCTGCCCTGAAGGATGCCGGCATCTCGACCTCCGAAGTGGACGAAGTCGTTCTCGTCGGCGGCATGACCCGGATGCCCCGCGTCGTGGAAGAAGTGACCAAGTTCTTCGGCAAGGAACCCCACAAGGGCGTGAACCCGGACGAAGTCGTGGCGCTCGGCGCTGCCATCCAGGCCGGCGTGCTGCAGGGTGACGTCAAGGACGTGGTCCTGCTCGACGTGACGCCGCTGTCGCTCGGCATCGAGACGCTGGGGGGTGTCTTCACCCGCCTGATCGACCGCAACACGACGATCCCGACCAAGAAGTCCCAGGTCTTCTCGACCGCCGAGGACAACCAGAACGCCGTGACGATCCGCGTGTTCCAGGGTGAACGCGAGATGGCTGCCGACAACAAGATGCTCGGCCAGTTCAACCTCGAGGACATCCCGCCGGCACCGCGCGGCATGCCGCAGATCGAAGTGACCTTCGACATCGACGCCAACGGCATCGTGTCCGTGGGTGCCAAGGACAAGGGCACCAACAAGGAACAGAAGATCACGATCCAGGCCTCCGGTGGTCTCTCCGACGCGGACATCGAACAGATGGTCAAGGACGCCGAGGCAAATGCCGAGGCCGACAAGGCCCGCAAGGAACTCGTCGAAGCCAAGAACCAGGCCGAAAGCCTCGTGCACTCGACCGAGAAGTCGATCGAGGAACACGGCGACAAGGTCGACCCCTCGACCGTCGAGGCCATCGAACTGGCCATTGCCGCGCTCAAGGACGAGCTGGAAAGCGACAACGCCGAGAAGATCAAGGCCGGCATCCAGAACGTGACCGAAGCGGCCATGCGTCTGGGCGAGGCGATCTACAAGGCGCAGGCCTCCGAGGGTAGCGACGAGGAAGAACCTGCCGCGGCCGATCAGGCAAGCGGTTCGGACGACGACGATATCGTCGACGCCGACTTCGAGGACCTGGATGACAACAAGCGTGGCTGACCCCAGCCGCCGCTGAGGAACCTCTGGGGCCGGTCCTCCCATCGGGCGGGCCGGCCTTCATCGTTCCAAGGAAGGGATGACCTGAAGTGGCAAAACGAGATTATTACGACGTACTCGGCATCTCCAAAGGGGCCAGCGCGGACGAGATCAAGAAAGCCTATCGCACCAAGGCGAAAGAGCTTCACCCCGACCGCAACGCCGACAACCCCAAGGCCGAGGATCAGTTCAAGGAAGTGAACGAGGCCTACGAGGTTCTCAAGGACGCAGACAAGAAGGCCGCCTATGACCGCTATGGCCACGCAGCCTTCGAGGGCGGCATGGGCGGCGGGGCGCGCCCCGGTGCCGGCGGCCAGGGCGATTTCGCCTCTGCCTTCTCCGATGTCTTCGACGATCTCTTCGGAGATTTCATGGGCGGGCGTCAGCCCGGCGGGCGCCAGCGCGCCACCCGCGGTGCCGACCTGCGCTATAACCTGCGCGTGACCCTGGAAGAGGCCTATACCGGCCTGCAGAAGTCGATCAAGGTGCCCACCTCGGTGCAATGCGACACCTGCCACGGCTCCGGTGCCGAGGGCGGCGCCGAGCCCACCACCTGCCCGACCTGCTCGGGCATGGGCAAGGTGCGGGCCCAGCAGGGCTTCTTCACGGTCGAGCGCACCTGCCCGACCTGTGGCGGCCTCGGCCAGATCATCAAGAACCCCTGCAAGTCCTGTGGCGGCCAGGGCCGTGTCGAGAAGGATCGTTCGCTTTCCGTGAACATCCCGGCCGGCGTCGAAACCGGCACCCGTATCCGCCTCGGCGGCGAGGGCGAGGCCGGTCTGCGCGGCGGGCCTGCGGGCGATCTCTACATCTTCATCGACGTGGCCAAGCACCCGATCTTCGAGCGCGAGGGCACCAACCTGTTCTGCCACGTGCCGGTGTCGATGACCTCGGCCGCGCTTGGCGGCGACATCGAGGTGCCCACGATCGATGGCGGGCGCTCGCGGGTGAAGATCCCCGAGGGCAGCCAGTCCGGCCGGCAGATGCGTCTGCGTGGCAAGGGCATGCCGGCGCTGCGTGGCTCCTCGCATGGCGACATGTTCATCGAGCTGGCCGTCGAGACCCCGGTGAACCTGACCCATCGCCAGAAGGAGCTGCTCCGCGAGTTCTCCGACCTTTCGGCCGAGAACAACCCGGAGAGCGAGGGCTTCTTCAAATCGGTGAAGAACTTCTGGGATTCGATGAAGGGGTAATCTGACAAACCGGCCCTGCGGGGCCGGCAAAAGGTCCAGTGGACCTTTTGGTCAGATTACGGGCGAAGCCCCGGGAATGAAACGGGCGTCGTCCCGGGACATCTCCGGCGACGCCCTCTCGCCTTCGGACCAGATCCCAAGGGGCGGCCATCGTGCCGCCCTTTTGCATGCGCTCCACCATGCCTCCGGCGGGTATGTTTGGAACAGGAAAATGGCATGAGGACAGCGCCCTTTTCACGGCGGCATACTCCCATCCCGTAGCAAAATCGCACCGACGCAATACCGACGCGATACCGACGTAATACCGACGTTGGAATCTGGCGATTTCAGGGGCTTACAGATATGCGATTTTCGGAATACCGACGTCGTTGGCGGGCCTGAAATTAACTGCCTGCTAACCAGTTTTGGCGATGCTGGCGGGATGAGTAACCCGCGCGAATTCCATGAGAAATCCCTGCCCCTCTTCGAGCCGGACGAGGCCGACGCCGTTGCACTGCCGCAGGGGCGCCTGCCCTCCTATATCCGCGATCACCGCCAACGCCTGCGCACCCGTTTCCTGGCCGGCGGGGCCGAGGCCCTGCCCGATTACGAAATGCTCGAGCTGGTCCTATTTCGCGCCAACGCCCGCCGGGACATGAAACCCCTGGCGCACAAGCTCCTGGAAACATTCGGTGATTTCAACGGGGTGATTTCAGCCTCGCCAGAGAGGCTGGCCACTGTTCCGGAGGTTGGCGAGGCCGTGATCTGCGAGTTGAAGCTGATCGAAGCTGCCGCGCGGCGCCTGTCCCGGGCACGGATCATGCAGCGCCAGGTGCTTTCCTCCTGGGATGCGCTGCTGGATTATTGCCACACCGCCATGTCGCACCGAGAGACCGAGCAGTTCCGCGTTCTCTACCTGGACCGCAAGAACACCCTGATCGCCGACGAGGAACAGGGCTCTGGCACCGTGGATCACGTGCCTGTCTACCCCCGCGAGGTTGTGAAACGCGCCCTGCACCATAACGCCAGTGCGTTGATTCTGGTACATAATCACCCGTCAGGAGATCCGTCGCCCTCGCAGGCGGACCTCGACATGACACAGCATGTGATGGCGGCCGCGCAGGCGCTTGGCATCACGCTGCACGACCACATCATCATCGGAAAATCGCGAGAGCTGAGCTTTCGCGGCGAGGGCTATCTCTAGCCCCCGAGCATCTCCTCCAGGGCAGCGAGCCCGGCGTGCGCCACCTCCATGTCCTGGGTGGAAGTGCCTGAACTTACGCCGATTCCGCCCAGGCATTCGCCCTCGACCAGAACCGGCAGCCCACCGCCAAAGACCATCACCCGGCCGCCGGCCGCGCCTGCAATGCCATAGGCCGGCGCGCCCGGCTGGGCGCCGGCCTGCAGCTCGTGCGTGCCCTTGCGCAGCCCTGCCGCGGTATAGCTCTTGTCGATGGCGATGGTGACCGAGGGCACCTTGCCCCCGTCCATCCGTTCGAAGGCCAGCAACGTGCCGCCCTCGTCCGTCACAGCGATGCACATCGGCACGCCGATCTCCTCCGCCTTTGCCCTGGCGCCCGCGATCATCACGCGGGCGTCGGCGATCTCCAGCCGCTTGACGGTGATCATGCCTGTGCCGCCTTGGCTTCGCGGCGGCGGGCATGAAGGACCGGCTCGGTATAGCCGGACGGCTGCTCAACCCCTTTGAAGATAAGGTCTTTTGCCGCTGCGAAGGCCACGCCGTCAAAGCCGGGCGCCATGGGCACATAGGCCGGATCACCGGCGTTCTGGGCATCGACCTTCACCGCCATGCGCTTCAGCGCGTCCATCACCTGGTCCTCGGTCACCAGCCCGTGCAACAGCCAGTTGGCCAGGTACTGCGACGAGATCCGCAGCGTGGCGCGATCCTCCATCAGGCCGACGTCGTGGATATCCGGCACCTTGGAGCAGCCCACGCCCTGATCGATCCAGCGGACGACATAGCCCAGGATCCCCTGGCAGTTGTTGTCCAGGTCGCGCTTCACTTCCTCGTCGGTCAGGTTGCGGCCACCCAGCAGCGGCGGCGTCAGCAGCGCATCGAGCGACGCATGCGCGCGGCTCTTCAGCTCTTCCTGGCGGGCTGCAACATCGACCTCGTGGTAATGCGTCGCATGCAGGGTCGCCGCCGTCGGAGAGGGCACCCAGGCAGTGTTTGCACCGGCCATCGGATGGCCGATCTTGGTGCTCAGCATCTCGGACATGACATCGGGTTTCGCCCACATGCCCTTGCCGATCTGACCGCGGCCCTGCAGGCCAACCTCAAGCCCCGTATCGACATTTCCGTTCTCGTAGGCCGAGAGCCAGGCCGCATCCTTCATCTCGCCCTTGGGCACGAAGGCCCCGGCGTGCATCGAGGTGTGGATCTCGTCGCCGGTGCGGTCGAGGAAGCCGGTGTTGATGAAAACGCAGCGGTCCTTCACGGCACGGATGCATTCGCGCAGGTTCACCGAGGTGCGGCGCTCCTCGTCCATCACGCCCAGTTTCACGGTGTTCCGCGGCAGGCCAAGGATCGCCTCGACCTCGGAGTAGAGACGCTCGGCAAAGGCTGCTTCCTCCGGGCCGTGCATCTTGGGCTTCACCACATAGACCGAGCCGCAACGGGAATTGCGCAGGCCTTCGGTCTTTTTCAGGTCGTACATGGCGCAGGCGACGGTCACCAGCGCATCAAGCATGCCCTCGGGCGTCTCTTCGCCCTCGAAGAGCACCGCATCGGTGGTCATCAGGTGGCCGACGTTGCGCACAAGCATCAGCGCGCGACCAGGCAGCGCAAAGGTCTCACCCGCAGGCGAGAGGTATTCCGGATCCGGGTTCAGGCTCCGTGTCATCTCCTTGCCACCCTTGACGAAAGTCTCGCTCAGGTCGCCCTTCATCAGGCCCAGCCACTTGGCATAGACGTCGGTCTTGTCCTCGGCATCAACGGCCGCGACGCTGTCTTCGCAGTCCTGGATCGCGGTGATGGCCGATTCCATGACAACGTCACAGAGGCCACTGGGGCTGTCCTGCCCGACCGGGCTGGATGGGTTGATCTTCAGCTCGATGTGCAGCCCGTGGTGGCGCAGCAGGTAGGTCGCGGTATCGCCGTCCTCGCGGTAGCCGGCAAAGACATGGGTGTCCTTGAAGCCATGAACGGCACCGTTTGCCTCAGCCACCAGTGCCTCGCCCTCGCGGCGATATCTTGTGACTTCCGCATGGCTTGCGCTCTTCAGCGGCACCGCCAGGTCGAGGAACTCCGCCGCCCAGGCCATCACCTGCTTGCCGCGTGCCCGGTCATAGCCATTGCCCTCCGGCGCGCCAGGAATGGCATCCGTGCCATAAAGCGCATCGTAGAGGCTGCCCCAGCGGGCGTTGGCAGCATTCAGGGCGAACCGCGCGTTCATTACCGGCACCACCAGCTGCGGGCCGGCAATTGTGGCGATCTCCGGGTCGACATTCTCGGTGCCAACCGTGAAATCGCCGCCCTCTGGCACGATATAGCCGATCTCGGTCAGAAAGGCCTTGTAGCCCTCAGCATCCCAGGGCTGCCCCTTGCGGGCCAGCAGCCAATCGTCGATCTGCTGCTGCAGGCTTTCACGCACCTCAAGCAGCCGCAGGTTCTCGGGCACGAGATCACCCAGCATGCGGGCATAGCCGGCCCAGAATTCCTCGGCCTCAACCTCCAGGCCGGGCAGAACCTCCGCCTCCACCAGGTCGGCAAGCGGGGCGGCAACCGACAGACCGGCGCGGGTCACATATTGGGTCATGGCATTCTCCTGAATCGTTGACGGCACCATAGCGCGCAGGTGGCCCAAGGCGACGGGAATTGCGCAGCTTTCCACGATATGGAAAGCTCTCCACCGGAAATGGAAAGGCTACCCCATGGCAGAGTCGCAAAGCGTGCAATCAGTGGACCGGGCCCTGCACCTGCTGGAACTGGTCGCGGCAGAACCCGACGGGCTGAAACTCTCCGAGGCCGCCCGTCGCGCGGGGCTGGCCGCCTCGACCGCACATCGCCTGATGACCACTCTGGAATTGCGTGGTTTCCTTCAGTCTGATGCCGCCTCCGGCCACTGGCATGTGGGCCGCAGGGCACATGCGGTGGGCGCCGCCTACGTACTGTCGCGCAACCTCGTGGCTCCTGCGGTGCCCTTTCTGCGGCGCCTGCGCGATGCAACGCGGGAAACCGCGAACCTGGGCGTGATCGAGGATGGCGAGGTGGTGACCCTCAGCCAGGTCGAGAGCCGGGAGATCATGCGGGCAATCTCGCCACCCGGCGGACGGGTGCCGGTGCTGTGCTCCGGCATGGGCAAGGCCATCCTGGCCACCCGAAGCGACAAGGAGATCGACCGAATGATCCGGCGTCACGGCTTTCGCGCCGCCACGGCCCACAGCCTGACCCGCCCGGAGGCTGTCCAAGCCGAGATTGCCCGCATCCGACAGCAGGGCTTTGCCATCGACGACGAGGAGTTCGTGATCGGGCTGCGGTGCGTTGCCGCCGTGGTCTGGGGCCCGGAAGGCGAACCCGCCTGCGCGATCTCCGTCTCCGGCCTGGCCGCCCGGATGACACCCGAAAAGGTCGCCCGCTGTGGCGAAATGGTACGTCGCATGGCTGCGGACCTGACGGACGCGATCGACGGCCTGCCCCCGGAGCGTAGGCCCTAGCGCACCCAGACCTCGACCCGCCGGTTCGCCTGCCGCCCCCAGGCACTGTCATCACAGGCCATGGGCAGCGCCTCGCCAAAGGCCTCCGTGTCGAGCGTTACCCGTTCCGGATCAAGGGTTTCGGCATTGGCGAGCACCGCCGTTAACACCGCCTGCGCCCGCCTGCCTGCGATCTCGCGGTTGGCTTCGGCGTCCCCCTCGCCATCGGAAAAGCCCACGAGGAGCACCTGGCGGCCATCGTACTGACCGCCCTCCAGCGCCTGGGCGAGCAAGGCCACGTTGCTGCGCGATTGCGCATCCAGCTGCGAAGAGCCGGCCTTGAACCGGAAGGAGGTCGAGATGCGATCCATGCCGCGCAGGGTGCGCATCATGCGCTGAAGTTCCTCAAGGCTGATTTCCGGACCCGCCTTGTCGATCGCATTGGCAATCCGCGTGCCTTGCTCGGCAATGGGGATCTCCTCTGGCAGCTGGTCGCCGAATCCGGCCCGTCGGATGACGTATTGCGCCTGGTCGCTGCGGGTATAGGCGAGGAATTCCCGCGCCAGTTTCGGCAAGCGGCGTGCAGGCTGATAGAGAAAGACCGGCGCAGTCAGCGGGTAATCCTCGGTCTTGGCATTCCGATTGGTCGCTTGCAGGGCGAAACCGCAGGTGCCACCAAGGCCCAGAGGCTGCGCATCTCCCACCTCGCTGCCACTGGAGACGCCGAGAGCGAAGGGATCCGACAGCACGGCATTGCGCAGCTCCGCGTCGCTAATGTGCTGCACCGCGGTACGCGACAGCTGGGTCTCCCCCGGCACCAGGAGCTTGTCGAACACCGCCTGACCGATGCCGCTGCTCAGGTCGCGCACATGAACGTCAATCGGCGCATCCGGCCCACCAAGCGCCATCCAGTTGTCGATCTGCCCCGAGAGCACTCCCGCCAGATCGGTCAGCGAAATCTGTGTCACCGGATTGCCCGGTGCCACGATGGGCACGAGCGCGTCCAGCGCCAGAACCCGTGACCGTCCCTTCTGGGTCAGGTCTCCGAGGCCGGCCCCGCGCGCCGCTTTCAGCTCTGCCGGCCGGATCTCGCGCAGAGCCATCACCAGGTCGACATCCGCATTCAGCAGATCATCGAAACCGGCGTCGGTATTGGCACTATGGATGGTGAATTCGCCGACCAGGCGCCCGCTTTCCTGATCAGTCAGGGCATAGAGCACCTCTCCCGGAGACAGCGCCTTGCGCGTCACGCCATAGCCGTGCCGCAACCCAAAACCTTCGACAAGGGCGGGCATCAGGATATTGCCAACCGTCGCCGCACCCGAAATCGAGAGCTCGGCCACGAAGGCCTCCAGATCGGGACACCCCGGCCCGTTACAGAGCACGCCGGAACCGTCCAGTGTCAGCTCGCCGTAATCCGTCTGAACCCGATAGAACTCGCCGTCGAAGCCCAGCAGGTCGCCGCTGACCGCCACCGCGCCGTCGCGCGAGGTCAGAGTCACGTCCTGCGCCAACGCAGGGATCGCTCCGTTCAGCAAAAGAAGTGCGGCAAGGCACCCCGCGCGGATTGACGGCATATGTTCCCCGGCACCCAGCTTGTCCCGGCGCGAGTGTTTCCGGATCGGACTTCCGTTTCAACCGGCGAAAAGAACACGCCGCGACACTGAGGTCGCGGCGTGGCTTTCGCGCAAGCAAGTGCCACCGGAAAAGGCTGCCGGTGGCAGGGGCTCAGAGTGCCCCGTGGCAGTGCTTGAATTTCTTCCCCGACCCGCAGGGACAGGGCGAGTTGCGTCCCGGGTTGCCCCAGGTCGAGGGATCGTTTTCGTCAAAGCCTGGGACCGCACCTTCGGGTGTCTCCTCGGCCTCGTCTGAAACAGCCGCCTCGGATTGCTGCACAGCGCTGTCCACCGCCGCCTGCTGGACCGCCATGCGCTCCTGCAGTGCCCGGATCTGCGCCTGCTGCTCCTCCTCGGTCATCGGACGAACTCGGGCAAGCGTGGTGGTCACATCTTCCCGCAGCGTGTCCAGCATGTTCTCGAAGAGGGCAAAGGCCTCGTTCTTGTATTCGTTCAGCGGATCGCGCTGTGCATACCCGCGGAAGCCGATGACCGAACGCAGGTGCTCCATGGTCAGCAGGTGTTCGCGCCACTTGCTGTCGATGGTCTGCAGCATGATCTGCTTTTCGATCAGGCGCATGTTCTCGGCACCAAAGGCTGCGGTCTTGCGCGCCATGGCCTCGTCGCTGGCCTTCTCTAGGCGCTCGATGATGTCCTCGTCATCGACACCTTCCTCGTCGGCCCATTCTACGACCGGCACGTCGATGCCCAGCTTCTCGATACAGGCCGTCTTCAGCCCTTCGGTATCCCACTGGTCGGCATAGGTCTTGGGCGGCATGTACTGCGTCACGAGATCCTGGATCACGTCATAGCGCATGTCCTGCGCGATCTCGGAGATGTCCTGCGCCTCCATGATCTCGCGGCGCTGGCCAAAGATCAGCTTCCGCTGGTCGTTCATCACGTCGTCGAACTTCAACACGTTCTTGCGCATGTCGAAGTTGCGGCCCTCGACCTTGGCCTGGGCGCGTTCCAGCGACTTGTTCACCCAAGGGTGCACGATCGCTTCGCCTTCCTTCATGCCAAGGCCCGACAGAACCTTTTCCAGGCGCTCGGAGCCGAAGATCCGCATCAGGTCGTCTTCCAGCGACAGGAAGAAGCTTGAGCGCCCCGGGTCACCCTGACGGCCGGAGCGGCCGCGCAGCTGGTTGTCGATCCGACGGCTCTCGTGGCGCTCGGTGGCCAAAACGAAGAGGCCGCCGGCGTCCTTTACCGCCTGCTCGTCCTTCTCGTGCTCTGCCTCGATCCGGGCACGCACCTCGTCGGGATGTGCCTCGGGGTTGGCGGCCAGCGCTTCCATGACCTTCATCTCGACGTTGCCGCCCAGCTTGATGTCGGTCCCGCGTCCCGCCATGTTCGTGGCAATCGTGATCGCCCCCAGCTTGCCGGCCTCGGCAACGATCTGCGCCTCTTGCTCGTGGTGACGCGCGTTCAGCACGTTGTGCTTCAGGCCCGCCTGGGTCAGCAGCTGGCTCAGCACTTCGGATTTCTCGATCGAGGTCGTCCCCACCAGGACCGGCTGGCCCTTCTCGTGGGCAACCTTGATCTCCTCGACGATGGCCGCGTATTTTTCCTGCTGGGTCCGATAGATGGCGTCATCCTCGTCCTTGCGGGCAATCGGCCTGTTCGTCGGCACCTCGACCACGCCAAGGCCGTAGATCTCGTGGAATTCCTCGGCCTCGGTCATCGCAGTGCCGGTCATACCACCCAGCTTGTCGTAGAGGCGGAAGTAGTTCTGGAAGGTCACCTGAGCCAGCGTCACGTTCTCTGGCTGGATCGCCACGCCTTCCTTGGCCTCGATGGCCTGGTGCAGGCCCTCGGACAGACGGCGTCCGGACATCATCCGTCCGGTGAACTCGTCGATAAGGACGATTTCACCGCCGCGGACAATGTAGTGCTGGTCCTTCTGGAACATCTTGTGGGCCCGCAGCGCCTGGTTCACGTGGTGAACGATGGTGGTGCTTTCCGGGTCATAGAGGGTCTGACCCTCCTGCAACAGACCGGCATCGTGCAGAAGCGTTTCCAGCTTCTCGTTGCCTTCCTCGGTAAAGGTCACCTGGCGCTGTTTCTCGTCGACGGTGAAATCCTCTTCGCTCAGTGAGGGGATCAGCTTGTCGATGGTGACGTAGAGTTCGCTGCGGTCCTGGGCCGGGCCCGAGATGATCAGCGGCGTCCGGGCTTCGTCGATGAGGATCGAATCCACCTCGTCGACAATCGCGTAATTGTGTTCCCGCTGGTATAGATCGTTCAGGTCCGACTTCATGTTGTCGCGCAGGTAATCGAAGCCTAGCTCGTTATTTGTCGCATAGGTGATGTCGCACCGATAGGCGGCTTTCTTCTGCTCATCCGGCTGACCGGGATGGACCACACCCGTGGTCAGTCCGAGGAAGCCGTAGACCTTGCTCATCCACTCGGCATCCCGCTTGGCGAGATAGTCGTTCACCGTCACCACGTGCACGCCCTTGCCCGAGAGGGCATTCAGGTAGGCGGGGAAAGTCGCGACAAGGGTCTTGCCCTCGCCGGTCTTCATCTCCGCGATATTGCCTTGATGCAGGAAGATGCCGCCCATCAGCTGAACGTCGAAAGCGCGCAGGCCGATGGCCCGGCGTGCGCCTTCACGGCAATTCGCAAAGGCCTCCGGCAGCAGGCTGTCCAGGCTCTCGCCCTCGGCGATGCGCTTCTGGAACTCGGCGGTCTTGCCGCGCAGCTCGTCGTCGCTCAGCGCTTTGAAGTCTTCTTCCAGCTCGTTGATCTTCGCGACCAGCGGGCGCGTCGCCTTGACCTTGCGGTCGTTCGGCGTTCCGAAGACCTTCTTGGCGATAGTTCCGATACCCAGCATGATCTATTTTCCGCTCTCTGACGCCATCGTGTTTCGGGGCCTGCTTGTGCGTGAGGTCCGCGGCCCATACAACAGGCCTGAACAGGCCGGCCGGCCCTTTGCCATAAGGCGATGTAGTGGCCGGGCCCATAAGTGTCAACGCCGCGCCCCGGTGCGGCAAACCAAAGGAAAATCCATGTTGCATCGTATTGCCTGCGCCGCCGTACTGGCGATCTCCGCTCCTGCCTTCGCCCTGGCCCAGGACAGTACCGCAGCGGAGAGCCAGCCTTCTGCCGACACCGCGACCACCGCAGCCCCCCAAGGATCACCGGTCACGTCGCAGACGGTTCTGGCCACCGTGGGCGGTACCGACATCACCGTCGGCAACCTGATCGCAGCCAAGGGCTCCCTGCCCGACCAGTTCCAGCAAATGCCTCTCAGCGTTCTCTTTTCCGGACTGCTGAACCAGTTGATCAATCAGGAACTTCTCAAGCAATCCTTCACCGGAACGGTGCCCGACGGCGTGCAGGTCTCGCTCGAGAATTCGGAGCGTTCGATGTTGGCCGCGGTCGCTCTTGGCGACTATCTCGACAGCACGATCACCGACGACATGATCACCGCAAAGTACAACGAGATGTACGGTGACGGCTACGAGCCGCAGGAAGAATATCACGCCTCGCACATTCTCGTCGAGACCGAGGACGAGGCCAAGGATCTGATCAAGCAATACAACGACGGTGTCGATTTCGCCAAACTGGCCCGCGACAATTCGACCGGCCCGACTGGCGCGAATGGCGGTGATCTCGGGTGGTTTACCGCCGATCAGATGATCCCGGCCTTCTCCGACGCGGTCAAGGACATGGAAGTCGGCGAGATCAGCGAACCCGTGCATACCGATTTCGGCTGGCACGTGATCCTGCTGCAGGACACTCGCAAGCAGGTCCCCGAGCTCGACCAGGTGCGCGGAGAGATCATCCAGAAACTTCAGGAGGATCTGACCACGCAATATATTGACGATCTGACCTCAAAAGCGGATGTCGACAAGAGCGGTGCCGATCAGGTCGACCCCGCAACCCTGGACAACATCACTCTGGAGTGACCCCAATGGCGGGCAAGTATCCTACCTCTCCTCTCGCACCGGCTTCCTTTCCGGCGCTTCCTGTCATTGACGGCGTGCGTTTCGCCACCGTCGAGGCCGGGGTCCGATACAAGGGCCGAAGAGACGTGATGCTTGCCGCCCTCGCTCCCGGTTCCACAATGGCCGGGGTCTTTACCCGTTCCGCCACCCGGTCCGCGCCTGTGCTCGATTGCCAGGCAAAGATCGGCCTGGATGGCGAGGGCGCTGCAGCGATCATCGTGAACTCCGGCAACGCCAACGCCTTTACCGGCAAGAACGGCATCGAGGCAACGCGCGCCGTTACCACGGCCGCCGCCGCGGCACTCGGGGTCGAGGAGAGCCGCGTGTTCTCCTCCTCCACCGGCGTGATCGGCGAGCCGCTGCCCCATGACCGTGTGACCGCTAAGCTCAGCGACCTGGTTGAGGCGCTGGACGTCGGCAAGATCGAAGAAGCGGCCCGCGCGATCATGACGACCGATACCTTTCCCAAGGGGGCTTCTGCCGAGGTTACCCTGCCCGGTGGCACGGTCAGGATAGCAGGAATCGCCAAAGGTTCCGGCATGATCGCGCCCGACATGGCGACGATGCTGGTCTACATCTTTACCGATGCAAAGGTCGCACGCCCGGTCCTGCAGGAAATGCTTTCCTCCCTGACCGACGTGACCTTCAACTGCATTACCGTCGACAGTGACACGTCGACCTCGGACACGCTACTCATGGGTGCGACGGGGGCCTCCGGCGTCGTCGTCGAACCAGGCGACACCACCTTTGTCGAGGCCCTCAGGGCTGTGATGATGGATCTGGCGCACCAGGTCGTGAAAGACGGCGAAGGCGCAACCAAATTCGTCGAAATCCGCGTGACCGGTGCTGCATCAGATGCAGACGCCCGGACCCATGCCATGGCGATCGCCAACTCGCCCTTGATCAAGACGGCCATCGCCGGCGAAGATCCCAACTGGGGTCGTGTCGTCATGGCCATCGGCAAGAGTGGCGCAGCCGCTGACCGTGACCTTCTCACCATTCGCTTCGACGATATCCTTGTCGCCGAAAAGGGCTGGGTTTCGCCTGACTACCGCGAAGAGCAGGGCGCGGCGGTTATGAAGCAGCAGGAAATCGTCATCTCCGTCGATTTGGGGCTTGGCGAAGGCCACAGCACCGTCTGGACCTGTGACCTGACGCACGGCTACATCTCGATCAACGCAGACTATCGCTCGTGACAAAGAAAATCGTCCTCGTCTCCGCCGTTGCCCTTGTGGACGTCGATGGCCGCGTGCTTCTGGCACAGCGGCCAGAGGGGAAATCCATGGCAGGCCTCTGGGAGTTTCCCGGAGGCAAGGTAGAGCCTGGCGAAAGCCCGGAAGAAGCGTTGATTCGCGAACTGCATGAAGAGCTGGGCATCCAGACCTGGAGCTCCTGCCTGGCTCCGCTGAGCTTCGCCAGCCACTCATACGATGACTTCCACCTGCTTATGCCGCTCTTTGCCTGCCGTCGCTGGGAGGGCGTGCCCCAGCCACGCGAGGGCCAGGTTCTGAAATGGGTCAGGACAGGTCAGCTGCGCGACTATCCGATGCCGCCGGCGGATATTCCTTTGGTCCCACTGTTGCGCGATTGGCTCTGACCGAATCATCAAGCATCTCGAGCGCCATGAAACTACCGTCGGCCCATCAATGGGTTGCTTTGTGCATTTTGAGGGCACATTTTCATGACTGCTCAACAATTGAACTGCTTTTCGGATGTACGCACCCTATCCAACCAAGAGTTTTCTCGCACCCGCAGCGGAAATTCTGCAGTGCGGCAAGAATTTATGCAGATTTCACAACAATTCCGTAACGTCTGAGTAATTTTTGGATGATTTATTAACAGCCGATCGGATATATTGGGTATGTCTCGAAGGGGAAGGATTTGAAAATGTTGAAGACCATCACGCTCGGCACTTACATCTCCGTTCAGGGCACCTACGTGCGGTCGCTTCCTAACGGCAAAGTTGAAGTCCGCGTCGGCGAAAAACTGTTTGCTGGCCTGCCCGTTTCCCAGGAAGCAGCGGCCTGACATTCAGCCCGGTTACGGAATTTAAAAGAGCAGCTCGGAGAGCTGCTCTTTTACGTTTCAGGCACCGATTTTCATGGAATAACCCCTCATCACGACGGCCCCGAACACGAAAAAAGGCCCGCCAAAGTGGCGGGCCTTTCCTTATCTCATCGACAGGAGGTTCAGAGCTGGCGCTCGACTTCCTCACGTTCAAAGATCTCGATCACGTCACCAGGGCGAATGTCATCGTAGTTCTCGAAGGCCATACCGCATTCCTGGCCGGACTGAACTTCGGCAACTTCGTCCTTGAAGCGCTTCAGGGTCTTCAGCGTGCCTTCGTGGATCACCACATCGTCGCGCAGCAGGCGCACGCCGGCCGACCGACGGGCAACACCCTCCGTGACCAGGCAGCCCGCAACCTTGCCGACATTGGAGACCTTGAAGACCTCCTTGATGTTGGCATAGCCGATGAAGTGCTCCTTGATCTCGGCAGAGAGCAGGCCCGAAGCAGCAGCCTTCACATCGTCTACGAGGTCATAGATCACGCTGTAGTAGCGGATCTCAACACCCTTCTGGTTGGCGGCCTGACGTGCCGGCGCATTCGCCCGCACGTTGAACCCGAACACCGGCGCAGAGGACGCCTCTGCCAAGCCGATGTCGCTCTCGGTGATTGCACCGACACCCGAGTGAAGGACACGCACGCGCACTTCGTCGTTACCGATCTTTTCCATCGCCTGAACGATCGCTTCCGCAGAGCCCTGAACGTCGGCCTTCACGATGATCGGCAGTTCGGTAACATTCTCGTCCGCCTTGGCCTTGGCCATCAGCTGTTCGAGCGTCGTACCGGCGCCTGCGGCCGCGCGTTTTTCCTTGGCAACCTCGTGACGGTACTCGGCAATCTCACGTGCCTGCGCCTCAGTCTCGACAACGTTCAGAACGTCGCCTGCCTCAGGAGTACCATTTAGGCCAAGCACCTCGACGGGAACCGAGGGACCCGCTTCCTTGACGCGCTCACCCTTGTCGTTCACCAGCGCCCGGACCTTACCGTACTGCTCGCCGACGACAAAGATGTCGCCCTGCTTCAGCGTGCCGGTCTGAACCAGAACGGTGGCAACCGGACCACGGCCCACGTCGAGCTGTGCTTCGATCACGGCGCCTTGCGCCGCACGGTTCGGGTTTGCCTTCAGCTCGAGAATCTCCGCCTGTAGCGCGATGGCTTCGAGCAGTTCTTCAAGACCTTGACCGGAAAGGGCAGAGACTTCGACATCCTGGACGTCGCCGGACATCTTCTCGACGACCACTTCATGCTGCAGCAGTTCGGCACGTACCTTGTCGGCATTGGCCGCGGGCTTGTCGATCTTGTTGATCGCAACGATCATCGGCACACCAGCCGCTTTCGCGTGGTTGATGGCCTCGATCGTCTGCGGCATGACCGAGTCGTCCGCGGCAACAACCAGCACCACGATGTCCGTCACCTGCGCGCCACGCGAGCGCATCGAGGTAAAGGCAGCGTGGCCGGGAGTGTCGAGGAACGACAGAACAGCACCGCTGTCCGTCGTGACCTGATAGGCCCCGATGTGCTGAGTGATGCCGCCAGCTTCGCCCGAAACAACCTTGGTGTTGCGGATCGCGTCCAGCAGCGAGGTCTTGCCGTGGTCGACGTGGCCCATGATGGTGATGACCGGCGGGCGCGGCTTGAGATCCTCGGGAGCATCTTCCTCCTGATGGATCACGTCCTCGACGTCGGCATCGGAAACACGCACCACATTGTGGCCGAATTCTTCGATGATCAGCTCGGCGGTGTCGGCGTCGATGGTCTGGTTCTGCGTGACCATCATGCCCATGTTCATCAGCGATTTCACCACGTCCGCCACCCGTTCGGCCATGCGGTTGGCCAGCTCGGAGACGACGATGGTTTCAGGCAGCTGCACATCGCGCACGACCTTTTCACGCTGCACCGGGCCGCCCATTGCCTTCTGGCGGGCGCGCTCCTGCTTGCGCTTCATCGCGGCAAGCGATTTCTGACGACCACCTTCGCCACCGGACAGCGCCTGGTTCAGCGTCAGCTTGCCAGACCGGCGACCATCATCGCGACCCTTGTTGCGGCTGCCGCGGTCATCGCGATCGGTTCGGTCGTTACCGGGCTTGGCGCCACGCGGGCCGGAGGGCGCTTTGGAGGAGGGCGTACGCGAGGCCGTGCCACCATCTTCCTTGGCAGCGGGTTGCGCGGCAGCAGCTGCAGCAGCGCGTTTCGCCGCTTCCTCTTCTTCCTTGCGCTTGCGCTCTTCTTCCTCGGCCTTGGCCTTGGCTTTCTCTTCCGCTTCGCGTTGTTCGCGCTCTTTCTGCTCCGCCTCTTCCCGGCGGCGCTGACGCTCTTCTTCGCGTTCGCGTTCTTCACGTTCACGCTGTTCGGCTTCCTGGGCTTCGCGGGCCTTGGCAGCCTGAACAGCCTTCAGGCGACGCTCCATCTCGGCATCGGTGATGCCGGCGGGCCGCTTGGAGGGATCGCCAAGGGAAGGGTTGCCGCCGCCCGACTTGCCCGCGCCCGGCTTGGGCACGACCACGCGCTTGCGCTTGGTCACCACCTCGACATTCTTGGTGCGCCCGTGGCTAAAGCTCTGCTTCACGTTCCCCGGACGGGACCCGCCACCGCGTACACCCAATGTCTTTTTGCCGTCACTATCGCTCATATGGCTCTATCTTCCTTTCAGGCGGGACCCTCCCGCCTCTGCGTCGTCAGACCCGCAGACCCTTAAGTCTTGCGGCTTCCTCTACAACACGTTTGCTCAAACCGCCAGTTCCTAAGGCGGCGTGTATGACAGTTTCCCTTCCGAAGGCCAAGCCCAGCTCATCCGAGGTGAGCCAGCCAATGAAATGGCCCCCATAGGGGGTAGAGAGTTTTGACTTGCCGCGCCCCGATCCGTCAGAAGCCTGGATCAGGACATCGGCTACGTCCTTGGACAACCAGTCCTTTACCTTTTCGAACCCGGCAACCGCGTCGCCGGACTTGCGTGCCAGCGCGAGCAGATCCGTGACCCGCCGCACCAAAAGGGCATCGACCGTGTCGGCCAGCCCGTCGGGCACGTTCACCTGTGTCCGGGCCGCGCGTGAAAACAGTTTCTTTTTCACCGCCGTCTCGATCGCAACGCGATTCGCCGAAACCCAGATCCCGCGTCCCGGTAGCTTTTCGAGCACATCCGGGACGATGGTTGCATCCGGTCCTACGACGAAACGGACAAGACCGCCTTTCGGCTGCGCCTCTCCCGTGACGATGCATTTCCGCTCCGGGCCGTCGTCCCGGTCATTGTCCTTACCGCCGCGCGTCATCCGGGCGCCTCCGATCCGAGGCCTCAGGCCTCGGTCTCCTCGGCATCACCGTCTCCCTCGGACAGCTCGGCATCTTCGTCGACTTCCGGTTCCAGCTCGGTGGGATCGACCCAGCCCAACAGAACACGAGCCGTCATGACGAGGTGCTGCGCTTCTTCGATGGAAACGTCGAATTTCTCCAGCAGGCCTTCGTCCTTGACGCGCTCACCGTTGACGGTGGTCCAACCACCCGCCAACTCCCAGTCGGCGCAGGTGGCGAAGTCCTCGAGGGTCTTCACGCCATCCTCAGCGAGTGCCTCTACCATCTGGGGTGTCAGGCCATCGAAGTCAATGAGGCTCTCCTCGGCACCCAGTTCGCGGGCGTGCTCGAGCGCAGCCTTGGCCTGGGCCTCCAGGAAGTCGCGGGCACGGGCCTGCAGCTCGCCGGCGGTATCCTCGTCGACACCGTCGATCACCAGGAGTTCGTCGACGTCGACATAGGCGACTTCCTCGAGGTTGGTGAAGCCTTCAGAGACCAGCAGCTGGGCAAAGAACTCGTCCACGTCGAGCGTGTCCATGAACAGCTTGGTGCGTTCCTCGAATTCTTTCTGACGGCGGGCGGATTCCTCCTCCTCCGTCATGATGTCGATGTCCAGACCGGTCAGCTGGGACGCAAGACGTACGTTTTGACCACGGCGACCGATGGCAAGGCTCAGCTGCTCCTCGGGTACCACCACCTCGATACGTTCGGCATCCTCGTCGAGAACCACCTTGGTGACCTCGGCTGGTTGCAGCGCGTTCACCAGGAACGTGGGCATATCTTCCGACCACGGAATGATGTCGATCTTCTCACCCTGCAGCTCGTTCACAACGGCCTGCACGCGCGAACCACGCATACCGACACAGGCGCCGACGGGGTCGATCGAGTTGTCATAGGAGATCACGCCGATCTTGGCACGGGAACCGGGGTCACGGGCAACGGCCTTGATCTCGATGATGCCGTCATAGATTTCCGGCACTTCCATCTTGAACAGTTCGGCCATGAACTCGGGCGCGGTCCGGCTGAGGAAGATCTGCGGACCGCGCGTCTCGCGGCGCACATCCTTGATGTAGCAGCGGATGCGGTCGTTCGGACGATAGCTCTCGCGGCCGATCTTCTCGTTGCGGCGCAGGATGGCTTCGCCGCGGCCCACGTCTACGATGACGTTGCCATATTCCTCGCGCTTGACCACACCGTTGATGATGGTGCCGGCACGATCCTTGAATTCCTCGTACTGGCGGTCACGCTCGGCTTCGCGAACCTTCTGGAGAATAACCTGCTTGGCGGATTGTGCCGCAATGCGGCCCATCTCGACCGGGGGCACCTCCTCGACAAAGGTGTCGCCCACCTTCGGATCGGCCATGTACTGCTTGGCCTGCTGGACGGTCATCTCGGCCTGGTAGTTTTCCAGATCCTCGTCCTCGACGACGGTGCGCACACGGGTAAAGGTGGCGCGGCCGGTCTTTCGGTCGATCTTGACGCGGATGTCCATCTCCGAGCCGTAGCGGCTCTTCGCGGCACGGGCGAGCGACTCTTCCATCGCCTCGACCACGAGGCCCGGGTCGATCATCTTTTCGCGCGCGACGGCCTCGGCGGTCTGCAGCAGCTCAAGCTGGTTGGCAGAAGTAATGGCCATAGTCTCAGTCCTCCTGGGAACCCTGATCGGTCTCGATCTCGTCAAAACTGTCTTCGTTCAGAACGCCCGTGTCCTTCCGGGCCTTCAACATCTGCTTGATCAACTCATCGGTCAGCACCAGCTTGGCATCCGCCAGCCAGTCGAATTGCAGACCGACGGTCACTTCCTCACCCTGATCCTCGATATTGATCAGGACCTCGCTATCCTCGATCCCCGCCAGGACACCCTTGAAACGCTTCCGGCCACCCACGAGCTCCAAGGTCTCGATCTTGGCGTCATAGCCTTCGTAGGTGTCGAAATCCTTCAGCCGGGTCAGTGGCCGGTCGATACCGGGGCTCGAAACTTCGAGATTGTAGTTGTCTGCGATCGGGTCCTCGACATCCAGCACGGCGGATACCGCATTGGAAATCTCGGCGCATTCGTCCACTTCGATGCCGCCGCCGGGGCGTTCGGCCATGATCTGGACGGTCTTGGTGTTCCCCCCGAGCAGCCGGATACGGACGAGCTCGAAACCCAGGTCCTCGATGACGGGGGTGACGATCTCTGCCAGACGGCGGTCGATGGCGGTTTTCGCGATAAGGTCGGTCATGAATGATCCGGGTACAAAAAAACGGGCGCGCGGCCCGTCGATACATCCGGTGGAATGCCTGGCCCCAGAGGTGACCGACACGCCGCTGTTGAGGGGCATATACGCCCGACTTGCCCGAATCGCAAGAGCTAAGGGAAAAATGCGCCTTTCCCCGCTATCGACCTTCGTTCAGCCGGTCGCGATCCGGTTCATGACCCGTACGAGCTCGGCCGATATTCCGGGCTCGGAAAGGGCATGGCCCGCGTCGGCGATCATCCGCAGATCCGACATGGGCCAGCGGCTTGCCAGCTTGTAGGCCATGTGTGGTGGGCAGATCATGTCGTATCGTCCCTGCACGATGTAGCCGGGGATGTGCGCGATACGGTCGATGTCCCGCAGGATCTGGCCTTCGTCGAGCCAGCCGAGATGCGTGAAGTAGTGATTTTCCAGACGGGCGAAGGCTCGCGCGTACTGACCGGGGGGTTCACCACCGTTGCCGCTGCTGGTGATCGACGCCAAGGCATTTTCCCAGGCGGACCATGCCTTGGCATACTTGACCTCTTCGGCCTGCACACCACTGAACAGACGCTTGTGATAGGCACCGATCATGTCGCCGCGCTCATCTTCCGGGATCAACGACGCAAAGCGCTCCCAGGTTTCGGGCCAGAATGCCGCAGCCCCACCGCCGTAAAACCAGTCAAGCTCGGACTGCGTCATCATGAAGACACCGCGCAGCGCAAGATGGCTTGCGCGATCGGGATGGGTCTCCGCGTAGATCAGAGAGAGCGTGGCGCCCCAGCTTCCGCCGAAGACGACCCACTTCTCGATCCCCAGCGTCTCTCGAATCGTTTCGATGTCCCGCACGAGATCCCAGGTGGTATTGTCGGTAACACTGGCATGGGGGCGAGACCTGCCGCAGCCGCGCTGATCGAAGAGGATGATACGATAATGTGCCGGATCGAAATACCGCCGCATGGCCGGCGAACACCCTCCGCCGGGACCCCCGTGCAGGACAATCACGGGCTGCCCCTCGGGATTGCCCGACTGCTCCACGTAGACCGAGTGACCCTGGCCCACCTCGAGCATCCGCTGATCAAAAGGATCGATCGGCGGGTAAAGAACCTGACCTGCGCTCTTATGGCCCGAGTTTCTATCCATCATCATCCCGTATAAAGAGGGGCCCGTAACACATTGGGCAGACGCACCATGACCGCAAGGAGCGCGGAATGCAAACCGACATAAACACGATCGACCCCGCAGAAGTGGCAAAGTTCGAAGCCATGGCCGCCGAATGGTGGGACCCGACCGGCAAATTCAAGCCGCTCCACATGATGAACCCGGTCCGGCTGGATTACATCACCACTCAGATCGCAGCCGAGTATGACCGCGACCTTTCCACGGAAAAACCGTTCGATGGGCTGCGCCTGCTGGATATCGGCTGCGGTGGGGGGCTGCTCTGCGAGCCGATGGCACGCCTGGGGGCCACGGTTGTCGGGGCCGACGCCGCCCCGCGAAACATTCCCGTGGCCCAGCTCCACGCGGAACAGTCCGGCCTCGAAATCGACTATCGCCACACGACGGCCGAGGCCATGGCCGCCGCGGGTGAACAATTCGACGTCGTCCTGAACATGGAAGTGGTGGAACACGTGGCCGATCCGCAGGCCTACCTGACCGCCTGTCACGACCTGCTGAAGCCCGCCGGGCTGCACCTCTGTTCCACGATCAACCGCAACCCCAAGAGCTATGCGATGGCGATCTTCGGAGCCGAAGTGGTCACGCGCTGGCTGCCTCGCGGCACGCACGAGTGGAACAAGTTCATCACACCAGATGAACTCTACGACCTGATCCGGAATGCCGGCATGAATCCAGTCGACCGGAAAGGCTACGTCTTCAATCCCATTTCCTGGCAATGGAAGATCTCGGATCGCGATCTGAGCGTGAACTACGTGACCGCCGCCCTGCGCCCAGAATAAGGCGCTTCAGCGGTCCTCTTCCAGCTTGCCGCGCAGATCGCGGAGAATGGGGAGGGCCGCGCGCACCTTGTCCTCGCCCAGTTCGCTCAGCACACCGCTGATCATCGGCGCGATCGATGTCAGGGCGGTGTCGCGAGCCATGCGGCCGGCCGGGCTGATCGCAACCATCTTGCGGCGCGCATCGTCCCAATCGGGGCGGATATGGATATACCCCGCCCATTCCAGCTTGCTCAGCGTATTGGTCATTGCACCACGGGTCACGTGGAAACTCTGCGCCAGCTGAGCCGGCGTCTTCTCTCCATTTGCCCGGGCCAGATGATTGAGGACGGAGAAATGCGAGATCTCCATCCCCTTGGGCAGGACACGGCTCAAGCGGTTCCGGATCATCTGGTCAGAGGCCAGGATTTCGGAGAAAAGCGCGATGGCAAGCGAGTTCCGGGCGTCACTCATCGGACCAGCGTAAAGTCCCGATCATGCCGCAGCGAAGGCACCCGACCGCGTGCCTTCTCCACCTCTGCGTGATCTATCTCGACATATCCGATGCCTGGCTCCGTTCCCATGTCGAGCAGCACCTCGCCCCAGGGCGCCACGGCAAGCCCGTGACCATGGGTGCGGCGCTCCTTTTCACCCGGCTTCGTGTGCAGGCCGGTTTGCGCCGGGGCCAGGACGTAACATCCCGTTTCGATGGCACGGGCCCGCAGCAGCGGCTCCCAGTGCGCAGCGCCCGTGACAGGCGAAAAGGCGGCCGGACCGGTAAGGATCGTTGCACCGGCATGCGCCAGCGCGCGATGCAGATAGGGAAACCGTACATCGTAACAGATTGTCATGCCAATCTTGCCAAACGATGTTTCGGCAACAACCGCACGTTCTCCAGGGCGATAGCCATCGGATTCACGATAGGTTTCGTGTGCGTCCACATCCACGTCGAACATATGGATCTTGTCGTACCACGAAACAATTTCGCCCTTCGGAGAAATCAGGAAAGAACGGTTGGCGAAACGCCCGTCGGCATCCCCGGTCTTGAGCCCGAGCGACCCGATCAGAATCCAGATCTTGAGCTGCGCCGCCTGCGCCCTGAGAGCAGCAAGCGTCGGATCATCTTTCTGCAAACAGAGCACTTCGTTCTGACGTTTCCGAGAGTTCGACAGACAGTTCGTGACCTCGGGCGTCAGCACGAAACCCGCGCCGTTCGCAGCGGCTTCTGCCACCATGGGCTGAACCATGGCAAGGTTTTCCGCAGGGTCGTCACGAGAGGTGATCTGAAGAAGTGCAGCCTTCATTCGGTTGCCAGCAGGGCATCTAGCTTGCCCGCTCTTTCCAGGTCGTAGAGATCATCACATCCGCCAACGTGAACGCCCCCGATGAAGATCTGGGGCACCGTGTGCCGCCCATGGGCGCGCTGCATCATTTCCCGTTTGCGCTCGGCATCGCGCATCACGTCGATCTCATTGAATTCGGCGCCTTTCTCGGCCAGCAAACGTTTGGCTGCATGGCAAAAGCCGCAGATCGGTGTGGTATAGATATCAATCGGCTGCATGTCCGCCTCCGTAACCGGGTTTCGGCGGATAACCTAGGCGTCTTTCGTCGCGCGCGCCAGTGCAAGCACCGATACCGTTCCCGATCCGGCCATGCGGCACGCCTCGGTTGCGGCAGAAAAGGTCGCACCGGTTGTCAGCACATCGTCGATCAGCAGGACGGGCCGACCTTGCAAGGCTTCCCGGTGCCTTTGGTTCACGCTGATCCGGCCAGAAAGGGCAGCGAACCTCTCTTCGCGGTTCTTTCTGCCCAGCGTTGGTGTGGCATGGCGTCGCTCCAACAGGTCCGGCAGATCCAGCGCCTCAAGCAGCTTCAGTCGCCGCGCAAGCCCCCTCGAGAGAAGCGCGGACTGGTTGTAGCCGCGACTGACGCGCCGCCGCCAATGCAGCGGAATCGGCGCCACGATCATTCCTGGTTCGATCAAGGGTGCCCCCGCCTCGGCCAGCCAATCAGCGGCAGGCTCTGCAATGTCGAGCCTGCTCCCATGTTTCAAGGCCAGAACCAGCTGCCGTCCCATCCCATCGTAGACCATGGCCGAGCGGCCCATCTGCCAGGGCGGCGGGTTGGCGATACAATCGTCGCAGCGCGCCACCTCGCCCTCGCGTCCGCCGGGAAGGGGAGCACCGCAACAATCGCAGACCAGCCCGGTGATAAAGGGCGTATCGCGCCAGCAGGCGCCGCAGAGCCCGAAGTCGCTCTCGACCAGCCCGCCACAGCCCAGGCAGCGCGGAGGATAGACCAGCCGTAATGCCGTTTGAACTGCCTTGCCCAAGGTCCTATCTAATCGAGCCATGACACATCCGATCCTCACCGACCTTTCGGCCCTCGCCCGCAACAGGGCTCGCGCCACTTCAGATGGCCTTTTCCTGCACGACCTCGTTGCCGAAGACCTGCAGGATCGGATCAGCTTCGTTAACAGACAGTTTACAGCTCCGGTTCTGATCACGCCATTTCCCGAGCATTGGCGAGGTCTGGCCGACGGATTTCCCGGGACACCGCATTTTGTCGCCCCCGGAGACGTACTGGCTCTTGAACCCGGGACTGCGGACCTGGTGATCCACGTCTTCGACCTGCACTGGCGCAACGATCCCGTCGGGCAATTGATCCAATGCCGCCGCGCGCTGCAACCGGATGGCCTCTTCCTGGGTGTGCTGTTTGGCGGCCAGACCTTGGCGGAGCTCCGAGCCTGCCTGGGCCAGGCGGAAATAGAGGTGACCGGCGGCCTGTCTCCTAGGATCGCGCCCATGGCCGAGGTCAGGGACCTTGGCGCTCTGCTACAGCGTGCGGGCTTTGCGCTGCCGGTTGCCGACAGCGATCCTACGCCGGTCTCCTTCAGCAGCCCGCTTCGCCTTTTCCATGATCTCCGTGCCATGGGAGAGGCAAACGCACTCAATGACCGGCTGAGGCACCCGACCAGGCGCAAGGTCCTCCTGCGGGCGATGGAACTGTACCAGCAGACCCATGGGGATATGGAGGGCCGCGTGCCAGCGACCTTCGAACTGATCACCCTGACGGGCTGGGCACCGCACGAATCGCAGCAGCAACCGCTGCGGCCCGGTTCGGCCACGGCCTCGCTTGCCGATGCGCTAAATGCGGCTGAAAAGCCGCTAAAATCCTAGAAATTTTGCGCCCTATCGGCGCAACAGACGTATACGAACCACCCATGCCTGACGGCAACCAGCGAACACCGAAGGATTGAGAGATGACCGACGCGATCTGCCCCGCTCACGCCCCCGCGGACCATCCGGCGCTGCCACGCGAAAAGGTGGGAATTCTGCTGGCAAACCTCGGCACCCCCGATGGCACAGACTATCGCTCCATGCGCCGTTACTTGTCCGAATTCCTCTCGGACAAGCGGGTCATCGACTACCCGAGCTGGAAGTGGCAGCCGATCCTGCAGGGCATCGTCCTTTCGGTTCGCCCCCAGAAATCCGGCGCGGCCTACAAGACGATCTGGAACAACGAGGCCGATGAAAGCCCGTTGATGACGATTACCAGGCAACAGACCGTCAAGATGGAAGCCGCGCTCAAGGCCCGCTATGGCGAAAGCGTGATGATCGATTTCTGCATGCGTTACGGCAATCCCTCGACCCGATCCAAGGTTCGCAAGATGGTCGAATCCGGCTGCACCAAGATCCTCTTCTGCCCGCTCTACCCGCAGTACGCAGGCGCCACCACAGCGACCGCAAACGATCAGTTCTTCCGCGCCCTGATGGAGGAGAGGTGGCAGCCGGCATCGCGCACCCTGCCCCCGTATTTCGACGACCCCGCCTATACGGATGCCTTGGCGCAGTCAGTCGAGCGGGCCTACGATGCCCTCGATGAAAAGCCAGATATCCTCATCTGCTCGTATCACGGACTGCCGCACCGCTACCTGACTGAGGGCGACCCCTACCATTGTCAGTGCCAGAAAACGACGCGCCTGTTGAAGGAACGCCTCGGCTGGTCCGACGACCGAATCATGACGACATTCCAATCGAAATTCGGTCCGGAAGAGTGGCTGCAGCCCTATACCGTCGAGGAGGTTGCCCGGCAGGCACAGGCCGGAAACAAGAAGATCGCCGTGATTGCCCCTGCGTTTTCCGCCGATTGCATCGAAACTCTGGAGGAAATCCGCGAGGAAATCCGCGAGAGCTTCGAACACGCGGGCGGCGAACGCTTTACCTACATTCCCTGCCTCAATGACGACGATGCCCATATCGCGGCTCTCGCCGGGCGGATCGAGGCGAACCTGGCTGGCTGGCTTGACTGAGCCAGCCACACCCACAACAGGCAGAAACAGAAAAGGCGGTGGATTGCTCCACCGCCTTTCCCGAAATCCGAGACATCGACGAGATTAGTCGGCGACGACTGCTGCGATAACTGCCAGAGCGATCAGCGGCAGAACGATGCCGGTGGACGAGCTGCTGGTTTCTTCAACGATGACCGGAGCTTCGATCACGGGCTCGGCGTAGGAGCCGGCGGAAGCTGCGGTTGCGGTTGCGGCCAGAACGGCGGCGAGAGCGAGTTTCTTCATTTTATCCTCCAGATAATAGCCTACCGTTCGAACAGCATACGAACGGCAAGCGCCCAAGACTTACCTCGTGATTCCGTCATAGTCGGGCTGCCGGTCCAAAAGCAATTGCAAGATAGGCCACCATCTTTGAGCGAAGGAAATGTCGTCAAATAAGCAACACTTGGGTGCCGACCTGGGCCAGGTCGTACAACTCTAGGATGTGCTCATTGTAGAGGCCGATGCACCCGTTGGACGACCTACGGCCGATCTTGCGGGTGTCGTGAGTGCCGTGGATCCGGTAGTAGGTCCAGCCAAGGTAAAGCGCACGCACGCCCAGCGGGTTCATGGGATCTCCACCTTCGACAACCGCCGGCCATTCCGGATTCCGCTCAATCATGGAGGGGGTCGGACGCCAGGTCGGGTTCTCGACCTTCTGAATTACCGACGTGCGCCCACGACGGGTCAGATCTTCGGTCAAGGGCACCGATGTCGGGTAGAGCTTGTAGACGCTCTGATCCTCGGACCAGAAGTGCAGCGCCCGCGAATCGATGTCCACGAGGATTGCACCCTTGTTGGTGTTGTCGAAGTACGGCTGCCAGTCGAGGGCACGGAACGACGAGATGTTGCGACGAACCGTTTCGGTCGGATCGCGCTCGACCTCGGTCGAATTCTCAAAGGGTGCCGAATAGCTTGCGGATTCGGTCTGTGCCAGCGCAGGGGTGGCCAGCAGTGCGGCGCCGCCTGCCAGAAAGGCACGCCGGGTCTTGCGGTAGTCAGGAGGGGTCGTCATTCTCATCTCCGTGTCGATCACATCGGATTTACCTATCAAGTCTATGGCGTGAAAGCCTCAGTCGCAATTCAAACAAGTGTTAATGAACCGAATCACATTGATGTGCGTTTGAAAACGATCTGTTCCCGGGATATTCGGGGAGACAAGCACTCAAACCTGCGGGACTCGTATGCGTTTAACAATTCTCATCACATCTGCTCTCATCGCGCTCTCGGGCTGCGCCTCGACGATGGGGTCGCAACCGCCGACGCTCGGAGCAGACGGCAAACCCTTGCCGAAGCTGTACAGAATTCCGCGCAACGCCGATAGTACGATTCCCTACGAGGTTCTCGACTCGGTGAACACCCTGCGCGCCGCGTCGGGGGCTGCACCTGTTCAGCTGAACTCTCAGCTGACGGCAGCTGCCGCAACGCATTCCCGTGACATGGCAAACCAGAATCGACCATGGCACTTCGGGTCTGACGGCTCCTCTCCTATCGATCGGGTGGCGCGGGTCGGATACCCCGGACATCTCATCGGAGAGAATATTTCCGAGACATACGAGACCGAGATGGAGACGCTCTCGGCCTGGATGGATCAGGACGACACGCGACGCGTGATCCTCGACCCGCGCGCGACAGATATGGGGTTTGCTTGGTACCAAGACAACCTCGGCAAGATCTGGTGGACCATGGTATTGGGCTCAACCAGCATGACTTCCCCCGCGAGCTGACCCCAACCGAACCGTTTGGAAAAGAGAAAAGGCGGCCATTGGGCCGCCTTTTTCATGTTCGGCTCCGTGACCGGAGGCCTCAGGGGTGGATCGAAATGATCGTCCCGTCGTGCACCATGGCATAGATCTCCTCGATCTCGTCATCCGTGACAGCGATGCAGCCTGCCGTCCAGTCACCGCCGCGCTTGGTCTTCTGGTCTTCACCGTGGATGAAGATGTCACCACCCGGGCTACGGCCCTGAGACTGGGCGAAGGCCATGTCGTTTACATTGGGATAGGAAATCCCGATCGAGAGGTGGTAGGTGGAATTCGGATTGCGACGATCGATGCGATAGGTGCCTTCTGGCGTCTTGCCATCGCCCTCGAAGCGCTTGGGCCCCGCCGGGGCATTTCCCAGTCCAATATCATAGGCCTTCAATACCTGATTGCCATGCATCAGATACATCTTCCTGTCTTCCTTGAAGACATGAATCTGGGTCACTTCGGGACCGTCGTAGGATTGGAACTTACTGGAACACGCGGCCAAGGTGAAAACCATGACCGCTATCAACACTGCCCGTATCATCTGCTCTGCTGTCGTTGTTTTTTGGATCGACTTATGGGGACAATTCTACCAGTGGTTGGCCAACGACAGAAGAGGCAGTTTCCATATCACGCGGATGTGAGTGAAAATTTCGTAACCAGCTCCACGTGTGGCGACCACCTGAACTGATCCACCACCTGAACGGGCCCCATTTCATAGCCGGCAGCGATCAGAATCCGGGCATCGCGCGCAAAGGTGACCGGGTTGCAAGACACGGCGGCAATGATGCGAACCCCTGATTCTGCCAGGGCACGGACCTGAGCCTCGGCCCCTGCGCGCGGTGGATCTATCACCACCGCGTCCACCCCCTTCAGATCTTCGGCAGTCAGCGGATTTCGGAACAGGTCGCGCGCCATGGCGCGCAGCTGGTGCAACCCTCCGACCCTGCGCCAGCCCTCTTCGAGAGCGGCCGTCATCGCGCGATCTCCCTCGACAGCAAGAACCTCGGCCCTTTCCGAGAGCGGTAGCGAAAAAGTGCCGCAGCCGGCAAAGAGATCCGCGACCCTGCGGGCGCCGCGTGTCATTTCCAGAACGGCATCGCGCAGCGTCGTTTCCCCGTCGGCCGTTGCCTGCAGGAAGGAACCGGGGGGTGGCACGACCTGAGCCCGCGCAAAGCGTTGGACCGGCTGCTGACGGGTCACAACCACGTCACCATCCCAGGCCAGCCGCGCCAAGTCGAGAGTCTGCGCCTCGGCCGTCAGGGACAGGCGCAGAGCCTCGTCCATCGGCTTGCCACCAGTCACGGATACGTCCAGCCCGCCCTCCGATAGCGTCACAAGGACACTCAGCTCGCCCTTGCGGGCGCCACCGGCCATGGCAAGTGCCTCTGCCACCGGCAAGGCACGCATCAGTTCCGGATGTAGCAGCTGGCAATCAGGCACCTCGACGATGGCACCCGAGGCTCGCCCGTGAAAGCCGGCAATTGCTCCGCCCTTGGTTCGGCGCGCCGACAAGGCGGCGCGGCGCCGTGATTGCCTGGGCGAGGTGTGAACCGGCAGGAACGCAGCCTCGATGCCCTGTGCCTGCAGGGCAGCCTCGACGATCCCGCGCTTCCAGCTGGCCACGAAGCCATCGCCAGCATGCTGCACCGCACAGCCTCCGCAGGACCGAAAATGCCGGCAAGGCGCCGCCACGCGCTCAGGCGAGGGAGTTACGATCTTCACGTTTTCCAAGCGTTGCCCCTTCAGGGCGCCGCTCACGGTTTCTCCGGGCAAGGTCATCTGTGCAAAGATGGGCCCCTCGGCCACGCCGTCGCCGTGATGGCCCAATCGAAGGATGTCATAGGTATCGTTCATAGCGGCCTCCTAGCGCGGGCCGCGCCGCGCGCATAGCCCTATTCCGCGGCCTTGGCATCGCTCTCGTCGCCCTCGATGTTCAGGAAACCGCCCGACTGCCGCGCCCAGTAGCGGGCATATACCCCCTCCAGCGCGAGCAGTTCCACGTGACTGCCAATCTCAACGATCCGACCGGCTTCCATGACCGCGATCCGATCCATGTGACTGATCGTCGAAAGTCGGTGGGCAATGGCCAGCACGGTCTTGCCCTCCATGACACGCTCCAGCGCGGTCTGGATCTGCGCTTCGACCTCGCTGTCGAGTGCGCTCGTCGCTTCGTCCAGCACCAGGATCGGCGCATCCTTCAGGATCGCCCGAGCCAAGGCGATTCGCTGCCGCTGCCCGCCAGAGAGCTTTACGCCCCGCTCCCCAAGCCTCGCCTCATAGCCCTTGAGCCCGTTGTTATCGACCAGATCGCGGATGAAGTGATCGGCCTCGGCCTTGCGCGCCGCCTCGACCATTTCCGCGTCCGTCGCATCGGGGCGCCCATAGAGGATGTTCTCGCGGGCCGAGCGATTGAACATCGCCGTGTCCTGGGTGACGAGCGCGATTTGCCGGCGCAGGCTGTCCTGCGTGACCTTCGAGATATCCTGTCCGTCGATAAGCACAGCGCCGCTCTCGGCGTCGTAGAGACGCAAGAGCAGCGATACCATGGTCGATTTCCCGGCCCCCGATGCCCCCACAATGCCGAGTTTCTCGCCGGGATGGATGTAGAGATCGATGCCATGCACGCCGCCCTTTTCCTGCCCGTAGGCAAAGGTGACATCCTTGTAGTGGATCTCTCCTTCGGGCACCTGCAACTCACGCGCGTCTGGAGCATCCTCAAGGCGCACTGGCCGCGCAAGGGTGTTCATCCCGTCCTCGACTTCGCCGATGGCCGCATAGATCTGCATCATCGCGAAACTGACCCAACCGGTCATCTGCGCCATCCGCACCGCGACGGTACCTGAGGAAACGATATCCCCCACGGTCGCATGTCCATTCACCCAGAAGAGCAGCGAAGCCCCCACCATCAGAACCGGGAGAGCTCCTGCGATCGCCATCAGCCAGAGTCGGAACCAGGTGGAAAGATAGCCAAAGTCCAGTGCCGCATTGCGATAGGTCCCGAGGGAATGGAGCGTGGCCTTGTCCTCGTGATCAGCGTGGGCGAACAGCTTAACCGTCTTGATGTTGGTGATCGTGTCGACGATCTGCCCCGAAACGGCGGCACGCGACGCAGCGCGAGCCGCGGCCTTTTTCCGGATTCGTGGCAAGTAGCCCCGGATCAAAAGGACATAGCCCACCATCCACAGAAGGAAGATCAGCCCGAGCCACCAGTCGATGGAAATCACGAGCAATGCCGCACCGACAACCGAGGCCAGCGCGAAGGCAACGACATTGATCATCTCGACTGCAACGTCTGTTGCCGCGCGCGCCGTCTGCATCTGCTTCTGGGAAATGCGCCCCGCAAAGTCGTTGTCGAAATAGGTAACCGCCTGCCCCAGCGTCCAGCGGTTCAACCGCTGTAACACGAGGGCGAAAACGTTTGGCTGGATGATGATGGAGTTCACCATCGTCGACAGCCCGAATGTGACCGGCCTGATAAGCAGGAAGAAGGCAACACCCCCCAGCACCAGTGCCGTGTTTTCAAGACTGAAGAAATTCTCCGGACCTGCTGCATCGGCACTGTCGACTATCCGGCCCAGAATCCAGGCGGTCACGGCCTCCATACCGCCTGCAAAGGCAGAAACCAGGGCCCCGACGACAAGTACCCCCCAAGCCCCCCTTGTCAGCCACGCCATGAAGCGCAGCAGAGATTGCGGTGGCTTCCCCTCCGCGGGACTGTTGGGATCGATCAGGTCTTCTGGGCGTCGCATGGGCTGTCTTCCTTACCGACCGTGGCCCCGCCGAATAGCTGGATCAGGCCAAACGTCGGACGTGGCCCCGGTCGCGGGTCAAACCTCTCTCAACAGCGCGGCGCGGTCCAGAGCGAAATCGGAAGCAATCCAGCGTGCCTCCAGCGCCCGAAGCCGCTGGCCAAGTTCTGCGCCGGAATACCTTGGCATAAGATCCTGTGCAGAAACGGGAAATTTCTGGGCACTACCAAAATCAGCCGCGGCGAAAGGCGCCCCGTCGAAAGGCATTTCGAGCAAGACCACACGCAGGGCCAGAATGCGCTTCGCCTCACCGGCACCATGGCGATAGCCGAGCTCTCCCGCAGACTGCATGCCGCCGATGGCGTCCCGCATCAGGCACAGTCGCGCCGTGTCCTTCCTGGAAAGGCGAAAGCGCTCTGTAGGGTCCTCTCCGCCCAGCGCAGCCAGACGGGTGATCGCATCGGGGCCCAGACCGGCCAGCTCCTCGACATGAACAAGCGGCGCAACTGTCCGGGCTTCGGCGCCGGGGAGGACATGCATGAGAACATGCGTCTGCTGCATTGCCGCAAGCGCCGGAGCCGGGTCAGGCGTCGCAAGCAGCCGCATCATCTCTCCCCCTACACGCTCGGCCGAGAGGGTCTCGACCCCTTCGGCATTTGCCGCTATCGCAGCCAGCGCGTCTGGGTCGAGACCTTGAGCCGGATCGCCGAAACGTGCATGAAACCGGAAGAACCGCAAGATCCTCAGGTAATCTTCACGAATTCGCCGATCCGGATCCTCTATGAACCTGAGGCGGCGCGCCTTCAGATCTGCAAGACCGCCCAGAGGATCCGATACCTCTCCCGCCGGATCGGCATAGAGCGCATTCATCGTGAAATCACGCCGGCGCGCATCATCCTTGATGTTATCGGCAAAGGCCACGACGGCGCGGCGCCCATCCGTCTCGACATCTCGGCGAAATGTGGTGACTTCGTGCGGGATACCTTGCGAAACAACGGTGATCGTACCGTGCTCGATCCCCGTGGGGACCGGCTTCAGACCTGCAGCGGCAGCAAGGCGCTGTACCTCTTCGGGGTGGGCATCCGTGCAGATGTCAATGTCGCCGACCGGCAGGCCCATCAACGCATCCCGCACGCAGCCTCCAACAAAATAGGCCTGATGGTCGGCCTCCGTCAGCATGGAACAGACCGCCTGTGTTCCCGGAGCAGACAGCCAGCTGCCGCTGATCCGGGTCATGCGTCCTGCATCCTTTCGGCGAGGACACGCAACATCCGCGCCGTGGCGCCCCAGATGTAGTAGGGGCCATAGGGCACGGTAAAATAATGCCGCATCTGCCCACGCCAGCGGCGCGACTGGATGGAATAATTTTCAATTGCCAGTACATGATCGAGAGGCACACGGAAGACCTGTGCGACCTCGCTTGCCTGAGGCCGAACGATGAAGGGTGCCTTGATCCGCGCGACGACGGGCGTCACCGCAAAGACGGAAACCGTCTCGTGCGCCGGCAGATAGCCCAGAACCTCGACATTTTCCGGTGGCAAACCAATCTCCTCGCGGGCCTCGCGCAGGGCTGCCTCGGTCACGTCGGCGTCGCTATCTTCCTGCTTGCCGCCGGGAAATGCAATCTGGCCCGGATGATGCTTCAACGCCGAGGAGCGAACCGTCAGGATCACATGCAGTTCCCCACCGACATCCTCCAAGGCACAAAGCACACTGGCCGGACGCGTCTTGCGCCCGGCCAGCAAATGCCTGTCATCATTGAGGTCGAAGTCCGACGAGGGCGCTCCCGTGACGGTCAGCGCCTGCCGGATCCGATCAAAGACGGCCGCATCAGCCTTCATTCTCTCCGGCCTCACCATCATCGCGCGCCTCGAAACCGACCGTCGCAGGGTCCATCTCGTAGTGGGCGCCGCAGAACTGGCAATCGGCAGTCACCAACCCGTCCTCGGTGGTCATCTTCTCAATGTCCTTGGCCGAGTAGATTGACAGGCTCTGGCGCACCTTGTCCTCGGAACAGGAACATCCGAAGCGAACCGGCTGGCTGTCATAGACGCGGGGGGCTTCCTCGTGGAACAGCCGCACAAGAAGATCCGTGGGCGCCACGCTAGGGCCGATCAACTCGAGCTGTTCGACGGTGTCGAGGTGCATGTTCACGCGGTTCCAGTTCTCCTCTGCGTCCCCGGAGACGAGATCCTGCGCCGTCAGAAGCCCACCTGCGCCCGATCCCTCGGAGACGTGCATGCCAGCCTTGGGCATGGTCTGAAGCATCACGCCCCCTGCCCGCCAATGCTCCTGCCCACCGGCTTCGGTCGAGCGTCCATAGGACAGGGCAAAGCGCGTCGGGATCTGCTCCGATTGCGCGAAATAGGCCTCTGCACAGGCGGTCAGCCCCGTGCCGGCAAGAGGGGTGATGCCCTGGTAGGGCTGCATGCCCTTGCCCTGGTCGATCATGATCGCGAAGTAACCCTCGCCAACCTGGTCGAAGGGTGCGCCATCCGTCAGGCGATCACGATCAAAGCTGGCATAGGCGCGGATGCGCGCCGGCTGCCCTTCTTCCGTCGGGCCATAGTAATCGGTGGCAATCATGCGGACGGGGCCCTTGCTCTGGACCTGCAGTTGCAGCTTCCAGCGCAACTTGATCGTCTGTCCGATCAGGGCAGTTAGCAGGGCCATCTCGGCCACGAGGGCCTCGACCACAGGCGGGTAGTCATGCTGCTTCAGGATGCCGTCAAGCACCCCGTCGAGCCGCGCGATCCGGCCGCGGATGTCTGCATTGTCGAGCTGGAACGGCAGAACGGTGTCGTCCCAGGCAATTTTGGTGCTGAGGGTCATGGGGATATCCTATGCGCTTGCTCTTGGCATACAGGGGTGCGAGGTAAGGGGCAAGCGAGCCACCTTCAAGGGATAGACCATGCGCCGTTATGGAAAACCCCCGGTTTCCGGGCAAAATTACACGCTTCGCCCCGGCGCATATGCCATCCTGCCCCGCGAGGGCAGGCTACTGATGACCTTCCAGTCGACCCCGGAGCCCGAGTTCCAGCTGCCCGGTGGCGGTATCGATCCGGGAGAGTCACCCGTGCAGGCTTTGCATCGCGAGGTCTGGGAGGAAACCGGCTGGTCCATCGCGAACCCGCGACGCCTCGGTACATATCGTCGGTTCGTGTTCATGCCGGAATACGACATCATGGCGGAAAAGATCTGTCATATATTCCTTGCCCGCCCGATTCTCTGTCAAAGAACCGTTCCGATGGAACCGGACCACACCGCGCTCTGGCTGGCACCCGAGATGGCTGCCGAATTAACGGCAAGCGAGGGTGACCGTGCCTTGTTGGCCAACCTGCTCTGACCGATCAGCCGCCCTCAACGAGCGGCCCTGAATATTCCATCAGCACGGCGGAGATGTCGTCGGGGAATTCCTCTACCCCGGCGTATTCACCCAGCTTCCAGACCAGCGCCTCGAGCAAGGCATTGCCCTCCAGCCCACGTAACTCCTGCATGATCACCTCGAGCCCGTCGGTGCCCAGCAGGGTGCCGTTCTCGTCCGGGCATTCGATGATGCCATCGGACTGGATCAGCAGGCGATCGCCGGGTTGCATCTGAACGCGGAATTCCTCGAAGCCGACATCGGGCAGCAGCCCGACGGGCACGCCTCCGTGCCCAACCTCCTGAAGGCTGCCGTCGGCACGGTGCAGCACAGGATGCGGGTGGCCAGCCTGCACCATCGACAGTTCGCCCGTCGCAAGATCCATATGCGCAAGGACCATGGTGAAGTAATGTTCGGTCTCGACCTCACCAAGAACCAGTTCGTTCAGGTGGCGCACGACCTTCGCCGGAGAGCGGGCTTCAAAGCCACCGTCCGGGAGCGGGCGCAGGGCCACGTTCTGCTCAGGTGCGGCTGAAGAAAGATAGCCGGCCAACCGCGCAGTCATCAGGGCCGAACTGATGCCATGCCCAGAGACATCGATCGCAAAGCACCCGAAAGTCGTCTCGTTGATCGGATAGAACCCTACGAGGTCGCCCCCTACGCGCCCGGCCGGCCGGAGCAGAAGCGAGAGCCGCATTGCCCCAAAATCCCGGAACCTCTCGCGCACCAGAGATTGCTGGAGCTTCTTGGCCTCGATGAGGTCATTGTCGATAATGTCATGCGCCGCCTGCAGCTTGCTGAGAGTTTGCCGGATGATGCGGTTCTTCTCGGTGAGCTGCCGCTGCATGTCGAGGATCCGCTCCCCCGCGTTCAGACGCGCGCGCAGCTCGGCCTTGTTCACCGGTTTGGTAAGAAAATCATCCGCCCCGGCATCAAGGCCCTCGGCGGCATGGAATTTCTCATTCTTGGAAGTCAGCAGGATGAAATATCCGTACTGCTCGCGCTCGATCTTTCGAAAGGCCTTGCAAAAGGAGAGCCCATCCATCCCCGGCATCATCCAGTCGCTGATCACCAGGTCGGGTGGTGTTTCCCGGCACAGATCCAGCGCCTCCTTGCCGCCCTCTGCCTCGAGTACCTCATAGCCCCAGCCGGTGAGGAGATTGGTGAGGATTCGCCGCTGCAGGCGACTGTCATCGACCACGAGGACCCGGCGCAGCTGTGCCGGATCCGACGCCCCCTGCGCCTCCTGTGCCGTTTTGCTCAAATCAACCTGCACCTGGCCCTTCCGAAATTACCGCGCGAACGTCCGTACCGAGAAGGTACACCGAACGACCCGAATAGAGGGACAGGTTTAAGAGGCACTTAAACATCAATTTGTGCGGGTTAATTCAGCCCAGGTTAAGCCTTTCGACCCAGTGTTCGGATCGTGGAAAGGCTATTCGAGAAGGTTGAGCACCATGATCTCCTGGAAGCAGGTGACGGATCTCAGAGATGATATCGGTGCCGAGGACTTCGGTGATGTCGTCGAGCTGTTCCTTGAGGAAGTCGAAGTTATCCTTGCGGATCTGGCACACGGACCGGCCCTGGAATCCCAGTTGCACGCCCTCAAGGGCAGCGCGCTGAACCTGGGATTCTTCGAGTTTGCGCACTTGTGCAGCGATGGCGAGAAAATGGCGGCCACCGGAGACGGCGACGAGGTCTCGCTCGGCGGCATCCGCCTGTGCTACCAGGCCAGCAAGGCGCTCTTCATGGCCGAGTTGGACACCCGACTTGCCGCCTGATCAGATCAGGAACTCGGACAGGACCGGGTCGGTCGTGATGTCACGATAGGTAAATCCGGCGGCATCCATTCGCGCATAGAGCGCATCGAGATTCTCCGCCTTTTTCGTTTCAATCCCGATCAGGACCGAACCGAAATTGCGTGCGGACTTCTTGAGGTACTCGAACCGGCTGATATCGTCTTCCGGACCCAGAATGTCGAGAAAATCGCGCAGGGCGCCCGGGCGTTGCGGCAGCCGCAGGATGAAGTACTTCTTCACACCGGAATAGCGCTGCGCCCGCTCCTTGACCTCGGGCAGACGCTCGAAATCGAAGTTTCCACCAGAGGTTACGCAAATTACACGCTTGCCGGCGATCTGATCCTTCAGATCCTCGAGCGCATTGACCGAGAGTGCACCGGCAGGTTCCAGAACGATACCTTCGACGTTCAGCATCTCCAACATGGTGATGCAGATCCGGTCTTCCGGAGCCGCCAGAACCTCTTCGACTTTAACATCACGGAGAACTTCGAAGGGACGCGCCCCGATGCGGGCCACGGCCGCACCATCAACAAAGGAATCCACCTTTTTCAGGGTCACCGGCTCGCCCGCCTGGATGGCCGCACGCAGGGACTGCCCGCCCGTCGGTTCGACAAACCGCAGCTGCATCCGGTCGCCAAAATAGCTTCGAATCCCCGAGGAGAGCCCCCCACCACCAACCGGCAGCACGATCATGTCGGCAAGCTCCGGCAATTGCGCTTCGATCTCGGCCGCGACCGTCGCCTGACCCTCCATCACGTCTGCATCGTCGAAGGGGGCAAGGAAATGTCCGTCGGTGTCCGAGCAGTAGCGCTGAGCCTCGGCCAGAGTATCGTCGAAATAGTCGCCAATCAGACGTATCTCTATGAATTCACCACCGAAAACCCGCGTCTTGTCGATCTTCTGTTGCGGCGTCGTGACCGGCATGAAGACAACGCCGGGCACTTCGAAATGCCGGCACATGAAGGCGACGCCCTGGGCGTGGTTACCGGCGCTGGCACAGACAAAGGCGCTGACATCCGGCGTGCTGGCCATGACCTTGCGCATGGCATTGAAAGCCCCACGCAGCTTGTAGCTGCGGACCGGGCTAAGGTCTTCGCGCTTCAGCCAGATGTCCGCCCCGTACTTGGCGGAAAGATGATCGTTGCGCATCAGCGGCGTCGCGGGGAAAACCTCGCGCATGGCCTGCATGGCGTCCTTGGCGGCTGTCTGAAACTGATCCATGCAGGATGACTGGCGCAAGCGCGCAGCATTGGCAAGGGGGATGCGGCCTGACGTTCAATCGATGCTGCGCCCCTCGACATAATGACCATAGATCGTGGTCATGATCGACAGACCCACCATCAGTATGAACCATTGCACCACCAAATTGTAGATCAGGCTGAGGAGCGAGCCGGGTGCGGCGCCGGCAAGCATCGGAAGTTGCAGCAAAATCGACGCAAGAGAGGTGATGATGGCCAGCAAGATGAAAGTGCCGGAGGCACCGGTGGTCTTCTCCCAGGCCTGGCGGATCCCGATACCGTTATGGGTCGCCGACGCCGGAAGAACCGCACTCAGGCGATAGAAGATCATCGCAGCCACCGCGATGACGACGGCCATCACAAGCCCCAACAGCGCGGCGCTGCCACTGCCCGCGGCAAGACCGATACCGAGCATCAGCAGCACGGCAGCGACGAGACCGACAATCAGGGAGATCAGCAGCCCCAGGCCCAGATAGGCCACCATCCGGTCACCGTCAAAAGCGGGGATGAGGCCCAACGGTGTCTCTCTCAGCAGGACAAAACGGTGCCAGGCCACTGCAATCCATAGATAAACCAGGGCCTGAACCACTACAGAGAGCAGCAACATCAGAAGGTCACTACCGGTGGGATCAGACAGAGTGGTTGTCCCATCGGATGCAGTCAGGCTGCTGTCGGTTTCCACGTAGAGAACCTGTGCCACGGCTCCGATCAGATAGAGCACCCCCGAGATGCGGAAGGCCATTCCGATGTTGGCAAATACCAGCCGCAACGACTGCACGAAGATCTTCCACCCGATCATTTCTGGCCTCTCCCTCTGGACTTGGCGCCAAGATCGGCGGCGACAGGCGGAGGGTCAACCCGAAGGACATGAAAACAAGGGCATCGGCTTGCCTCGTGTGCGAAAACCCGCTATCGCGCGGCAGACCTGAATAAGGAAACAAAAGCATGTCCGCGCCAAAGAAAGTCGTCCTGGCCTATTCCGGCGGCCTCGACACCTCGATCATCCTGAAATGGCTGCAAACCGAGTACGGTTGCGAAGTCGTAACCTTCACCGCTGACCTCGGTCAGGGCGAAGAGCTGGAGCCGGCCCGCAAGAAGGCCGAGATGCTGGGTATCAAGCCCGAGAACATCTTCATCGAGGATGTCCGAGAGGAATTCGTGCGCGATTTCGTCTTCCCGATGTTCCGCGCCAATGCCGTCTACGAGGGGCTATACCTGCTGGGGACCTCGATCGCGCGACCTCTGATTTCCAAGCGCCTCGTTGAAATCGCTGCAGAAACCGGCGCAGACGCCGTGGCGCACGGCGCCACCGGCAAGGGCAACGACCAGGTGCGTTTCGAACTCAGCGCCTATGCGCTGAACCCGGCCATCAAGGTGATCGCCCCCTGGCGCGAATGGGACCTGCACTCGCGCACCGCACTGCTGGCCTTTGCCGAGCAGAACCAGATCCCGATCGCCAAGGACAAGCGCGGCGAAGCGCCCTTCTCGGTCGACGCGAACCTGCTGCACACCTCCTCCGAGGGCAAGGTTCTCGAGAACCCCGGCGAGATGGCCCCCGACTATGTCTACCAGCGGACCGACGATCCCGTCACCGCGCCTGACGCACCGCAATACATTGAAATCACATTCGAAAAAGGTGATGCGGTTGCCATCAACGGCGTCGAGATGAGCCCCGCCACGGTGCTGACCAAGCTGAACGAGCTGGGCAAGCTGCACGGCATCGGGCGCCTCGACTTCGTTGAAAACCGCTTCGTCGGCATGAAGTCCCGCGGCGTCTACGAGACGCCGGGCGGGGAGATCCTGCTGGAGGCACACCGGGGGATCGAGCAGATCACGCTCGACAGCGGTGCCGGCCACCTGAAGGACTCGATCATGCCGCGCTATGCCGAGCTGATCTACAACGGCTTCTGGTACAGTCCCGAGCGCGAGATGCTCCAGGCGCTGATCGACAAGAGCCAGGAATTCGTGTCCGGCACCGTCAAGCTGATGCTTTTCAAGGGTTCTGCCCGCACGGTTGCACGCTGGTCCGATTACTCTCTCTATTCGGAAAAACACGTGACTTTCGAAGAGGATGCAGGCGCCTACGACCAGAAGGACGCCGCCGGTTTCATCCAGCTGAACGCCCTGCGCCTGAAGCTGCTGGCGGCCCGGAACAAGCGCGTCAAAGGCTGATCCGCCCCCTTTCGAACGATCCTGAAACGGCGCCCCCTGTGGCGCCGTTTTTCATGCCCGGTCGTCGGTCGAAACTCCCATTTTGGACCGGATGGTAAAAATTCATAAGTGCCTGAAAAGGCCGGATTCCAACGTCGGTATTACGTCGGTATCGCGTCGGTATTGCGTCGGTGCGATTTCGGACTCCGCGCGCGGAGTCCGAAGCCTCCGGCGGGGATATTTCGGGCCAGATGAAAGAGCGCGCGGCTCCCCGTCATCTGGCCATAAATATCCCGGGGGAGGCTCCGCAGGAGACGGGGGCAGAGCCCCCTCTATCTTATCATTTGTCGCCGTCCGGCGACGAGGGGCAGAGCCCCCTCTATCTTATCATTCGTCGCCATCCGGCGACGGGGGGGCAGAGCCACCTCTCCCTTATCATTCGTCGACGTCCAGCGACGGGGCGCCAGAGCCCCCTGCCCTTGCCGAACAATGATCCCGCCCTAGTTCGCCCAGACGTGACGTTGACGTGTGCAGCAGCCGCGTCAATCTTGCTACCTCGTGGGCGCCTCTTCACCGTGCCGGTGGAGAGGCGTGTCGAGCGCGGGATGCGGTGCCGGATTTGCGCGGGTTTGAATTCTCTCTTCTGAATACGTAGCTTTCTGGCAGACAAGAGGAGCACCGCCCATGCCCGCATTCTGGGACACCCCCTATGACACCGAAGATTTCATCTTCGGGACCGAGCCATCGCAGTTCATCCGCGCCCATGCCCGGCTGATCGCCCCGGGGCAGAGCGCGCTCTGCGTCGCCGACGGCGAGGGGCGCAATTCGGTCTACCTGGCCGAACAGGGGGTGAAGGTGACCGCCTGGGACGGCTCTGCCGTGGGGCTGGAAAAGGCGCGCGGCCTGGCCCGGGCGCGCGGTGTCGAGGTCGACTTCCATCATGCCCAGGCCGAGGGATACCCCTGGACGGCAAGGCAATACGATGCCGTGGTTGGGATCTTCATCCAGTTCGCGGGGCCGGGCCTGCGCGACGAGATGCTTGCCGGCATGAGCGATGCCACGGCACCCGGCGGGCTGATCCTGCTGCATGGCTACACGCCGAAGCAGCTCGAATATCGCACCGGGGGCCCGGGCAAGCTGGAAAACCTCTATACCGAGGCGTTCCTGCGCGAGACCTTCGCAGGGCAGGAGATCCTGGAGTTGAAGAGCTACGAGACCGAGCTGAACGAGGGGGCCGGACACGCCGGCATGTCGGCGCTGGTCGACCTGGTGGTGCGGAAGGTCTGAACGTCAGGTAGGGGCGCTCCCCAAAAAAGTTCTACCGTCAGCGCCGGTCGCGCAGGATGATCTGTCCAGCCCGACCGAAGATAAGAACTGAAACCGCGATGATCCAGCCAACCACGAAAGCTGGTAACGCAATAGCTGTGCCCAGGAGAGCGAGTCCCATATTGCCAATCAAGAGCACAACGAGCACTCCAGTAAGAACCGGGAAGACAATCAGGAATTGGACAAACAGACTCCGGGCTCGAAACCACTTCCATAGCTGGCCAGACCATGACCAAAGGATACGGCTACAAGTCAGAACAATGCGCCAAACATTTTCTAAAATAGTATTCCTATTGAACGACATTGCCATCCCTCGTCTTGCCCGCTGCTCGGCCAAGTTGTGGAAGTCGGCCGACCTGACATCAAACTATGGGCTCGACGGCGTTTAAGGCGAGGTCAATAAGTACACAATCTTAGCAAATTTCTCCAATTTGAAGACGCGAAGGCGGTCCGTCGCGATGTGTAGCACAGGGCCGTGGCGTTTTGACCGCGCATCGGCCCTGCATGACACGCGCCGCCAGCAGCTGGCGCAATATTCCATTGGCATGCAGAGCCGCGATCCCGCGCCTACCTTGCGGTGATCGTGGTCATCACCAGCTTGCCGTCGGGCTTGATGGGGCCGTCTTCCCTGGCGCCGAGGGTGTATTCGAACATGCCGGTCTTCATGCCGCCGGCCTCGGAATGGACCATCAGCATCAGCATCTCGCCGGGCATGACATCTTCCTGCAGCAGGGCGGCCACATCGGTGTTTTCGCCGGCGCGCAGGGGGGCATAGCCCACCACCGGGCCGGGGGCCATCTCGGCATCGGTGCGGTGCACCACCATCCAGCCGTTTTCCGGGGCCATGATCATCGAGGCGCTGACCACGCCGTTCGAGACGTCCTGGTCCATGGCCTTTACCATGGGCATGGCGTGATCATCGGCCAGCGCGGGGGTGGCAAGGAGCAGGACGGCGGCGGTACTGGCAAGAATGCGGTTCATTTCGGGTCTCTCTCTGTTGATTGCGTGACCCGGATCGGAGGACCCGGTTGCAGGAAGACACGAGAGCAGGCGCGAAAGGTTTCACGTGAAGCACCGAAAAGGTGCCTCACGTTTTCGTCAGGAGGGGCCGGTGATCAGAGCTCGGCGCGGGTGGGGATCACGTCGGCGGTGCCGACGCGGGTGACCATGAGCGCGCCGGCGCGCTGTGCGAGGTCGAGGGCCGCGGGCATGTCGAGCCCCTGGTCGAGGCCGGCGAGCAGGTAGCCGGTGAAGGTATCGCCGGCGCCGGTGGTATCGACGGGCGTGACCTTTGGCGCGGGGAAATCCCGGGCGGTGCCGGCAGCGGTGTCGATCCAGCGACAGCCCCTGGCGCCCAGGGTGATCACCACATGGGCCACGGGCAGCGCTTCGGGTTTGAGGCCCAGCGCCGCTTCGAGCTGCTGCGCCTCGACCTCGTTCATCACCAGGATGTCGAGCAGGTCGAGCACCTGCGAAACCGCCGCGGCCTCGAAGGGGGCGGCGGCATAGGCCATGCGCAGGCCGGCGGCCTTTGCGGCCTCGGCAAAGGCACGCTGCTGGCTGGTCTCGTTCTGGGTCACGGCGATGTCGCCGGGGGCGGCGGCCTGCATGGCGGCAGCGAGCATCTCGCCGGTGATCTCGCGGTTGGCGCCGGCGAGGATGACGATCTCGTTCTCGCCCTCCTCGTCGAGGTAGATGATGGCCTGGCCGCTGGGGCCCGGCAGCTCGGCCACGTGTTCGACGAGGACACCGTATTGGCCCATGCGGTCCTTCATCCAGACACCATCGGCCCCGACGGCGCCGATGTGGTGCACGGTGGACCCGGCCCGATGCGCGGCGACTGCCATGTTCGCGCCCTTGCCGCCCAGGCCGCGCTGGTGGCCGGTGGCCATCAGCGTTTCGCCCGGGGCGGGCATGTGGGGGACGCGAAAGACCAGGTCGGCGTTGATCGAGCCGAGGTTCCAGACTGCCATGTTACTTGACCTTGCAGGCGGCCATGACGGCCATGTTGACGATGTCGTTCACGGTGGAGCCGGTGGAGCAGAGCTGTACCGGCTTGTCGACGCCCGACAGGATCGGGCCGATCACCGTGGCACCGGCCATTTCCTGCATCAGTTTCACGCTGATGCTGGCGGAATGGCGGGCGGGCACGACGAGGATGTTGGCGTTGTCGGTGAGCCGGGCAAAGGGGTAATGGGCGCGCGAACGGGCGTTCAGCGCCACGTCGACGGTCATTTCGCCCTCGAACTCGAAATCGACGCCGCGTTTCTCCAGCACCTTGGGGGCAAGGTGCATCTTTTCGGCGCGTTCGGAGACCGGGTAGCCGAAGGTGGAGAAGGAGACGAAGGCCACGCGGGGCTCCAGCCCCAGGTCACGGGCGACCTCGGCGGAGCGTTCGGCGATATCGGCCAGGTCGTTTTCGTCCGGCCATTCATGCACGAGGGTGTCGCCGATCAGGATGATCCGACCCTTGTGCAGGATGGCGGTGGTGCCGACGGCGCCATGCTCGCTGTCGGCGTCGAAGACGTGGTTGACCGCCTCCATCACGTGGGCCGACTTGCGGGTGGCACCGGTGATCATCGCATCGCCGTGGCCATGGGCCAGCATCAGCGCGGCAAAGACATGGCGGTCGCGGGCCGCAAGGCGGTGCACGTCCTGCATGTCGTGGCCCTTGCGCTGCAGCCGGTCGTAGAGGAAGGCCTTGTAGTCGGAGAGATGCTCGGTGTTGGCGGCGTTGACGATGCGCAGGTCGTCGTAGGCATCCCCGAGGCCGGCGGCGTTCAGCTTTTCACGGACGTCGGCCTCGCGGCCCACGACGATGGCCTCTCCGAAGCCGGAGCGCTGATAGGAGACGGCGGCGCGGAGCACCCGGGGATCGTCGCCCTCGGCAAAGATCATGCGGGCCTGGGCGTTGCGGGCGCGGGCATGCAGGCCGCGGACGATCGAGGCGGTGGGATCGAGGCGGGCGCGCAGCGTGGCGGTATAGCCCTCCATGTCGACGATGGGCCGGCGGGCGGCCCCGGTTTCCATGCCGGCCTGGGCCACGGCGGGCGGGATGCGCCAGATCAGCCGCGGATCGAAGGGCGTGGGGATGATGTAGTCCCGGCCGAAGGTCAGCGCCTTGCCATAGGCCAGGGCGACCTCGTCGGGCACGTCCTCGCGGGCCAGCCCGGCCAGGGCCTCGGCGCAGGCGATCTTCATCTGGTCGTTGATCGCGCGGGCGTGGATGTCGAGCGCCCCGCGGAAGAGATAGGGGAAGCCCAGGACGTTGTTGACCTGGTTCGGGTAATCGGAGCGGCCGGTGGCGACGATGACATCCTCGCGGACCTCGTGGACCTCCTCGGGGGTGATCTCGGGGTCGGGGTTCGCCATGGCGAAGATCACGGCGTTCGGGGCCATGCTCTTGACCATCTCCTGGGTCACGGCGCCCTTGACCGAGACACCGAGGAAGACGTCGGCACCCTCCATGGCCTCGGCCAGGGTACGGGCATCGGTGGCGGCGGCATGGGCCGACTTCCACTGGTTCATGCCCTCCTGGCGGCCCTGGTAGATCACGCCCTTGGTGTCGCACATGATGCAGTTGTCATGGCGCGCGCCCATCGCCTTGAGCAGTTCGAGGCAGGCGATGCCGGCGGCCCCTGCCCCGTTCAGCACGATCTTCACGTCCTCGATCTTCTTGCCGGAGATATGCAGCGCATTGATGAGGCCGGCGGCGCAGATCACGGCGGTGCCGTGCTGGTCGTCGTGGAAGACGGGGATGTCCATCTCCTCCTTCAGGCGCTGCTCGATGATGAAACACTCGGGCGCCTTGATGTCCTCGAGGTTGATGCCACCGAAGGTCGGGCCCATGAGCTTGACCGCCTTGATGATCTCCTCGGGATCCTCGGTATCGAGCTCGATGTCGATCGAGTTGACGTCGGCGAAGCGCTTGAAGAGCACCGACTTGCCTTCCATCACCGGCTTGGAGGCCAGCGCGCCCAAGTTGCCGAGGCCGAGCACCGCGGTACCATTGGAGATGACGGCCACCAGGTTGCCCTTGTTGGTATAGTCATAGGCCGTCTCGGGCTGTTCGGCGATCACCTCGCAGGGGACGGCCACGCCGGGGCTGTAGGCCAGGCTGAGGTCCCGCTGGGTCGTCATCGGCACGGTGGCCTGAATCTCGAATTTGCCGGGCGTGGGTTCCAGGTGAAAGGCCAGCGCGTCTTCGCGATTGATCCTCGACTTGCTCATGACATTCTCCTTCAGGGCCAGAGCCTCTTACACAACGGGCGGTCGCTTCTCAATGCTCGACACGCCTTCGGGAGGTTTCGACTTTCGCTGCGCGGCGGCAATTTGTACCTTGTGCCAAACCAGTCCGGGGGCCCCATGAATACCGCTGCCGCAGTCACACCGATGATGGCGCAATTCCTTGAAATAAAGGAACAATATCCGCACGCCCTGCTGTTCTACCGGATGGGCGACTTCTACGAGATGTTCTTTGACGATGCCGAGGCGGCCTCGGCGGCGCTGGACATCGCCCTGACCAAGCGCGGCAAGCACCTTGGCGAAGACATCCCCATGTGCGGGGTACCCGTACATTCGGCGGAAAACTACCTGCTGACGCTGATCCGCAAGGGCTTCCGCGTCGCCGTCTGCGAACAGATGGAAGACCCGGCCGAAGCCAAGAAGCGCGGCGCGAAATCCGTGGTGAAACGCGACGTGGTTCGCCTCGTCACCCCCGGCACGCTGACCGAGGACAGCCTGCTGGAGGCACGGCGCCACAACTTCCTTGCTGCATACGGCACCGTACGGAATGAGAGCGCCCTGGCCTGGGTCGATATCTCTACCGGCGATTTCCACGTCATGCCGCTGGCCCGCGTCAAGCTGGGGCCGGAGCTTGCGCGGCTGTCGCCCTCGGAGCTGCTGGTGAGCGATGGCGAGGAGACCGAGCTGCGAACGCTGGTCGAGGAGTTCGGTATTTCCCTGACGCCGCTGTCGAAGGCGAGCTTTGACAGCGCGGGTGCCGCCAAGCGGCTGACCGACCTGTTCCGCGTCGGCACGCTGGAGAGCTTCGGGCAGTTCACCCGGCCCGAGATCTCGGCCATGGGGGCGCTGGTCGACTATCTGGAGATCACCCAGAAGGGCAAGCTGCCTCTGCTGCGCGCACCGCAGCGCGAGGCACTGGACGGTACCGTACAGATCGACGCTGCAACGCGGCGAAACCTCGAGGTGACCCATGCGATGAACGGCGGTCGCGCCGGGTCGCTGCTGTCGTCCATCGACCGTACGGTGACGGCTGTTGGCGCGCGGCTGCTGGAACGGCGGATCTCCTCGCCCTCGCGCAACCTGGGCACCATCACCGAGCGGCTGGACGCGGTGGATTTCGCCATCCAGCATCCCCGGCTCGCCGCTGACCTGCGCGAGATGCTGCGCAAGGTCCCCGACCTAGACCGGGCGCTGTCGCGGCTGTCGCTGGATCGTGGCGGCCCGCGTGACCTGGCGGCGATCCGCAATGCCCTCGGCCAGGCCGGGGTGATCGCGGTGCGGCTGGCCGATGCCCAGCTGCCAGGGCTGCTGGGCCGGGCAAGCCAGGGGCTGACCGGGCTCGAGGCGCTGCTGTCGCTGCTGGATGCCTCGCTGGTGGCGGAACCGCCGCTGCTGGCGCGCGATGGCGGGTTCATCGCGCCGGGCTTCGACGAGGAGCTGGACGAGGTGCGCCGGCTGCGCGACGAGGGCCGCGGAATCATCGCCGGCATGCAGAGCGAATACGCCGAGCAGACCGGCATTTCGGCGCTGAAGATCAAGCACAACAACGTGCTGGGCTATTTCGTCGAGGTGACGGCCACCCATGCCGACAAGATGCTGAACCCGCCCCATTCCGAGCAGTTCAAGCACCGCCAGACGACCGCAAACCAGGTGCGCTTCACCACGCCTGAGCTGTCGAGCCTGGAGACGCGCATCCTGAATGCGGCCGGCCAGGCGCAGGGCATCGAACAGGGGCTCTATGCCCACCTGCGCGAGCGGATCCTGGACGACGGCCCGGCGATCACGCAGCTGTCACAGGCGCTGGCCGAGTTCGACCTTGCCACCGCGCTGGCCGACCTGTCGCGCGCCGAGGACTGGACCCGGCCCGAGGTCGACAGCTCGCGCGCACTCGAGATCACCGGCGGGCGCCACCCGGTGGTGGAACAGGCGCTGCGCCGCGAGGGCGCGCCCTTCATCGCCAACGACTGCGACCTCTCGGCACGCGAGGGCGAGGCCTCGATCTGGCTGCTGACGGGCCCCAACATGGCCGGTAAGTCGACGTTCCTGCGGCAGAACGCGCTGATCGCGCTGCTGGCGCAGATGGGCAGCCACGTGCCCGCCACTTCGGCGCATATCGGGCTGGTCAGCCAGATCTTCAGCCGCGTCGGCGCCAGCGACGACCTGGCCCGGGGGCGCTCGACCTTCATGGTGGAGATGGTGGAAACGGCGGCAATCCTGAACCAGGCGGACGACCGCGCGCTGGTGATCCTCGACGAGATCGGGCGCGGCACGGCCACCTACGACGGTCTCTCGATCGCCTGGGCAACGCTGGAACACCTGCATGAGGTCAACCGTTCTCGGGCGCTCTTTGCCACCCATTACCACGAGATGACAGACCTGGCGAAGCGGCTGGACGGGGTGGAGAACGCCACCGTGGCAGTGCGCGAATACGAGGGCGAGGTGATCTTCCTCCACGAGGTGCGCATGGGGGCCGCCGACCGCTCCTATGGCGTGCAGGTGGCCAAGCTGGCCGGCCTGCCAGAGAGCGTGGTGGCCCGGGCGCGCGACGTCCTGGCCTCGCTGGAGGAAAACGCGCGCACCGGCGGCGGCAACCCGCGCGCGGTGATCGACGACCTGCCGCTCTTTGCCGCCGTGGCCGCGGCACCGGCAAGGGCCGCCCCGGTGCCCGCGCATTACGCCCAGGTGGCCGAGATGCTGGCGCAGACGAATCCGGACGACCTGACCCCGCGCGAGGCCCTGGACATGCTCTATCGGCTGAAGGATGCCGCACGGGACGAATAGGCCCGCGAGGAATGTGAAAAGGGGCGCCCTGCTTACCGCGGGGCGCCCCATTCTCATTTTCCTGTCTCAAACATCCCCGCCGGAGGCTCCGGCGCAGCCGGAAATCAGGCCCCTATCAGGCCCCGGTCAGGCCGGGTTCGAGCTTACGCCCACCTGCGCCGGACGCAGCAGGCGGTCGGAGATCATGAAGCCCTCGGCCGAGACCTGGATGATGTCGCCGGCCTTGGTGCCGGGCACCGGGGCCTCGAACATCGCCTCGTGCAGGTTCGGGTCGAAACGGTCGCCCACCTCGGGCGCGATCGGCTCGATCCCGTGCTTGCGGAAGGTGTTGACCAGCTCGCGCATGGTCAGCTCGATCCCCTCGATAAGCGCTTCGTTTTGCTCGTTCTTGTCGCCGGCGGCCTCGAGCGCACGTTTCATGTTGTCGTAGACCGGCAGCATGTCGCGGGCCAGTTTCGACCCGCCGTACATCTCGGCTTCGCGGCGCTGCTTGTCGGCCCGCTTGCGCGAGTTCTCCGCATCTGCAAGCGCACGCATGAACTTGTCCTTCAGCGCATCGCGTTCCGCTTTCAGCGCTTCCAGCTCGGCCTCTTCGGCGTCGATCTCTTCCTCATCGATCTCGTAGGCCTCTGCTTCGGCCTGCTCCAGATCGTCCAGGAATTCCTCGTCTTTCGGCTCTGCCATACTTCACCTCTATCGCCAGCTCAGCTGCGGTCGGAAATCATCCGCCCCACGAGCTGTGCCGTGTAATCCACTATCGGAACGATCCGCCCATAGTTGAGCCGCGTGGGCCCGATGACCCCGACCGCGCCGATAATCTTTCGATCCGCGTTCATATAGGGAGACACCACCAAAGAGGAACCCGAAAGTGAGAAAAGTTTGTTCTCCGACCCGATAAAAATGCGAACGCCTTCGCCCTCCTCGGTCAGCTCCAGGAACTCGGCAATGTCCCGCTTGCGCTCCAGATCGTCGAAGAGAATGCGGATCCTGTCGAGGTCCGCTTCCTCGCTGTCGAGCAGATGGGAGCGGCCGCGGACGATCAGCCTTTCCTGGCTCTCGCCCTCGCCCTCACCGCCCCAGACCGCCAGGCCGCTTTCCACAAGCGCGGCGGCAAGCCCGTCGATCTGCTGACGGCGGGCCTCTATTTCACGTGAAACAATCCGGCGCACATCCGAGATCGTCTCGCCCTCGATGATCGAGTTCAGGAAGTTCGCCGCCTCGCGCATCGAGCTGGGGGTCTGACCCGGCGGCGGCGTGAAGATGCGGTTCTCCACGTGGCCATCGCCGAAGACCAGCACCACCAGGGCGCGATCCCCGCCGAGACCGACGAATTCGATGTGCTTGATCGGGGCCTCGTGCTTGGGCGCCAGCACAAGCGAGGCGCCCCGCGTGGCAAAGCTGAGGGCCGAGCCGATGCGATCGAGCATGGCGCCCACGTCGCCGCCGTTGCCGACGGTGGCATCGATCTTCTGGCGGTCCTCCTGGCCCAGGTCGCCGACCTCGAGCAGGCCATCCACGAACATGCGCAGCCCCTGCTGCGTGGGCACGCGGCCGGCGCTGACATGGGGGCTGTCCAGCAGGCCCATGTACTCGAGATCCTGCATGGTGTTGCGGATGGTGGCGGCGCTGACCTTCTCGCTCATCATGCGGGTCAGGGTGCGCGACCCAACCGGCTCGCCGCTCTCCAGGTAGCCTTCGACCACGCGGCGAAACACTTCGCGCGAGCGGTCGTTCATCTCGTCTAGGATCGAGTTTGTCTCTGCCATGCCCACAGCCTGTACCGGAATGTCATTAAAGTCTGCCCCGCGGAAAGGTCAACGGGGCTTGCCATGCCACCACCGGCTTGAATATCTGGGGTCGCATCAAAAGGGGAATTTTATGCGACCTTCAGGAAGAGATTTAGGCGAAATGCGCCCGGTTTCAATCGAAACAGGCGTAACGAAACATGCGGAAGGCTCTTGCCTGATCAAGGTCGGCGACACCCACGTGCTGTGCACGGCCACGATCGAACCCCGCGTGCCGCCCTTCATCAAGGGCTCGGGCCTCGGCTGGGTGACGGCGGAATACGGCATGCTGCCGCGCTCGACCTCGAGCCGGATGCGCCGCGAGGCCGCCATGGGCAAGCAGGGTGGCCGCACGGTGGAAATCCAGCGCCTGATCGGCCGTTCGCTGCGTGCCGGCGTCGACCGCGTGGCCCTGGGCGAGCGCCAGATCACCGTGGACTGCGACGTGATCCAGGCCGATGGCGGCACCCGCTGTGCCTCGATCACCGGCGGCTGGGTCGCGCTGCGCCTGGCGGTCAACAAGCTGATGAAGACCGGCGAGGTGATCACCGATCCGCTGATCGATCCGGTGGCCGCGGTTTCCTGCGGGATCTACGCGGGCCAGCCGGTGCTCGACCTCGATTACCCCGAGGACAGCGAAGCCGGCGTTGACGGAAACTTCATCATGACGGGGTCGAAAAACCTGATCGAAGTGCAGATGTCTGCAGAGGGTTCGGTGTTTTCCCGCGCCCAGATGAACGAGCTGCTCGACCTGGCCGAAAAGGGCGTGAGCGAGCTCGTCGCGATCCAGAAAGAGGCCTGCAATGCGTAAGTTCGACGGCAAGGAGCTGGTGATTGCCAGCCACAACAAGGGCAAGCTGCGCGAGATCTCGGAGCTTCTGGCGCCCTTCGGCATCACCGTGACCTCGGCCGCCGATCACGGGCTGGAAGAGCCCGTGGAAGACCAGGATACCTTTGTCGGCAATGCAAGGATCAAGGCGCATTACGCCGCCAAGGCCACCGGCCTGCCGGCGCTGTCGGACGACAGCGGGATCTCGGTCGATGCGCTCGACGGGGCGCCCGGGGTCTATACCGCCGACTGGGCCGAGACGCCGCAGGGCCGCGATTTTCCGATGGCGATGAAGAAGGTCTGGGACAAGCTGGAAGAGAAGAACGCGCCCCTGCCCCGCACGGCCACGTTCAACTGTACCTTCTGCCTGGCCTGGCCCGATGGCCACGACGAGATCTTTGCCGGCAAGATGCCCGGCAGCCTGACCTGGCCCATGCGCGGAGACCATGGCCACGGCTATGATCCGATGTTCGTGCCCGAAGGCTACGACATCACCTTTGCCGAGATGGATCCGGACGAAAAGAACAGCATTTCGCACCGCGCGGATGCCTTTGCCAAGCTGAAGACCTGCTTTGAGTGAGGTGGCGGCATTTGACGACTGGCAGAACGCGGGCTTTGGCATCTATGTCCACTGGCCCTTCTGTCAGTCGAAATGCCCCTATTGCGACTTCAACTCCCATGTCTGGGACAGGGTCGACCAGGCCCGCTGGCTGAAATCCTACATCACCGAACTGGAACGCCACGCGGCCCTCACACAGGGCCGTGTGGTGCAATCCGTCTTCTTCGGGGGCGGCACCCCCTCGCTGATGGAACCTGCCACCGTGGAGGGCATCCTGAGCGCCATACGGCGGCTCTGGCCCCAGGCGAACGACGTGGAAGTGACGCTGGAGGCCAATCCGGGCTCGGTGGAGGCGGAGCGGTTCCGTGGCTATGCCATGGCCGGGGTCAACCGGGTCTCGATGGGGTTCCAGGCGATGAACGATGCCGACCTGCGGCGCCTGGGGCGGCTGCATTCCGTCGACGAGGCCCTGCGCGCCTTCGACGTGGCCCGCAACCAGTTCGACCGCGTGAGCTTCGACCTGATCTATGCACGGCAGGACCAGACCCTCGCCGCCTGGGAGGACGAGCTGAACCGGGCGCTGTCACTGGCCATCGACCACCTGTCGCTCTACCAGCTGACGATCGAACAGGGCACGGCCTTTGGCGACCGCTACAATCGCGGCGGGCTGAAGGGCCTGCCCGAGGATGACCTGGCCGCCGACATGTACGAGCTGACCCAGGAGGTGACGGCGGCCCATGGCTTTGACTGCTACGAAGTCTCCAACCATGCCCGTGATGGTGCCCGGTCGCGGCACAACGTGCTCTACTGGCGCTACGGAGATTACGTGGGCGTCGGGCCCGGTGCCCATGGCCGCGTGACCATCGACGGGCAGAAGTACGCCACCGAGGCGCACCGCGCCCCCGGCAAGTGGATCACCGCCGCCGAGGCCGGATCCGGCGACGTGGTGCGCGATGCGCTGTCCGGACCGGAGCAGGCGCAGGAGTACCTGCTGATGGGGCTGCGGCTGCTGGAAGGGATCGATCTGAACCGGTACGAGAGATTGAGCGGAACGCCCATCGACACAGGCATTCTGAACGAGCTCGACGAGATGGATCTTCTGAAACGCGAAAAATCGCAGATTTTCGTTACAAATCAGGGCCGTATGCTTCTAAATGCGATCTTAAACAAACTGCTGGATTCATAGGGAATGCGGGTGTTCTGGCTCATATCCGGGTTTTTCTGCCTCGGGCTGGGCCTGATCGGGGTGGTGCTGCCACTTTTGCCCACCGTGCCCTTCATGCTGCTCGCCACCTTCTGTTTCGCGCGCTCTTCGGAGCGGCTGCACGACTGGCTGGTGCATCACCCGACCTTTGGCCCGGCGATCCGCGACTGGCACGAGAGCGGCGCCATCTCCCTGAAGGCAAAACGCCTCGCCACCGTCATGGTGGGAGGCGTCTACCTGATCTCGATCATGATGGGGCTGCGACCGCTGCTGCTGGTGATCCAGGGGATCACGCTCGTGGCGGTGCTGACCTTCCTCTGGACCCGGCCTAGCGCGAAGCGCTGAGGATCTGGCAGAGGTCGTCGAGCCCCTCCAGGGAACCGTAGCTGATCGTCAGCTTGCCAGAGCCCTGCCCCGGCATGTGGTCGATGGAAACCTTCATCCCGAGCGCGGCCGAGAGATCGGCCTCCAGCGCGCGGGTGTCGGCATCCTTTTCGGTCATCGACTTCGGCGCCTTCGGGGCCTTGGCGCCCTCCTCAGGGGTCTTTTTCTTGGCCAGCTGCTCCGTGGCCCGCACGGAGAGGCCGTTGTCGACCACGCGATAGGCCAGGGTCACAGGGTCGTCCGAGGTGATCAGGGCGCGGGCGTGACCCGCCGAGAGCTGCCCGTCCTGCAGCAGTTCGCGCACCTCTTCCGGCAGGCTGAGCAGGCGCAGGAGGTTTGCGATGTGGCTGCGGCTCTTGCCGAGCGCCTGGGCCATCTTTTCCTGCGTATGGCCGAACTTCTCCATCAGCTGTCGATAGCCGGCCGCCTCTTCGATCGGGTTCAGATCGGCGCGCTGGATGTTCTCGATGATCGCGATCTCGAGCACTTCGGTATCGTCGAAATCACGCACGATCACCGGCAGCTCGTGCAGCTGTGCCATCTGCGAGGCGCGCCAGCGGCGTTCCCCGGCAACGATCTCGTACTTGCCCGGTGCATCGGGCTTCGGACGCACGATCAGGGGCTGGATCACGCCCTTCTCTGCAATGGAAGCCGACAGTTCCTGCAGCTGTGCAGGGGTAAATGTCCGCCGCGGCTGATCAGGATTTGGTACCACGTTCTCGATCGGCACCATCATGTCGGGCCTGCGAGAGGAATTCCCGGCTGCTGCGGTCTCCTCGGGGTTCACATCCGCCATCAGGGCCGACAGCCCGCGTCCCAAGCCGCGTGTCTTCTTCTTTTCCATACTGCTCTCTCCTCGGTCAGGCCGCTGCGGGTTCGTATCTCTTCAGCAATTCCTGGGCCAGTGCGCGATAGGCCATCGCCCCTTTCGAGAGGCTGTCGAATTCCAGCACCGGCACCGCAAAGGACGGCGCCTCGCTGACCCGGACGTTGCGCGGGATGATGGTGCGGAAGACCAGGTCGCCGAGGTTGTCGCGCGCGTCTTCCTCGACCTGCTGACTGAGATTATTGCGGGAATCGTACATCGTCAGAACGATCCCCTCGATCTTCAGGCCCGGGTTCGCGCTCTGGCGCACTTCCCGGACGCTCAGCATCAGCTGGGACAGACCTTCCAGGGCGAAAAACTCGCTCTGCAGGGGCACCAGAACGGAATGCGCGGCCACCATGGCGTTGACCGTCAGCAGGCTGAGCGACGGCGGGCAGTCGATCAGCACGAAATCATAGGCGTAATCCTCCATCGCCTGCTGCCTCAAGGCATCATGGAGCAGGAAGGACCGCTTTTCATTGGCCACGAGGTCGATATCCGCAGAGGAGAGGTCGACGGTGGCGGGCACGATATCGAGCCCCTCGACGCTGGACGGCTGGATCACCTCCTGAAGGGCGGCATTTTCAAGCAGCAATTCGTAGGCGGAATTCTCGCGACGATCGGATTCGATCCCCAGGCCGGTGGAAGCATTCCCCTGCGGATCGAGGTCGATCAGCAGCACGCGCATACCCTGCTCTGCCAATGCGGCGCCGAGGTTGATGGCCGTTGTCGTCTTGCCGACCCCACCCTTCTGGTTCGCAACCGCGATGATCCGGGGACCACGCATATCAAGCAGGCTGGACACGTTCGATTCCTCCGATTTTCAGGATGACGGCCTCGGTTTCCGTTTTACTCGGCAGGGCCTCGCAGCGAAAGCGCCAATGCGCCTCTGCGGCGGCAACTTCCTCTTTCCAGCGGGCGCCCTTGGGGAAAAGTGCCACGCCATCGGCAGCGAGATGCCGATCCGCGAAGTCCAGCAGCTCTGGCAGCGCGGAAAGTGCCCGCGCAGAGAGCACATCCGCGCCGATCGGATCGACGGCCTCGATGCGTTTCGCGGTGACGGTCACCTTCAGCCCGCATTCCCGCGCGACAGTGCGCAGGAAAGCGCATTTGCGCTGATCCGATTCGATCAGCGTGAACGCCGCTTCGGGTTGTTTCTCTGCGGCGTAGATGGCGGCGACCAGGCCGGGAAAGCCACCGCCGCTGCCGATATCGAGCCAGGAAGCGAATTTCTCTGGCGCATTTTCATAAATTTGAGCGGAATCGAGCATGTGACGATCCCAGAGATCCGGGATCGTGGATTTCGAGACCAGGTTGATCTTCGGATTCCACTGGATCAGCAGATCGGCGTAGATCTCGAGTTTGCGGAATGTTTCACGTGAAACACTCTGTTCCAGGATATGCCTGCTCACGCCGTCTTTTCCCGCTTTTCCTTGTTCAGCCGGGCCAGGATCAGCGCCAGAGCCGCCGGCGTCATACCTTCGATCCGGCCCGCCTGCCCCAGATTCGAGGGGCGAATACGCACGAGCTTGCTCTTCAGCTCGTTCGACAGCCCTTCGAGAAGCGCATAGTCGAAATCATCGGGAATGCCGCGCGCCTCGTCCTTTTTCAGCGCAGCGGCATCCTGCTGCTGGCGCTGGATATAGGTGGCGTAAAGGGCATCCTTTTTCAGCTGCTCGCGGGTATCCTGATCCAGCACTTCAAGCTGAGGTTCGATAGACACCATATGCTGTATCTCGACCTCCGGGAACGCCAGAACCTGGTAGAGGCTGCGCTGTTTCCCGTCTTCGCCCACCTTGATGCCATTGCCGTTCAGAACCTTGGGCGTCACGACCGTTTCCTCGAGGATCTTCTGCCCGGCGGAGAGCTTCTCCATCTTCTCGGCAAAGGCTGCGCGGCGCCGTTCTCCAACGAGGCCGGCGGCAATGCCTACTTCGGTCAGGCGCTGATCCGCGTTGTCGGCACGCAGCGACAGACGATATTCGGCACGCGAGGTAAACATCCGGTAAGGTTCCGAGACGCCGCGGGTCGTCAGATCGTCGATCATGACGCCTATATAGCTGTCAGAGCGTCCGAAAACCACAGGATCTAGATCGAGCGCCGCTCTCGCCGCGTTCAGCCCGGCCACCAGCCCCTGGGCCGCCGCCTCTTCATAGCCCGTGGTGCCGTTGATCTGACCGGCTAGGAAGAGCCCGGGCACATCCCGCAGCGCCAAGCGCGTGTCGAGCGCGCGAGGATCGACGTAATCATATTCGATGGCATAGCCCGGCTGAAGGATCGTGACCTCTTCCAGGCCCTTCATCGACCGCACGTAATCCTCCTGCACATCGGCAGGCAGCGAAGTGGAAATCCCGTTGGGATAAACGGTGTCGTCGTTCAGCCCTTCAGGTTCCAGGAAGACCTGATGCGACTCCTTGTCGGCGAAACGCACCACCTTGTCCTCGATCGAAGGGCAGTAGCGGGGCCCTACCCCCTCGATATGGCCACCGTACATGGCCGATCGCGAGAGATTGTCGCGAATGATCTGGTGCGTTTTCGCGTTGGTATGGGTGATGCCGCAGGGCACCTGGGCCAGATTGACCGAGGTGCTGAGGAAGGAGAACAACACCGGCTCTTCATCGCCCGGTTGTTCCTCGAGGATATCCCAGTTGATCGTCTTGCCGTCGAGACGCGGCGGCGTGCCGGTTTTCAGACGGCCGAGCGGCAGCCCGAAGCCATCCATGCGTTCACCGAGGCGGTTTGCGGCGTTGTCGCCCATGCGGCCGCCGGAATAGTGCTGATCCCCGATGTGGATGATGCCGCGCAGGAAGGTGCCGGTGGTCAGGACCACGGCGCGGGCGGAAATCTCGCTGCCATCGGCCAGGATCAGGCCGGCAACGCGGCCGCCATCCATGCGAAAATCGACAACTTCACCCTGAATCACGCTCAAACCGGGGAAATTCGTCATTTCCCGCAGCATTTCGGCACGGTAGACGGCACGATCGGCCTGGGCCCGCGGCCCCTGAACGGCCGGCCCCTTGCGCCGGTTCAGCAAACGGAACTGGATCCCGGCCTTGTCGGCCACGCGGCCCATGACACCATCGAGGGCGTCGATTTCGCGCACCAGGTGCCCTTTGCCCAGGCCACCGATGGCCGGATTGCAGGACATCACGCCGATACCCTCCATTTTCAATGTCACCAACGCCGTTTTGGCACCTGTGCGCGCGGCGGCGTGGGCCGCATCGCAACCCGCGTGGCCACCGCCAACGACGACAACATCGAATTCCGAATGTTTCACGTGAAACAACTCCTACTTGCCGATGCAGAAACTGGAGAAGATCTCGTCCAGAAGAGACTCGACGTCGACGAGTCCTACCAGAGAATTGAGGGCCCGGATAGCAGAGCGAAGTTCCTCGGCGATCACGTCTTCACCATAGGCCGGATTGTCCAGCAGCGATTCCGCCTGGCCCAGATACTCCAGCGCGCGGAAAATGGCCAGACGGTGCCTCTCCCGCGTGGCCGTGGCAACGAGTGCGGTGCGGGTCGCGAAAATCTCGGACAGTCGCGAGACAAGACGATCAACCCCCTGCCCCGTCGCGCCGCTGATCCCCTCGGGATCGCCGGTGATGTCGGCCTTGCCATGCAGCACGATATCCTCGGCATCGAGGTCGAACTGGGGATCTTCGCCGGGCTCTAGAAGATAGATGCGCAGATCGGCAAGCTTTGCACGGCTGCGGGCGCGCTCGATGCCGATGGCTTCGACTTCGTCCTCGGTTTCGCGGAGACCGGCGGTATCGAGGAGCGTGACAGGCAGCCCCTTCAGATCCATCCGCACCTCGATCACGTCGCGTGTGGTGCCGGCAACCGATGACGTGATCGCCGCATCGCGGCCCGCAAGGCAATTGAGCAAGGTCGATTTTCCGGCGTTCGGCGCGCCGAGAATGGCGACCTCGAAACCGGTGCGCACGCGTTCGGCCACGGCGGCGCCCTCGGCCTGGATCTTCAGGCTGTCGCGGGTTTTCGCAAGCAGCTCGCGCACCTCGGGGCGCACGTCCACGGGCACATCTTCATCGACGAAATCGATCGTGGCCTCTAGCAGAGCCGCGGTGCGGATCAGGTCGGCGCGCCAGGTCTGAACGATATCGCCGAGCTTGCCGGAAAAGACACGCTGTGCCTGGCGGCGCTGCGCCTCGGTCTCGGAATCAATGAGATCGGCAAGACCTTCGACCTGAGCGAGGTCCATCTTGCCGTTTTCGAGCGCACGACGGGTAAATTCGCCGGCTTCGGCCATGCGAAGGCCCGGCATTTCGCCCAGAACCCGCAGGACCGAGGTGATGATCGCCGGGCTGCCGTGCAAATGCAGTTCGACGACATCTTCCCCGGTAAAACTGGCCGGAGCTGCGAAATGCAGGATCAGTGCCTGATCGAGCAGATCACCCCGTTCATCACGGATATTGCGCAGGATCGCCTGACGCGGCGCCGGCGCCGAGACGCCCAGCTGTTCAAGAGCCGGTAAAACGGAAGGGCCGGACATCCGAACCACGGATACCCCGGCCCTGCCCGGAGCCGAAGCCAGGGCAAAGATCGTGTCCATCGCGCCTCTCCTCTCCGGGAAGCCCCAGGATCGGGTATTTCCCGATCAAGTATTCATAGAGTCGAAGAATTCCGAGTTGGTCTTGGTCTGCTTCAGCTTGGAAATCAGGAACTCGATGGCATCGGTGGTGCCCATCGGGTTCAGGATACGGCGCAGAACGAAGGTTTTCTGCAGGTCGCCCTTGTCGACGAGCAGGTCTTCCTTCCGGGTGCCGGACTTGAGGATGTCCATCGCCGGGTAGACGCGCTTGTCGGCGATCTTACGGTCGAGGACGATTTCCGAGTTACCGGTGCCCTTGAATTCTTCGAAGATGACTTCGTCCATCCGCGAGCCGGTGTCGATCAGCGCGGTGGCGATGATGGTGAGCGAACCACCCTCTTCGATGTTCCGTGCGGCACCGAAGAAGCGCTTGGGCCGTTGCAGGGCGTTTGCGTCGACACCACCCGTCAGAACCTTGCCCGAAGACGGCACGACGGTGTTGAAGGCACGACCAAGTCTTGTGATCGAGTCGAGCAGGATCACCACATCTCGTTTATGCTCGACCAGGCGCTTGGCCTTTTCGATGACCATTTCCGAGACGGCAACGTGGCGCGTGGCGGGTTCGTCGAAGGTCGAGGAGATCACCTCGCCCTTCACCGAACGCTGCATGTCGGTGACTTCTTCCGGGCGTTCGTCGATCAGCAGGACGATCAGGTAGCACTCGGGGTGGTTCTTCTCGATGCTCGAGGCGATGTTCTGCAGCAGGACGGTCTTGCCGGTGCGCGGCGGGGCCACGATCAGGCTCCGCTGGCCCTTCCCGATCGGTGCGACCAGGTCGATGATGCGCGCAGAGCGGTCCTTGATCGTCGGATCCTCGATTTCCATCTTCAGGCGCTCGTCGGGGTAAAGCGGCGTCAGGTTGTCGAAGGCGATCTTGTGACGGGCCTTCTCCGGATCCTCGAAGTTGATCGAGGTGACGGAGGTCAGCGCAAAATAGCGTTCGTTGTCGTCCGGAGCCTTCATCAGGCCCTCGACGGTGTCGCCGGTGCGCAGCGAGAACTGACGGATCATGTCGGGCGAGACGTAGATGTCATCGGGACCGGGCAGATAGTTCGCCTCGGGCGAGCGCAGGAAGCCGAAACCGTCCTGAAGCACCTCGAGCACACCGTCGCCGCCGATCTGCCAGTCCTCGTCCGCGAGCTCGCGGAGGATCTGGAACATCATCTCGCCCTTGCGCATGGTCGAGGCGTTCTCGATCTCGAGCTCTTCGGCCATCGCCAGAAGCGCCTTGGGGCTTTTCGCCTTGAGATCGGAGAGATTGAGACTGTTCTCGGTCATGTCACACCTTGTGCCACGCACACCCACGTAGGGGGGTACAGGGATTCTTTTCGGAACGGGAGATTCTATCGCCCGGACGGGCAACTGAGGCCTAGATAGGCGCTGTGACCTGTTGAGTCAATTCTCTCAGAATTTCACGACGACGGAAGCCACGATGACGATCATCAGCAAGGTGGGCACTTCGTTCATCATCCGGTAGCGCCGGCCGGTGAAAGTGTTCTCGCCTTTGGCGAAATCCTTGCGGCGCAGGCCGAGCCAGTGATGAAACCAGGTCATCCCCAGCACGGCCGCGCCCTTGGTATAGGGCCAGACCATGTGCCAGTTGACGATTCCCGGCGTGAAAACAAGGGCCAGACCGAAGATCCAGGTGGCGATCATCGCCGGATTCATGATTGCGCGGAGCAATTTGTACTCCATCGTCTGAAAGAGCGCGTCGGTGTCGCCGTCCTTAACCTGTTCCACGTGATACACGAAGAGCCTTGGAAGGTAGAACAGCCCTGCCATCCAGCTGATCACCGAGATGATATGCAGGGTTTTTGTCCACGGGTAGGCCCAGGCGAGGAAGTCAGACATGGTTTGGCTCCGGTTCAGGCATCCCACATAACCTTAATATCTTTTTTAAAAAAGATTTGTTGTGAGATGTAGGCAGCTCCGAACCTGTGGATCCTTTGTTTGTCCTCCCGCTTTTCCACATGGGGAAAACCTGGGGGCGAATCTGGAGTCCGCTCTGCACAACTTTTCTCGGATTTTTTTTCATCTCGCGATTCCAAGGCCTTATCCTGTGAAAACCTTGGGGATAACTGTGGACAGCCGGTGGGGATTGAATCCGGGGGGAATCGTGCGGAAGGACAAATCGGGTTATCCCTGTCCACGGAGGGAGGAATCCTGCGCTGCTGTGCGGGAATCGGGGGTTTATCCACGCTGACCCCGCCCCCTTGCGCTTTATCCCGAATTTTCCCAGAAGAAGACGGGCCGTTATCGCAGAGTTTTTCACGGGTTTATCCCCATGTCGTCAGCCATCATCCTTGCCTCCGGTTCGGAGATCCGCGCAGAGCTGCTGCGCCGTGCCGGTGTGCCCTTTTCGGTGAAACGCGCGCGCGTCGACGAAGAGATGGTGCGTGCGGCGCTGGTTGCCGAAGGCGAGAGCCCACGCAACGTGGCCGATGCCCTGGCCCAGATGAAGGCCGAGAAGGTCGGGCTCAAGTCCCCCGAGGCGTTCACGATCGGATGCGATCAAACACTTGAATTTGAAGGTAAAATTATTTCCAAGCCGGAAAGCCAGGAGGAGGCACGGGCGCAGATCCGTGCCCTGTCGGGCAAGCGTCATGCGCTGCACAGTGCTGCGGTGATCTGTCACGAGGGCAAGCCGGTCTGGCGCAAGGTGAGCGACGTGAAGCTGACCATGCGCGAGATTTCCGACGCCTACCTGGAGGATTACGTGACGCGGAACTGGCCCGAGATCGGGTACTCCTGCGGTGCCTACCAGGTCGAGGCCGAGGGCGCGCGCCTGTTCAATCGCATCGATGGCGACTATTTCGCGGTGCTCGGCCTGCCGCTTCTGGAAATTCTCGACTACCTTGCCCTCAGAGGAGCCATAGAGTCATGACCCTGGAGAGCGATACCCCTGCCCGCGTGCCCCTGGCCGGCGTGATCGGCCATCCGATCGCGCATTCGCGCTCGCCGCTGGTGCATGGTCACTGGCTGAAGACGCTGGGCATCGCCGGGCACTATGTTCCCATGGACGTGCACCCCGACAACCTTGCCGAAGTGCTGCGCGCACTGCCGAAAATGGGCTTTGTCGGTATCAACGTGACCATCCCGCACAAGGAAGCTGTGCTGGAGCTGGCCGACGAGGTGACCGACCGCGCCAGCCTGATCGGTGCGGCGAACACCATCGCGTTCCGCCCGGACGGTACGATTCATGCAGATAATACAGATGGATACGGTTTCATCGAGAACCTGAGGCAGTCTGCGGCAGACTGGGATCCTGCGGCCGGACCCGCGGCGGTTCTGGGCGCTGGCGGCGCCTGCCGGGCAGTGATTTCCTCCCTGCTCGATGCCGGTACGCCGGAGATCCAGGTGTCGAACCGCACCCGCGACCGGGCCGAGCGGCTGCAGCAGGATTTTGGCAACCGGATCCGCGTGATCGATTGGGTGCAGGCCGGAAACATGATCGAGGATGCCGCGCTCGTGGTGAACACGACCTCTCTCGGGATGGTTGGCAAGAGTCAGCTTCGGGTGCCGCTCGATGGGCTGCACAAGGGGCAGGTGGTGACGGATCTTGTCTATAACCCCCTGACAACGCACCTTCTTCGGTCTGCGGGCGAGGCCGGTTGCACGGTTGTCGACGGCCTCGGGATGCTGTTGCACCAGGCGGTGCCGGGCTTCGAGAGCTGGTTTGGCCAGAGACCCGTGGTGGACCAGGACCTGCGCGCCGCGGCGTTGGCATGAGCTTCATCCTCGGCCTGACGGGATCCATCGGCATGGGCAAGTCGACGACGGGCCGCATGTTCGTCGAGGAGGGCTGTGCGCTCTGGGATGCGGACGAGGCGGTGCACCGCCTCTATGGTCCGGGGGGCGCCGCTGTGGCGCCCATGGCGGCTGAATTTCCCGATGCGGTGCGGGACGGCGCTGTTTCACGTGAAGCACTGAAACGGATCATCGGCGCCGATCCCACCGCCCTGACGCGTATCGAGGCGATCGTGCATCCGCTGGTGGCCTCGGATCGGCAGGACTTCATCGTCGGCGCCGCCGCTGATATCGTGGTGCTGGATATCCCGCTGCTCTTCGAGGGCAGCTATGCCAGCGCCTGCGATGCGACAGTCTGTGTCTCGGTGGATGCCGCGGAACAGCGCCGCAGGGTGCTTGCACGGGGCACCATGAGCGAGGCGCAGTTCGAGATGATCCTGGCGAAACAGATGCCCGACGCGGAAAAGCGCCGGCGCGCCACATACGTGGTGATCACAGATACCGAGGCGCATGCAAGGCAGCAGGTATCTGAAATTGTTAGTGAAATTCGGAAGGGTATGACAGATGCGTGAGATCGTCCTCGATACCGAGACGACCGGGTTCGAACCCGAACAGGGCGACCGCCTGGTCGAGATCGGTGCGGTGGAGCTGTTCAACCATATACCCACCGGCGAGACCTATCACGTCTATATCAACCCCGAGCGGGACATGCCCGACGAGGCCTTCAAGGTGCACGGGCTGGGCAATGATTTCCTGGCCGACAAGCCTGTCTTTGCCAAGGTCGCGCAGAGCTTCCTGGATTTCATCCAGGACTCCAAGCTGATCATCCATAACGCCCAGTTCGACATGAAATTCCTCAATGCCGAGCTGGGGTGGCTGAACCTGCCGCGGATCCCGATGAACCAGGCGCTCGATACGCTCGACATCGCGCGGAAGAAGTACCCTGGCTCGCCGGCCTCGCTGGATGCGCTCTGCCGCCGCTTCGGCATCGACAACTCCTCGCGGACACTGCACGGCGCCCTTCTCGACTCCGAGATCCTGGCCGAGGTTTACCTGGAGCTGATCGGTGGGCGTCAGCCCGACCTGGTTCTTGCACCTGAGAAGAAGAAGGTGACCACCGAGGTGGCCGATGCCGACTGGCGGCCGCGTCCGCGGCCCGTCGCCCTGCCCTCGCGCCTGACGGAGGAGGAACGCGCCGCCCATGATGCCATGATCGACAAGATGGGCGACGCCGCGTTGTGGAAGAAACTCGGCTGAGAGATCAGCCGGTTATCTGCAATTAGTTTGCGGGTGCGGTCTGCTGCTGAGCGGCGCGGCGCTGCAGCTCCGAACGGTAGAGCTGAACGAAATCGATCGTATCGAGGTTCAGCGGCGGGAAGCCACCATCGCGGGTGACATCGGAAACGATGCGACGCACGAAGGGGAAGAGCATCCGCGGGCATTCGATGAGCAGGAAGGGGTGCAGCTGATCTTCGGGCACGCCGGAGATGTTGAAGACACCCACATATTCCAGTTCGAGCAGGAACATCGGGTCGCCGCTGTCTTTGGCCACCGAGTTGACGGTCAGCTTCATCAGCACTTCGTACTGGTTTTCGGCTTCACGCTTCTTGGCGTCCAGGGCCACCTGAACCTTGACGTCGGGCGTGACGGAGCCGGTGGCCGGCTTGCGGGCAAGGATGTTCTCGAACGACATGTCGCGGATGTACTGCGTCAGGACGTTCATCTTTACTTGGGGGGCCTGCTGCGGTGCGGCGCCGTTGGTTTGTTCGTCGGCCATGTTGGACTGCTCCTGCGGAGTTTCGAGTTGTTGCGCGTTGTCCTAGCAGCTTGGGCAACCCGCCTCAACGTTCCATTGGGAGAAGCCGCCCCCGAGATCCTGGCTTTGCCCGAGAAAAAAAGGGGAACGCAGCGTCACTCAGTGGCGGGTCCAGCCCGAGGGATTGTGCGTGGGGCTCTTGGGGCTGTCCAGTTCGGTGAACTCGCCCTCGATCACGTCGGAGTCCTCATAGTAGCGACCTTGCATGCCACCGGCATTGACGGTGTAGCCCTGGATGTTGGCGCGTTTGCGCAGCGCCTTGAAGGTCATGTGCCTGACGAAGGGGATCAGCATCAGAAGGCCGACGGTATCGGTAAAAAAGCCCGGAATAATTAGCAGGATACCGGCTAGCAGGAACATCGCGGTATCCACCATGGGCGCGGCCGGATCGGTATTCTCGTTCAGGCTTTTCTGGATACGCTCGACGGCATGGGTGCCCTCGTTGCGCAGCAGCCAGATGCCCAGGAAGGCCGAACCGAAGACAATGGCAAGGGTCCACCAGAGGCCGATCATCGCACCAACGGTCACGAACAGAGCGATTTCAATGATCGGTATCGCAATAAAGCTCAAAAGAAGCCACATGAAACCTTCTCCTCTCTTGGTGGCAGAGTGGACTCAACCCTACCTGTCACCTACATAGGGGCAAGACGTTATTGTTACCATGCCCGGAGGCCCGAGAGGTTCCAATGAATTCGCCTATTCTCCAGCTTCTGGTTCTTGCGGGGATCGCTGTCTTTCTCATCCTGCGGCTGAAAAATGTCCTGGGTACACGAGAAGGCTTCGAGAAACCGCCCGTGACCGAACACCCGCAGCCCGCCGCACGGACGGGGGCCTTTGAAGTGATCGAGGGTGGCCCCGACCCGGATATCACCGATCACGTTGCCGAGAACTCTCCCGAAGCGAATGCACTGGCGCAGATGAAGGCCATCGAGCCGTCGTTCAGCGTTTCGGAATTCCTGGCCGGCGCACGTGCCGCCTATGAAATGATCCTGATGGCCTTTGAAAAGGGCGAACTGGAAGACGTGAAGCCCTTCCTGGCGCCGGATGTCTATGACAGCTTTGCCGAGGTGGTTGCCGCCCGCGCGACCCAGGGCCTGACCGTCGAGGCCGAGTTCATCGGCGTCAAGGAAATGAGCCTGGCCGGTGCCGAGTTCGACCCGGTGACCCGTCGCGCCGAGCTGATGGTACGCTATCACGGTCAGCTGACCGAGGTGGTCAAGGATGCCCAGGGCACGGTCGTCGAAGGCGCGCCCGACCGCATCAAGACCCAGAAGGACAGCTGGACCTTTGAACGTGTCATGGGCAGCGACGACCTGAACTGGCAGTTGGCCGCAACGGGCGAATGACGGCCAGGGGTGCGGCGGCATATGTGGCATGTGCCCTTGCTGCCGCGCTCCTTCTGCCGGGGCCGCTGACGGCGCAGGATGCCGCCGGGGTCACGCAGGTACGCCCACCTGCGAACATCATGCCCAACAGCATCTTCCTGGACGAGGATCCGGTGGAAGAGCTGGGGCTGGATGGTCTCTCTGAAAACGACATGCCCGAGTTGCGGCCGCCGCAGGTTGAACATCCCGAAAGCCCGCCACCGGTCACCGAGCTGACCTACACCGTGCTGAGCTTTGCTGATCTGCAGGGTTGGAAGGCGGACGATCAGGAAGCCGCGCTGCAGGTCTTTCTGAATACCTGCGGGGATATGCGGGACGTCGACTGGCGCGCGATCTGCCGGGTGGCGCGGGACCAGGCAGAGAGCCATGGCAAGGCGCAGACCTTCTTCGAATTGTTCTTTACCCCGGTGCTGATCCAGAACGGCACGCCGGCGCTGTTCACCGGATACTATGAGCCGGAGCTGAACGGATCGCGACACCGCACACCGCGGTTCCGCTATCCGGTATATCGCCTGCCACCCGAAAGCAGTCCCGGTCGTTTCATGTCCCGCCGCGAGATCGAGGAGAGCAATGCGCTCTCCGGTTACGAGATCGCCTGGGTCGACGATCCGGTGGCGCTGATGTTCCTGCAGATCCAGGGCTCCGGGCGTATCGATCTCGAGGATGGCACGCAGATCCGCCTTGGCTATGCCGGCAACAACGGTCACGAATACAAGTCCATCGGTCAGGAGATGGTGACGCGCGGCATCTACGAACCGCATCAGGTTTCGGCAACCGTGATCGCGAATTGGGTAAAGCGGAATCCGGTGGATGGGGCGGAATTGCTGCGCCACAATCCGTCTTATGTTTTCTTTCGCGTTATCAAAGGGATGGATCAGGATGACGGCCCAAGGGGCGCGATGAACCGATCCATTACAACCCAGCGGACGGTTGCCGTCGATCCGGCCTATGTGCCATTGGGGGCACCTGTCTGGATCGAGAAGAAGGGGTTTCGCGACATGCGCCGGCTGATGGTGGCACAGGATACCGGTTCGGCCATCAAGGGGCCGCAGCGGGCCGATGTCTTCATGGGCACCGGCGAAGGTGCGGGCCGTGAGGCGGCGCGGATGCGCGATGCCGGGCGGATGGTCGTTCTGATGCCAATCCAGCGCGCCTATGCGATGTTGGTGGAGGACGCGTTGTGAGCCGTCGCCGACGCCTGAAACCCGAAGAGATCGAGCTGTGGCAGAAGGTGGCGGGCACGGCAGAGCGTCTGACCCCGGATCAGAAATCCCTGGTGCCGCCCGCCGCGCCGAAGAAGGAGCGGCGGCAGATCCCCGAGGATGACACCCCTGCCCCGCGCCGCGACATCGAGCCGTTCCGCCTGGGCCAGAAGGCCGGCGGCAGCCGGGCACCGCACGATATCCTGGCGCCGATCCACGAGCGTTTGCAGGCCGCGCCGGTGCGGATGGACAAGAAGACCCACGGCAAGATGAAGAAGGGCAAGATGGTGCCCGAGGCGCGGATCGACCTGCATGGGATGACGGTGGACCGTGCGCATCAGGCGCTGCGGGCCTTTATCCTGCGGGCCGTGCAGAACGACATGCGGCTGGTACTGGTGATCACCGGCAAGGGCAGGCATCAGGACGACGATGGACCGATCCCGGTGCGGCACGGTATCCTGCGCCACCAGCTGCCGCACTGGCTCTCTGTGCCGCCGCTGTCGCAACTGGTGCTTCAGATCACTTCGGCCCATGCGCGGCATGGCGGCACGGGGGCTTACTACATCTATCTGCGGCGCAACCGATAGGGCGCCGATAGCACGGTTGTAATCCCGGGTTCGGGCCTGCAGGCTGAGGCCAGGAGCAGGAGGACCCAACATGCGCATTCTCTTTACCGGCGGTTCCGGAAAGGCCGGACGCCACGCCATTGCCCACCTTGTGGAGCAGGGCCACAGGGTGCTGAACGTCGACCGCGTGCCGCTGGAGCTGCCGGGGGTAGAGACGCGGATTGCCGACATCACCGAGGCCGGACAGGTCTTTGATATCATGGCCAGTTACGCCGGCCTGGATGAGCTTGAGCCGGGTACGGGCGTGCCGCGTTTCGATGCGGTGGTGCATTTCGCGGCGATCCCGCGGATCCTGGTGACCTCGGACAACGAATGCTATCGGATCAACACGCTGGGCACCTACAACCTGCTGGATGCGGCGGTTAAGCTCGGGGTGCCGAAGGTGATCTTTGCCTCCTCCGAGACGACCTATGGCGTCTGTTTTGCGGATGGCGAGCGCAAGCCGGAGTACCTGCCCATTGACGAGGCCCATCCGACCGAGCCGGAGGACAGCTATGCCACCTCTAAGGTGGTCAACGAGGTGACGGCCCGCGCGTTCCAGCGGCGGTCCGGCATCGATATCTACGGGCTGCGGATCAACAACGTGATCGAGCCGCATGAATATGCCCGCGATTTTCCGGCCTATGTCGCCGATCCCGCCCTGCGGCGGCGCAACATCTTTGCCTATATCGATGCGCGCGACCTGGGGCAGATGGTCGATTGCTGCCTGAAGACCGATGGCCTGGGGTATCAGGTGTTCAACGTGGCCAATGACGATCACTCCGTCGATCTGTCGACGCCGGAGCTGATCCAGCGGTTCTACGACGGCGTGCCACTGAAACGGGAGATGGGGCCAGGCGAGAGCTTCTATTGCAATCGCAAGGCGCGCGACATGGTGGGGTTTGCTCCGCGGTACAACTGGCGCGAAGAGATGGGCCGCTGACATGAAAAAGCCCCCGGTGCCGTGGGCACCGGGGGCTTTTATGTTTCTATGGCTGCAAGTTACAGAACGTAGCGGCTGAGATCGGCGCTTGCAGCCAACTGGCCGACGTTCTTCTCTACAAAGGCCGCGTCGATCGAGATTTCCTCGCCGCCGCGATCAGGGGCGGTAAAGGAGAGCTCTTCGAAGACCCGTTCGATCACCGTGTAGAGACGGCGGGCGCCGATGTTCTCGACCGAGGTGTTCACCTCTGCGGCAATGCGCGCGATGGCGGCAATCCCGTCCTCGGTGAAGCTCACCTTAACCTCTTCGGTCTCCATCATCTCGGCATATTGCCGGGTCAGGGCGTTGTCGGTCTCGTTCAGGATCCGGACGAAATCGCCCTCGGTCAGGGCCTGGAGTTCCACGCGGATCGGCAGACGGCCCTGCAGCTCGGGCAGGAGATCCGACGGCTTGGCGATGTGGAAGGCACCAGAGGCGATGAAGAGGATGTGGTCGGTCTTGACCGGGCCGTATTTCGTCGAGACGGTCGTGCCTTCGATCAGCGGCAGCAGGTCGCGCTGCACGCCTTCGCGGGACACGTCGCCGCCACGGGCGTCGGTGCGGGCGCAGACCTTGTCGATCTCGTCCAGGAAGACGATGCCGTTCTCCTCAACCGCCTTGAGGGCCGCGCGGTTGACGGTTTCGTCATCCAGCAGCTTGTCGGCCTCTTCGCCGATCAGGATCTCGTAGCTGTCACTCACCTTGACGCGCTTGGTCACGGTGCGGCCGCCAAAGGCCTTGCCGAAGATGTCGCCCAGGTTCATCATCCCCATCTGGCTGCCGGGCTGACCGGGAATTTCCATCATTCCCAGAGGGTTGGACGTATCGGCCATCTCCAGGGAAATCTCGGTATCGTCCAGCTGACCGTCGCGGAGCTTCTTGCGGAACATCTCGCGGGTCTGTTCACGGGCGTCCTTGCCGGCGATGGCGTCGATCACGCGCTCCTCTGCGGCGTCATGGGCCTTGGCCTTGACGTCCTCGCGCATGTGCTCGCGGGTCATGGCGATGGCGGCATCGACAAGGTCACGCACGATCTGCTCGACGTCGCGGCCGACATAGCCCACCTCGGTGAACTTGGTGGCCTCGACCTTGATGAAAGGCGCGCGGGCGAGCTTTGCCAGGCGGCGGCTGATCTCGGTCTTGCCGACGCCGGTCGGGCCGATCATCAGGATGTTCTTGGGATAGACCTCGTCGCGGATGTCATCCGACAGTTTCTTGCGGCGCCAGCGATTGCGCAGGGCCACGGCCACGGCACGCTTTGCGTCCTTCTGGCCGATGATGAAACGGTCGAGTTCCGAGACGATTTCCCGGGGGGTAAGGTCGGTCATGGGGATCCTTTCAGGGCAATCGGCTCAGGCGCCGATCGTCTCCACGGTCAGGTTGCCATTGGTGTAGACGCAGATGTCGCTGGCAATGGCCATGGCCTTGCGGGCGATCTGTTCGGCGTCATCCTCGTGGTCGTAGAGGCCGCGTGCGGCGGCGAGGGCAAAGTTGCCGCCCGAGCCGATGGCCGCGATATCGTGTTCGGGCTCCAGCACGTCGCCGGCGCCGGTGATCACGAAGAGATCCTTGCCGTCGGTGACGATCAGCATCGCCTCGAGTTTCTGCAGGTACTTGTCGGTGCGCCAGTCCTTGGCCAGTTCGACGCTGGCGCGGGCCAGCTGGCCGGGCGTAGCCTCGAGCTTGCCTTCGAGACGCTCGAGCAGGGTAAAGGCATCTGCGGTGGAGCCGGCAAAGCCGCAGAGCACGTCATAGCCGCCGGGCGACAGGCGCCGAACCTTGCGGGCCGTGCCCTTGATCACGGTCTGGCCGAGAGAGACCTGGCCGTCGCCCGCGATGACGACCTTGCCGCCCTTGCGAACGCCGATGATCGTCGTGCCGTGCCAACCGGGGAAATCTTCGTTGCTCATGTCAAACCTTTCTTTTCCCGTATATCTGTGCATCGATCTGCCATTGCAACCGCCCGGGAGGAGCAATGCCGCTGCAGGAGCCGTCTGCCGCCGACGTCTGCTGGCCGGATCTGGCCCGCCGTGCCGGTCTGGACCCGCAGCGCTATAGCGTGATCCGGAGCTGGCGCAAAGCCGAGCCGGGCAGAGAGCACCTCGTTCAGGTCCTGTCATCTGAGGGTCACAGCGTGGTTTTCAAGAGGGTGCTGAGGGGAGGCGACGGCGAGACATTTGACCGCGCTGTCCGCGCACAGCAGGCCGCGGCAGAGGCGATGGGCGGAGGCGCCCACAGGGTGCCGAGGGTGCTTTCCTTTGACGCTGAACACGCGGCCATGATCATGGAATATATATCCGGATCAAGTGTTTATGAAATGCTGACAGAGGAGGGGCACCGCGGGCGACAGCTGCGCCGGGCCGGGGCCTGGATGGCTGATTTTCATCGTGCGACCGGGGCCGTGCGGCGGGTCTTCCAGCCGCGCTTCATGGTGGATCACCTGCACCGGGTTCTGGCCGATCTCGAGGCCGGTGCCCTTGCCGTGGCCGAGCCGGAGCTGTTCCGCCGCCATGCCGCGACGGTCCTTGAGATGGCGGGCGATTTCGAGGGGCGCGAGACGGTTTCGGCGCGGACGCACGGGGATATGAACCTGCGTAACATCCTGTTGTTCGAAGGCGGTGCGGCGGGGATCGATTTCGTGGCAGAACACGATGCGCCGGTCGGCTTCGACATTGCGCGGCTGCTGATGCATTTTGCCGCGCTCTTTCCCGCCCCAGAGGTGCTTTTGCCTGGCGAGATGGTGCCCGGCAAGCTGATGAAGGCGTTCTTTCGCGGTTATGAGCTGGTCGGACCAGAAGACCCGTCTGTTGGGTTCCTGATGCCTGTCCGGTTGCTGAGCGATTGGCGCAAGCTGCCGGCGGATCCGGGCAGGATGACCCTCCCGGAGGTCATGCGGTTCGAAAGCCTGAAGCGGATCGCGGAAACCGCCCTGCTCGACTGAGGGCAAAGGAAAAGGGCGCCCGCTAGGGACGCCCTTTCCGAGAAACCGAAAGGATCCGGGGGATCAGATCGAATCGTTGATCCAGCTCTGCAGTGCGGCCTTGGGGGCGGCGCCGGTGCGGTTCGAGATGATCTCGCCGTCCTTGAAGATGAACAGCGCGGGAATGCCGCGCACGCCCATCGACATCACCGAGTTCGGGTTGGAATCGGCGTCGACCTTGACGATTTTCAGTTTGCCTTCCATCTCTTCCGCGATTTCTTCAAGGGCGGGAGCGATCTGTTTACAGGGGCCGCACCATTCGGCCCAGATATCCACCAGTACGGGGATATCGGAGTTTTTGACTTCGGCGTCGAAGGTCTCGTCCGTAACAGGAACGGTAGCCATGATTATTCTCCATAGGGGAAAGCGGGTTTGAACTGAACCTATGTGTCTACCGGCAGGCGGTCAAGAAGGGGTCGCTCTCTGCAAGGCTGCTATTACCATATCGTGTGGCAGAGGCATGAGGGTACCACTACTGGTCCACAAGAGTGCCGTGCGTACGGGCATGTCGGGATAGATTTGCGTCAGCGCCGCCGCATAGGCCCCCATCTGCCTTAGAAGACCTTCGGGGACGTCTTCGACCCGTGCGGGAACTGTGGCGTTGGTCTTGAAATCGACCGCCAGTATGTAATCTGGCGTGATGATCAGCCGGTCGATCGTGCCATGGATGCGGCGCCCTTGAAGCTCTGGCAGCGCGGCGGTGACCGAAACCTCGGCCAAGGCCTCGCCGGTGAAGAAGGGACGCGTGGCCTCGCCTGTCAGCACGGCGGTAGCCTCTGCCAGCAGGGCCGTGCGCTCGGTTTCGGTGGCCATGTCCGGCCCCTCGCCCAGCAGAAGGTCGGCACGGGCCTGCCATTCGCCCTGCGGCAGGGCCGCGAGATGTTCCAGCAGCAGGTGCACCTGGCGGCCTCGCCGCTTGGCAGCCTCTTCGTCGAGGCCCTCTTCGCCCGGAAGGGCCTTTGCCCCGCCCAGGTCGGATGGGCTGAGCGTCTTCTCGGCGGTGGGCGGCTTGGCGGCCTTTTGATGGGCCCAGTCGGGCAGTGCATGGGTCTCGGCGACCTTGGCCTCCGGCAGTTCCGGCATAAGGCCGGTCCAGTCGCCGTTTTCAAGGCGAAGCCCCTGCCCTCCCGGATGTTCATGTTCGCCCGCGCCCATCTCCTCCATCGCGGCGGCAATGCGGGCGTACCAATCTTCGCCCGACTTCGCGAGTTTGCCGGCGCCACCGACGATCAGCCATTTCTCGGCCCGTGTCATCGCAACGTAGAGCAGCCGGTCACGCTCCTGGTTCAGCTTGGCGATCTTCTCGGAGCGGAGATCGCGATACGCGGCTGGCGCCTCCTTCTGCGAGACGGACCACAGGGCGACAGCGCCGGCGGGCACGACCTTGTCGTCGAACTTGGGCGTGCCGCCGAGGGTTTCCGGCAGGATCACGATGGGCGCTTCGAGCCCCTTGGAGCCATGCACCGTCATCACGCGGATCTGGTCGCTCGCACTGTCGATCTGACGCTTGATCTGCAGTTCGTCGGCCTCCATCCAGACCAGGAACCCGGTCAGGCTGGGCACCTCTGTCTGTTCATAGACGAGGGCCTGATCCAGCAGGGCGTCGATACCGTCCTCGGCCTCTTCGCCCAACCGGCCCAGCCATTTGCGCCGACCATCGTGGCGGGTGAGGATGCGTTCGATCAGGTCGAAAGGCCGAAGGAAATCGGCGTTGTCCATCAGATCGTTGAGGATGGCCATCGAGGCAGGATATTCGCCGCCGCGGGTCTGCATCGCCTCCCAGAGGTTGGCATGTTCGCCGCGGCGCCAGGCGAGATCGAAGAGCGCCTGTTCGTCCCAGCCGAAAAGCGGCGACTTGAGCACCGAGGCAAGCGACAGGTCATCCTCTGGCAGGGCGAGGAAACTGAGCAGTGCGAGGATGTCCCGCACGGCCAGTTCCGCGGCCACCTTGAGCCGGTCGGCGCCGGCGATGGGCAGGTCGGCCTGCTTGCAGGCACGGATCAGCTCGTTGAAGAGGGTCGAGCGGCGCCGTACCAGGATCATGATGTCGCCGGCGCGGATCGGGCGGGCGTTGTAGCTGCCCGAATGGCCGATCTCCTCGGGCAGCATCTGACCCTGGTCCAGCATCTCGCGGATGGCGCCGGCGATGCGCTGTGCCAGCACGACGTTGTGGTCCGTGTCTGCCAGCTTGTCGACGGGATCGAACCATTCGCGGTCGTCCTCGGCGCTGCTCTTGTCGACCAGAGGCCACAGGTCGATGCGGCCCGGCATCTGATCCTTGAAGGCCCGGTGGCGCTGATCGGTGGTAAAGCCGGCCTCTTCCCGCCCGTCGAACACCTGATCGACCAGGCCCAGGATCGCGGCGGCGGAACGGAAGGAATACTGGAGTTCGAGCGACTGGAGCGGCTCGCCGGTATCCTGAAGCTGGGCGCCGAACTCATCGCGCATACGGTCGAACTCTCCCGGGTCGGCGCCCTGGAAGGAATAGATCGATTGTTTCTTGTCCCCCACCACGAAGAGCGTGCGCAGGACGTCGTCACGGGCCCCGTCGCCGGAGGTGAACTCTCGGGCCAGGGCCGCGACCACCTGCCATTGTACCGGGCTGGTGTCCTGGGCCTCGTCCACCAGGATATGGTCGATCCCTCCGTCAAGGCGCCAGAGGACCCACTGTGACACCACGGTATTCGTCAGGAGGTCGCGGGTGCGCAGGATCAGGTCATCAAAGTCGAGCCAGCCACGGGCCTCCTTTGCCGCCGCATATGCGGGCAGGAAGACACGGGCAAAATCGTTGAGCACCAGAGCCTTGTCCCGGGCGCGCAGGGCCATGCGCGCATCTCGGCATTCGGCAACGCGCGCCTGCCAGTCCTCGATCTCGGGCACCAGGTGGGGATAGGCCTTTTTTGCGGCGGCGCCGGGAAATTTAGCGGGGCTGAAAGGCTGTTTGGCCCCCTCGCCCGTCAGGAAGCGGTCCTCCAGAACGGCGAGTGCATCAAGCGAGCGTTCCGTGATGCCGGAGAGAAGTTCCAGGGATTTCTGATCGGCCTGGGTGGTGCCGGCGCGCAGCATCTCCAGCAGCGAGGGCAGCAGGGCGAAATCGGCCGGCGTGAAGGCGGTGTCGAGGATCTGCTGCTCGTTCGTGCCGTCGGGCAGGCCCAGCGTGGCGTCGAGCGCAGCGACATCGAGCGGTGTCAGGAAGAGATCTCGGTTCGAGGCAATTTCCTGCGTCAGGCTGCGCAGGCTTTCATCCTTAAGGTACCACGCGACCCGGTCGAGGACCTCTGCATGGGGCCCCGCGGAAATGCTCTCGACCACGTCATCGCGGAGGATCAGGGCATTGCGGTCGTCGACCTCCTGGAACTGCGGGCTGACACCTGCCTCGAGCGGGAAGCGCCGGAGCAGCGCGGCACAGAAGGAGTGGATGGTCTGGATTTTCAGACCGCCGGGGGTTTCGATGGCGCTGGCAAAGAGGGTGCGGGCGCGGGCCAGCCTGTCGCCGTCTATCCGGTCCTCGATCCCGAGGCGGGCCAGGGCATCGCGTAGTTTGCCGTCCTCCAGCATGGCCCATTCGCCCAGGCGCTGGAACAGGCGGTTCTGCATCTCGGAGGCGGCGGCCTTGGTGTACGTCAGGCAGAGGATGTTCTGAGGAGAGACGCCATTGAGCAGCAGCCGGGCGACCCGGTCGGTCAGCACGCGGGTCTTGCCCGAGCCGGCATTGGCCGAGAGCCAGGTGGAGCGGTCGGGCTGGGCGGCCTGGATCTGGCGGGCCGAGGCGGGGTCGCGGGCGATCATTCGACGGGCCTCCTGTCGGGGTCCTGGGTCACGTCCCATTCGCCGTGACGCGCCAGGAGGTCATAATCGCTCTCGTCGGTCATCTCGAACATGGCGCGGCGCGCGGTATAGCCCTGGTCCGGGCGTTGCCAGTGGCGCATCAGCTCGGTGAACTCTTCCCAGACCTTTGCCGTTGGTTCCTCGTCCAGCGGTGCGGGCGCTTCGACCGGATTCGAGCCGATCCCGATGTAGACGGCGCGGGCCACGTCGCGTGGGCCCATCTCGCCGAAGCCGGATCGCTCGGCGATGACGGATTCCAGAAGCAACTGCTTGTCGAAGTACTTCTGCTTTTTCTCGTTCGGCGGTGCGCCGGTCTTGTAGTCGAACAGATGCACGCGGCCGTCGCGGTCTTCGTCTATCCGGTCGGCCTTGGCGGCCAGGGTAAAGCCCAGCTCGGGGATCTCCGCCCTGCCCTTCTGCTCGTTCAATACCCTTGAGGCGGCCTGCTGGCGGGCGTCTTCCTGGGCGGTGAACCAGGCAGCGATACGGCCCATTCGGGCCTGCCACAGCGCGCGCGTCTCGGCCCATGGCACCTCGTGGTCCAGAACCTCCGTGGTGATCTGAAGCAGGGCCTCGGGGGTATTGGGCAGGTGCCCCTCGGTCACGCCCTTCACGAAACGTTCGATCACGGCGTGGCTGACGATACCGCGCATCATGGCATCGGGTTCGCGCATCAGGGGATTCAGGCGGGACAGGCGCAGGATGCGCTTTGCATAGATCGAATAGGGGTCGCGGATCAGGCGCTGGATGTCTGTCACCCAGAGCTGACGCGGACGCGCCTCCAGTGGTGGGCAGGGCGCCGGGCGCGGCGCCGGAGGGCTCCGCAGCGGCTCTTCGACGAGGCGCGTCATGGCAAGCCAGTGCTCTCCGCGACGTTCCATACGCTCAAGTATGTCGGGCCCCGTATCGGGCAGGCCACTGAGCAGGTTGGTCAGACGATTGAGCCAGCGCGAGGGCACCGTCTCTGCATCCTGCGAGCGGATGGAGCGGCTGAGCCAGACCTCTCTTGCCGCGATGGCCTGCTGGAAGTCATGCGCCGAAAGACCGATCCGACGCTCCGGCAGGAGAAGGCCGGCATCCTTGCGCATCCTGCGGTTCAGCCATGGATCGGGATCAGGGGCCTCCGGCCAGCTTCCCTCGTTCAGCCCCCCCAGGATCACCAGATCTGCGCCTTGAACGCGCGCCTCCAGGGTGCCCCAGATCAGGATATCGGTGTGCGGCTCGTCGGGGTTGCGCACCTCGCCCCCGGCGATGATCGCCCCGGCTAGGTCTCCGTAGTCGCGCGGGGAAAAGGCGCTTCCATGCGGGGCGTCCTCTTCCAGGCTTGCCATGAGCTTGCGGGCTTCCTCGCCCGCGTCCTTGTCCCAGAGGGTGCCCTGCCCCTCGCCTTCGCAGCCCTGCGAAACGGCCTCGGCCAAGGAGATGTGCCGTGCGACGCGCTCGTCCAGCGCCCGGGGCGCGGGATCGGCAGAGCCAAGGATGAGGTCGCAGACCCATTCACCCCATTTCAGGGGGAAATCTCCTTTCTGCGCCTTCTGGCCATGCACGAATTTCAGGATATCGGCAGCTGTTGGCTGAGGGCGTGCGTGGCGCCTCAGATGCAGCTCGAGGTAGCGGGTGAGTTCAAGATGCCGGCCACGATACGCCCCCGTATGTACAAGCGGGTGCTTGAGCAGAGTGAGCAGTTCCACGGCCGAGGGAACATGGTCAAGCAGTGCCGACACCTGCCGTAGCAGCCGCCCCGGTGGCGAGAGTTGCAGCGGGGTACCGGCCGAGTCATCGGGCACGATGCCCCATCGTCCGAGGGCTGCGCTGACCTGCCTTGTAAGCATGCGGTCGGGCGTGATCAGGGCGGCGGTCTGGCCGGTTTCTGCTGCCTTGCGCAGGCGCAACGCGATGGCCATGGCCTCGGCCCGGGGGGATGGCGCCTTGATCAAGGTGACATCGCGCGTGGCGGTGTCGAGATCGCCCAGGCGCGGCCCTTCTTCGAGCCACTGGTGCGTCACGGGCGCCGGGCGCAGGGCCAGGGAAACCAGCCTGTTGCGCGCACTGTTGCAGGGGACGTCGTCCACCCAGCTACCGACATTTTGCGGTGACACACCGAGGCTGAGCATCAGCTTGCGAAAACGATACTGTGGGTGATCCTCTCCGGTGAGCGGATCATCGAGCTTTTCCCAGATCGGATCAGGCAGGTGGAAATCAAAGCCGGGCAGGATCACGGCGCCCTGGGGCAGCTTTGCAATCTCCTGCATCAAAAGGTGCGTGGCACCGCGCGAGCCGGTGGAACCGGCCAGCAGGATCGGATGCCGGGGCGGCCTGACCTGCCAGCCGGCAACAAGATCCTCGACCACCCGGCGCTGCCGTTCCTCCGGATCTGGCAAATCGCCATCCCGCTCTATCATGTTGACAATGTTCAGGAATTTCTGAGCGCGGGCCCAGTGACCCGACATGTCGGAGACATCCAGTGCTGCAATATCCTCGGCTGTGACCTTTTCGCCCTGCATCTCGTCCAGGAGTTTGGCCAGGCTGTCCGCCAGGTCGTAGAGCGCGGCGCGTGGTGCCAGCTCTGGTTCTGCTTCGAGGAGGGCGGAGATAAGCCGGATCAATTCAAGACGGCGACGTATGGGGGAGATGGCGCGGGGCACCGGATTGGGGCCGGCCAGATCTGTCAGCAGGTCGACGCGTGGCAACAGGGCGGCAGGGCCATCATCGAAGATCGCCCGGATGCGGCGCTGCATGCGCCGGGTGTTGACGACGATCTGAACCTGAGCGACCTCGTGTGGCATCAAGCCCGTCATGCGGGCTTGAAGGCCACGCAGAAGCTCTGCGGGAAAGTCGGCGCCTGATGGCAATCCGAACAGGCGAGGGGTATCTTCCGGTTCAAACATCCTGCAGCATCGCTTCGGCCAGGGGAATGGCATCCGGCCTGTCCAGAACGCACCATTCGCCAGGGTACGGAACCATGAAGAGCCGCTCGCGCACGATCATCCGATCCCAGACCGCGTTCATGGAAAAGGCAGGCTCGCCGACTTCCATCAGCTCGGTGGTGGAGGTGATCTGGGCACCTACATAGACGAGCCCCGGGCCCCGGATCGCGTGCCCGGCGGCATCGACGGTAAAGTCGCCGGCGCTGTCGGTGCCAAGGGCACGTCCGGGTTCGATGCCCAGAAGAAGGGCATCCATCTGCTCGGGATCCCAGTTTGCCAGCAAGACCTGCAGCGGCGAGGGCCCCTTCCAGACATAGTCGCAGTTCAGCGTGAAGACTGGCCCGTCTCCCAGCAGGGGCAAGGCGTTGCGCAGACCGCCGCCGGTATCGAGGATATCGGGCTCCTCACGGTTCACGAGTACGTCCGTGCCGTCGAAATAGGCCTCGACCTGGTCGGCGAGGTAATGGGCGTTGGCCACCTTGCGCAGATAGGGAAAGCCTGCTGCCTGATCCAGCGCATGGCGGATCAGCGGCTTGCCGGCCACCTCGATCAGCGGCTTCGGTCGGGTATCGCTCAGCGGCCGCATTCGGGTACCGAACCCGGCGGCAAAGAGCATCAGTGCAGCGGGCGTGTGGCGCATTTGTCCTTGAGAATCTGAAGGTTTTCCCTGGTCGGCCAGGGCAGGTCGGAGGTGATGATTTCGCGCAGGTCTTCCATGCCGGGTCGATCTAGGCTGCGCATCAGATAACCCCAGACACGGGGCAGCAGGTCGACGTAATGGGGTTTGTCATAGGCAAGGGAAAGGCGCGCGAAGACGCCCAGGATGCGCAGGTTTCTCTGTACCCCCAGGAGATCGTAGGCCCGCCGGAACCGTGCCTCGTCGAGGTGAGAGGCCGCAGCGAAACGCTGGATCATCTCTTCCTCGATCGCGGGAAGAACGTCGCGGCGGGCATCCTGCAAGAGCGACACGAGATCATAGGCCCGATGACCGATCATCGCATCCTGGAAGTCGAGCTGGCCGACCCGGGCAACGCCGTGACGGTCAGGCAGCCAGAGGAGATTTTCGGCGTGGTAGTCGCGCAGGATCACCACGTCGAGCGGGGTGACATCGGTTGCCAGCATGGGCTCCAGTACTGCACGGAACACCCGCACACCGCGCGGCTCGGCCCCGCTTATGCCCTGTTGGTACCATTCGTAGGCCAGCGCGGCCAGGTCGGTCATGACGGGCGCATCATAGGTTTTCAGCCCTTCAGGCGGTGCGCCGTGATGCAGGGCAACCAAGGCGTCGGTGGCCGCCTCGTAGAGCGTCAGCTCGCGATCGGGGGTCTGCTCCATCACACGGGCATAGATCGCGTCGCCCAGGTCCTCGAGCAGCAGGAAGCCATGGGCCGTGTCCTCGGCCAGAATTCGCGGTGCCGAGAGGCCGGTATCGAGCAGGAACCGCGCAATGCGCAGAAAAGGGCGGACATCTTCGCCCTTGTCTGTGGGGGCGTCCATCAGCACGGCCGTGCTGCCGTCAGGTCTCGTCAGGCGGTCATATTTCCGCATCGAGGCATCGCCTGCCAGCAGGTCGACCCTTGCATTGGCCCAATCGGTTCGGGTTACGAAAGTCCTCTTCAGCTCACTGCGATCCATCGGCGAGCGCCTCTCTGATATCGTTTCTTATCGTTTCGGCGCGGATGTTAAGGCGCCGTCCCTCTTCTTGATCGGGCAGCACGGCAAAGTCGAGGCAAAGCGCATCCTCCGGCGCAAGGTCGCCAAGTCGGTCGGGCCATTCGATCAGACAGATGGCATCGGCAAAGGCCTCTTCCAGGCCGAGCTCGATGGCTTCCAGCGGATCGGACAGGCGGTAGAGGTCGGCATGCCAGACCGGGCCCGCGAGGGTGTCGTATTCCTGAACGAGGGTGAAGGTCGGAGAGGGTACGTCTTCGGGTTCTGCGAGGAGCGACTGGATCAGGCTGCGGGCGAAATGCGTCTTGCCGGCGCCGATGTCGCCCGACATGAGGATCACGTCGCCGGGGTGCAAAACCGCGCCGAGCCTGCGGGCAAGGGCGGTGGTGGCCTCTGGCGAGGCAAGGGTGAGGGTTTGGGCAAAGGCCGGGCTGGTCATGCCGCGACATTACAATGCGGGTCTCCTGCCGCAAGCGGGGAAACGCGGCAACCGGCCGGAATGGCGTGGTTCATTCGGCGGTGGCGTCGACCGGCAGGGCGGGTTCTCTCACGGTCCCGAAGGTCACCATGCAGGCGCCCGAAACCAGGGGCAGGACACGGCACGAGACCTCGCCGACGTCCTTCAGGGACACCGGGTGTGCCCAGTTTTGACGCTCGTTACGGGTCAGGAGACGGCTGAGCAATTCGTCCAGACCGTGGGGTGCAGCCGCCTTTCGGCACCACATGCGGTGTGCATCCCGGATCGCTACCTCGCTGAGGTCGGCATCACGGTCGATGCGGAAGAGGTGGCGATAGGAGGCGTTGCAATAGCTCATCATGCCTTGCGCATCGAAAATGACGATTGCGTCGGTCATCGCGTCCAGCACCGATTGCGACAGCGAGAGTTGCTGACGGAAGCGGCGGGTCATCGAGATTTCGTCGGTAATATCCTCGAGCAGGAAGGCCACGGCACCATTGGGATGCGGACGCCCCGTGACCCGATATGTCGCGCCCGTGGCCAGGCTCCAGGTTTCCTGGTACCGGCCGTCGGCCGCGGCGGTGACCAGCGCATTGAGCTGTTCGCGCCAGGAAGCATAGTTCTTCGGCTCGGGCATGATCTGCTGATCTCGGAGATTGTCGAAGAATTGCGACAGGCTCGGGCGTGAGGTCAGGAATTCGGGCGACAGCGAGGTAAGATCCACGAGGGCGGGATTGAACAGGATGAGCTGACGGTCCCGATCGAAGATCGCGAGCCCGGTCGATAGCTGGGCGAAGGTCTTCGTGAGTGTCTGCACGAAATTGCGCTGCGCCATCTCGGCTTTAACCAGGGCGGTGACATCCTGGGCCGAGCATTGCCAGCCGTCTTCGATGCGCCGGGCGGAGACATCGAACCAGCGTTCGGGCAGGCGGCCGCGCGGGTCGAGCATGACACGATAGGTGAAAAGCGGCTGGTCGGGCACGCTTTCCGTGGTGCGCACGAGCGGAGCGGTCACGTCGGGGGTGCCTGCGAGCTGTTCTTCCAGTGAGCGGTAGGCGGCGTTCTTCTTCATCACCAGGCCGTCGCTGTTCATCGTCCAAACGGGGATGGGCAGCTGTTCGATGACCGAGGATAATTGCAGCACGTTCAGCCGGCCGACCTGGGCATCATGCAGGTCGATGGCACTGGCGGGCGCGGGTTCGCGCAGGGTCAGGCGCAGCCGGCTGCCGATCTGCCGCAACCGGAGTACGGCACCGTCATTCGAGGTACGGGAATTCAGGCTGCGGAAGCTCTCGCCGCGCGGCAACTCCGGCAGCAGTGGCAGCCCGGGAAAGCGCGGTGCCAGTCGCATCCGCAGGCGCTCCCAGTCGGAGCCTTCAAAATCAGAGGATTCCAGCACCTCGCGCCAGTCGTTCGGAGCGCTGACCAGGCGCTGTTCATCAAATACGAAGACGGAATTGCTCGGAAGGACCAGCTCGCTCTCGCTGTCGCGGCGGGCTTCGGCACGGCGTGAAAAGAGCAGCAGGAGGCCGATGCACACAAGAGATACTGCGATGCTGAGCGAGACCGCAATCAGCATCTGATACAGGCTCAATCCGGCCAATTCTGCACCGTTATCCAGGTTCAAAGCGGACTCCCATCCGGATCGGACCCAGAATTGAGACGCAGTGGTAAAGATTTAATTAACCACTATATCGCGCGCCCTCTCTGCCGGAGGCCGTCCGTGGCAGGGATCATGCCACATTTCATCCGGTAATGGGCTGATTTTCTCCAAGACCCTTACCGGGGGCTGGAAGTGGAGGCCTGAGGCGTTCGAGAGGCCAGGTCACCTCGACGATGGCTCCGCAACGTTGCCGGTCGGGATTGCCGGCAAGGAAAAGGTCACTGCCATTTGCAAATGTCAAAACGGCGCCGGTCCGTTCGAGCAGCGTCTTGGCGATGAAGAGGCCGAGGCCCATGCCCTCGTACTCTGGACGGGCAGTGCCTTCCTCCGCGGTATGGCGGCGCTGACGCATGAAGGGGTCGCCGATCCGGCCGAGGATCGTGGGCGAGAAACCGGAACCATTGTCCATGATGCGGATGGTGATCTCCGTCTCGTTCCAGCTGCCTTCGACCCAGACGTCGGATGCGGCGAAGTCGACGGCATTCTGCACCAGGTTCCGCAGGCCATGGATCAGTTCCGGCAAGCGCAGGATGGTGGGGGGCAGGGGCGAAGGGCTGCCGTCGTATTCAAAGTGGATCGCCTTGCCGCGGTCCCGGTGCGGATCGGCGGCCTCTTCCAGCACCGCAGAGAGCGGCGCCTGGCGCAGGTGGAGGTCGTCCTTGCCGGCGCGGCCCATGGAGCGGAGGATGTCGCGGCAGCGGTCGGCCTGATCCCGGATCAGCTGGGCATCCTCGCGCAGCTCGGGATAATCGTCGAGCTCCTCTATAAGCTCGGAGGAGGTCAGCTTGATGGTGGCCAGCGGCGTGCCGAGCTCATGAGCGGCGGCGGCGACGACGCCGCCGAGGTCGGTCAGCTTTTGCTCGCGGGCGAGAGCCATCTGCGTGGCCTGCAGGGCATCAGACATGGAATGCATCTCGGTTACGATCCAGCGCGAGTAGATCCCGAGGAAGATCACCGCGATCACGATGGCCAGCCAGGTGCCGAAAAGAAAGATCTGCGCGACCTGCAGGATCGTGTCGTCTGAGGCGCGCAGGGGCAGGTGGAACTTGGCCAGCAGGGTGACGATGACGATGGTCGTGGCGCCGACAAAGAGCGTCGAACGGCCGGAAAGCGCCGCCGCCGAGACCATGACGGGCCCGACGATGAGCATCGAGAACGGATTGTGCAAACCGCCCGTGAGATAGAGCAGCAGTGCCAGCTGGACCAGGTCGAAGAGCACCATCACGAGGTTCTCCGCCTCGGTCAGGCGCTTGTTCTCGGGAAATACGAAACTGATGATGAGATTGGCGATGACAGAGATGCCGACCACCAGGAAACACAGCCCGTATTCGAGCTGAAGCTGGTAGACTTCGCCGGCGACAAGCAACGCGGAGAGCTGGCCCGTGATCGCGCCCCACCGCAAAAGGGTGAGTGTTCTCAGGCGGATCCAGTTGCCGCGCTGGCGCCCTGCGAGAATGGGAAAATCGCCGTCGGTCATCGGGATCCTTTCGGCCGGTCGCGAAACTTGTCACGAGGATTGCATTGCACCATGTCGGGGTTTGATAGTAGTCCGGCAGACGTCAGGCAATCTGGATACGGTCTGGAAACGGGATTTCTGCACATGATGCGCCTCTATGCCATTGCGGCGAGCGTCGCGGTTCTGGGGATGCTCGGGGGGCTGTGGTACTATACCAGGGTCGGGACCGGGGATGCCTTCGCTGCCTGTCGCGCAGGGACCGTGGCAGGGGGCGTGGGCAAGATCGGCGGACCTTTCGAGCTGGTCGACGAGACCGGGCATACGGTGACCGACAGGGACGTCATCACCGGACCGACGCTGATCTATTTCGGCTATACCTACTGCCCTGATGTCTGCCCCATGGACATCGCGCGCAATGTCGAGGCGGTGGAGATCCTTGCCGGCGATGGCAAGGTGGTGAAGCCTGTCTTCATCTCGATCGACCCGGAGCGTGACACCCCGGAGCAATTGGCCGAATATACAGATTACCTGCACCCCGACCTGTTGGGCCTGACGGGCAGCAACGCCCAGGTTAAGGCCGCAAGCCAGGCCTATCGGACCTATTACCGCAAGAACGCGCCAGAGGACGGCGACGAGGATTACTACCTCGTGGATCACTTGACCTTCAGCTACTTGATGTTTCCGGACCGGGGCTTTGCGGATTTCTATCGCCGTGACATCACGCCTGCACAAATGGCTGAAAAGATGTCATGTTTCATCGACGCGGCTTCGTGACACCCTGCGATTTGACGCGGTATTCACGGAGCCTTAGAACAATTCTGCAGGGCGGAACGCCGCCCTGCCCCTTGCTCTCAAAGGAGAGGTACTGTTTGCCATGGACGACACCCTGGAGATCGGCGCAGACAAGAGCCTGCTGCTGCTGGACGATGACGAGCCCTTTCTGAGGCGCTTGGCCAAGGCCATGGAGAAGCGCGGTTTCGAGGTTGAAACCGCCGAGACGGTCGCCGAGGGCAAGGCCATTGCCCTGGCCCGCCCGCCGGCCTTTGCAGTCTGTGACCTGCGGCTGGAAGACGGCAACGGACTGGACGTGGTGGAGGTGCTGCGAGAGGTCCGGCCCGACTGCCGTGTCGTGGTTCTGACGGGCTATGGCGCCATCGCCACCGCCGTTGCCGCGGTGAAGATCGGAGCGACGGATTATCTGTCGAAGCCGGCGGATGCTACGGATATCACGAATGCGCTGCTGGCCAATGGCGATGCGCTGCCGCCGCCGCCGGAAAACCCGATGAGCGCCGACCGGGTGCGTTGGGAACATATCCAGCGGGTCTACGAGCTATGTGACCGGAATGTCAGCGAAACTGCCCGCCGGTTGAACATGCACCGCCGGACCCTGCAGCGGATCCTGGCCAAGCGTTCGCCCCGTTAACGCCCCCGGAAAGGGGTAAATTTCCAACGTCGGTATTACGTCGGTATCGTGTCGGTATTACGTCGGTGCGAAATTTGCGCGGGTAGGGATTTACCAAGGCTGACAAGAGGTTGACGCGCAGCCGGCGCGCCCGGGGCAGCGTGCGGCCGGTTAACCCGTGCCGGGGCGGTTTTTCCGCCTCCGGCGGGAGTATTTTCGGAAAGATGAAACGGGAGGGCGCGGTCAGGTGCCGACGCCCTTCATGCCCTCTGGGGTGTAGCGGTCGCCGGAGACCGGCAGCGCCTGCAGGGCGTCGAGCTCGGCCAGGTCATCGGGGGTGAGAACCACGCGGGCGGCGCCGAGGTTGTCGGCGAGCCAGCGCAGCCGCTTGGTGCCGGGGATCGGCACGATGTCGGGGCCCTGCGCCAGCAGCCAGGCCAGCGCCACCTGCGCCGGGCTGTGACCATGGCGGGCGGCCACGGCAGAGACGCGATCGGCGATGGAGCGGTTGACCGCCAGGGCCCCGGCCTGGAAGCGCGGCAGGGCGCGGCGGAAATCCGTGGCGTCGAGATCCTCGCTCTTGCCGATGCGGCCGGTCAGGAAGCCGCGGCCGAGCGGCGAATAGGGCACGAAACCCACCCCCAGCGCACGGCAGGCAGGCAGCACCTCGGCCTCGGCGCCGCGTTCCCAGAGGGAATATTCCGACTGCACGGCGGTGACCGGATGCACCGCATGGGCCCGGCGCAGGGTGGCGGCGCTGACCTCGCAGAGGCCGATATGGGCGATCTTGCCCTCGGCGACCAGGGCGGAGAGCGCCTCCATCACCCCTTCGACCGGCCGATCGGGGTTCACCCGGTGGACGTAGTAGAGATCGATCTGCTCGATCCCAAGACGGCGCAGCGAGCCTTCGACCGAGGCGCGGGCATAGGCGGGGCTGTTGTCGATGCCGCGGGCATATTCGCCGGGGGCGCGGACGATGCCGAACTTGGTGGCGATCCTCGGCCGGTCACCGGCGGGCAGGCCGCGCAGGAAGCCCCCGATGAGGGTCTCGTTGTGATGGGCGCCGTACATGTCGGCGGTGTCGAGCATGTCGATGCCCTGATCGACGGCGGCGTGCAGCACCTGCAGGGAGGTTTCGTCGTCGCGGGGGCCGTAGAATTCGCTCATGCCCATGCAGCCGAGGCCGAGGGCGGAGGTTTCGAAGCCCTGGCCGAGGGTGCGGCGGGGAAGACGGGGAAGATCCATGGGAGGTCCTTTCGGTGTGGCGCCCCGGAAAGGTGCGGCAGGTGGGGTGCGGCAGGTGGGGGCGGTTGTGGACGCGGCACAGAGGTGGCACCTTTCAGGAGCGGAACACAGGCACGAAAACGGAGAGCAGATTTCCATGAGCGGAAACCCTTTGCCGAAGAGCCCCTTTTCGAAACCGGCCGGCGGCGGCCTGATCTGGGATGACCTGCGGGTGTTCCTGAGCGTGGCGCGGGCCGGCACCCTGAGCGGTGCGGCGCAGGCGACGAGCCTGGGCATTGCCACCGTCTCGCGGCGGATCGAGCGGCTGGAGGGCGAGATCGGCCAGCCGCTGTTCCTGCGGACCCAGACGGGATACCCGCTGACCGAGGATGGCCGGGCCCTGATGGAGCGGGCCGAGGACATGGAGGCCATGGCGCTCTCGCTCGCATCGGGGGTGCGGCAGACGGCGGAGGTGACGGGCACGGTGCGCCTGGCCACGGCCGAGACATTCGCCACCCACCTGATCTTGCCGCAGATCGGGCGGCTGAGGGCGGCGCATCCGCAGCTGCACCTGGAGGTGCTGACCGATATCGCCACGGTGAACCTGCACCGGCGCGATGCCGATATCGCCCTGCGCATGGTCAAGCCCGAGCGCGGCCACGTGAGCCTGCAGCGGCTGGGGCGGCTGGGTTTCGGCCTGTATGGATCGCGCGATTATGTCGCCGCGCGGCGGCCCGGCGCGGATGCGGCGGATTTCGAGGGCGACGATTTCATCGGCTGGTCGGAGGGGCAGGCGCATCTGCCGGCGGCGCAATGGATGGACCGGGTGATGCAGGGGCGGCGGCCCGGGCTGATCACCACATCGGTGGCGGCGCAGCTGAGCGCCTGCCTGGCGGGCCAGGGCCTTGCGGTGCTGCCGCATTGCCTGGCGGAACCGCGGCTGGTCTGCCTGAAGGCGGACCTGGGCGTGGATCAGCAGATCTGGCTGGTGACGCAGGCCGACCTGGCGCAGGCGCGGCGGGTGAAGGTGGTTGCCGATTTCTGCCGGACCCTGGTGGAGGAGAACCGGGCGCTGCTGCGCGGGCCCGCGGCCGGGGAATGAGGCGGGTTAGGACGCGGGAAACCATGCGCCCCGGTAAGGCGCGCCCTGCGGCGGCTGACGTGTCAGGATCGGCGGATCACCACAGCTGAAACGGGGGTGCGGATGCACGGGTTTGTCATGGGCGGGTTTTTCCTGATCGTCAGCGTCACGGGCGCGGCGCTGCTGATCGACCGCGATGCGGCCCGGGCGCGGGCGGCGGCAGAGGCGGAGGTCGTGGTGCAGGCGCCCGTGGGGGCCGGCGAGCGCCGCTAGGGCTGAAGGTCGTAGCGCTTGAGCACCTTGTCGACCTGGGTGCCATCGCCGAGGCGGTAGCCGTTGATGCGGCCATGATCCTCGAAGCCGCGGCTCTGGTAGTAGATCAGCCCGCCGGTGTTGTCGGCGCGGATCTCGGCATTGATCCAGGCATAGCCCTCCTGGCGGGCGGCGGCGGCGGTGGCCTCGAAGAGCGCCGAGCCGATGCCGAGACCGGTGCGGCCCACCCGGGCAAAGGTGGCGATCTGGGCGACGTGATCGCCGTAGGTGGCATGGGGTTCGACGTACTGGAAGCCCAGCAGCGTGCCGGCCTCGTCCTCGGCCAGGTGCCAGATGGCGCGGGGGCTGCGGGCCATCCAGGCGGCGATTTCGGCGCCGGTGACCGGGTCGGTCAGCGCGGTGGTGCCGCCCTGGGCGATCACCTCGTTCAGCAGCGTGGCGACTTGGGTGCAGTCGAGCCGGCCGGCGCGGCGGATGATCGGGCGGATCATCATGGCAGCTGTGCCATGAGGGCGGCGTGGCGGGCGGTGAAATCGCGGCGGGTCTCGGCGGCGGGGCGCAGCACGATGTCGAGCCCCTCCATCAGCGCCGGGTCGGGGCGGCCGAAGAAGCCGGTGGCCTCGGTCTCGGAGAAGCCGGCGATGCGGGTGGCCTCCATCCAGGCGGAGATCCGGTCGGCCCGCTTGATGCGGGATTTCAGCGCCTTGGTGGGCACGGCGTTCAGCCCGAAGCGGATGTGGATGGCGGCGGCGAGGCGGGCATCGAGGGCGCCGTAGTCGGGCCCGACGGCGGCCTTGACCGGGGAGATCATGTCTCCGATCACGTATTCGGGCGCATCGTGCAGCAGGGCGGTGAGGCGATCGGCGGCGGAGGCCCCGGGGCAGAGCCGGCCGAAGAGGGTTTCGACCAGCAGGGAATGTTCGGCGACGGAATAGGCGTAATCGCCGGCGGTCTGACCGTTCCAGCGGGCGACGAAGGCCAGGCCATGGGCGATGTCCTCGATCTCGATGTCGACCGGCGTGGGATCGAGCAGATCGAGGCGGCGACCGGATAACATGCGCTGCCAGGCTCTGGGTTGCTTCATGTTTACACCTTGGTCATCCTGAGGCCCTACATCTCGGGCGCTGCCATTGTCGTTCCATCGGTCACCTGCTAACACCCCTCGGGACCGACCCACCAGGAGACCGGACTATATGACCCAGGACTATATCGTAAAGGACATTAACCTCGCAGCCTTCGGCCGTAAGGAACTGGACATCGCGGAAACCGAGATGCCCGGCCTGATGGCCCTGCGCGCCGAGTTTGGCGACAGCAAACCCCTGAAGGGCGCGCGGATTGCCGGGTCTCTCCACATGACGATCCAGACGGCCGTCCTGATCGAGACGCTTGTTGCCCTCGGCGCGGACGTGCGCTGGGCGAGCTGCAACATCTTCTCGACCCAGGACCATGCGGCCGCGGCCATTGCCGCCGGCGGCACGCCTGTTTTCGCCATCAAGGGCGAGACCCTGGAAGAATATTGGGATTACGCCGACAAGATCTTCGATTTCGAGGACGGTTTCTGCAACATGATCCTGGATGACGGCGGCGATGCCACCATGTACATCCTGATCGGTGCCCGCGTCGAAGCCGGCGAGACCGACCTGATCGAGACCCCGACGAGCGAAGAGGAAACCTTCCTGTTCGCGCAGATCAAGAAGCGCATGGCGGCCAACCCGGGCTGGTTCACCAAGCAGCGCGAGCTGATCAAGGGCGTGTCCGAGGAAACCACCACCGGCGTGCACCGCCTGTACGAGCTGCAGAAGGCGGGCCACCTGCCCTTCCCGGCGATCAACGTCAACGACAGCGTCACCAAGTCGAAGTTCGACAACAAGTACGGCTGCAAGGAATCGCTGGTCGACGGTATCCGCCGCGCCACCGACACCATGATGGCCGGCAAGGTTGCCGTGGTCTGTGGCTATGGTGACGTGGGCAAGGGCTCTGCCGCATCGCTGGCCGGTGCCGGCGCCCGCGTGAAGGTGACCGAAGCCGACCCGATCTGCGCCCTGCAGGCCGCCATGGACGGTTTCGAGGTGGTGCTGCTGGAAGACGTGGTCGACAGCGCCGACATCTTCATCACCACCACCGGCAACAAGGACATCATCCGCATCGAGCACATGCGCGCGATGAAGGACATGGCCATCGTCGGCAACATCGGTCACTTCGACAACGAGATCCAGGTGGCCAACCTGAAGAACCACAAGTGGACCAACATCAAGGACCAGGTGGACATGATCGAGATGCCCTCGGGCAACCGCATCATCCTGCTGTCCGAAGGCCGTCTGCTGAACCTGGGCAACGCCACCGGCCACCCCAGCTTCGTGATGTCGGCGTCGTTCACCAACCAGACGCTGGCCCAGATCGAACTGTGGACCAAGGGCGACCAGTACAAGAACGAAGTCTATGTTCTGCCCAAGCATCTGGACGAGAAGGTTGCCGCGCTGCACCTGGAGAAGGTGGGCGCCAAGCTGACCAAGCTGAGCCCGGAACAGGCCGCCTATATCGGCGTGACGCCGGAAGGCCCGTTCAAGCCGGACCACTACCGCTACTGATCTGCACCAGCAGACCGGACGATTTGGAAACCCCCGCCAGTGGCGGGGGTTTTCTTTTGCCATGCAGGCAGCTGCGGGTTTCCGGGTGAATGGTCCCGGGGCCCGCGAGGCAAGCCCCGGTTTGCAGGGCTCAGGACTGCGGTTTCAGCGCCTGGGCCGCGAGGGCGACGATGCGGTCATGCACCGCCTGCCGGGCCGCGGAATCGTTGCCGCAGATGGCCGGATCGCCGTCATCCTCGGCCAGAATCGCGGCCCCCTTGGGCGTGCAGAGCGCAAAGGCATCCATGGGCGTGGCACCGGGCAACAGGGTGGGATCCCCTGCCCCGGCGACTTGCCCCGGCAGCGCCCCGAGGCCCAGCACGGTGAGCGGCGCGGCGCCCTGCGGCAGGGTGAGCAGCCCGGCATATTCCGGTGCGATGGCCAGCGCGGCGGTGATCCGGGGATCGGCCTGCGAGGCCGCGAGACGCGCGGGATCGGTTGCGGCGAGCGAGACGCCCTGCCCCGCGAACCAGCCGCAATCGGGGCCGTTGCCGGCATCCTCGGCGCCCGGATCGCAGGCGGCGGCATAGCCCGGGGCGTCGATCTCGGCACCGGCCAGGCGCGCCACGGCGGTGCCGCCCAGGGCAAAGCCCACGGCGCCGATGCGCGAGGTGTCGATGTAGCCGGAGAACTGAGGATCGTTCAGCAGCGCGGTGAGCGCGTCGGAGAGATCCTGCGGGCGGCGCCAGATCTCCTCGAGCGCGGCCTCGGCGCTGGCAGGGCGCGGGGCCGAGACCTCGACCGCGATCATCCCCTGTGCGGCGAGACCGGCGGCGAGCCAGGCGCCGCTGTCGGCGGCAGAGCGCAGCCCGCCGTGCGAGACGAGCACCAGCGGCAGCGGCCCCGCGACGGGCGTGCCGTCGCGCACCGCGTCAGGCCCCCGGAAGACGGCGTTGCCGGTTTCGGGCGCGGCAGTGCCGCCGGTGGCGGGATACCAGAGCGTGAGGGACAGCGGGCGCTCGCCCTGCCCTTCTTCTTCACCCGTTTCAGGTGCGGCAACCGTGGCCGAGGTGACGCCGATCAGCGGATCGGCCAGGGCTGCACCTGAGAGGATGGGAAGAGCCAGGGCGGTGGCGCAGAGCGCCGGAAAGAGACGTGAGAACATGGCGTGCCTTTGCATGTGGGGCGCGATCTGACGCCCGGCGGCAGGTTGGCCCGGGGCCGCGGCGGGTGCAACCATGCACGGCGGTTTCGTTTGGGAAAACGGGAGGATGGGCGTAGCCTGTGCCCGGGAAGAGGACCACGGAGGATGCGATGACGGAGGAGCGGGCAGAGGCGGTGACCGACCAGGGGCGCAGGGTGGCCGCGCATTGGGCGAAGCAGGTGATCGGCTATGATGCGGCGCTGCAGGCGCTGCGCGATGCGGGCGTGGACCCGGCGCAGGCGGTGCCCGCGGACCTGCACGGCATCGACATGATCCACATGGGCGGGCTGCAGGCCACCGATGACCTGGCCGCGATGGCGGGCATCGGGCCGGGCGTGCGGGTGCTGGACGTGGGCGCCGGGCTGGCCGGATCCTCGCGCCGCTTTGCCGATCGCCATGGCGCGCAGGTGACGGCGGTGGAACTGTCGGAGGTGCTGGCCGGGACGGCGCGACAGCTGAACGCGCTGGTGGGCCTGTCGGAGCGGGTGGAGGTGCTGACCGCGAGCGCCCTGGCCCTGCCGGTGCCGGAGGCCAGCGCCGAGGTGGTGGTGATGCAGCACGTGGCGATGCAGATCGCGGAAAAGGACCGGCTGTTCGGCGAGCTGACGCGGGTGCTGGCGCCCGGCGGGCGGCTGGCGCTGCACGAGATCTTTGCCGGCACCGGGGCGCTGAAATGGCCCCTGCCCTGGGCCACCGATCCGGCGATGTCGGCGCTCGAGGGGCTGCCGGCGGCACGGGAGCGGCTGCAGGCGCTGGGCCTGAGCCCGGGGGGCTTCGTCGATGACAGCGCCGCCGGGCAGCGGTTTCACCAGAAGGTCATCGCGCAATGGGGGCCGGCGGCCGATGCCGGCGCGCCCCTGGCCGGGCTGTCGCCGGAGGTGCTGCGCCAGCGGGTCGCGGCCTCGCGCGCGATGGAGCACAACCTGCGCATCGGCGCGCTGAAGGTGGGCCGGATGGTGGCGGTGAAGCCGGGGTGATCGAAGCCGGGGTGGTCTCAGGCGGTTTCGACCAGGAAGCGCAGGAAGGCGGCGCCGTCGTAGCGGACCTCTCCGGTGCAGGTGGCGCCCATGCGTGCGAGCGCCCCGAAGGCGCGGCGCGAGGGCGGCAGCAGGAAGGTGACATGGGGAATGCGCGGATCGGCGCGGGCAAAGTCCATGGCGCGGCGGGTGATCGCCATGCCGGCGCCAAAGTGTTCGGGGCGCAGGACGAGGCCGAAGTCCCAGTCTTCGCCCTCCTTCTGGAAGCCGCCCCAGCCGGCATAGGCGCCATCGACCAGGAAGGCCCAGTGGCCGAGGCCGTCACGCTGCCAGCAGGCCTCCTTGGCCGCGACGAAGGTGGCGACGGTCTCGGCGTCCCACTGCCAGGTGAGCAGCGGCATGTGTTCGGCCACCCGGGGATCGGACATATGGGCGATGATCTGCGCGGGGGCGATCTCTGGCAGGCGGGCAAAGGTGATTTCGGGCGGCAAGGGACGGTCCGTGACTGAGGGGGCGGGGCAATGGCGTCCAGTATCTCCGGTTGTGGCGGACGCCGTAACTCACAAATCCCTGACATGTGTTCCCCGACGCGTGAACATGCGGAGGATGGGCGGAGCGGCGCCCACGCGCCCGTGATGACGGCGGATGAAACCTTCCTGGGGGCCCGGGCGCTTCCTATATGTGAGGCAGGCAGAGGAGAGCATCATGTCTCGGTCACATCTTGGCGCCGCATTGGTGATGTCGGCGGTGCTGGCCGCCGGCGCGGCCACGGCGCAGACGACGACGGGCAGCGACGGCAGCGACAGCAGCGCGACGCTGCAGGACCGGATCGAACAGACCCAGCAGGCGCTGGAGGCCGAGCGCGAGCGGCGCCGGGCGCAGGAGGAGCTGTCGCGGGAGCTGCGGGAGGGCAACGTCGCCTCTGAGAGCTGGCTGAAATATCGCCAGCGTCAGCAGCAGAACAGCACGCGGCAGAAGCAGAGCGGCACGATGTTCTATCAGCAGCAGATGAACAAGTGAGCGGATTTGAAGCCGGATTTGACGGATCCCCCGCGGGGAGACAGGCTGAAGCCCGTGAAGGATCCGGATGATCGGAGAGAGCCATGGCCGGAGGCTGGTCGCGCGACGGCGCGGTGAACGAACAGATCGAAGCCTCGATCAACGACGAGCTGCAGCGCATGAAGGCGCAGCGCCGCCCCCTGGGCGAGAGCGCGACCCACTGCGTGGAATGCGAGGAGCCGATCCCCGAGGCGCGGCGCCGGGCGATCCCGGGCGTGAAACTCTGCATCGAGTGCCAGCAGGAGCGCGACGCGCGCCCTGCCCTGCGCGGCGGCATCAACCGGCGCGGCAGCAAGGACAGCCAGCTGAAATAGCGGCCGGCCGGGCTCAGCCGCCGCAGTGATGCCAGCGCGAGATGCGGCCGTCGCCGAAATCCACCGCGTTGATCAGGGTCAGCACCCCGTCGTGCACCCGGATGGTCCAGTCCTCGGCCTCGGCGCCGTTGCAGGACGCCATGACGGCAAAGGTGCCGGGCGCGGTCTCGGTGATGTCTGAGAAGGTGCAGGAGAGCGTGGCGCCATCGCGCAGCGTGTCGTCGGTGACGGTGAGCCAGGGATTGGAGCAGGCGGCGTCCTCGTGGGCCCAGGAGCCGGCAAAGGGCTGATCCGCGAGGGCGGCGGTGGCGCTGAGGGCGGGGCCCAGGGCGAGGGCGGTCAGGGCGGATGGCAGGCGCATCGGGGTCTCATCGGCGGTTTGATTACCGAAAGGAGATGAGAGTATTTCGCCGGCTTTCCAGACCCCCGCGTGCAGGAGAATGGAAAACCGGCGAAAAGGTGCTGCCCCGCGGACGGCGGAGCAGCGGAGTGCCCGGGAAGCAGGCTTACTTGAACTTCTTGATCTGGCCCGACTTCAGCTTGCCGACATAGGTCGTCAGCTCGCGCTTCACGATCGGCATCAGCATGTAGAGCGCGATGATGTTCACGATCGCCATCGAGAAGAGCATGGCATCGGAGAAATCGATCACCGGCCCGAGGTTGGCCGCCGAGCCGATCACGATGAAGAGGCAGAAGATCAGCTTGAAGATCGTCTCGGTCGCCTTGCCCTCGCCGAAGATGTAGGTCCAGGCCTTCAGCCCGTAATAGCTCCAGGAAATCATCGTGGAGAAGGCAAAGAGCACAACCGCGATGGCCAGCAGGTAGGGGAACCAGGAGAAGGCCTGGGCATAGGCGGCAGAGGTGAGTTCCACCCCGGAGACATTGCCCTCGGTGGCGATGCGGCCCGCCTCGCCGTCCCAGACATAGAGCCCGGTGGCGGGATCGACGACCAGAACCCCGGTGATCACGATGACGAGCGCCGTCATGGTACAGATCACCACCGTGTCGATGAAGGGTTCCAGCAGGGCGACATAGCCCTCGGTGACCGGCTCGCGGGTGCGCACCGCCGAGTGGGCGATGGCAGCGGAGCCAACGCCGGCCTCGTTCGAGAAGGCGGCGCGGCGGAAGCCCTGGATCAGCGCGCCGGCCATGCCGCCCGCGATGCCCAGCCCGGTGAAGGCGCCGGCGAAGATCTGGCCGATGGCCCAGCCGATCATCTGCCAGTTCATCGCCAGGATGATCAGCGATACGACGACGTAGAAGACGCCCATGAAGGGCACGACCTTTTCGGTGACCGAGGCGATCGACTTGATGCCGCCGACGATGACCGCAAAGGTGACCACCGCCAGGATCAGCCCGGTGATCCAGCCGTTGTTGGTATAGAAGCCATCGGGTGTCGAGAGCACGTTTGCAAGCTGGGCATGGGCCTGGTTGGCCTGAAACATGTTGCCGCCGCCAAGCGCGCCGAGGATCGTGAAGATACTGAAAAGAATGGCAAAAGCACCACCCAGGGGGAAGCCGCGCTCGGCGAAGCCCTTGGTCATGTAATACATCGGCCCGCCCGAGACATGGCCGTCTTCATACTCGTTGCGGTATTTCACCCCGAGGGTGCATTCGGTGAATTTCGTGGCCATGCCGAAGAGCCCGGCCAGGATCATCCAGAAGGTGGCGCCGGGGCCGCCGATGCCCACGGCCACCGCCACGCCGGCGATGTTGCCGAGGCCAACGGTGCCCGAGAGCGCGGTAGCCAGCGCCTGGAAATGGCTGACCTCGCCGGCGTCGTCGGGATCGGAATAATCCCCCTTCACCAGCTGGATCGAATGCTTGAAGCCCTTGAACTGGATGAAGCCGAAATAGAGCGTGAAGACCGCGGCGGCCACGACCAGCCAGAGGGCGATCCATGAGAAATCGGTGCCCGGCACGTTGGCAAAGATCAGCCCCACGTACCAGCCGGTGTATTTCGCGAAGGCGTTGTTGATGGTCTCGTCGATGGACTGGGCCGCGGCGGGCCCCGCCATGAGCACGGCCGAGGCCGCGGTTGCCGCCGAGAAGGCGGCGAAATTAACGAATTTCTTCATGATTTCTGCCTCTTGGCTCAGGGAACGATGACGGTGGGAACGGGCGCGACCTGGGCCAGGCCGAGCGGCACGGAGCCGAAGATCCGGCTGGTCATCGAATTCGAGCCGGAGCGGCCCACGAAGATCATCGTGGCGCTCGTCCGGATCGAGATCTCGACGATCAGCTCGACCACCTGGCCGTAGCGGATCTCGAAGGTGGTCTCGACCCCCTCGGCGGTGGCGCGGGCGACAGCCGGCGCGGTGATCACCTCTTCGGCGCGGGCAAGCTCCTGCTTGCGGCGCCCGGTGCGCTCCTCGATCTCCTGTGGCGTGAGGAAGGAATAGGGCGACCATTCCAGCACGTGGACGATATGCAGTGCGGCATTTTCCTTGCGCGCCCTCTCGATCGCATAGGTCAAGAGCTTGGCGCTGTCGTCCTCGCTCTCGTAGGCGACGACGAATGTTTCCTTTGGCATGTTGTACCCCCGTCTCGTTCGGAAGCCCCATGCGGCAGACGTGGCCGAAGAACGACATCTCCCCTGCCAGGGGCGTTCGGATCGGTTTCACGGCGACCTCTCCGGGCCGCTGCCCCTTCAACCTGCCCCCCGTGTCACGGCAATGTCATGGCTTTTCCGGAGTGAGGGCGGGAAAACCACGGGATTAGTGTAAATTAATTCTTTTCAAGGTTGTTTTTGCGGTGGAATTTCGGCGGTTGCCCCTGCGGAACCCCGTCCGCGGCGGTCGGGGCCCGGGGAATCGGCAGCATTCTAAATACTTGGAAATTGCGCGGTGGCGGGGTTTCGGGGTATCCCATCAGGGCGGCTAGGATGGCCCGAACCTTTCAGAGATCACGTGTGGTGTGTAGGGAGCACGTGGGGTAGCGGAGGGTTACGGGTATGGCCGGCCCTCCGTTTTCATTTCAGAACAGCACTTCGATGAGCGGGATATTTCCGGCCAGGTGACAGCGCCTGGTGACAGAGTGCGATGGCGCTCTTTCATCTGGCCGTAAATATCCCCGCCGGAGGCATCCGACGGGGCAGGAAGCGCGGCGCACGGGGGTGGTTCAGTCGGGGTCGGTCTCGCCCAGGGCACAGACGCGGCGCCATTCGGCCTCGGTCACCGGTTGCACGGAGAGGCGCGAGTTCTTCACCAGCACCATCTCGGAGAGCGCGGGATCGCCCTTGATCTCGTCGAGGGTGACGGGACGGGTGAAGGGGCGGAGGGCCCTGATATCCACGCATTCCCAGCGCGGATCGCCCGCCTTGCTGTCGGGGTGGACCTCGGCGCAGACCTCGACGATGCCGACGACCTGCTTCTCGTTCACCGAGTGATAGAAGAAGCCGCGGTCGCCGAGGGTCATCTCGCGCATGAAATTGCGCGCCTGGTAGTTGCGCACGCCGTCCCATTCCTCGCCGGCGTCACCCTTTGCGACCTGGTCGTCCCAGCCCCAGGTGTTCGGTTCGGACTTGAACAGCCAGTAGCGCATCAGCCGATCACCCGTTTCCAGGGCTTGATCTCGGCGCCTTCGAAGAGGCCGGCCCTGGCGTAGGGATCGTTGGCCGCCCAGGCCTCGGCCTCGGCCAGGGTCTCGACGTCGAGGATCGCCATGGAGCCGCACATGTCGCCGTTCTCGTCCAGGAAGGGCCCGCCCATCAGGACGACGCCGCTGTCGTTGGCATAGGCGAGGTGCGCGTCGCGGTTGGCCTTGCGGGTTTCGAGGGCGCCGGGTTTGTCGCGGGCGATCAGGACGTAGGGCATGGGGTCATTCCTCCTTAAGGGGCCGTGCAAACAGGATCTGCAGAGCTTTTTCCACGTCGATGCGGGCTTCGACAAGCCCGGTGACGATTTCGGTGATCGGCATGTCGACCCCGCGGGCCTGCGCCAGCGCATGGGTGGCACGGGCGGTGGCGGCGCCCTCAACGGTGACGGAGGGGTCGAAGGCCTCGCCCTGGCCGATGGACAGGCCGAAGCGGTAGTTGCGCGAGCCTTCGGAGGTGCAGGTGAGGCAGAGGTCGCCGAAGCCGGAGAGGCCGGCGAGGGTCTCGTGCTGGGCGCCGAGGCTCTCGGCCATGCGCTGCATCTCGGCATAGCCGCGGGTGATCAGCGCGGCGCGGGCGCTGTGGCCGAGACCGGCGCCAATGGCGGCGCCGCAGGAGATGGCGATGATGTTCTTGAGCGCGCCGCCGAGCTCGACGCCGGTGACATCGGTGGAGCGGTAGGGGCGCAGGTTGGGGGTGGCGAGCTGTTCCTGAAGCTCGCTGACCTTGGCGGCATCGCCGCAGGCCAGCGTGACGGCGGTGGGCAGGCCGGAGGCGATGTCATGGGCGAAGCTCGGGCCCGAGAGCACCGCCGGCGTGGCATCGGGCAGCACCTCGGCCATGACCTCGGAGGCGCGCAGGCCGGTGGAGAGCTCGATCCCCTTGCAGCAGGTCACCAGGGTGCGGCCCGAGAGCAGGTCGGCGTGATCGGTGAGCATCTGGCGCAGGGTCTGCATGGGGGTGACCATGAGCACCGGGCCATCGGCGGGCAGGGCGGAGATGTCGCCGGAGCAGACGAGGCCCTCGGGCAGGGGCACGCCGGGCAGGCGGGCGGTTTCGCGGGTCTCCTGCATGCGGGCCATGGTCTCGGGGTTGCGGCCCCAGAGCCAGACATCGGCGCCACCCTTGCGCATGGAGATGGCGAGCGATGTGCCGAAGGCGCCTGCGCCGAGAACCGAGATCATGCCTTTGCCCCTTTCTTGCCGCTGCCGAGGAGCGGCGCGGCCTGTTTGTCGAGCGGCCAGCGCGGGCGGGCCGAGAGCGCCATGCCGTCGACCTCGCCGGCGGCGAAACGCTCCATGCCGGCATAGGCGATCATGGCCGCGTTATCCGTGCAGAGCGCCAGAGGCGGCGCGGTAAAGACAGTGCCCATTTCGTCGCAGAGATCCTGAAGCGCGGCGCGGATCGCGGTATTGGCCGCCACGCCGCCGGCCACGGCCAGCAGCGGCTGTGCCGGCTTTTCCGCCAGATAGATATCGAGCGCGCGGCGGGTCTTTTCGCGCAGCACGTCCGTGACGGCGGCCTGGAAGCCGGCGCAGAGGTCGGCGCGGTCGCCCTCGCGCAGGGCATCGCCCTGCATGACGCTGTCGCGGGTGCGCAGCAGGGCGGTTTTCAGCCCGGAAAAGCTCATGTCGCAGCCCGGGCGGTCGAGCAGCGGACGCGGGAAGGCGAAACGCTTCGCATCGCCCTTTGCGGCCTCGGCCTGAACGGCGGGGCCGCCGGGCTGGGGCAGGGCGAGCAGGCGGGCGGTCTTGTCGAAGGCCTCTCCGGGCGCGTCGTCGATGGTGCCGCCGAGGCGCGTGAACTCCTGCGGGCCTTTCACCAGCAGGAACTGGCAATGCCCGCCGGAGACCAGCAGCATCAGGTAGGGAAAGGCCACGCCATCGGTAAGCCGCGGCGTGAGCGCATGGCCGGCGAGGTGGTTGACCCCGATCAGCGGCTTGCCGGTGGCCACCGCGAGGCCCTTGGCGCACATGACGCCGGAGAGCACGCCGCCGATCAGGCCGGGGCCGGCGGTGACGGCGATGGCATCCATGTCCGAGAGGCTGAGGCCCGATTGCGCCAGCGCCTGCGCCACGCAGGTGTCGAGTTTCTCGGCATGGGCGCGGGCGGCGATCTCGGGCACGACGCCGCCGAAGGGGGCATGCAGATCGGCCTGTCCGGCAACGACGGAGGAGAGCACCCGGGCCGCACCGGGATGCCCGCGCAGCACGGCGGCGCCGGTATCGTCGCAGCTGCTCTCGATGCCGAGAAAGATCAGGTCACGAGAGGTGGGGTCTTTGGCCATGGTCGTCTGCTGCCGCATTTGTTGCGCAAATCCTCTGGTGCAGGTAACACCTGAGGGGGGCGCAAACAACTGTGGTGGTTGGGCGCCGGGGCGGTAACGACCGCCCGTGGAGGGTAGAGACATGCAGCCCGTCGTGATGATCACGCGGCCGGAAGAGGACGGAGCCCCCCTGGCGCGGCGGATCGCGCAGAGGGTTTCCGGGGTGCGCATCATCCTGAGTCCGCTGCAACAGATCCTCTATGCGCCGAGCCTGCCCGATGCGGGCCCGGACCAGCGGCTGATCTTTACCTCGCGCAATGGCGTGCGGGCCTGGCAGCGGGTCGGCGGACCGGCGCGCATGGCCTATTGCGTGGGCGATGCGACGCAGGAGCTGGCCCTTGCGGCCGGGCACGAGGCGATTTCGGTCGGCGGCACGGTGGAGGACCTGATGCGGCGGCTGATCGACGAGGCGCCGGCGGTGCCGCTGCTGCACCTGCGGGGGCGGGTGCACAAGGGCAACCTGGCTGGGCGGTTGCAGGCCGCGGGGCTGAGGGCGGAAGCCGTGGAGGCCTATCAGCAGGTCGCCTGCCCGTTTTCCGGCGATGCGCGGGGGGTGATGGCAGGACCGGCGCCGGTGGTGGCCCCGGTCTATTCGACCCGCTCGGCGCAGCTGTTTGCCGATGGCTGGCAGGGCAGCGCACCGCTGCTGCTCGGGGCGATCAGTGCGGCGGCGGCAGAGCCCCTGGTTCGGCTGAGGCCGCTGCGCCTGGAGCGGGCCGCCCAACCAGACGGCGAAACCATGCTGAGCCTGGCCTGTGGACTGATCGCCGCAGCGCACCAGCTTGAGACAGGGACAGGCGGGCACTAAGGTTAAAATTGCCGCCTGGCGTAATTTTCAGAATCAAAGGGGTTGATCCGTGGCCGAAAAGAAAGACGACGAGACCGGCAAGGCCGAGGTCGATCCGAAGGTATCCGAAACAGGACTGCCGGAGGAGGAGACGCAGGAGGCGGCGCTGACGCCACCGGAGCATAATCCGATGGACGAGGCCGCAGCCACGGCAGACGACCCGGTGACGGCAGACGGCGAGGAGACCCCCGAAGACACGAGCACGGCGACGGAACCCGAGCTGACGGCGCCGGTGCACGACCCGCGCGACGAGGCCGAAGCGGTGACCGGCGTGGACGAGGCGGTGCTGATGGCGGGGGCCGCCACCCCGGCGGACGCGGGTGACGACAAGCCCTATACCGCGCCCGACGTCTCCGAGGACATGCCCGCGGCGGCGGCGACCGATCCCGAAGAGGCGCGGGCCCCGACACATCCTGCGACACCCCCGGCGAGCCCGCCGAAGGAGGTCGTGGTACAGAAGAAGGGCGGCTTTGGCGCCGCGCTTCTGGGTGGCGTGGCCGCGGCGGCGATCGGCTTTGGCCTGGCGGTCTGGCTCTATCCGGACGGCACGCCGTTTTCGAAGAAGGAAGACATGACCGCGGCGCTGCAACAGCAGCTGGACGCGCAGAAATCCGAGATCGAGGCGCTGAAGGCGGACCTGGCCGAGGCCAGTGCGACGCCGGCGCTGGACGCGCTGAAGACGCAGGTGACACAGGTGACCGACAGCGTGAAGCAGGCGCTGGACACGCTGGACCGCAACACCGCCGACCTGTCGAACCTGCGGTCGCGGCTGGAAGAGGTCTCGGCCTCGGGGATCGCGGACAATGTCTCGGCCCAGGCGCAGCAGGCCTATGAGACCGCACTGGGCAAGCTGCAGGAGACCATGGCCAACCAGCGCGCCGAGATCGAGAGCATGATCGATCAGAGCCAGCAGATGAAGGCGGATGCCGCGGCCACGGCGCGCGACACGACGATCCGGGCGAACCTGACGCAGATCGCCACGGCGCTGGATTCCGGCGACCCGTTCAGCAGCCAGATCGAGGCGCTGATGGCGCTGGGCCTGCAGATCCCGGAGGCGCTGCAACAGGCGGCGGCGAGCGGCGTGGCCACGATGGCGCAGCTTCGGGCCGATTTTCCCGATTATGCCCGTGACGCCCTGAACGCGACGCGTGATACTGGCGATACCAGCAGCTTTACCAGTTTCCTGAAGAACCAGCTGGGCGCGCGGTCGCTGACCCCGCGGGAGGGGGACGATCCGGATGCCGTGCTGAGCCGTGCCGAGGATGACCTGCGCAAGGGTCAGCTGCAGGCGGCGCTGGACGAGCTGCAGGCGCTGCCGGAGGCCGCGCAGGCGGAAATCGAACCCTGGCTGACCCAGGCCGTTGCCCGGGCCAAGGCCGTTGCGGGGCTGCATGACATGCAGTCCGCGAACCAGTCGAACTAAGGATTATCCCGTATGCTATGGTCGCTTTTCAAAATCGTCCTCTTTGTCGTCCTGGTCACGGCTGCCACCATGGGGGCCAGCTATCTGATGGACCTGGACGGCGGTGTGCGGATCGCCTTCGGCGCCTACGAGTTCAACCTGACCCCGATCAAGACCGCGATCGGGCTGATCCTGCTGGCCCTTGCCATCTGGCTGTTGCTGAAACTGGCCGGGCTGCTGATCGCCACGCTGAAGTTCATCAACGGTGACGAGACCGCCATCAGCCGGTATTTCGACCGCAATCGCAACAAGAAGGGCCTGCAGGCCCTGAGCGAGAGCCTCGTGGCGCTGGCCTCGGGCGAGGGGCGGCTGGCCATGGCCAAGGCCGCCAAGGCCGAGAAGTACCTCGACCGGCCCGAGCTGACGAACCTTGTCACCGCGCAGGCGGCCGAGCTCTCTGGCGACAAGGCCAAGCGCGAGGAGGCCTACAAGCGGCTGCTGAGCAATGACGCCACGCGGTTCGTGGGCATCCGTGGCTTGATGATCGAGAAGCTGGAAGACGGCGATACCGAGACGGCGATGAAGCTGGCCGAGAAGGCGCTGGCGCTGAAGCCTGCCAACGTTCAGGTGCAGGACACGCTGTTGCAGCTGCAGGCCGGCAAGAAGGACTGGCAGGGCGCCCGCGCCACGCTGAAGACCAAGCTGCGCACCGGCAGCCTGCCCAAGGACGTGCACAAGCGCCGCGACGCCGTTCTGGCCCTGAGCGAGGCCAAGGTGGTGATCGCCGAGGACAGCACCATCGAGGCGCGCGAGGCCGCGATCGAGGCCAACCGCCTGTCGCCCGACCTGATCCCGGCGGCCTGTTTCGCGGCGCGCGCCTATCACGAGCAGGGCAAGAACAAGTATGCCATGCGGGTGCTGAAGAAGGCCTGGGAGGCGGAACCGCACCCCGACCTGGCGGTGGCCTTTGCCGCGCTGGAGCCCGACGAGACCCCGGAGGAGCGCCTGAAACGCTTCAGGATGCTGACCAAGATCAAGCCGGAGCACCGCGAGACCCGGCTGCTGCTGGCCGAGCTGCTGATCGGTGCGGGGGATTTCCCCGAGGCGCGCCGGGTGCTGGGCGAGCTGGCGACGGAAAAGCCCGATGCCCGCGCCCTGACCATCATGGCCGCCATCGAGCGCGGCGAGGGCAGCCCGGACGCCATCGTCAAGGGCTGGCTGACGCGGGCGGTCAGCGCGCCGCGCGGCCCGCAGTGGACCTGCGAGAACTGCGGCCATGTGCACGCGGAGTGGGTGCCGGTCTGCGACAGCTGCGGGGCCTTTGACACGCTGGCCTGGAAAGAGGCGCCGGCGGCGGAATACACCGCACCGATGAGCCAGCTGATGCTGCCGCTGATCGTGGGGCGGATCGACGATGCGGTGAACATGCCCATGGCAGGCGATGCCGCGGCGCCGGATGCCCCGAAGCCCGCAGCGGCCCCGGCAGAGGCGGCCCCGGCAGCGGCAGTGGCCAAGCCGAAAGCCGAGGTCGAGGCTTCGCCCTTCGTGGTGGAGCCCGATGCGGCGGCCGCGCCGGCCGCGACCGTGCCGCCCTCGAAGCTGCAGCGCACGCCGCAGGCCCGGCCCAATGCCCGCCCCGGCGCCCCGGTTGCGGATGCCGAGGTGGTCAGCGAGGAACCGGGGAAGGCGGGGTAAATTACCGCTTTCCCAAGGCGCCGGGGGGTGCTATAGCCCCGGCCCACGAGGCCCCGTGATGCGGGGCCGCGCACGGGAAGTGCCGGTGTAGCTCAGCTGGTAGAGCACGTCATTCGTAATGATGGGGTCGGGGGTTCGAGTCCCTTCACCGGCACCACCTCCCGCAAGAAAATGGCCGCCCTTCGGGGCGGCCTTTTTCGTTTGGGGCGGCCCTCAGCGGGGCGTCATGGCCGGGCAGCAGGCCTGCAGGGCGGAGAGGACCGGCGCCGGGTCGAAGGCCGGATCGGCGGAGATCAGGACCAGCACCGTATCCGCGGGCAGGGCGGCCCCGGCAAGGGTGAGGCGGCTGCCGGCGAGCTGAACCATGACGCCCTGGCCCGAGGTATCGGCGAGGGTGCCCTTGGCGCGGTGCACCGTCTCTGGCAGGGCGGAGAGCGCGCGGTGCAGCGCGCTGCGGTCGACGGGGCCTTCGGGGCGCCAGAGCAGGCTGCGGAAGGGATCATGCGGCCGCGAGGGCAGGCGCGGGCCGATGGCGCCCGAGGGGCCGAGCAGGATCTGGGCCGGCAGGCGCCCCTGCGGTGCATCGAGGAGGCGGACACCGGGGCGCAGGCCGCGGAGCCAGTCGCGGGTGTCGGAGAGGGCCCGGGGGGGCATGAGATCGGTGTGGGTGAGGGCGAGGATGTCGCCCTGCCGGAGCTGGCTGCGCACGAGCTGTCCCACGAACTTGTCCTGCGCGCGCTGGCGGATCGAGAGGGCATCGACCACGGTGATCACGGCGTCGAGCTCGAACCCCGGCCAGTGGCCGACGCTCATGGCAAGGCGGCCGGGATCGGCAACGCCGCTGGCCTCCATCACGATGCGCTCGGGCGGGCGGGGGCGCATGGCCATGGCGGTGAGCGCCGCGCCCAGGTCATCGCCCACGGAGCAGCAGACACAGCCGTTGGAGAGCTCGACCGCGGTCTCGTCGCGCTGCCGGATCAGGGCGGCGTCGATGTTGACGGCGCCGAAATCATTGACCAGCACGCCGAGGCGCAGCCCCAGTGCCCCGGCCAGCAGGCGGTTGAGCACCGTCGTCTTGCCGGCTCCAAGGTAGCCGGTGAGCAGGGTGATCGGGATCCGGCTCATGACGGCATCGGAAACGGCTGCCCCTCGAAGACGGTGCCCCAGAGCGGGATGTCGCGGAGCGCCTCGGGGGCAACCTCCCAGGGGTCTTGCTCCAGCACGGTGAAGTCGGCCTTTTTCCCGGCGCGGATCGAGCCGATCTGATCCTCCATCCCGAGGATGTAGGCAGCGTCGATGGTGATGGCGCGCATGGCGGCGTCGAGGGAACAGCGCTCCTCGGGGCAGAGCACGGCGCCCGATTCCGCGATGCGGTTCACCGCGACCCAGGCGGAATTGAGCGGCAGGGCCGGCGCCATGGTGAAATCGGAATGCAGCGCAAAGGGGATGCCGGCGCGCTCCAGCGACCCCATGCGGGCCATCTGCGAGGCGCGTTCGTGGCCGATGGAGGCCTGCCAGTAGGCCTCGCCCAGCTCGTGCAGGTAATAGACATTCGCCGAGACCAGGGCGCCGAGATCCTTGATCCGGCGGACCTGCTCTTCGTTCGAGACGCCGAAATGCTCGATGGTGAAACGGTGGTTGAAGCGGGGCTTCTCGGCCTGGAGCTTCTCCAGGGTGTCGAGGGCCAGTTCGACGCCCATGTCACCGGTGCAATGGACGTGGATCTGCTTGCCGGCCATCCAGAAGGCGCGGGCTTGGGCCTCGAAGCTCTCGGGGGCCATGAGCCATTCGCCATGGTGCCCGTCGATGAAGCCCGGCTCTCGCATCTGCATCAGCTCGGCAAAGAAGCCGCCGTCGGTAAAGAGTTTCACCGCGTTGCCGAAGAACAGCCGGTGGGTGCCGCGGGTCTCGTATTCGGCGATGCGGGCGAGATCCTCGGCGGGATCGCCGCCCTCGAAATTGCCGCGCTGCAGGCCGCGGGGGATCAGCTTCATGCGGAAGGGCACGCTGTCCTGCTCGAGGCTGGATTTCAGCATCTGCCATTCCACGGCATCGTTCATCATCGGATAGGCCAGCTCGCCGATGGTGGTATGGCCGCCGAGATGCACCGTCTGCCGGACCAGCTCCAGGCCCCTGAGGAAGCGTTTCGGCGCGAGCAGCACCCGGTTCATCGCCTGGGCGGCCAGCGTCATGCCGGTCTCGAAGAAGCGGCCGGCGGCGAGGTCGATCTGAGGGTGGCGTTCGAGATCCTCGCGGGCGGTGCCCATCCAGTCGAGCGCCGCATCGTTGCAGATGATCTCGTGGAAGGAGCGCTGCCAGACGAAGATCGGGCGGGTGGCGGAGATGGCATTGAGCACGCTGCGGTCGACATTGCCGTGCCATATGCGGTGGAAGCCCCAGGTGACGATGATCTCCTCGTCGGGGCTCTCGGTGGCGACGATCTGCGACAGGCGCTCGACATAGGCCGCGTGGCTGGTGACGGCGGGGCAGGTGCGATCCGGCAGGGTCCATTCCATGGCGGTGATGAAATGGCAGGGCAGCAGCAGCGCGCCGAGGGTCGGGTGCAGGTGCGGGTCGATGAAGCCGGGCATCAGCACGTGGTTCTCGAACTGCCGGTCGATGCGGTGGGGGTGGGCGGCGAGCCAGGGGCGCAGGGTCTCGAGGCTGCCGACCTCGATGATGCGGCCGTCGCGGACGGCCACGGCGGTGGCCTCGGGCATGGCGGAGGTCATGGTGCGGATCTTGCGGGCGGTGAAGACGGTCAGCTCGGACATGGTGCGCTCCGGGTGTCAGAAGGTGGCCTGGGCGAAGGCCCAGACGATCACGGCATCGGTGGGGCCGGGGTTGCGGCACCAGTGGCGGCCGCTGCCGGGCAGCTGGAAACTGTCGCCGGGCGTCAGCAGCATGGTGAGCCCGTCGATCACGATCTCGAGCTGACCGGAGACGATGTAGCCGCCCTCGTCGCCCTTGCGCTGGCGACCTTCCTCGCCGGTGCCGGCGCCGGGGGCGAAGGTGGTCATGACCATCTCGAGCTGACCGGAGAGATGCGGCGAGAGGAGCTGTTCGCGGACGCCCGATTGCGAGAGGTTGATCTCTCGCCGGGTGTCGGCGCGCACCACATAGGCGCTCTCCGGGGTGGTCTCGGGATCGGGGCTGGAAAAGAACCAGCTGATCGAGACATCGAGGCGGCGGGCGATCTTGTCGAGGGTGTCGAGGGTGATCGGGCTGACGCCGCGTTCCAGTTCCGACAGGTGGCCGACGGAGCGGCCGATGTCACCGGCCAGCTCGGAGAGGGTGAGGCCGCTGGCGCGGCGCAATTCGCGGATCTGGCGGCCGACCGGCTTGTTCGGGCTGTTGTCGAAACCGGCGCCGACGGGCGCGGAAGTTCCCTGAATGCTTGCAGAAATCTTGGCCAAACCTGAATTCTCCAGACGTCAATTTCGGTGATCTGAAAAAATCGTTGCATTTTTTCAGACTCAACGCAACACTTGCTGGTGTGACTTCAAAGAGGCGCTCCCCAATAAATTGCGCCCGCAGCTCGACAGGGAAAAACCATGAACCGGAACCACACGAAATCGCTGCCCCGCATCCTGCCGGTGGCGCTGGCCGTCCTGACCATTGGCGCGGGGGCTGCACTGGCCGAGGACGCCCCCGTGCCGGGCGGCACGCTGAAGACATTCACCTCGGGCTATCGCACGCTGAATCCGGCGGTGCAGTCCGGCGCCGCCACCGGCGGGCCGGGATCGCAGATCTTTGCCGGGCTGGTCAAGGTGGGCCCCGATTACGAGATCGAACCCTACCTGGCCAGCGACTGGCAGGTCTCGGAGGATCAGCTGACGGTGACCTTTGACCTGGTGCCGGGCGCGACATTCCATGACGACACGCCGATCACCAGCGAGGACGTGAAATTCTCTATCGAGGCGGTGCGGGCGAACCACCCCTTCGGCCCGGCGATGTTCGGCCACGTGGCCAGCATCGACACGCCCGACGAAACCACCGTGGTGCTGCACCTCGATCAGCCGGTGCCGGGGCTGTTGCTGTCGCTGCAGCCGCTGCTGATGCCGGTGATGCCCGAGCATGTCTATGGCGACGGGCAGGACCTGAAGACCCACCCGCGCAACATGGAAGACGTTGTCGGCTCCGGCCCCTTCAAGGTGGAAGAGAACAACCCGGCCGAGCGGCTGACCCTCGTGAAGAACGAGAACTTCTTCATCGAGGGGCATCCCTACCTGGACAAGATCGTCTATCCGGTGGTCAAGGATCCGCTGACCCGGGTGCTGATGCTGGAGAAGGGCGACATCGACTATGCGCCCTTTGCCGGGATACGGCCGAACGATGCCGCGCGGCTGGAAAAGGCCGATGGGGTCGAGGTGACGGGCAACGGCTATGACGCCATCGGCTATGTGCACTACCTGGAAATGAACCTGCGCGAAGAGCCCTTCAGCAAGCCGGAGGTGCGCAAGGCGCTGGCCCATGCCATCGACACCGGGTTCCTGTCCAAGGTGATCTTTGGCGGGCGGACGCAGCCGGGCACCGGGCCGCTGCACACCGGCAACCCCTTCTATACCGCTGACGTGCCGACCTATGCGCCGGACATGGACCTGGCGGCGAAGATGCTGGACGAGGCCGGCTATCCGGTGGGCGAGGACGGCACGCGCTTTTCCTTTACCCTCGACGTGCCGAGCTGGGCGCCGGCGGCCCATGTGCCCATGGCGGAATACATCCAGGCCCAGCTGGCCAAGCTGGACATACCGGTGGAGCTGCGCCGGGCGCCCGATTTCGGCACCTGGGTGCAGCGCATCGCGAGCTGGGACTACGACGCGACGATGAACGGATCCTTCAACTATCCCGACCCGACCATCGGCGTGCATCGCCATTTCGACTGCGACAACATCAAGAACGTGATCTGGTCGAACACCGAGGGTTATTGCAATTCCGAGGTCGATGCCCTGCTGGACCAGGCCGCGGTGGAGCCCGATTTCGAGAAGCGCGCGGCGCTCTATGCCGAGCTGCAGCAGAAGATCGACGAGGACGAGGTCTTTATCTACATGCCGCAGGATTTCTCGGCCACGGTCTACAGCGATCGGGTGGGCGGGCTGCCGGCATCGCCCTTTGGCGCGCTGGCGCCCTTTGACGACGTCTACATCAAGAACTGAAGCCTGTCACAGGGCCCGGCATCCCCCGGGCCAGGCATTCAGGCGGGGCCGGATCCGGATGACCGGCCCCGCAACGGACTTCGGAGATTTCACCGACATGACGGGACTGTTGAAAAAGGCCATCAACGTGGTGATCCTGCTGATCGCCATCCTGGGCCTGAATTTCGCGCTGATCCACGCGGCGCCGGGCGACCCGGTGGAATCGCTGGTGGGCGAGATGGGCGGTGCCACGCCCGAGCTGGTGGAACAGCTGCGCGAGAACATGGGGCTGAACCAGCCGCTCTATCACCAGATCGGCACATACCTGGGCAACGTGGCGACCGGCGACCTGGGCTATTCGATCTATTACGACCAGCCGGTGACGCAGTTGATCGCGGAACGGGTCGGGCCGACGCTGCTCCTGGTGGTCACGGCGCTGGTGGCGGCGATCGTGGTGGGCACGGTGCTGGGCGTCTTCTCGGCGCAGCGGCGGAACTCCTGGCTGAGCCACCTGGTGACGGTGATCTCGCTTGCCGGGTTCTCGGCGCCGGTCTTCTGGGTGGGGATCATGCTGATCCTGGTCTTTGCGGTGGATATCCCGATGTTCCCGATCTCGGGGATGACCAGTTCCGATGCGCCGGCCCATGGCGTGGGGCACTGGCTCGACGTGGCCTGGCACCTGGTGTTGCCGGCCCTGACGCTGGGGGTGATCTACCTGGCCTTCTACAGCCGGCTGTCGCGCACCAGCATGCTGGAGGTTCTGGAGACCGATTACGTGCGCACGGCGCGGGCCAAGGGGCTGCCGAAGCGGCTGGTGATCTACAAGCATGCGCTGCGCAACGCAGTGCTGCCGGTGGTGACATTTGCCGGGCTGCAGTTCGGGCAGGTGATCTCGGGCGCGGTGCTGGTCGAGACGGTCTTTGCCTGGCCGGGCCTCGGGACGCTGGCCTATGATTCCATCCTGCGGCGCGACACGCCCACGCTGCTGGGCATCCTGTTCTTCTCGGCGCTGATGGTGGTGGTGATGAACATCCTCACCGACATCCTCTATCGCCGCATCGACCCGAGGATCAAAGCCGCATGAGCATGATTTCGGAAACAGGCGGGGCAGTTGAACAGCCGCTCTCTCCCGCCCGGCAGGCCTGGCAGATGTTCCGCCGCGACCATGCGGCGATGATCGGCCTCGGCATCCTGCTGATGATCATCGTGATCTCGGTTCTCGGGCCGATGCTGTACCGGGTCGACCCGCGCGAGATGGTCTGGATGCCGCTGACCCCGCCGGGGCAGTCGGAGTATGTCCTTGGCACCGATTACATGGGGCGCGACCTGCTGGCCGGGCTGATCGGCGGCGGGCGGGTGACGATCACCGTGGGCTTTGCCGCCGCGGCGCTGACCATCCTGATCGGCATCACCGTGGGGGCATTGGCCGGGTTCTTCGGCGGTTGGGTCGACACCCTGCTGATGCGGGTCACGGAGTTCTTCCAGGTGCTGCCCAACCTGCTGTTCGCCATGGTGGTGGTGATGCTGTTTGGCCCGTCGCTGGTGAATATCTCCATCGCCATCGGGGTGGTCAGCTGGACCTCGACCGCGCGGCTGGCACGGGCCGAGTTCATGCGGATCCGCGAGATGGACTACATCAAGGCCGAGCGCTCGATCGGGGCGGGCAATGGCCGGCTGATCTGGCTGGTGATCCTGCCCAACGCGGCGCCGCCGCTGGTGGTGGTGGCGGCGCTGTCCATCGGCACGGCGATCCTCTTCGAGGCGGGGCTGTCCTTTCTCGGGCTGTCGGACCCGAACGTCACGAGCTGGGGCCGGATGATCGGCGACAACCGCCCCTACATCCTCGATAGCGCCTGGGGCGTGACCCTGCCGGGGCTGGCGATCTTTCTGACGGTGCTGGCGATCAGCCTGGTGGGCGACGGCCTGAACGATGCAATCAACCCGAAGCTGAGGCAGCGCTGATGACGGCTCCCCTTCTTTCCGTTCGCAACCTGGAGATCTCGTTTCGCATGAAGGGGGCCGAGGTGCCCGTGGTGCGCGACCTGTCCTTTGACCTCGAGGCCGGCGAGACGCTGGGCATCGTGGGCGAGAGCGGCTGCGGCAAGTCGATCACCGCGCTGTCGCTGATCGGACTGGTGCCGAACCCGCCGGGCCGGATCTCGGCCGGGCAGATCCTGCTGAACGGCGAGGACCTGGTGCAGGCCGGCGAGCAGCGGCTGAACCAGGTGCGCGGCAACGAGATCTCGATGGTGTTCCAGGAGCCGATGACCTCGCTCAACCCGGTCTATACCGTGGGCGAACAGATCGCCGAGACCGCGCGGGTGCATTTCGGCGCCTCGAAGGCCGAGGCCTGGGACCGGGCGGTGGAGATGCTGAAGCTGGTGGGGATCCCCTCGCCGGAGAAGCGCGCGCACAATTACCCGCACCAGCTCTCTGGCGGGATGCGGCAGCGGGTGATGATCGCCATCGCGCTGGTCTGCGAGCCGAAGGTGCTGATCGCGGATGAGCCGACCACGGCGCTCGACGTGACGGTGCAGGCGCAGATCTTCGACCTGTTCGCAGAGCTGCAGGAGCGGATCGGCGCGGCGATCATCATGATCACCCATGACATCGGCGTGGTTGCCCAGATGACCGACCGGGTGATGGTCATGTACGCCGGGCGCAAGATCGAGGAGGGGCCGGTGAAGAGTTTCATCCGCGATCCGCGCCATCCCTATACGCGGGGGCTGATCAGCTGCATCCCGCGGCTGTCGATGAACCCCGATGCGGCGCCGCAGCCGCTTTTCGAGATCCCGGGCGTTGTCCCCTCGCCGAAGGAGCTTTCGGCGGCGGGTTGTGCCTTTGCGCCCCGCTGCGCCCGGGCCATGGGCCGCTGCCGGGAGGCCGATCCCGTTCTGACGCCGCTCGGCGGCGGCCGGGCCGTGGCCTGCTGGCTGCAGGCAGAGGAGGCTGCGGCATGAACGCACCCGCGCTCTCCGTCACCGGGCTGAAGGTGCATTTCTCCGCCGGCAAGGGGCAGGTGGTGCATGCGGTCGACGGTGTCAGCCTCGAGATTCCCGAAGGCGTGGCCTATGGCCTGGTCGGCGAGAGCGGCTCGGGCAAGACCACCGCCGCCATGGCCTGTGCCCGGCTGACCGAGGTGACCGCCGGGGCGATCCGCCTGTCGGGGCAGGACATCACGGCGCTGAAGGGCGATGCCATGCGGAAGGCCCGGCGGGCGGTGCAGGTGGTCTTCCAGGATCCCTATGCCTCGCTGAACCCGCGCGAGCGGGCGGGGGCCATCGTGCGCCGGCCGCTCGACCTGATGGGGATCGGGAGCGCCGCCGAGCGCGAGGCGCGGGTGGACGAGCTGTTTGCCACCGTGGGCCTGCGCCCGGAGCAGAAAGCCCTGTTTCCGCATCAGTTTTCCGGCGGGCAGCGGCAGCGGATCGGGATTGCACGGGCGCTGGCGACGCGGCCGAAACTGCTTGTCTGCGACGAGCCGGTCAGCGCGCTGGACGTGGCGATCCAGGCGCAGATCCTGAACCTTCTGGCGCGGCTGAAGGCGGAGCTGGGGCTGTCGTACCTGTTCATCAGCCATGACCTGGCGGTGGTGCAGCATCTGTGTGACCACATCGGGGTGATGTACCTGGGCCAGATCGTGGAGACGGGTGCGCGGCGCGACATCTTCAGCCGGCCACTGCACCCCTACACGATGGCGCTGATTTCGGCGGTGCCGGTGCCCGAGGCCGACCTGGGCGGCGACGGGCGCATCCGGCTGCAGGGCGACCCGCCGAGTCCGATCTCTCCGCCCGAGGGCTGCCGGTTTGCCGGGCGCTGCATGTTCGCCACCGATCAGTGCCGTGCCGTGCCGCCCGCATTGCGCGACATGGGCGGGGGGCATGCGGTGGCCTGTCACCGCGCCGACGATCCCGAGCTGGAGGCCGCGCGGCAGGCCCTGGCCGCCTCTCTCTGATCCCCGAACGATCCCCGAACGATCCGGCGCGCCGCATGCGCGCGACTAGAAGGACCTCCTGAATGGCTACCCCTCCCTCCAAGGCCCGCGTCGTCATCGTCGGCGGTGGCGTCATCGGCTGCTCGCTGGCCTATCACCTGACGAAACTCGGCTGGCAGGACGTTGTGCTGCTGGAGCGCAGGCAGCTGACATCGGGCACCACCTGGCATGCGGCGGGGCTGATCGCCCAGCTGCGGGCGAGCCAGAACATGACCCGCCTCGCGAAATACAGCCAGGAGCTCTATGGCAGCCTGGAGGAGGAGACGGGCGTGGCCACCGGGTTTCGCCGCAATGGTTCGATCACCGTGGCGCTGACCGGGGAGCGCCGCGAGGAGATCTTTCGCCAGTCCTCGATGGCGCGGGCCTTTGGTGTCGAGGTGGAGGAGATCACGGCCGAAGAGGTGCAGGCGCGCTATCCGCATGTGAACATCGAGGGCGTGACGGCGGGTGTCTGGCTGCCAAAGGACGGGCAGGGCGACCCGGCCAATATCGCGCTGGCCATGGCAAAGGGTGCACGGATGCGGGGGGCGCAGGTGCTGGAGCGGGTCAAGGTGACCGGCTATCGCAGGACCGGGCGGCGGGTGACGGCGGTGGAATGGCAGGCGGGTGCGGAGACCGGCGTGACCGAATGCGATCATGTGGTGAACTGCGCCGGCATGTGGGGCCGCGAGGTGGGCCGGCAGATGGGTGTGAACGTGCCCCTGCATGCCTGCGAGCACTTCTATATCGTCACCGACACGGTGCCCGGGCTGACCCAGCTGCCGACGCTGCGGGTGCCGGATGAATGCGCCTATTACAAGGAGGACGCGGGCAAGATCCTGCTGGGCGCCTTCGAGCCGCAGGCCAAGCCCTGGGGCATGGCGGGGATCCCCGAGGATTTCGAGTTCGATCAGCTACCCGAGGATTTCGACCATTTCGAACCGATCCTGGAGGCGGCGGTGAACCGCATGCCGATGCTGGCCAAGACGGGCATCCATACCTTCTTCAACGGGCCCGAGAGCTTTACCCCCGACGATGCCTATCACCTGGGCCAGGCGCCGGAGATGGACAACGTCTGGGTCGCCGCAGGCTTCAACTCCATCGGGATCCAGTCGGCGGGCGGTGCCGGCATGGCGTTGGCCGAATGGATGGACAAGGGCGAGAAACCCTTTGACCTGGGCGATGTGGACATCGCGCGGATGGAGCCGTTTCAGGGCAACCGGCACTATCTCTTCGAACGCTCGAAGGAGACGCTGGGCCTGCTTTTTGCCGATCACTTCCCCTATCGCCAGAAGGCCACGGCGCGGGGCATCCGGCGCTCGGCCCTGCATGGGGCGCTGCTGAAGGGCGGCGCGGTGATGGGCGAGTTCGCGGGCTGGGAGCGGGCGAACTGGTTTGCCGATCCGGGGCAGGCGCCGCGGTACGACTATAGCTGGAAGCGGCAGAACTGGTTCGGGAACAGCGCGCGGGAGCACATGGCGATCCGAGAGGGCGTGGGGATCTACGACATGTCGTCCTTTGGCAAGCTGCGGATCGAGGGACCGGAGGCCGAGGCCTTTCTGAACCGCGTGGCGGGGGGTGATTTTTCCGGGCCGGTGGGAAAGATCACCTATAGCCAGATGCTGAACAGCCGGGGCGGGATCGAGGCGGACGTGACGGTGACGCGCCTGTCGGAGACGGCCTATCTGATGGTGACGCCGGCGGCGACACGGTTGGCCGACATGACCCGCCTGCAGCGAGAGATCGGTGATGCGCGGGTGGTGGTGACGGATGTGACCGCCGGCGAGGCCGTGATCTGCGTCATGGGCCCGGAGGCGCGGCGCCTGATGCAGGCGATCTCGCCCGATGACTTCGGCAACGCTACGCATCCGTTCGGCACGATGCGCGAGATCGAGATCGGCATGGCGGTGGCCCGGGCGCACCGGGTGACCTATGTCGGCGAGCTCGGCTGGGAGATCTACGTGCAGACCGACATGGCGGCGCATGTCTTCGAGGTGCTGCAGGCGGCCGGGGCGGGAATGGGCGCGCGGCTCTGCGGGCTGCACGCCATGGACAGCTGCCGCATCGAGAAGGGATTTCGCCACTTCGGGCACGACATCAGCTGTGAGGATCACGTGCTTGAGGCGGGGCTGGGTTTTGCGGTGAAGCTGGACAAGGGCGATTTCATCGGCCGCGCCGCGGTGCTGCGCAAGCGCGAGGCGGGGCTGGACCGGCGGATGGTGCAATTCCTGCTGAGCGATCCCGAGCCGATGCTCTATCACGGCGAGCCGGTGCTGCGGAACGGCGAGGTGGTAGGGCACCTGACCTCGGGCGCCTACGGACACAGCCTGGGCGGTGCGGTGGGCATGGGATACGTGCCGTGCCGCGGCGAGAGCGTGAAGGAGGTGCTGGCCTCGAGCTATGAGATCGAGGTGGCGGGCGCACGGGTGGCGGCGCGCGCATCGGTCCGGCCGATCTACGATCCGATGTCGGCACGGGTGAAGGCCTGAGGCCCGGTGATGCAGGTGACGTGAAACGTTCGCCGGTTTGAATGGCCGCTGTCGCGGCCGGCTGGCGGGGCCAGGATGCCGTGCCCCCCGACACGGCGCTGTTTTCAGGCGCGGACTGCGAGGCGGTCCGCCGCGTCGCTTCCGACGGTCAGTTCACGAGACCGAGAAGCTTGCGCACGAGGCGCTTGAGCTCGCCCGTTTCTTCCTGAGTCAGGCGTCCGGCGACGCGACTCTGAAGGCGGGCGTTGTTCTCGGCGGCCTTGCGCAGGACCTCGTAGCCCAGCTCCGACAATCGAACCGAGACGGAACGGCCATCCGAGGCCGATGCGTTGCGTTCCACGAGGTGCTTGCGCTCCATCCGGCGCAGCGTGTCGCTGACGGTGTTGACGTCGAGCGCGACGGCATCACCGATCACCTTTTGCGAGGCCTCGGGGTTCTGGGCGATGGCCACCAGCAGAGACATCTGACGGGACGTCAGATCCATGTCGCCGTACATGCTGGTGAAAATCGCCTCAGAGTGGAAATGCGATCGCCGGAGGAGATGCGACAGGGTGTCGAGCAACGTAATTTCCTTGGCGACCGCGGCGATCTGTCGGTCTAGTTCTTTGCGGTCAGTCATTGTGGCTTCCAGGGTCATGAGATCACACCATTTTTTTGTGGTTGAGTTAAAGCGTCAGACAACGGCCCAGGCCAACCAACCTGCAACCGAAGTCTCCCCGCCGGGTGATTTCTGACATTTTTCTTACATCGGGCTACGAACACATATCAACCTTTAGTTGTTCTGTACGCCCTCAAAATATTCTGTTCAGCGGAATGACGCTGCGTTGTCGATGGCATTTTCAACAGCATCGATCAGCGCCTGCTGTCCGGCGGTCGGGAACCAGCCCGCACGGGTGGTAATGCCGATGGGGCGCGCGGTATCGCCCAGGTCGATGCGAAGCGGGACCATCAGGCGAAGCTCGATCTCGGCGGCGGCCTGCAATCGGGAGATGAACCCGATGTGGTCGGACTTCATCAGGAGCTGACGCATAAGGATCATCGACCCGGTCTCGACGAGGCTGTCGGGGCGGATGGTTTCGGAGAGCAGCCGGTCGAAGATCTGCCGCGCCGGGCTTCCCTTGCGGGCCAGCACCCAGGGATAGCCGGCGAGGTCCGCGGTGGTCAGCCCGGTGCGATGCGCCAGCGGGTGGTCGGGCCCGGTCACCGGGATCAGGTCGTCGGAGAAGAGCGCCCGCTGGCTGATGTCGGGTACCGGCAGCGGGTCGCGCAGGGCGCCGATCAGAAAGTCGATCTCGCCGTGCCGCAATCCCGAGAGCAGATCCGGATAGGGGCCCTCCTCAATCCGGAGCAGCACGCGCGGATGCGCCTGTCGAAAGGCGACGATGGCATCGGAGAGCATGTAGGAGCGCGAGAGCGGCATGGCGCCCACGACGATCTCGCCGGTCTCGGTGCCGGCCAGTTCGGCAAGCTCCATGACGGCCTGATCGAGTTCGGCAAAGGCCAGGCGTGCGGCATCGGCAAGCTGCTGGCAGGGGCGGGTGGCTCGGATGCCGGCGGCGCCACGTTCGAAGAGGGGGCGTCGGCTCTCGGATTCGAGGTGGGAGACGGCACGGTGCACCGTGGGCTGTGCAAGCCCGAGGCGCCGGGCGGCCAGGGTGAAGTTCTCGGTCTCGCGCACGGCGATCAGGGCTTCGAGCTGCGCCGCGGTGGCATTGAGCGCCAGGCGTTGGGACAGCGGCTCTGCGGCTTCGTCCAGGCGCTCGAGCGCCCGCTGGACCCGGCGGGCGAGAGCGGTGCCGGCCGGGGTGGCAAAGAGCCCCTGCGACTGGTGCAGGAAGAGCGGCTGACCGAGCGCACGCTCGAGCTTGGCAATGGCCTGGGTCACGGCGGGCTGGGACAGGTGGCATTCTTCGGCGGCGCGGGACACGGAGGAATGACGCGCCACCGAGAGGAAGACACGCAGGTGGCGGAGGTTCCACTTCACGGCGCGGGCCTCGTGCTGTCGCGGTCGATCATGGTGGCGGCTCCTGTGCGATGGTGGCCCTCGGATGGGCCTTCCCGGCAGCTAGTGTCTTTTTCTTCCGGCGCTAGGGCGCGGAGAGAGCGGCGGCGGAAAAGACCCGGAAATACCGGATTTCCGGCGGGAAAGCGCCGTCCCAGGGCCGGCACAATCCGCGATATGAGAAACCACTATAGCAAAAACTTATATGACCTTGCAGGGTTCAAATTTGGCAATCGGGGCGGGGAGACGCATGGTGCGGGCAAAGCGCAAAGGAGCCCTGCGATGTCCGACAAACCCACCGCCCTCGTGATTTCCGCCCATGCGGCCGACTTTGTCTGGCGCTGTGGCGGGGCGATCGCCCTGCATGCCGAGATGGGCTATGACGTGACGGTGGCCTGCCTGTCCTTTGGCGAGCGTGGCGAGAGCGCCCGGCTGTGGAAGGAAGGCCGAAGCCTGCAGGAGGTCAAGGACATCCGCCGCGGCGAGGCCGAGGCCGCCGCCGAGGCGCTGGGCGTGGCGCAGCTCGAATGCTTCGACCTGGGGGATTACCCGCTGCACCTGGAGAGGGACGACAAGTTCAAGCTGGTCGACCTGATCCGCAAGGTTCAGCCGAAGTTCATGATGAGCCACAGTCAGTACGACCCCTACAACACCGACCACATGTACATGACGCAGGTGGCCCTGGAGGCGCGGATGATCGCGCAGGCCTGGGGGCACAACCCCGGTGAAAAGGTGCTGGGCGCGCCGCAGCTCTACCTCTTCGAGCCGCATCAGACCGAGCAGATGGGATGGAAGCCCGATGTCTTCCTCGACATCACCCCGGTCTGGGAGAAGAAGCGCGCCGCGATGGAATGCATGAACGGCCAGGTGCACCTGTGGGATTATTACACCCGCGTCGCACAGCAACGGGCGAACCATTTCAAGCGCAACTCGGGCGGCATGTCCGGCGGGCGCGATTGCAGGTACGCGGAAGGCTTCCAATCGATCTTTCCGCGCACCGTCGACGAATTGTGACCTGTTGACGGGCCGCCGGGACGCCGCCGGCCCGCCCCAGAAAGAATGCCCGGGACCGCGTGCCCGGGAACGAGAGAAGGAAGACCCAGATGCCCGGTTCCGGTGATATCGCCCACCTCGGCCATGTCGAGATGCTGACCGACAGGTTCGACGAGAGCCTCGATTTCTTTACCCGTGTCTATGGCCTGACGATCAGCGGGCAGGACGAGACCAGCGCCTATCTGAGGGCCTGGGACGATTACGAGTTCTGCACCCTGAAACTGACCCGGAGCGAGACCACCGGCGTGGGCCATATCGGCTATCGCGCCACCAGCGCCGAGGCGCTGGAGCGGCGGGTGAAGATCATCGAGGAGAGCGATTTCAAGGTGATCGGCTGGACCGAGGGCGACATGAGCCACGGGCGCGCCTTTCGCTTCGAGGATCCCTTTGGCCATGTCTTCGAGATCTATTTCGACACGGTGAAATACCAGCATGGCGAGGCCGACAAGCCGGCGCTGAAGAACAACGCGAGCCGGTTCCATCACACCGGGGCGGCGCCGCGGCGGCTGGATCACCTGAACCTGCTGTCGGAGGACGTGACCGAGTTTCGCCGCTTCATGGAGACATGCCTCGGATCGGCGGTGACGGAGATGATCCGCCTCGACAACGGTCGGTTGGGCGGTTGCTGGTTCACTGTGAACAACAAGGGCTATGACCTGGCCTGCACCGAGGAGCACGGCGGCGGGCACGGGCGGTTCCACCACGTGACCTATGCCTGCGACCAGCGCGAGGACATCCTGCGGGCCGCCGATATCTTCCTCGAAAACGGCGTGCATATCGAGACCGGGCCGCACAAGCACGCGATCCAGAACACCTTTTTCCTCTATGTCTGGGAGCCCGCCGGCAACCGCGTGGAGCTGGCCAATGCCGGGGCGCGGCTGATCCTGGCGCCCGACTGGGAGCCGATCGTCTGGACAGAGGCGGACCGCCGGAAAGGCCAGGCCTGGGGGCTGAAGACCATCGAAAGCTTCCACACCCACGGCACGCCGCCGGTAGGGAAATAACAGGAGAGCGTCATGAAGAACGTCGTCGTACAGAACATTCCCCGGGCCGATCCGGCGGTGATCGAGGCGCTGGGCCGGGCGGGCGTGGCCACGGTGCACGAGGCGCAGGGTCGCATCGGCCTGCTGGCGAGCTACATGCGGCCGATATACCGCGGCGCGCAGGTGGCAGGCAGTGCCGTGACCATCAGTGCACCGCCGGGCGACAACTGGATGCTGCATGTGGCCATCGAGCAGGTGAAGCCGGGCGACATGCTGGTGCTGGCGCCGACCTCGCCCTGCGAAGACGGCTATTTCGGTGACCTGCTGGCGACTTCGGCGCTGGCGCGGGGCTGCCGGGGGCTGATCACAGGCGGAGGCGTGCGCGACACCCGGGACCTGGAGCAGATGGGCTTTCCCGTCTGGGCCAGGGCCATCCACGCCCAGGGCACGGTGAAAGAAACGCTCGGCTCGGTGAACGTACCGGTGGTTTGCGCCGGGGCCCATATCGAGGCGGGTGACGTGATCGTGGCCGATGACGACGGCGTCTGCGTGGTGAAGAGCGGCGATGCGGAAGAGGTGCTGAAAGCGGCCGAGAAGCGGCTCGAGCTGGAGGAGGCCAAGCGGGTGCGACTGGCGAATGGTGAGCTGGGCCTCGACATCTACGAGATGCGGCCGCGGCTCGAGGCGAAGGGGCTGAAGTACATCTGACGCGCCTGACGCGGGTGGGGCGGGGGCGCTGCCCCCATCGGCCTGCGGCCGATTCCCCCGCCATATTTGTGGAAAGATGAAATGGAAGGGCGCGCGAGATGAGTGATGGTATTCCCTGCCTTTGGATGCGCGGCGGCACGTCGAAGGGGGCGTATTTCCTGAAATCGGACCTGCCGGCGGAGGAGGCCGAGCGGGATGCGTTGCTGCTGCGGCTGATGGGCAGTCCGGACGTGCGGCAGATCGACGGCATCGGCGGGGCGGATCCGCTGACCTCGAAGGTGGCGGTGCTGGGCCCGCCGAGCCGGGAGGATGCGGATGTCGATTACCTGTTCCTGCAGGTCTTCGTGGGTCAGCCACTGGTGAGCGGGGCGCAGGCCTGCGGCAATATCCTGGCCGGCGTGGGGCCGGCGGCCATCGAACGCGGTCTGGTGCCGGTGGCCGGCGAGGAGACGCGGGTGCGGATCCACATGCTGAACACCGGCGAGGTGGCGGTGGCCCGGGTGCAGACGCCCGGCGGGCGCGTGAGCTATGCCGGGGATGCGGCGATCGACGGGGTGCCCGGCACCCATGCGCCGGTGCCGCTGATGTTCACCGGCATCGCCGGATCGATGACCGGCGGCGGAGTGATGCTGCCCACCGGACGGGGCGTGGACGTGATCGACGGCGTGGCCTGCACGCTGATCGACAACGGCATGCCCTGCGTGATCCTGCGGGCGAGCGACCTGGGCGCGACCGGCGAGGAGAGCCGCGAGGATCTGGAGGCGGATGAAGCCCTGAAGGCGCGCATCGAGGCGATCCGGCTGCAGGCAGGGCCGCTGATGAACCTGGGCGACGTGACGGAGAAATCGGTGCCCAAGATGACGCTGGTCTCGGCGCCGAAGTCGGGGGGCGTGATCTCGACGCGGAGTTTCATCCCCCATCGGTGTCATGCCTCGATCGGGGTGTTCGCCGCGGTGACCGTGGCCTCGGCCTGCCTGGTGGAGGGCAGCCCCGCGGCGGCGCTGGCGGTGCTGCCGGAGGACGGGCGTTTCGTGATCGAACACCCTTCGGGAGCGGCCGAGGTGTTGATCGAGGTGGATGACGCGGGCGAGGTCACCGGGGCCGGCACGCTGCGCACGGCGCGCAAGCTCTTCGATGGCCTGGTTTTCGACAGGTAGCACCATGCGGATCAGTTTCATCGGATTTGGCGAGGCGGGGCCGGCGTTGGCCTCTGGCTGGACCGGGGCGGACATCCGGGCCTATGACATCAAGATCCACGGCGCCGGGGCGGAGGCGATCCGGGCGCGCTGTGCGGCGCTGGGGGTGACCTGCTGCGAGAGCCTGGAGGCGGCGCTGGAGGGGGTGGACCTGGTGTTTTGCACGGTGACTGCCGACCAGGCGGTGGCCGCGGCCGAGACCGCAGCGCCGCTGCTGGACCAGGGCACCACATGGCTTGACCTCAACAGCTGTGCGCCCTCGTCGAAGCTGCGCTCTGCCGGGGTGATAGAGGCGGCGGGCGGGCGTTACGTGGACGTGGCCGTGATGGCGCCGGTTCATCCGAAACGGAACATGGTGCCGCTGTTGATCTCGGGGCCCCATGCCGCGGAAATTGCCCCGGTGCTTGAGGCCCTGCCCATGGCGCCGCGGGTGGTAGAGGGGCCGGTGGGGCGCGCCAGCGCGATCAAGATGATCCGGTCCGTCATGGTGAAGGGCCTGGAGGCGCTGACGGCGGAATGCGTCATGGCCGCCGTGGCGGCGGGCGTCGACGAGGAGGTACTGCCCTCGCTGAAGGAGGGGCATCCGAAGCTCGATGTGGCGGCGCGGGCGGCCTACAACTTCGAGCGGTCTCTGGTGCATGGCACACGGCGCGCGGCGGAGATGGAGGAAGTGGCCCGAACCCTGGCCGACCTTGGCCTGCCCAACGGGATGGCAGCGGCCACGGTCACCTGGCAGCGGGCGATTGCGGCAAGCGGGGCCGAGGTGCCGGAGGGGGCGGATTACCACGCCTTTGCCGAGGCGCTGATGCCCGCGCTCCGGCGCGATCAGGACTGAAGATCGGTGCCGCGGAGCAGCCGCAGGCGGGCCTTCTGACCACCCTCGATATGGCGCTGCATGACCTTTTCGGCGGCCTGTTCATCGCGGGCGCGCAGGGCGGCGATCAGCTCCTCGTGCTCGCGCACGGCGGCCCCGGCGCGGGCCTCCTCGAGCAGGGTCGAAGGGCCGAGGATCAGCATGGTGGTGTTGATCGCGCTGACGGCCTTGATCAGGAAGCGGTTGCGGGCGGCATGCAGCACGGCCTGGTGAAACTGGGTATTCAGCTCGAAGGCCTGACGGCCCGAGCCGACCCGGGCAAGGGCGGCGTTGAGGTCATCCAGCTCGTCGAGCTCGACCGCGCTGGAGGCACGGGCGGCAAAACGGGCCGCGGTGCCCTCAAGCACCGTGCGCATGTCGTAGAGTTCTGAAATCTCGGCGTAATCGAGCTTGCGGATGGTGGCGCCGACACGCGGCACATGGGCCACGAGGCCGTCGCTTTCCAACTGACGGATCGCCTCGCGCACGGGGGTGCGCGAGATGCCGAAGCGGGCGGCAAGGTCGGTTTCCGTCAGGCGGTCGCCGGGGCGCAGCTTGCCGGCGCGGATCTCGGTGATGATCCGGCGATAGGCATCCTGCCCCTGCGGCAGATCGGATTTTTCCGGCCTTGGCTCTCGGGTCATGCAAACCCTCCTTTGCTTATTGGATACACGCGTATACAATCGGATGCAATCCCGCTAGGACCGATGCATGCCAAACCGTCTCGAACCCCGCTCGCTGCTGTCGCGCCGCCTGGAAACCCTGGCCATCGCAGCGATGGGCACGGCGGCCTTCTGGCTCTTGAACCTGCCGTTGCCCTTCCTGTTCGGGCCCTTGCTGGCCAGCCTGGTCGCGGCGCTGGCGCGGCGGCCCCTGCTGGCCTTTGGCGAAGTGTCGAAGGCGGCCCGGACGATCCTTGGCGTGGCGGTCGGTGCGACCCTGACGCCCGAGGTCGCGCATCAGCTGCCGCAGATGGCGGGGTCTCTGATTTTCATCCCCTTCTATATCCTGTCCATCGGCCTGGTGGGCATGCCCTATTTTCATCGCTTTGCGGGGTTCGACAGGGCGACCTCCTGGTATGCCTCTATGCCCGGCGGGCTGCAGGACATGGTGATTTTCGGCACCGAGGCGGGGGGCGACCCGCGGGCGCTGTCGCTGATCCATGCCACGCGGGTGGCGATCATCGTGACCGTGGCGCCGATGATCCTGCATTGGGGCTTTGGGGCCCAGCTGGACAATCCGATCGGCGAACCGGCCAGCGCCCTGCCGCTGCGGGAGATCGTGCTGATGATCGCGGCGGCCTGGATCGGCTGGAAGGGCGGCGAGAAGATCGGGCTCTTCGGGGCGACGATCATCGGGCCCATGGTCGTGACGGCGATCCTGAGCCTGACCGGGCTGATCCATCACCGGCCGCCGGCCGAGGCGATCCTGCTGGCGCAGTTCATGATCGGCACCGGGATCGGCGTGGGCTATGTGGGCGTGACGCTGCACGAGCTGCGCAAGGACGTGCTGGCCGGGGTGATGTTCGTGCTGATCCTGGCGGTGATGTCGGTGCTGATGACGGTGCTCGTGGTCGAGCTCGGCTTTGCCAACCCGGTGGAGGCACTTCTGTCATTTGCACCCGGTGGACAGGCGGAAATGACGGTTCTGGCCATTGTCTCCGGCGCGGATCTGGGCTTTGTCGTGGTACATCACCTCGTTCGCGTCTTCCTGGTGATCACCTGCGCGCCGCTGGCGGGCAAGATCATGGCCCGCGAGGACGTCCGCTTGGACAGGAAGAAAACGGGGACGGGCAAGGACTTATAGGAGCTCCCCATAATGAAGGTCCATATCCTCGATGACTGGTTCGACACCCTGCGCAACCTGCCCGGCTATGCCCGGCTGAAGGACCACGACGTCACCATCTGGACGGATCACAGCGAGGATGTCGACATTCTCGCCGAGCGCCTGGCCGAGGCCGAGGCGCTTGTGCTGTTCAGGGAACGCACCGCCATCACCGAGGCGCTGTTGCAACGGCTGCCGAAGCTGAAGCTGATCAGCATGCACGGCCCCTATCCGCACGTGGACGTCGAGGCCTGTACCCGGCACGGCGTGATGTTCTGTTCCAAGCCCAGCGGCGGAACGCCCCCGAATGCCACGGCGGAACTGGCCTTTGGCCTTATCCTGGCCTCGACCCGGCAGATACCGCAGCAGATGGCGAGCCTGAAGGCCGGCAATTGGCAGACCGGCGTCGGCCAGGCGCTGGAGGGGCGGCGGCTGGGCCTGTATGGCTATGGCCGGATCGCGCGGCAGGTGGCCCGCTATGCCCGCGCCTTCGACATGCAGGTCTGGTGGTGGGGCAGCGAGGAGGGCCGCGCGCGTGCCGAGCGCGAGGACGAAGCCGTGGCGCTGAGCCGGCGCCAGTTCTTTGCCGAGAGCGACATCGTCTCGGTTCACGTGCGGCTTGTGCCGGAAACCCGTGGCGTGATCACCGCCGATGACCTGCTGGCGATGCGGCCCTGGGCGCATTTCGTGAACACCTCCCGCGCGGCGATCCTGGAGCCCGGCGCGCTGCTCAGGGCGCTGGAGGTGGGGCGGCCTGGCAAGTTCGCCCTCGACGTCTTCGACGAGGAGCCCGTGGTGGATCCGAACGACCCGGTGATCTCGCATCCCGCGGTTACGGCGACGCCGCACATCGGCTTTGTCACCGAGGAGGAACTGTCGCGGCAGTTCACCGCGATCTATGACCAGATCAATGCCTTCGTCGCCGGCGATCCGCATTATGCGGTCAATCCGGAGGTCGGCAGCGGCGCGTGACAGGAGAGATTTTCCCTTTTCTCTTCAACACGCTGAGCCCGGGCGAGGGCCTGTTCCTCATGGCGAGCAGCTTCTTCTGCTCGATGCTGACGGCCTCTCTCGGGATCGGCGGCGGGGTGCTGCTCCTGGCGCTCATGGCCAATGCCATGCCGCCGCTGGCACTGATCCCGGTGCACGGAGTGGTGCAGCTCGGGTCGAACTTCTTTCGCGCGGCTCTGATGCTGAAACACGTCTGGTGGAAGCCCTTCGCGGCCTTCCTGGCGGGCTCCGTCGCCGGGGTGCTGATCGGGGGCAGCGTTGCGGTGAACCTGCCGCCGGCGCTGCTGATGGTGGGCGTGGGGCTCTTCGTGCTCTGGTCGGTGCTGGCAAGGCCGCCGAAATGGCTGACCCGCTGGCCGGCACTTACCGGGCTCGTCTCCAGCTTCCTGACGATGTTCTTCGGTGCCACCGGCCCCTTCGTGGCCAGCTACACCCGCGCGCTGGACCTGAAACGCCAGCAATACGTGGCCACCAACGCAGTGCTGATGACCATGCAGCACCTGCTCAAGGTGCTGGCCTTCGGCACGCTGGGCTTTGCCTTTGCGCCCTGGGCCGGGTTCATCCTGGCGATGATCGCCTGCGGATTCCTGGGCACAGTGACCGGCCGCGCCCTGCTGGAGCGGCTGAGCGACCGCAACTTCAAGCGCATCCTGGACGTCGTGCTGGTGCTGATCGCCCTGCGGCTGATCCTGATCGGCGGCTGGGCGCTCTTCGGCTAGCGCCCCAGTTTGTCGATGCTTTTCAACAGTTTCTCGTCGACCTCGATGCCGGTCTTCAGAACGTCCTCGCGGATCTGCTGACGCCGGCGGCCGGGAAGGCGGGCGCCCTCCATGCCCTCGATCCGGGTGGCCATGTCGGCGAAACGGGCGGCGGCGGCGGGGTGGAAGGCCGTGGCATCGATGGCGATGATCGTGTGCCCCGAGCCGATGGGCTTCTCGTCGCCCTCGAAGAAGGTGCCGCATTCATAGCCGTAGTTCGCGCCGGTCAGCCCGGCACAGAGCATCTCGACCATGAGGGCCAGGGCGGTGCCCTTGGCATCGCCCATGGGCAGCATGTTGCCCTTCAGCGCGGCGCGTGGATCGGTGGTGGGCTTGCCATCGGCGTCCACGGCCCAGCCCTCGGGGATCTCCTCGCCCTTCTGCGCGGCGGCCATGATCTTGCCCTTGGCGACCTTGGAGAGCGAGATGTCGACAACCACGGGCTCGGCGCCCTCGACCGGTGCGGCAAAGGCCAGGGGGTCGGTGCCGAAGGTGGCCTCGCGCCCGCCCCAGGGCGCCATGGAGGCCGCGGCATTGGCCACCATGATGGCCAGAAGTCCCTGATTTGCCAGCTTTTCCACCGGCACGCCGGCGACGCCGCAATGATGCGAGCGATAGATGCCGGCCATGGCGATACCCTGCTTCCTGGCCGCGCCGGGCAGCCAGTCGATGGCCATGTCGATGGCCGGAAAGGCGAAACCGCCGGCGGCATCCACGGCCAGGACGCCGGGCCGGACCTGCTCGGCGCGGGGGCGCGCCTGACCGTCGACCTTGCCGACGAGCACGTGTTTTGCATAGGGCGGGATGCGGCGGAGGCCATGGCCGAACTGGCCGGCGAGCTCGGCATCGATCAGGCCGCTGGCCACGCAATCGGCGTTTTCAGCACTGGTGCCGCAACGGATCAGGGTCTCGGTCACGAGGCTGCGCGCCGCGTCGAGGGACAGGTGGGAAACGCTCATCCGGGCTACCTTTCAGGGGAAATCGACCCGCGCAGAGGACAGGAGAGACCCGGGAAGGTCAAGGCCGCAGCAAGGGAAAATCGGGCTATGGAATTCCATTTCCGGAATATCTGCAAGTGGCTGAAAAGGCCGGATTCCAACGTCGGTATTACGTCGGTATCGCGTCGGTATTGCGACGGTGCCATTTCGGGCCGCGCGGGCGCGCCCCGAAGCCTCCGGCGGGGATGTTTATGGCCAGATGAAAGAGCGCGGAGGCTCCCTTGTCATCTGGCCATAAATATCCCGGGGGGAGGGCCAGGGGCCCGAGGGGGCAGAGCCCCCTGCACCTTTACCCGCGTGCAAGGCCCGGGGTGATGGCGCGGCCGAGGGCGAGGAGGATGAGGAAACTGACGAGGCTGAGCCCGGTGAGGGTCATCAGCAGCGGCAGCGGGCCGCTGGTGACGAGGAGCCGGGCCAGGAGGGGTGGTGCGAGGGCATTGCCCAGGGTCAGTGGCAGGGCGATGGTGCGGGCCGCGGAGGGATCCTGGCCGTGCAGCTGACAGAGGCCGGGCAGGCCGGCGCGGGCCACGGCGAAGCCGCCGCTGCCGAGGCCGAAGAACAGCAGGAAGGCGCCGGCCCCGGGCAGCGTGTTGCCGCAGAGCAGCAGCAGCGCCAGGCCGCAGGGCATCATCGCCGCCGCGGTCAGTGCCGCCGAGAGCCCGCCCCAGGCATGCAGGCCGAGCGGGTCGAGCAGCCGGCCGCCGATCTTGAAGAGCCCGAGCGCGGCACCGGCGGCCACGGCCATCTGCGGGGCGCTGCCCATGGCGAGAAAGAGCGGGATGGCAAGGGCGCTGACCCCGAGGGTGATGAAGGCGTTGAGCGCGATGACCAGGGTGAAGGTCCAGAAGAGCGGGCTTCGGGCAAGCGGGGCGCAGGCCATGGCAGGTGGCGCGATGGCCGGGCTGTCGCTCGGCAGGTGGTGCCAGGGCAGCGGCAGCTGTGGCGGGGCGGCAGGACGGTGCGGCAGGGGCCGCAGGCCGAGGAACAGGATCGGGGGCAGCACGCAGGCGTATGCGCAGGCGTAGCAGAGCAGGGTGAGCCGCCAGCCGAGCCATTGCCCGAGCAGGGCCGAGATGACGAAGAAGAGCGGTGTGGAGAGGCCCGCGACCAGGGTCAGCAGCCGGCCCAGGCCGGGCGCCCGCGGGCCCGCCATGCGGGAGAGGTAATCCCGGGCGGCGGTGGTCAGCAGCCCGGCGGCGCCCAGGCCGCAGAGCCCCCATCCCGTGAAGAGGGCCGTGGCGCCGTGGCTGACGGCGATCAGGGCGAGGCCGGCGGCGCTCACCGGCGCGGCGCGCAGCATCACCGCGCGCGGCCCATGACGGGCGATCAGGCGTCCGGCCGCCGAGGTGGCCAGCGCGATGGTGATGAAGAGCAGGCTGATCCCGGCAAAGACTAGCGGCAGCGAGAGGCCCAGGTCGGCGGCCATCGCCGGGCCGAGCACGGGGGTGAAGCAGAGCATGCCCCAGCCGGCGGTCCGGGTCAGCGCAAGGGTGCCCAGGGGCCGGATGTCCTGTTTTTTGATGATCGTGATCATGCGCTCGCTCTAGGGGGGATCCGGGTTGGAATCATGACTTTCTGCAATACGAACAGGGAGATGTCCGGCCTTGTGGCAATTCTGCATGGGCATGTGCGCGATGTGCATGTTTCCTGCGCGGCGTGTCTGGAGATCGACATCTGTGGAGCTGACGCATGTTTTTTCGGCACAGCCAGGGCGACAAGCGGGTCTCTGCGTGGGCCTCGGGACGGGTCTGCGCCCAATGCGGGATTGGCCTGACGCAGGCAGTTGATGCGTTTTGCGCATGACCCGATGACAATTCCTCGTTTCAAACGGTGCTGCGCACTGGGTAGATATGCGGCGATGTCATGGTGTGGCCGGCGCTGGGCGGCGGGTGCACCGGAGGTGAGGAAAGGGCGGAAGATGGCGGAGCAGGCACCCCTGAAGGGGCTGAAGGTGGTCGAACTGGCGCGGATCCTGGCCGGGCCCTGGATCGGCCAGACGCTGGCAGACCTGGGGGCCGAGGTGATCAAGGTGGAGGCGCCGGGCGGCGACGATACCCGCCGCTGGGGCCCGCCCTTCATCGAGCGTGATGACGGCCGGGGCGGCACCGAGACGGTGGCGGCCTACTTTCACGCCGCCAACCGCGGCAAGACCAGCGTGACCTGCGATTTCGCCGACCCTGAGGACATGGCAAGGCTGCGCGAGCTGATCGCCGGGGCCGACGTGCTGGTGGAGAATTTCAAGCTCGGCGGGCTGAAGAAGTTCGGCCTCGACTACGAGACGCTGGCCGAGCTGAACCCTCGGCTGGTCTATGCCAGCGTCACGGGCTTTGGCCAGACCGGGCCGCGGGCGGCGCAGCCGGGCTATGATTTCCTGATCCAGGGGATGTGCGGGATCATGGACCTGACCGGTGACCCGCAAGGCGAACCGCAGAAGATCGGGGTGGCCTGGATCGACATCTTTACCGGGCTATACGGGGTGATCGGGGTGCAGGCGGCGCTGGCCGAGCGCGAGCGCTCTGGCCGTGGCCAGCACGTGGACCTGTCGCTGCTGGATACCGGGGTGGGGGTGCTGGCCAACCAGGCGATGAACCAGCTGCTGGGCGGCGTGACGCCGACGCGCCTTGGCAATGCGCATCCGAATATCGTGCCCTATCAGGTGTTTCCGGCCAGCGACGGCCACCTGATCGTGGCCTGCGGCAATGACCGGCAGTTCCGCGCGCTCTGCGGGATGCTGGGCCTGGAGGGGCTGGCCGATGACGCGCGCTATGGCACCAACCCGGCGCGGGTGGCGCACCGCGAGGGGCTCTGTGCCATGATCGCGGAGAAGACCGGCGCGATGAGCAAGGCCGATCTGATTGCCGGGCTGGAGCGCGCGGGCGTGCCGGGCGGGCCGATCAACACGGTGGCAGAGGCGCTGGACGAGCCGCAGATCGCCGCGCGGGGCATGGTGATCGAACCCGAGGGCATTGCCGGGCTGCGCACCCCGGTGCAGTTCAGCCGCTCGCCGCTGAGCCTGGACCGCGCGGGGCCGGCGCTGGGCAATGGCACCTGGGGATGGCGCGACGAATAGACATTCGGCCTGGGACGTGAAAATCCTGTGCCGGATCCAAGCGGAGTGTGCCGGATGAAGATGTTTCAGGTCGATGCCTTTACGGATGTGCTGTTCTGCGGCAATCCGGCGGCGGTGCTGGTTCTGGAGGACTGGCTGCCCGAGGCGCGAATGCAGCAGATCGCCCTGGAGAACAACCTGGCCGAGACGGCGTTTTGCAAGGTGGAGGGCGACAGTTTCGCCCTGCGCTGGTTCACGCCGGCGGTGGAGGTGGCCTTTTGCGGCCATGCGACGCTGGCCACGGCGCATGTGCTGACGACGGAATACGGGTTTCGCGGCGAGATGCGCTTTGCCACCCGCGAGGTGGGCGAGCTGCGGGTGAGCCGCGAGGGCGACCATTACCGCATGGAGCTGCCGGTGCTGCTGCCCGAACCCATGGCGCGCGCGCCCGAGGCGATCGCGGCCATGCTGCCGGTGGGGGCGCCGGTGTTCCGCAGCTTAGGGAACATCTTCGTCGAGCTGGAGAGCGAGGCCGAGGTGCGCGAGTTCGTGCCCGACCTGGGCGCCATCGCGACACTGGGCCGCGAGGGGCTCTGCATCACGGCAAAGGGCGTGGAATGCGATTTCGTCTCGCGCTACTTCGCGCCGGGCGCGGGGATCGACGAGGACCCGGTGACCGGCTCGAACCACGCCACGCTGGTGCCCTGGTGGGCCGGGCGGCTGGGCCGCAACGTGCTGCAGGCGCGGCAGGTTTCGGCGCGGGGCGGGGTGCTTGGCTGCGAGCTGACGGAGGAGAACGTGATCCTCTTCGGCCAGGCGGTGACCTATATGGCCGCGACGATCCGGGTCTAGGCGGGGGCGGGCGCGGGGCCGGGCTCAGGTTCGGGCTGCATCGGCCGGGGGAACGCCGGGTCTCCTATCGGAAACAAAGCCCCTTAACGGAACCAGCCGTTCCGCCGAACGCCGTTTCAGAGCGTCAAGGTGTCGTGCATGGCCGTGCGTGCCCCTGTTTTCCGGAGTGAATTTCCGCTACCCGAGACGCGAGTGGAACAGGACCCCGAGGACGACATGAGCGCAACGATCATCGACGGCAAGGCATTCGCAGCCAATGTACGGGCCCGCGTGGCCGAAGAGGTGGCCCGCGTGAAGGCGGCTGGCATCACCCCCGGCCTTGCCGTGGTGCTGGTGGGCGAGGATCCCGCCAGCCAGGTCTATGTGCGCAACAAGGGCAAGCAGACCGTCGAGGCGGGGATGAACAGCTTCGAGCACAAGCTGGATGTGGCGACGCCCGAAGCCGATCTGCTGGCGCTGGTGGCGAAGCTGAATGCCGACCCGGCGGTGCATGGCATCCTTGTGCAGCTGCCGCTGCCCGATCACATCGACGAGGACAAGGTGCTGGCCGCGATCGATCCGGCCAAGGATGTCGACGGGTTTCACATTTCCAACGTCGGGCTGCTGGCCACGGGGCAGAAGGCCATGGTGCCCTGCACGCCGCTGGGCTGCCTGATGATGCTGCGCGACCAGCTGGGCAGCCTCTCGGGGCTGAACGCCGTGGTGGTGGGCCGGTCGAACATCGTGGGCAAGCCGATGGCGCAGCTGCTGCTGCGCGACAGCTGCACCGTGACCATCGCCCATTCGCGCACGAAGGACCTGGCCGAGGTCTGCAGGCGGGCTGACATCCTTGTGGCGGCGGTGGGCCGGCCGCAGATGATCACCGCCGATTACGTCAAGCCCGGTGCGACCGTCATCGACGTGGGCATCAACCGCATTCCCGCCCCGGAAAAGGGCGAGGGCAAGACGCGCCTGGTGGGCGACGTCGATTTCGACAGTGCGGTGGAGGTGGCCGGCGCCATCACGCCGGTGCCCGGTGGCGTGGGGCCGATGACCATCGCCTGCCTGCTGGCAAACACGCTGACCGCCTGCTGCCGCGCCAACGGGCTGGCGGAACCCGAGGGCCTGACGGCCTGAGCCACCTATCCAACAGGATTCAACAAGGACAACAACAAGATGAGCGAATACATCCTCACGGTGACCTGCCCGACCAAGCGCGGCATCGTGGCCAGGATCTCGGGGTTCCTGGCCGACCAGGGCTGCAACATCCGCGACCTGGCCCAGTTCGACGACCTGGAAACCGGACAGTTCTTTTCCCGCACGACCTTCATCAGCGAAGAGGGCAAGGCGCCCGATGACCTGCGCGCGGCCTTTGCGCCCATCGCCGAGGAATTCGGCATGCAGTGGGAGGTGCATGACCCCGACAAGAAGTTGAAGGTGATCCTGATGGTCAGCCGCTTCGGGCACTGCCTGAACGACCTGTTCTATCGCTGGCGCATCGGCGCCCTGCCGATCGACATCGTGGCGGTGATCTCCAACCACATGGATTACCAGAAGGAAGTGGTGAACCACGACGTGCCCTTCTACCACATCAAGGTGACCAAGGAGAACAAGCCCGAGGCCGAGCGCGCGATCATGGACGTGGTGCGCGACACCGGTGCCGAGCTGATCGTGCTGGCGCGCTACATGCAGATCCTCTCGGACGAGATGTGCCGCACCATGTCTGGGCGGATCATCAACATCCACCATTCCTTCCTGCCGAGCTTCAAGGGCGCGAACCCCTACAAGCAGGCCTATGAGCGCGGCGTGAAGCTGATCGGGGCGACCTCGCATTACGTCACTGCCGACCTCGACGAGGGGCCGATCATCGAGCAGGACACCGTGCGCGTGACCCATGCCCAGAGCCCCTCGGATTACGTGAGCCTCGGCCGCGACGTGGAGAGCCAGGTGCTGGCCCGGGCGATTCACGCCCATATCCACCACCGCGTCTTCCTGAACGGCAACAAGACCGTCGTGTTCCCGGCCAGCCCGGGCAGCTATGCCAGCGAGCGGATGGGCTGATCGCCCGTCGCGCAATCCGGCAGGCAAACCGCTGATATTTCTGCCGTTTCGGCGGATGTGCGCCTGCGCAGGTCATACTGCGCAGGCGTTTTTCTTGCCTCGAAGGCACGGGGCGTCCATATTCCCGAGTGAAACTGTCTGACACCAGGCACGTAAGCGTTAACGTCAACCAACGCGTAAGAACGAACGGTTTACCCCCCGTCCGTCCCTTGCGCGTGCGTCTGTCTTCGCAGCCCTGGGACGGGCATATGAAAGGACGACAGATGACGACCGCATCCCTTCCCACCCCCGTGATCGAACGCATCCGCCACGAGCTGGTGCGCCGCACGCTGACGGTTGCCGCCCGCGAGATGGTGACGCCGAACATGATCCGGATCACCCTGACGGGCGAGGACCTGGACAGCTTCGTGTCCTCCTCCTTTGATGACCATATCAAGCTGATCTTCCCCTCGGGCGAGGAAAAGCCCCTGATGCGGGAATACACTCCGCGCCGCTATGACACTGAAAAGAAAGAGATCGTCATCGATTTCGCGGTGCATGCGGCAGGGCCTGCAACCGATTGGGCCGTGAAGGCCGAAGTGGGTGACACCCTGGGCATCGGCGGGCCGCGCGGGTCGCGGCGGATCGGCGGCGAGATCCGCAAATGGGTGCTGATCGGCGACGAGACCGCCCTGCCGGCCATGGGCCGTTTCGCCGAAGAGGCCGGCGCCGGCACCGATATCACCATGATCGGCGCGGTGCGCGACGCCGCCGAGGAGCAGACCTTTGAAAGCGCGGCGGCGCTGGACCTGCGCTGGATCCATCGCGGCGAGGCGGCCACCGATGCGGCACCGCTGCTTGCGGCGCTGGAGCAGGTCGAGCTGCCCGAAGGCACCTTTGTCTGGATCGCCACCGAGGGCGGGGTGACAAAGATCCTGCGCGAGGCGCTGGCAGAGCGCGGCCATCCTCTGGTCTGGACGAAATGTGCCGGCTACTGGACCGCGGGGCAGGCCGACGCCAAGGTGAATTTCGACTGACAGCAACGTCGTCGGGGCTGGTCATTCATCCGCATTCGCGCTTTTCTGCATGCAATTGAGCGCAGAGGAGTGCAGATGGCTGGCCTGACGACCCCCCCGATTTTCGATGGTCACAACGACCTGGTGCTGCGGCTGATCACCGGCAAGGTGACGGCGCCGGAGGTGCTGGAGGGCAGCGCGGGCGGCCATATCGACCTGCCGCGCGCGCAGTCCGGCGGATTCGGCGGCGGCATGTTCGCCATTTTCGTGCCCAGCCCGGCGGAAGAGGGGCTGAGCTTTGACGATTTCCTGAAGCCGGAATACGACATGCCGCTGCCCGAGCAGCTGGGGCAGGCCCATGCGCTCGACATGACGCTGAAGGGCTGTGCCGCGCTTGAGGTTCTGGAAGAGGCCGGTGTGATCGAGCTGTGCACCGATACAGCCCGGATCGAGGCGGTGATGGCGGCCGGCGAGAAGATGGCCGCGGTGATGCATATCGAGGGCGCCGAGGCGATCGACGACCAGTTCCGCATGCTCGAGGCTTTTCATGCGCGCGGTCTGCGCAGCCTGGGCCCGGTCTGGAGCCGGCCGACGCAGTTCGGCCATGGCGTGCCCTTCCGCTATCCCGCGGGCCCCGACACCGGGCCGGGGCTGACCGACCTGGGCCGCGACCTGATACGGGAGTGCAACCGGCTGAAGATCATGATCGACCTGTCGCACCTGAACGAGAACGGGTTCGACGACGTGGCCGCGATCAGCGACGCGCCCCTGGTGGCAACCCATTCCAATGCCTGGGAGATTTGCCCCCATGCCCGCAATCTGACGGATCGGCAGCTGGCCGTGATCCGGGAGAGCGACGGTATGGTGGGGATCAATTTCGCCGCCGGTTTCCTGCGCCCCGACGGGCAGATGGACGGCGACGTATGTGTCGACATGGTGATGCGCCACGTCGATTACCTGATTTCGAAGCTGGGCGAGGATCGCGTGGGCTTTGGCTCGGATTTCGACGGGGCGATCGTGCCCGAGGGCATCGGCGACGTCGCCGGCCTGCCCAACCTGCGCGAGGTGATGACGGCCCATGGCGTGGACGCGGCGCTGATGGAAAAACTGTGCTGGCGCAACTGGATGCGGGTGCTGGACAAGACCTGGGACGCGTGAGCCTCAGGGCCCGTCGGCGCGGATCCGGGGCTTGCGGCGGCTGCGCTGCTGCACCGGGGCGGGCGCCGCGCGGGTGCTGACCCAGAAGTCGAGCGCATCATGGGCGCCCTCGTGGTCGCGGGCCTCGATGGCGCGGCGGATGTCGGAAAGTGCGGCGGCCAGCTCGATCTGGGACAGGTGATCCTCCTGCGCGCGCAGGATGCGGGCATGGGGCGTGGGCAGCATGTCGTCGCCGATCAGCAGCTCCTCGTGCATCTTCTCGCCCTCGCGCAAACCGGTGAAGATGATCTCGATCTCGCCCTCCGGGTGGTCGGCCGTGCGTTCGGTCAGGCCGGCGCCGCGGATCATCTGCCGCGCCACCTGCAGGATCGAGACCGGCGCGCCCATGTCGAGCACGAAGACCTCTCCGCCGCGGGCGAAACTGCCGGCGAGCAGGACCAGGCGCACGGCCTCGGGGATGGTCATGAAATAGCGCGTGACCTGCGGATGGGTGACGGTGACCGGGCCACCACGGGCGATCTGCTGCTCGAAGAGCGGGATCACCGAACCGGAGGAGCCCATGACATTGCCGAAGCGCACCATCGAGAAGCAGGTGCCGCCGGAACGCTGCGCGTGATCCTGCACGATCTCCTCGGCCAGGCGTTTCGTGGCCCCCATGACGGAGCTGGGGCGCACGGCCTTGTCCGTTGAAATCAGGATGAAATCCGCCACGCCGGCGCGAACGGCCTGATCGGCGAGGGTACGGGTGCCCATGACATTGTTGCGCAGCCCCTCGATCACGTTCTGCTGCACAAGCGGCACGTGCTTGTAGGCGGCGGCGTGAAAGATCGTGTCGATCTGCTGGTCCTTCAGGATCTCGGCCACCAGATCGGGGTCGCAGACCGAGCCCAGGCAGGCCACCAGCGGCAGGTCGGGGGCAATGCGCGAGAGTTCCTGCGTGATCGAATAGAGCGCGAGCTCGGAATGATCGAGCAGGACGAGGCGTGCGGGCCGGTGGCGGGAGAGCTGCCGGCAGAGTTCGCCGCCGATCGAGCCACCGGCGCCGGTGACCAGGATGCGCTTGCCGCGATAGCTGGCCCCGCTCTCCGGCAGTTGCCGCTCTAGGCGCTCGCGCCCCAGCAGCTCGCGCAGGGGTTGGGTGCCGGGACGGCGGGTGCCGGTCATCTGCTCGGCAAAATCCGCGAGCGAGAGGATCTCGCAGCCCAGCCCCGAGAGCAGCGGGGCGAGATCGGCGGGGCCGGCATCGGGGGTCGAGAGCACGACCAGGTCGATATCGAGGCGCTGCACCAGCTGGGCCAGGCGCAGCTGGGAATGCACCTGCAGCCCGGCGACGACCAGGCCCTGCCGTGCCGGGTTGTCATCGACGAAGGCCAGCGGATGCAGCGCATCGTCGGTCGCGAGCACGGCGGCGATTTTCTGTCCGGTGGGGCCGGCGCCGTAGATCAGCACCCGGCGATGGGCCTGTGCCATCCGGTAGGCCAGCACCGCAAGCTGCAGCAGCAGCAACCGCGCGACATAGGAAAGAGCGAGGAAGAGCAGCGCGGTAAGCAGCATCTGCGCCGGTGCCATGCCGCCGGTCAGCGCACCGGCAAGGGCCAGCGCCGCCCCGGCCGAGGCGGCGGTAAGGAAGGTCTCGACCACCCCGTGGCGGCCGTAATCCTGAAGCTTCATCCGGTGCAGGCCGAGATAGCCGCCGGTGGTCAGCACGGCGGCGAGCATGGCGAGGACAAAGCGGAGCGCGGGAAACCCGCCGGCCTGAAGCACGACGCCGGCGGACCAGAGTGCAAGCAGCGTGACGCCCGCGTCGAGCGACAGCAGGATCGCCGCCTTTTGCCGCGGCGCAAGCACGGTCAGAAAGCGCAGGGTCGGACGGGAAGACATGCGCGGACTCAAAACCCCTGGCCGCCGCCGGGCCCCTCCCGGCGGATCGCGGTCAGCTAACGCGAAACCCCTTATCATTCCGATAACGCCGCCGGATCGGCACCCGCCGGCTGAGCGTGCGCAGGATCAGCAACGCGTCGAGGCGCAGCGACTGATTGCGGCGATAGAGCAGGTCGAGCCGCGCCTTTGCGGGTACGCAGCGCCTTGCATAGACGCGGTGGCATTCCTGGGCCGTGGTACAGCGCGCCAGCAAGGCGGCCTCGGTGCGGTGGAATTCCACGGTGGCGAGGCCGGTCAGCCCCGGACGACAGGCCAGAACCTGGGCGTAAACCTCTGGAAAGGCTTCGACATATTGCCGCAGTGGCGGGCGCGGCCCGACAAAGGAAATGTCGCCGCGCAGGATGTTCCAGAGCTGTGGCAGCTCGTCCAGGCGCCAGCGACGCAGGAAAGCCCCGGTGGCGGTGATCCGGTCGGCCTTGTTGCCGCCGGAGACGCCGCTGTCGTCACGCACCGGTCGCATGGTGCGGAATTTCACCAGCGCAAAGCCGCGCTCCGGGCTCTGCATCCGTTCGGCAACGTAGAAGACAGGCCGGCCGTCGCGGATCAGCACCGCGAGGGCCACCAGCAGGATCACCGGCCAGAGCACCGCGAGGGCGCAGAGCGCCAACACGAGGTCGAAGATCCGCTTGCGCCGGGTCATGAGGCCAGTCCCCTGGAACTGTCGCCGCGCCCGCCCTGACCGAGACCCTGGGCCGCCAGGGCCTCCGGGTCGATGCTGTCGGGCAGCGGACCGGTCAGCCCGTGCAGCAGCGTGGTGTCGAGCCAGAGCAGCGGCAGCGCGTTGTCGGGCGCCCGGCGCCAGCGCAGGGGCCAGCCCGCGGCGGCGAGAATCTGTTCCATGGCAACGGGTTTCAGCCCGCCCACATTGACCACGCGGGGCAGGTCCTGAGCCGGACAGAAGGCGAGCGCGGAGATGGCGCGCATCAGGTCGCGCGGGGCGATATAGCTGCGCCGCGGGCCGGATCCGTCGGCGAACCGATCGAGCGTGATGGCCCCGGGGCGGCGCATGTTGCCGAAGAGCATGTCGGCCCCCGCCACGTTGGCCAGCCGCAGGATGCAGCTGCGCGGGCCGCCGGGATGGTCGGCATGCCAGTCGGCAATGGCCTGTTCCATCTGCAGTTTGGCGCGGCCATAGGCCGAGACGGGCCGGGGTGGCGTGGATTCGGTGACCGGGTCGCCGAAGGCACCGGTATGGACGGCCGCGGTGGACATGTGCAGCACGCGCCCCGCACCGGTTTCGCGTGCCAGATCGAGGGCGGCGCGGGCCAGGGTCGCGTTCACGTCGAGTTGCGCCTCGGTGCCGGCGGTCACGCCCCAGAGCGCGACGATGACCTCGGGTACGGGGCCGGTCCAGGGCTGACCGGGCGACCAGGTGATCCCCTGCGTGGTGCCCCTGGGCCCTCCCGGCCGGGCGCGGGGCCAGCGGCGCGACTGCCATGTGACACGTGTTCCGGGCGGCAGCAGCCCCTCGGTTTCGGGACGCCGCAAGAGAGGCCCCACGCGGCCGTTGGACCCGAGAAACAACAGGCCGTCAGTCATCCGTATCTCCGTCAGTCATCTTCCGGGTATGCGGGCGAAAAGTTAATTTTCGCTTTTCCCGCTCCCCTGCTGCACCGCGTGCCCGGGTGCCGCCGGAATATGGACAATTGCGACTGTTAAGCGGATCACAACCAAGCGCCGCTAGATCTGATCCCGGGTGAGTTAAAAGGTGGTGGTAATGGCTGGGCAGAATCCTGTCGCGCCGGTCATCATCAAACGGAAGAAAGTCGCTGGCGGCGACGGGCACCATGGTGGGGCCTGGAAGGTTGCCTATGCAGACTTCGTGACGGCCATGATGGCCTTCTTCCTGCTGATGTGGCTGCTGAACGCAACAACGGAAAAGCAACGCAAGGGGATCGCGGATTACTTCTCTCCGACGATTCCGATCAACCGAGTCTCGGGCGGGGGAGACGGCGCCTTTGGCGGCGAGAGCGTCTTCTCGGAGATCGCGCAGCCCCAGGTGGGCACCGGCGCAACCTCGCTGAACCCGACGCCGGACGTCAAGGCCAGCGGCCGCGACGCCGATGAGAAGGCGGGCGACGGCGAGCAGGACAAGCTGGAAGAGCTTGAGAAGATGCTGCTCGGCAAGGCGGGGGAGAGCGACGTGCACCCCGATGCCTTCAAGCACATCATCACGCGGGTCACCGACGAGGGCCTGGTGATCGAATTGTTCGAAACCGACGAGGGCGACCTGTTCCAGGGCGAGACGGCCGAGCCGACCGCGCTGCTGGAGGCGCTGGCCGGAATGCTGGTGCGGGTGACCTCGCTTGTCACCAATGAAATCGCAATCGAGGGGCACGTGCGGTCCCGTCCGGTGGTGGTGAGCCAGAATCCCGTGTGGGAACTTTCGACGGAACGGGCGGATGCCATGCGGGCGCTTCTGGTGCAGCAACACCTGCCGGCCAATCGGATCTCTCGCATCACCGGCCATGCAGACCGCGAGCTGGCCGCCCGCAATCCGATGTCGAAGCGCAATAACCGGTTGGAAATCATCCTGTTGCGCGCCGGGCGCTAGGCGCCGGGCAGGGATTGCAAGGGGCCCGGGTCGAAGCATCCGGGCCGGCATCATAATCGCAGAAGTGGTGAGGATTTTAGTTGTTAGCCGCATGTTAAGGCGGCGCGCTTAGCTCTGTGCAGCGACGAAAGGTCGATGCAGCAGAAAGGCGTATTCATGACTATTTCCTCCTCCCTCAATGCGGGGGTGTCCGGGCTGACTGCGAACTCTACGCGGCTGGCGACGATCGCGGACAACATTTCGAACTCGCAGACCTACGGGTACAAGCGGGTCGAAGCGGATTTTCATTCCATGGTCGTGGGTACGAACGGGGGCGGATCCTATTCCGCCGGCGGTGTGCGTGCCACCACCCAGCGCATGATCGATCAGCGCGGTACGCTGGTCTCCACCTCCAACTCGACCGACCTGGCCGTGCGTGGCCGCGGCATGCTGCCCGTGGCGGCGGCCTATGAGGTGGATGCGACCGGCACCTTCGAAACGATGATGATGACGAGCACCGGTTCGTTCCGCACCGACGAAGAGGGCTACCTGCGCACTGAATCGGGTCTGATGCTGCTGGGCTGGCCGGCGGATCCCGATGGCACCGTGCCGCTCTCGCCACGCGAGACCGATGACGGGCTCGAGCCGGTCAAGGTGGACCTGAACGCGCTGTCGGGCGAGCCGACGACCCAGGTGCACCTGGGTGTGAACCTGCCCGCCACCGAAACCGAGGCCGGCGCCAGCGGCGACACCCGGCAGATGGTGGTGGAATACTACGACAACCTCGGCAAGTCCGAGACGCTGACGATCACCTTTACCCCGAACGTGCCGGCCACCGGCGCGAGCAACGAATGGTCGATGTCGATCGTCGACAGTGCCACCGGCAGCACGCCGATCGGCGAATATGCCATGACGTTCAACGACAGCCGCACCGCGGGTGGCACGCTGGATACGGTGACCGCCACCACCGGCGGCGCCTATAACGCCACGACCGGCACCGTGATCATCACCGCCGCCGGCGGCCCGCTGGAGGTCGATATCGGCATCAGCGGCACCTCCACCGGCATGACCCAGCTGTCGGATACCTATGTGCCCAAGCTGATCTCGAAGGATGGCACGCCGGTGGGCAGCGTCAGCTCGGTCGAGGTGGATGCCAACGGTTTCGTCCATGCCTATTACGACAACGGCGCCAGCCTGACGATCTACCAGGTGCCGCTGGTCGACGTGCCGAACCTCAACGGCCTGGAATCCATCGATTATCAGACCTACGCCGTGACGATGGAGAGCGGGCCCTTCTTCCTCTGGGATGCCGGCGACGGCCCCACCGGCGAGATCGCGGCCTTTGCCCGCGAGGAATCCTCGACCGACGTGGCCGGCGAGCTGACGGACATGATCCGAACCCAGCGCGCCTATTCCTCGAACGCCAAGGTGTTCCAGACGGTCGACGAGATGCTGCAGGAAACCACCAACATCAAGCGCTGATGACGGCAGGCGCCCCCCGCGACCCTTCAATGGCGGGGCGCCGCCATTTCCTCCTTTGACGGAAGGACAGAGCCATGAGCCTCTCCGGAGCCCTTTCCAACGCCCTATCCGGGCTGACGGCAGCCTCGCGCGCCGCCACGGTGGTGTCCTCGAACATCGCCAATGCCACCAACGAGGCCTATGGCCGCCGCGAGCTGGAGATCTCGGCCCGCGCCGGGGGCACCTCCGGCGGGGTGATGATCGACGGGGTGGTGCGCTATGTCGACAGCTACCTGGTCGGCGACTGGCGCAACGCCGAGTCCGACCTGGCCTATATCGACACGACCAACACCTATTACACCCGGCTTGAAACCATGATGGGCACGCCGGAGGACTACTTCTCGATCTCGGGGCGAAATGCGACCTTCGAGAACGCGCTGGTGGCGGCCTCCTCCCGGCCCGACCTGCCGGAGCGGCTGACCGACGTGCTGGGCGCGGCAAAGAAGCTGGCCAGCACGCTGAACGACACCTCGGACGGCATACAGAAGCTGCGCGAGGAGGCCGACGCAGAGATCGCGGCGGCCGTGGATCGCGCGAATTCCCTGATGCGTCAGGTGGATACGCTGAACGAACAGATCAGCCACGCCACCCATACCGGCGGCGACACCGCCTCTCTCATGGATCACCGGCAGGCGGCGATCAACGAGCTGTCCGAGATCATCCCGGTGATCGAGACCCCGCGCGAGGGCGGCGCGATCGCGCTATATACCCCGGGGGGCGCGGTGCTGGTCGACAGCGAGGCGGCGGAGCTTGGTTTTCAGCGCACCAACACGATCACCGCCGACATGACCCTGGGCGCCGGGCTGCTCTCAGCTCTGACCATCGACGGCGTGGCCGTGAATACCTCCACCTCCACCGGGCCGATATACGGCGCGCGCCTGGCGGCGCTCTTCGACATCCGGGACGGCCTCGCGGTCGAGGCGCAGACCCGCATCGACAGCGTTGCCCGCGACATGGTCGAACGCTTTCAGGACGCGGGCCTCGATGCCACGCGGGCGGCGGGCGATCCGGGGCTGTTCACCGATGGCGGAGCCTATTTCAATGCCGCCGACGAGGTAGGGCTGTCGGCCCGCATCGAGGTGAACGCGCTGGTGGATCCGGAGCAGGGCGGTGCCGTCTGGCGCATCCGCGACGGTCTCGGCGCCCTCACCGAGGGTTCCGTGGGCGAGGCCGGGCTGATCTACGACATGATCGACGCCCTGTCGGAGAAACGCGCGCCGAGCGCCTCGGTCTTCGGCGCCTCGGGGATCAGCGCCTCGGGGCTGGCTTCGAGCCTGCTGACGTTGGTGGGCAGCGAGCGCAACACCTCCGACAAGGACGTGGCCTTTGCCAACACCCGAGAGAGCGAGCTGAAATCCCGCATGCTGAGCGACGGGGTCGACACCGATCAGGAGACGCAGAACCTGCTCCTGATCGAACAGAGCTATGCCGCCAACGCGCGGCTGGTGCAAACCATCGAGGACATGCTCGACATGCTGATGAGGATCTGAACATGGCCATTGTTTCCATAGGCGATCTGGCCCAGGGCTATATGCTGCGCCAGCACAACGTTGATCTGAAGACCCGCATGGGCACCCTGGTCGAGGAGCTGGCCAGCGGCCGCACCGCCGACGTGGCGCGGCACCTGTCGGGCAGCTACTCCTATCTTTCGGACATCGAGCGGAACCTGACCGTACTGGAGGGATACGAGACCGCCACCAACGAGGCGATCGTCTTTACCGACGGCATGCAGGCGGCGCTGGAGCAGTTCCAGACCCTGGTCTCGGATCTCGGGATCAGTGCCCTGAGCGCGGCCAATGCCAAGGTGACCGAGGTGATCTCCAACCTCTCCGACCGGGCGGCCGGCGACATGGTGTCGATGGTCAGCGCGCTGAACAAGGAAGTGGCCGGCCGGGCGCTGTTTTCCGGCGTGACGCCGGACCAGGCGCCGCTGATCAGTGCCGAGGACATGCTGACCGACCTGCGCACGCTCGTGGCGGGCCAGACCACGTTGGCGGGCATCGAATCGATCCTCGACACCTGGTTCGAGGGCACGGGCGGTGGCTACGAGACCCTCGCCTACCAGGGGGCGACGACCTCTCTGCAGCCCTTCCGCCTGGGCGCGGGCGAAACCATCGACCTCGACCTGCGGGCCGACGACATGTCGCTGCGGGTGCTGCTGAAGCATACCGCCATGGCCGCGCTGGCCTCTGATTCGGCACTGGGCTTTGCTCCGGCGCTGCAGGAAGAGATGGTCATGGCCGCCGGTCAGGGCCTGACGCTGGAGCAGGAGGGGCTGGTCAGGGTGCGCGCCGACCTGGGCTATGCCCAGCAGCGCACCGCGGAGGCCTCGACCCGGATCTCCGCCGAGCGCACCAGTTTCCTGATGGCGCGGACCGAGCTCCTCGAGGTGGACCCCTACGAGGGGGCCATGCAGCTCGAGGATGTCCAGTACCAGCTCGAGGCGCTCTACAACGTGACCGTCAAACTCTCGCGCCTTTCGCTGATGGACTATCTCTGATGCTGACACGCCTCCTGTTCTGCCTTGCCCTCCTGCTGCCGGGTCTCGCCCATGCCACGCCGATCCGGATCAAGGACCTGGTGGAATTCGACGGGGTGCGCGGCAACGACCTGGTGGGCTATGGCCTCGTGGTAGGGCTGAACGGCACCGGCGACGGCATCCGCAATGCACCCTTCACCGAGGAGATCATGACGAACATCCTCGAGCGGCTGGGCGTGAACGTGACGGGAGAGCAGTACCGACCCAAGAACGTGGCCGCGGTTTTCGTTACCGCGACCCTGCCGCCCTTTGCCCGTGCCGGCGGCACCGTCGACATCACGGTTTCCGCCATCGGCGATGCCTCGTCGTTGCTGGGCGGGACTCTGATCATGACGCCGCTGAACGCCGCCGATGGGCAGATCTATGCGGTGGCACAGGGCACGGTGATCGCCGGGGGCGTGGCGGCCCAGGGCGATGGCGCGACCGAGGTGCAGGGTGTGCCGACGGCGGGGGTGATCCCCTCCGGTGCGCGGGTCGAGCGGGAAGTGGATTTCCAGCTCTCCTCGCTCAACACGCTGCGCCTTGCGCTGCGCGAGCCGGATTTCACCACCGCGGGCCGTATCGAGCAGGCCATAAACCAGAACTTCGGCGCCCCCGTGGCGGTGATGCTGGACAGCGGCACCGTGCGCCTCGACATCGGCAGCACGCGCATGGCCTCTCCGGCCCATGCCATCGGGCGGATCGAGAACATCCTGGTCGAACCCGAGACAAAGGCGCGGGTGGTGGTCGATCAGGCCTCCGGTACCATCGTGATGGGGCAGGACGTGCGGATCAGCACCGTGGCCGTCAGCCAGGGCAACCTGACCCTGCGCATCCAGGAAGAACCGATGGTGGTACAGCCGAATCCCTTCTCCGAGGGGCAGACGGTGGTGGTGCCGCGCACCAATGCCGAGATCCAGGAAGAGCCGGGCATCGGCCTGGCGGAAATCAACGAGGGGACGTCGCTGTCCGAGGTGGTCGCGGGGCTGAATGCCCTGGGCGTGTCGCCGCGTGACATGATCGACATCCTGAAGAGCATAAAGGCTGCCGGGGCACTGCACGCGGAATTCATCGTGCGGTAGCCGGCGGGGGCTTCGAAGAGGCCCCGCACCCCATCCCGCCGTGGGCGCCAAAGCGCGCCGGATCGGGCGGGATGTGACGAAGACGGACGAGGAGGCCCGGAAAACCCGGGCTGCGTCCGAAGACGGGCAGAAGCCCGGGGAAAGGAATGAAGCCGGGGTCGGGCAATGCCCGCCCCCGGTATTCGCGTGCCCGGATGGTGCCGGGAGGCGCGGCTCGAGATGGCAGGCGCCTGTCCGGCGAGGATCGGACAGGGGCAAGCCGTGCCTGATTGGCCTGTCTGGGAGGCCCCGGCGCGCCGGGCGGGCTGGACCGGGGCGAAATCCGGGGAAAGGCGCGGTGGCGCGACAGCGGCGAAGGCCCGCCGGTGTGGCAGGACGGGCGGTGCCCAGGCCCGCGAAATGCGGTTAAATGGACAGAAACGCCGGCTGCGCTTATATGCGTCGGATCAGAGGCAACGGGCATTGGTCCGACCGGCGGGAACGACCGGCAAGAACTTCGGAGACAAGCATGGCTGGAAAACTGTTCGGAACCGATGGCGTACGGGGACAGGCCAACAAATGGCCGATGACGGCAGAGGTAGCGCTGCAGCTGGCCGCCGCCGCCGGTCGCTATTTCCGTCGTGACAACCAGGAGCACCGCGTGGTCATCGGCAAGGACACCCGGCTGTCGGGCTACATGCTGGAAAACGCGCTGACGGCGGGTTTCACCTCGACCGGCATGAATGTCTTCCTGCTCGGCCCGGTACCGACACCGGCGATCGGCTATCTGACCCACAGCCTGCGGGCCGACGTGGGGGTGATGATCTCGGCCAGTCACAACCCGGCCGAGGACAACGGCATCAAGTTCTTCGGCCCGGACGGGTTCAAGCTTTCGGACGAGGCGGAGGCCGAGATCGAGCGGCTGATGGAAGAGGGGGTGCCGCCGGCGCAGCCCGAGAACATCGGCCGAGCGCGGCGTTACGACGATGCCCGCGGCCGCTATGTGGAATATGCCAAATCGAGCCTGCCGCGACGCACGCGGCTGGACGGGCTGCGGGTGGTGCTCGATTGTGCCAACGGTGCCGCGTACCGCGCGGCGCCGGCAGTGCTCTGGGAGCTGGGCGCAGAGGTGTTCCCCTTGGGGGTGGAGCCCAACGGCTTCAACATCAACGACAATTGCGGTTCGACCAGCCCCGAGGCCGCGGCCCAGAAGGTACGCGAAACGCGCGCCGATATCGGCATCTGCCTGGATGGCGATGCCGATCGGGTGATCCTGATCGACGAGACCGGCCGGGTGGCCGACGGCGACCAGATCATGGGGCTGATTGCCAGCCGCTGGAAGGCCGAGGGGCGCCTGGCCAATGACACGCTGGTGGCGACGGTGATGTCGAACCTCGGGCTGCAGCGCTGGCTGGAACAGCAGGGCATTGCGCTGGAACGTACCGCGGTAGGCGATCGCTACGTGGTCGAGCGGATGCTGCAGGGCGGGTTCAACCTGGGGGGCGAGCAATCGGGCCATATCGTGATGACCGACCACGCGACCACCGGCGACGGGCTGCTGGCGGCGCTGCAATTCCTGGCGGCGATGGTCGAAACCGGACGGAAGGCCAGCGAACTGTCGACGGTGTTCGAGCCCGTTCCGCAGAAGCTGATCAACGTACGCTATGCCGACGGCAAGGCGCCTCTCGAGAACGACGCGGTACAGCAGAGCATCCGTGACGGCGAGGTGAAGCTTGGCAGTGGCGGGCGGCTGCTGATCCGGAAATCGGGCACCGAGCCGCTGATCCGGGTGATGGGCGAGGCAGAGGACATGGCCCTGCTCGACGGGGTGCTGAACAACATCGTCGAGGCGGTGCAGACCGAGAGCTAAACGCGGGCCGTCTGACCGGGGCGTTCGGCCCAGAGGCGCGCCGCATCGGCGGGGGCGCCCAGCGTGTCGAGGGCGAGCTGGGCCGTGCCGGTGACGACGGCCTCGGCAAAGGGATCGTGCCAGTTGCCGGACCAGAGCGCGGAGAGCCGGGCCGGATCGGTCCAGCCCTGGTTCAGTTTCGCGGTATCCTCGATGAGCTGGGGGGCAGTGCCCTCGTAGCTCTCGCCCCGGCGCAGGCCGAAAAGCGCGATGGATTTCGTGGGGTTGCGCTCGAACTCGCCGCCACCGCCCTTGATCACTGTCAGGGCCTGCTGGCCCAGGAGCTTGCCCGCGTCTGCCTGAAGCTCTCGGTAGGGCGGGTGGAAGACACCCTGCACCGAGGCGGGCGCCTTGGCCGGGTTCAGCACCCGTAGCACGGTGTTCACGCAGGAGCGCAGGTTGAACTTGTCGCGCAGTTGCAGCAGGTGCAGCAGCCCGGGGTGGAAGGCTTCGAGCGGGAGATAGGCGATACCCTCACGTGCGAGAAGCTCGCCGGCATGATCGACGGAATGCGCAGCGGTGATGCCGGCATGGGGCAGCGCTGTGCGGACCGAGGCGGCCTCGGCCATGTGGGCCTCTGAATTCCAGCCGTGCAGCAGGACCGGATGCCCGGCAGAGGCAACAAGACGCGCAGAGAGCAGGAAGAAGGGCAGGCCGCGGGTGCGCCCGGCGGCATAGCTGGGCCAGTCGAGCGCGGGCGGCGGGATCTGTGGCAGGGTATCGCGGGCGGCGGCGGCAAACCCGGCGATCTCCTCGGGCACCTCGCCCTTCATGCGCATCAGCATCAGCAGGGCGCCGATGCTTTCGGGCGCGGCCTCTCCGGCCAGCATGATGCGCATGGAATCGAAGGCCTCGTCGAAGGTGAGCGAGCGCGAGCGTCCGGGACCACGCCCGAGGGTGCGGACATGGGGCGCAAGGCTCATTCCGCGGCCTCGCGCGCGGGGAGTTTCGCAAGCAGATTCGCGAGTTCCGGGCGGCAGGAACCGCAATTGGTGCCCGCCTGAAGCGCCTTGCCAATGGCATCGACGGACATCAGGCCCTGATCCTCGATCGCGGCGAGGATCGTGTTGACGCCCACGCCGAAGCAGGCGCAGATCACCGGGCCGGGATCGGGCATGTCGGCACCGGACCGGCCCGAAAGGGCGGCGGGTGCCGGGGTGCCCGGCAGGGTGGCCAGGTAATCGCGCATGACGGCGACGGGTTCGGGCGCCACGAAGAGTGCCGCCTGAAGCGCGCCATCGGCGTGGAAAGCCGCGCGGAAGGTGCCGCGGCGGGGATCGGAAAGAACCTGCATCTGAGCACCTTTCAGCCCGAAGAGAGCCTCAGCATATTCTTCCCAGTTCCCGGGGCAAGTCTCGCCTGCAAGCTCGGCACGCCAGCCGGTGGTGGTTTTCGACTGTGCCCAATAGGCCGTCGCCGGCGTGAAAGACCGGGCGGAGACGGCAAATCCGTACCATGCGGCGCGATAGGGTCGCACGGCGGCGACGGCGGCCTTGCTCTCGGGCTGGCCCGAGACCGGATCGGTGACCGGAGCTACGAGGGCGTCGATCCGGGCCGAGGGGGCGTTTTCGCCCGTCCAGTGCATCGGCGCAAAGACCTCTCCGGGCTGCACCCGGTCGGTGATCAGCGCCCGCAGGATGGCGCGGCCATTGGGGCTGTCGACCTGCACGAGGTCGGCGGCCGCGATGTCGAGGCGGGTGGCATCGGCGGGGTGGATTTCCAGGAAGGGCTCGGCCAGGTGGCCGGAGAGCCGAGGCGATTTCGCGGTGCGGGTCATCGTGTGCCACTGGTCGCGGATGCGCCCGGTGTTCAGGCGGAAGGGATAGCGCGGTTCCGTCCGTGCCTCTGGCGGACGGGGCGTGAGGGGCAGCATCCGTGCCTTGCCCGAGGCGGTGAAAAAGCGCCCATCGCCGAAGAAGCGCCCGCCCTGCCGCCCGTTGGTGACGGGCCAGCGGGTGGGGGGGAGACCGTCGTAGGCGGCATCGGAGAGATCGGCCAGGTCGGAAATGTCGAAATCTAGCCCGAAGCCGCCGGCAATGCCGGACAGCGCGGCATATTCCCGGAAGATCTCGGAAGGTTGTTCATAGTCAAAGGCATCGCGCCAGCCCATCCGCTGGCCCACCTGCGCGAGGGCCCACCAGTCGGGGCGGGCAAGGCCGGGCCCGGGCAGCACGGCGCGCTGGCGGCTGATGGTGCGGTCGGAGTTGGTGACGGTGCCGGATTTCTCGGCCCAGGCGGCGGCGGGCAGCAGCACGTCGGCCAGCCGGGCGGTGTCGGTCTCGCCCGTGATGTCGGAGACCACGACGAAGTCGCAGCCCTTGATGGCGGCGCGCACGGCATCGGCATCGGGCATCGAGACGGCGGGGTTGGTATGGATGATCCAGAGCGCCTTGATCTGGCCCTCGCCGACAGCGCGGAACATGTCGACGGCCTTGAGCCCCTGGTGCCGGGGCATCGCGGGGGCATCCCAGAAGCTGCGCACGGCCTGGCGATGGTCGGCGTTCTCGATGTCCATGTGGCAGGCCAGGGTATTGGCCAGACCGCCGACCTCGCGCCCCCCCATGGCGTTGGGCTGACCCGTGACGGAGAAGGGCCCCATGCCGGGCTGGCCGATGCGGCCGGTCGCGAGGTGGCAGTTGATGATGGCGTTGACCTTGTCGGAGCCGGAAGAGCTCTGGTTCACGCCCTGGGAAAAGACGGTGACGACCCGCTCGGTGCCGATCCAGAGGCGGAAGAAATGCCGCAGCAGCGCCGGATCGAGGCCGGTCAGGCCGGTGTCGGAGGTGGAGGCGGCGGCGAGCGCCTCGTTGAAGCCCTCGACATGGGCCATGAAGGTGCTGTCGACGGCGCCGGCATCGTGGATGGCCGAGAGCAGCCCGTTGAAGAGCGCCACGTCGCTGCCCGGTTTCAGCGGCAGATGCAGATCGGCGATGTCGCAGGTGGCGGTACGGCGTGGGTCGATGACGACGATCTTCATCTCGGGCCGCGCCGCACGCGCCGCGACGATGCGCTGATAGAGCACCGGGTGACACCAGGCGAGGTTCGATCCGGTCAGCACGATCAGGTCGGCGAGCTCCAGATCCTCGTAGGTGCCGGGCACGGTGTCGGTGCCGAAGGCGCGTTTGTGCCCCGCCACGGTGGAGGCCATGCAAAGCCTTGAATTCGTGTCGATATTTGCAGTGCCGAAGAAGCCCTTGGTGAGCTTGTTGGCGAGGTAGTAATCCTCGGTCAGGAGCTGACCGGAGACGTAGAGCGCCACGCTGTCGGGCCCGTGATTGGTGATCGCGTCGCGAAACCGCGCCGCCACCGTGTCGAGCGCATGATCCCAGCTGACGGGCCTGTCGCCCATCATCGGGGTGAGCAGGCGCCCGTCGTGGCCAACGGTTTCGCCGAGGTTGGTGCCCTTGGAACAGAGACGCCCGCGATTGGCAGGATGCTCCGGGTCGCCCGCAACCCTCAACCCGCCCTGCCCGTCGGGCGAGAGCAGCACGCCGCATCCGACGCCGCAGTAGGCGCAGGTCGAGCGGATCCCGGGTGCGGAGACGTCCTTCATCAGGCGGCGCTCCTCTTGCCGACGGAGGTGGCGTCGAGGAGCAGGCGCCCTTCGTCCAGCCGGATCGGGAAGGTGGCGATGGCGCCCTCGTCGGCGCCCTGGGCCTGCCCGGTTTCGAGCGAGAAGACCCAGTTGTGCAGCGGGCAGGTGACCTTGTTGCCGTGCACGATGCCTTCCGACAGGGGGCCGCCCTTGTGCGGGCAGCGGTCGGAGGCGGCATAGACTTCGGCCTCGCCGGTGCGGAAGACCGCGACACAGCCCACGGGGGTTTTCACCAGCCGCGCACCGCGCAGCGGGATGTCGTCGATATGTCCGATGTCGATCCAGTTCATTCCGCGGCCTCCAGGGTCAGGTCTGCAAGGGGCTGGTAGATGTCGGCACGCTTCTCGGCGTGCTCGGCCCAGGGATCCTTGCGGTAGACGGATTGCGAGATTTCGAAACGTTCGTTCAGGGCGGCGCGGGTCTCGGGATCGGAGAGGGTGTCACGGACCCAGTCAAGGCCGACCTTGGCGACCCACTTGTAGGGGCGGTCGAGGTACCTGGCGTTCTCGCGGTAGAGCTGCATGAAGGCAGCGGTCCATTCGATCACCTCCTCCTCGGTCTTGCAGTCGACCAGGCGCTCGGTTTCCTTGACGTCCATGCCGGCGGCCCCGGCGACGCCCAGCTGATAGCCGCTGTCGACGCAGACCACGCCGATATCCTTGCAGGTGGCCTCGGCACAGTTGCGCGGACAGCCGGAGACGCCGAGCTTGACCTTGTGCGGCGTCCAGGCGCCCCAGAGCTTCTTTTCGAGCTTGATGCCGAGGCCGGAGCTGTCTTGAGTGCCAAAGCGGCAGAATTCCTTGCCTACGCAGGTCTTTACGGTGCGCAGACCCTTGGAATAGGCGTGCCCGGAGACCATGCCGGCCGCGTTCAGGTCGGCCCAGATGGCGGGCAGATCCTCTTTCCGGATGCCGAGGATGTCGATGCGCTGGCCGCCGGTCACATGCAGGGTGCCGCCGTACTTGCGGCCGGCCTCGGCGATGGCGATCAGCTCCTCCGGGGTGGTCATGCCGCCCCACATCCGGGGCACGACGGAATAGGTGCCGTCCTTCTGGATGTTGGCGTGGTTGCGTTCGTTGACGAAACGCGACTGCCGGTCGTCCTGGTATTCCAGCGGCCAATCGGCCAGCAGGTAGTAGTTCACCGCGGGGCGGCAGACGTGGCAGCCGTTGACCGACTTCCAGCCCAGTTCCTGCCAGACGGCCTCCTGCGATTTGAGCTCCTGGCTCTTGATCAGCCGGCGCACGTCCTCGTGGGAGAGATCGGTGCAGCCACAGACGGAGGCCGCGGCGGGGATGACGAAATCATCGCCCAGGGTGGAGGCCATGACCTGCTCGACCAGGCCGGTGCAGGTGCCGCAGGAGGCGGAGGCCTTGGTTATGGCCTTGATGTCGCCGAGGGTGCCGGCGCCATCCTTGATGGCCTGAACGATCTGACCCTTGCATACGCCGTTGCAGCCGCAGATTTCGGCGTCATCCGCCAAGGCTGCAACGGCTGCCAAAGGGTCCGCCGAGGCGCCCCCCTGGAAGGCCGGGCCGAAGATCAGCGTGTCGCGCATCTCGGCCACGCATTCGCCGTCCCTGATCTTGGAGAAGAACCAGCTTCCGTCGGCGGTATCGCCGTACATGACGGCGCCGATGATGGCGTCGTTCTTCAGCACGAGGCGCTTGTAGACGCCACGGGCTGGGTCGCGGAAGACGATGTCCTCTCGGTCGGCTCCTTCGGCGAAATCGCCGGCGGAGAAGAGATCGCAGCCGGTGACCTTGAGCTTGGTCGAAACGTCCTTTTGCACGAATTTCGCGGGCTTGCCGTCGAGCGTGGCGGCAAGCACCTTGGCCTGATCGTAGAGCGGCGCGACAAGGCCGAAGAGAGCGCCGTCGTGTTCCACGCATTCGCCGAGGGCGAGGATGTCGGCATCGGAGGTGACCATCTGGTCATCCACCTGGATGCCGCGGCCCACGGCCAGCCCGGCCTGCTGGCCGAGCGCGGTGTTCGGCCGGATGCCCACGGCCATGACCAGCAGGTCGCAGGGCAGTTCGGTGCCGTTTTCGAGGCGCAGGGCGGTTACCTTGCCATTCTCGCCGACGATTTCCCTGGAGTTGGTGGAGCAGAGCACCTTGATGCCACGACCGACGAGTTCCTTGCGGAGCAGATAGCCGGCGGCCTCGTCGAGCTGACGTTCCATCAGGTGGCCCATCAGGTGCACCACGGTCACGTCGACACCACGGGCATGCAGGCCGGCGGCGGCTTCGAGGCCGAGGAGCCCGCCGCCGATCACCACGGCCCGGGCGCCGGAGCGCTGGCCGAGGTCGATCATGCGCCGGGTGTCCTCAAGGTCGCGATAGGCGATCACGCCGTCGAGGTCATGGCCCGGCATGGGGATGATGAAGGGATTGGAGCCGGTGGCGATCACCAACTTGTCGTAGGAAAGGACATCGCCGTTCCCGGCGGTGACGGTGCGCGCTGCGCGGTCGATGTCCACGATCTTTTCGCCAAAGCGACAGATCACGCCATGGGACTCGTACCAGGCCTCGTCATGGGTGACAATTTCCTCGTAGGTCTTCTCGCCCGAGAGGACGGGCGAGAGCATGAGGCGGTTGTAGTTGCCGCGCGGCTCGGCGTTGAACAGGGTCACGTCCCAGTCGCCGCCGGCGTCGTAAAGGTGTTCGAGCATCCGCCCCGAGGCCATTCCGGCGCCGATGACGATCAGTTTGCGAGTCATGGTCTTACCTCCAGAGGGAGTTGAGGTGAGGCCGTGCTGACAGGGTCAGTGAACGGCGGGCGGGGGATAGGCGGCGTCGCGCATGACGCCGGCGAGGGTGGCATAGGCGCGGATCCATGCCGCGCGGACCTCGGGCGTGAAACTGTCGCCCAGGCCGGTTTCGAGGGTGCGCAGCAGCGAGGCGCCAACGGCATCGTAATGTTCGGGCCGCACACCGTAATCGAGGTGGCGAATGGCCAGTTTCTCGGCCACGGAGAGCGTGGCGGGCAGGTCGCTGAGGCCCCGGACCACCATGTTGAGTGTGGTCATCAGCTTGTCGCCCTGGGCCTTCATGTCGGTGTCGGCAAACATCGGGCTGACCTCGGGGGTGGTTTCCATGAGATCGCTGTAGAAGATCTGCGCTGCCTGGCCCTTGATCGGCCAGACCTTTGCAAAGCTGTTCTGAACGAGGGTGATGTCGTTGGTATCCATGTGATTACTCCGCCGCGATTTTAGGGGCGGCCGGTTTCGGCCGCGGTTTGGCGCCGTGCTCGTATTCCTCGAGGAAATCGAGCACCTCCTGGCGGTAGTGGTAATAATCGGGATGTTCTAAAAGAGCCTTTCGAGTGCGGGGCCGGGGCAGTTTTACCTCGGTGATCTTGCCGATCGTGGCTTGGGGGCCGTTGGTCATCATCACCACGCGGTCGGCCAGCAGGATCGCTTCGTCGACGTCGTGGGTGACGCAGATCGCGGTGACCTTGGTGCGCGACCAGACCTCCATCAGCACCTCCTGAAGCTCCCAGCGGGTGAGGCTGTCGAGCATGCCGAAGGGCTCGTCGAGCAACAGCAGCTTTGGCGAGAGGGCGAAGGCCCGGGCGATGCCGACGCGCTGTTTCATGCCGTTCGACATGGAATGCGCGGGGCGGTCCATGGCATCGGCCAGGCCGACGCGCTCGAGGTAGTATTCCACCACGTCCTGCTTCTCGGGCTGGGAGGCGCGGGGATAGACCTTGTCGACACCGATGGCGACGTTCTCCTTGGCCGTCAGCCAGGGGAAGAGGTTGGGCGACTGGAAGACCACCGCCCTTTCGGGATCCGCACCCTGCACGCCACGCCCGTCGAGCTTGATCACGCCCTTGGAGATGTCGTTGAGGCCGGCGGCCATGGTCAGCACGGTGGACTTGCCACAGCCGGAGTGGCCGATCAGCGAGATGAACTCTCCCCGGTCGACCTTGAGGTTGAAATCCTCGACCACAGTCAGGGGGCCCTTGGGCGTGGGGTAGATCTTGTGAAGCTGTTCGAATGTCAGGAATTTCTCGTCGAGCAGGCCCTTTTGCGCGTCGCGGACGGCGGCGGGCACACCATGGATCGGAGTGATGTCGGGCAGGTTGCGGGTGCCTTCGACCTTGGCCTGGATGCCGACGTCCATCAGGTAGGTGGTGACGCGGGCGCGCAGGGCCTTGAACCCCTCGTCGGTGTTCATCGCGGTGCGGTCGCGGGGGCGCGGCAGCGAGACGCTGAATTCCTCGCCCAGGGTGCCGTCGGGGTTCAGCGCGATGATCCGGTCGGCCAGGATGATGGCCTCGTCCACGTCGTTGGTGATCAGCACGCAGGTCTTCTTGTCCGCGTCCCAGATCGCCTCGATCTCGTCGGCGAGGTTGGCGCGGGTGAGGGCATCGAGGGCCGAGAGCGGCTCGTCCAGCAGCAGAACTTCGGGGTTCATGGCCAGCGCACGGGCGACGTTGACGCGCTGACGCATGCCGCCGGAGAGCTCTGCCGGGCGCCGGTTGATGGCGTGGGAGAGGCCGACCATCTTGACGTAGTGCGCGGTTTTGTCAGCCTTTTCGGCCTTGGACATGCCTGGAAAGACAGCGTCGAGCGCGAGCTGGACGTTGCCGCCCACGGTCAGCCAGGGCATCAGCGAGTAGTTCTGGAAGATCACGCCGCGCTCGGGGCCGGGGCCCTCGACCGGCGCGCCCTTGAAGGTGACGGTGCCGGAGCTGGGCATCTCGAGACCGGCCATCAGATTGATGAGGGTGGTCTTGCCGGTGCCGGAGAAGCCGAGGAGCACGAGGAACTCGCCTTCCTCGACCGCGAGGTCGATGTTCTTCAGCACGGAGGTGGCAGAGGTGCCCTGTCCGAAGCTCTTGGAAACATTTTCGAACTTGAGGATGCTCATGGCGCTCACCGGTTGTTCGAGAAGGTGAAGAGGGACTGCAGGGTGAACATCACGCGGTCCAGCAGGAAGCCGATGATGCCGATGGTGAAGACGGCGACCATGATCCGCGCGAGCGAGGAGGAGGAGCCGTTCTGGAATTCATCCCAGACGAACTTGCCGAGGCCCGGGTTCTGCGCCAGCATTTCGGCGGCGATCAGGACCATCCAGCCAACCCCGAGCGACAGGCGCAGACCGGTGAAGATCAGCGGCAGGGCCGAGGGCAGGACCAGGCGCGTGATCTTGGTATAGGTGTTCATTTTCAACACCTTGGAGACGGCGATCAGATCCTTGTCGATGGAGGCGACACCGAGGGCAGTGTTGATCAGCGTGGGCCAGAGCGAGCAGAGGGTGACGGTGATCGCCGAGACCAGGAAGCTCTTGGAGAAGAAGCCGTCGTTGCCGACGAAAATCGCCGAGACGACCATGGTGACGATGGGCAGCCAGGCCAGTGGCGAGACCGGTTTGAAGATCTGGATCAAGGGGTTGAGGGCCGAGTTGGCCGTGACCGAGAGGCCCGCGAGGATGCCGAGCGGGATGGCGATGGCGGAGGCGATCAGGAAGCCGAAGAAGACGGTGGTGATCGAGGTCCAGATCTGGGCATAGTAGCTGGGCGCGCCGGTATAGGGGATCTCCTTGACGCGCTCGGGCTGGCCGTTGTCGATGAAACGCTGGTTGCGGGCGTCGACGCGATCCTGAAATTCGCGTTTGTCTGCAGCGGTTTGCAAGGCGCTCTCGTGCAGGGTGACGGCCTCGGACCAGACCTGCGCGGGGCCGGGGATGGCGCCGAGGGAGGTCTGGACCTTGGGGGCCAGCGTGGCCCAGACCATCAGGAAGACAAGAATGGCCAGGACGGGCACTAGAAGCAGGCGCCAGATCTCGCCCATCTGGGCCTTCGGATTGTCGCCGGCGGCGGCCTTGAGCATCGGGGTGACCCATGCAAGCCCCAGAACGGAAAGCCATTTATCGGCGTTGTTGATGCGGGTGAAGCGGCGGGCGCGGCGCTCTTCCCGGGCCTTTGAACGGGCCTGCTCGCGGGCAAAATCGGGATCGACTGTGGTCATGGTCAACTCTCAATCTGTCGGGCAAAACCCGTGTCGGTATTGCGTCGGTATGACGTCGGTATCGCGTCGGTGCGTTTTGCGGGGTCGGGACGGCGGCGCAGAGGGCCGCCGCCCCGACAGGATCAGCCCTGGATCTCGTTGCCGACGACCGTCTGGTCGCCCTTGAGGCCGATGGGCAGGCTCTCGAGGTAGGCATTGGGCGCCTTGCCGTCGTAGCCGATGCCGTCGATCACGTCGGCGGCGGGCGTCGGCGCCTTGTAGCCGTCGCTGTCCCAGTCGAAGTCGGCTTCGTTCACCAGGCCCTCGTCGACCAGCATGCGGGCGGCTTCGAGGTAGATTTCCGGCTTGTAGACGGATTTGGCCACTTCATCGTACCAGCTGTCGGGCTTGGACTCGGCGATCTGACCCCAGCGGCGCATCTGGGTGAGGTACCAGACGGCGTCGGAGTAATAGGGCTGGGTCGCGTTGTAGCGGAAGAAGACGTTGAAGTCGGGGACCTCGCGCTTGTCGCCCTTCTCGTATTCGAAGGTGCCGGTCATCGAGTTGGCGATGACTTCCTGGTCGGCGCCAACGTACTCGGGGCGCGACAGGATCTCGACGGCCTCGGGGCGGTTGGCGTTGTCGTTTTCATCGAGCCACTGGGCGGCGCGGATCAGCGCCTTGGTCACGGCGAGGGTGGTATTGGGGTTTTCCTCGGCGAAGGCGGCGGAGATGCCGAAGACCTTCTCGGGGTTGTTCTTCCACAGCTCGTAATCCGTGATCACCGGAACGCCGATGCCCTTGAAGACGGCCTGCTGGTTCCAGGGTTCGCCGACGCAGTAGCCGGAGATGGTGCCGGCCTCGAGCGTGGCGGGCATCTGCGGCGGGGGCGTGACGGAGAGGAAGGCCTCGGCGCCGATCTGGCCCGAGACGTTGTCGGGGGAGTAGTAGCCCGGCTCGATGCCGCCGGCGGCCAGCCAGTAGCGCAGCTCGTAGTTGTGGGTGGAGACCGGGAAGACCATGCCCATGTTGAAGGGCTTGCCCTGTGCGTTGAACTGCTCGATCACCGGCTTGAGGTAGGAGGCCGAGATCGGATGCTGCACGAGGCCATCGGCGTCGGTGGGCAGGGCGGGCTTCATCATCTCCCAGACCTCGTTCGACACGGTGATGCCGTTGCCGTTCAAGTCCATGGAGAAGGGGGTGATGATGTGGGCCTCGGTGCCATAGCCGATGGTGGCGGCGAGCGGCTGGCCGGCCAGCATGTGGGCGCCGTCGAGGGTGCCGGAGATCACGCCGTCGAGCAGGACTTTCCAGTTGGCCTGGGCCTCGAGCGTGACGAAGAGGCCCTCGTCGTCGAAAAAGCCCTGTTCATAGGCCACGGCCAGGGGGGCCATGTCGGTGAGCTTGATGAAGCCGAAGGTCAGCACGTCCTTTTCCAGGTCGAGCATTTCGGCATGTGCCGGCGCGACCATGGCGGTGGTGGCTGCGAGCGAAAGAAGCAGTTTCTTCATTGGTTCGTACCCCGTCTGTCTGCGCCCGGGGTATGTTCTCCTCCCGGGCAAAACGAAAAAAAGCCGCTGACAATCGTGGATGCAGAAAGACATGCATCAACGTGTCGAGCGACTTTGCTCAGCTTTACCCAATCAATGGGAGAATTCGTCGGGTGGGCGCCATTGCCTACCTGAGACCCTGAATGAGGGATTCGAGGGGCTTTGCAAAGAAATTATGAATACCGAGATTGCGTTTTTGCGGGTCGCGTCAGGGTTGCATTGAAAACTGCACAAAAACAGGTCAGATTTCGCCGGACGGCTCAAAAACGCGGCCATCGAAGAAGCGGTCGGGCAGAAGCGACAGCCGGCCCGATTCCGAGGCGATGGAGGTTTCGGCCGCAATGGCGCCCTCGATCTTCATCGAGGCGCCGGGCAGATCGGCCTCTGTGCCGCTCAGCGCCTGGCGGTGGAGATCGGTGCGGAAGGCGGCCCGCCCGGCACGCAGGGCGGCATCGCGGTCGAGCCCGGTGCGGGTGGCGAGCTGATGCGCGATCCATTCGGCCTGGGACCGCCAGGGGAAGGTTGCGGTGCCGCGGTGGAAGCCGATGAAGCCCGGCACCTCGCGCAGGTCGCCGCGCGGCGTGATGATCATGCGGCCGGAGAGCGACCGGTCGAGCACCTCTGACGGCAGGTTGAGATAGCGCGGATCGGCGAGGATCTCTGCGGTCAGGGATTTCGAGGCCGGATCTGCCAGCCAGCGCCCGGCCCGCCAGAGGGCGCGGATCAGCCGGCCGGTGAGCTCGCTCTCGCTCTCGGCCCAGTCGGTGCGCAGAGCGAGGACCTTTTCCGGGGCAAACTCCCAGATCGCGCGGCCCGGGAGGAGCAGCTCGCCGACGCCGTTTTCCACCGCGATGGAGCCCCAGGGTTCGCCCACGCAGAAGGCGTCGATCTCGCCGGCGGCGATGGCATCGGCCATGAGCGGCGGCGGTACGGTGCGGATCGAGACGCTTTGCGGCGCGGGCAGGCCGACGGCGGAGAGCCAGTAATAGAGCAGCTCGGCATGCATGGAGAAGGGGAAGGGCACGCCCAGGCGCAGCGCATGGCCGGCCTCGTGCACGTCCAGCATCGCCTCGCCGGCGCTGCGGGCATCGTTGAAGGCAAAGTCGTGACCGACCCCCCGCAGGCGGCTCGCAAGCTCGTTCGAGACGCCGATGACATTGCCGTTGACGCTCAGGACGGAGACGGCCGAGAGCGCGGCGCCGATGCCGCCCAGACCGAGGGCGGAGGCCACGGGTACGGGCGAGAGCATATGCGCGGCCTCGACCCGGCCGAAGACCAGCATGTCGCGCAGGGCGGACCAGGAGGGTGCCTTGACGAGGTCGAGGTCGAGCCCCTCCTCGGCGGCAAAGCCCATCTCCTGCGCGGCAATGAGCGGCGCGGCATCCACCAGGGGGATGTAGCCCAGGGAAAGCGTCGTTCCCTTCATCCAAGCAGGCCCGCCGTGCTGACCAGGGCCTGTGCCACCTCTGCGACGCGCCGGTTCTGATCCATCGCGGCCTTGCGCAGCAGGGCGTAGGCCTGGTCCTCGTCGACGCCGCGGGCCTTCATCAGCAGGCCCTTGGCGCGGTCGATGACCTTGCGCTCCTCCAGGGCCTTCTTGGTGGCGGCGAGCTCGGTGCGCATGCGCTGGAACATGTTGAAGCGCGCCACGGCGGCATCGAGCACGGGTTTCACCCGCTCGGGCGCCATGCCGTCCACGACATAGGCCGAGACGCCGGCCTCGATCGCGGTGCGGGTCATGCTGTCGTCGGTCTGATCGACGAACATGGCCACGGGGCGGTCGAGGGGGCCCGAGGCGAGGGTCAGCTCCTCCAGCGTGTCGCGCGAGGGGTTGGTGATGTCGATCAGCACCATGTCGGGATTGTGCGACCGGATAGACCGGGCGAGCCCGGTGGCCTCGGAGATGATGTGGATGTCGTAGTCGCCCGCCTGACGCAGGCTGTCCACGATCAGCGTGGCGCGATCGCGGTCGGGTTCGACGACAATGATTGAGAGCTTGTCCGCCATGGCTCTGAAATGTGGGTCTGGGCCGGTGCTTGTAAACCGCCTTTTGCAGGGCCGCAGGGAAATGCCCGGGGGACGCTGAAAAAACCGGCGGGATCAGTCGAGCGTCCTGCGGAAGCGCATGAGTGCCGCGCCCGAGAGGACCCCGACGAAGATGCAGAGCGCGAGCAGCGGGCCTGCGACCTCGGGCAGGGTGGCGCCCTTGAGCATGACGCCGCGGATCAGGCGCAGGAAATGGGTGAGGGGAAAGATCTCTCCCAGCCATTGTGCCCAGGTGGGCATGCCGCGGAAGGGGAACATGAACCCCGAGAGCAGGAGCGAGGGCAGGAAGAAGAAGAAGGTGAGCTGCATCGCCTGCATCTGGGTGCGCGCGAGGGTGGAGATCAGGTATCCCAGGATCACAAGCGCCAGCACGAAGAGCAGGATGCCCAGCAGCAGGAGCCAGAGCGCGCCGACGAAGGGAATCGAGAAGATCACCTTTGACGCCAGCAGCACGACCACGACCTGCACCGCGCCCACGGCGAGATAGGGCATGATCTTGCCCAGCATGATCTCGAAGGGTGTGGCGGGCATGGAGAGCAGGTTTTCCATGGTGCCGCGCTCGGTTTCACGGGTGAGCGCCATGGAGGTCATCATCACCATGGTCAGCTGAAGGATCACCCCGAGCAGGCCCGGCACGATGTTGTACTGGGTGTTGCCCTCGGGGTTGTAGCGGCGGTGCACGACGATCTCGGTCTGGGCGGCCTCTTCCTCCGGGGTCTGGATGTCCTGCCCGGTTTCGCGGGCCAGGGCCTGCTGCGCGACGGTCGACAGGGTGGAAATGGCGCCGGAGGCCACGGAGGGATCGGTGGCGTCGGCCTCGATCAGGATCTGGGGGGTGTCGCCACGCTCGACCCGGCGGCCGAAATCCGAGGGCACGGTGACCACGAAGGAGACCTCGCCCGTCTGGATCAGCTGTTCGGCCTGCTCTGCCGTCGCATCGGGGGCGATGAAACGGTAGTAGCCGGTCATCTCGAGCGCCGTGACCATGGCGCGGGTGAAACGGTCCTGCTCTGTGGCGACGAGCGCGGCGGGCAGTTCCTTTGGGTCGGTGTTTATGGCGAAACCGAAGAGCATCAACTGCACCAGCGGCAGGCCGAGCATCATCCCGAAGGTGAGCCGGTCGCGGCGCATCTGGATGACTTCCTTGGTCAGCAGGGCGCGCAGGCGGATGAAGGAGAGGAAGCGGGTCATTGGCCGCGCCCCGTGCAGGAGGTGGTCGCGCGGCTCATGCCATGTTGTCCGTGCTCTGGCCCATCAGGCGGATGAAGACATCTTCGAGGCTGGTCTCGGCCTCGGCCATCTCGGTGCCGGTTGCGGCGGCGACCTGACGGGCCGAGGCATGGAGCGCGGCACCATCTGCACCCACCACGTGGAGCGTGTTGCCGAAGGGGGCGATCTGTTCGACGCCCGGCATGCCGCGCAGCTGTTTCGCCGCCCGGGCGGTGCCGCTGCCGGAGAGCAGCACGGTGGTAAGGCCGGCATCGCGGACCACCTGATCGACCGTGCCATGGGCCACCAGCTTGCCGTAGGCGATGTAGTTGATGCGGTGGCAGCGCTCGGCCTCGTCCATGTAGTGGGTCGAGACCAGCACCGTGAGGCCGTCGCCCGCGAGGGTGTGGATCTCGTCCCAGAATTCGCGCCGGGCCTTTGGGTCGACGCCGGCGGTGGGCTCGTCGAGGAGAAGCAGGCGCGGCTTGTGCATGGTGCAGGCGGCAAGGGCCAGGCGCTGTTTCCAGCCGCCGGAGAGCGAGCCTGCAAGCTGAGCCCTGCGCGAAGTCAGCCCGAGATCCTCGAGCGTGTCGCGCACCACGTCGCGGATCGGGCGCAGGTCGTAGAGACCGGCGACGAAGCGCAGATTCTCCTCGATCGTCAGGTCCTCGTAGAAGGAGAAGCGCTGGGTCATGTAGCCCACTTCGCGCTTGATGGCGTTGCCCTCGGTCAGGATGTCGCGGCCAAGCACGCGGCCGCTGCCGGCATCGGGCGTCAGCAGCCCGCACATCAGGCGGATCGTCGTGGTCTTGCCCGATCCGTTGGGCCCGAGGAAGCCGGCGATCTCGCCCTGCTCGACCGAGAGGGTGACGTCATCCACCACCTTGCGATGGCCAAAGGCCTTGGTCAGGCCCTGGACGGAGATGGCCGGTTCGCTCATTTGGCGTCATCCGTGACACGGCGCACGTCGACGATTTGTCCGGGTTTCAGCTCGGGGGCGATGGAATGGGCCTCAATCAGGTAGACGAGCTTTTGCCGGTTGTCCTGGGAGTAGATGACGGGGGGCGTGAACTCGGGCGAGTCGGAGACATAGCTGACCGTGGCGGTCAGCCCCTCGGGGCAGCCATCGCAGGACACCGCGAGTTTCGAGCCGGGAGAGATCTGCGACACGGCGGTTTCGGGGACATAGAGCCGAAGCTTGACGCCGCCGAGCGGCAGCAGCGACAGCACCGGTGCCGAGGGGCCGGCGATCTCGCCGCGCTGGCGGATGATGTCGTCGATCCGGCCGGCGGCAGGGGCGGTGAGCACGCGCTGCTGCAGCTGCCATTGCGCCAGGTCGCGGGCGGCTACGGCGCCGTCGACGCTGGCCTGGGCAGCGGCGATCTCCTGTTCGCGGGCGGGCAGCCGGGCCACCGAAAGCTCTGCCTCGGCCTGGGCCACGGCGGCATCGGCGACGCGGGCGGCGGTGACGGCCTCGTCGCGGTCGGCCTGGGTGGCGGCGCCGCGATCGGCGAGGCTGACGACACGGTCCATGCTGGTATGGGCATCCTCGGCCTGGGCCCGGGCCGAGGCCAGGGTGGCCTCGAGCACCTGGATCTCCTCTGGGCGCTTGCCCTCGGTCAGGTCGGCCAGGTTCGACCGGGCATTGGCCAGGGCGGCCTCGGCCTCGGCTAGGGCGATCCGGGTGTCGCTCTCCTCCATCTGCGCGAGAGTCTGGCCGGCCGTGACGACGTCGCCGCGCTTGACCGCGATATCGAGGATCTGGCTGCTGGCGATGGGGGCGACGAGGGTATAGTCGCCCTCGACATATCCGGTGGCGAAAGGCTGATCGGCGCAGGTGGCGAAAAAGGCCGACAGGATCGGGATGGCGCAGAGGATCATGATCTTTGCCTTTCGAGGAGGGCATCGAGATTGTCGGCCAGGATGGCACCGATGGCCTCGGCCTGTGGCTGGCCGATGGCGGGCCAGTCCATGCGGCGCTGGACGAAATGCTGGGCAATGCGGAAATAGATGATCTGGCCGATCAGGGCGAAGACGCGCAGGCGGGTTTCCTCGCTGTCGGCCGGGGCGCCGGTGGCCGCAGACCAGAGCGCGCAGACCTCCCGGTGTCGGGGCTCGAAGACCAGTTCGTAGATCCTGTCGACGCCGTCGCCGGGCTCTGAAAACTGTCGCAGGACGAAAGCGGCGACGCCGGCCGCCTGGGGCGCGGCAACGAGGAAATCGGTCATGCCCTGCAGCATCACGTGCAGGTGGTGCCGGGCTTCGTCGGGCGTGAGCCCGGCGGGATCGACCGTGGGGCCGGTGGCGCGCAGCACGTTCTCGGCCACGGCCTGAACGCAGGCCTCGTGCAGACCGGCCTTGTTGCCGAAGTGATAGGAGATCGAGGCGACGTTCGTTTGCGCCTCGGCCGCGATGGCGCGGGTGCTGGTGCCGGCAAAGCCGTTACGCCCGAAGAGGGTCAGGCCCGCCGTGATCAGGCGGCTGCGGGTGTCGTCGGACGGCGATAGAGGCGTGGATTCGGTCATGGGTACTCCTATGTCGGGAAAAATTAATCAAACGTTTGATTAAAGGCAAGCCACGCGACATCTGTGCGGGAATGCAGGATGCGCGATGAGGGAAAAGGCATAGATTGCAGGGGACAGAAGGAGAGCGACATGAGCTGGAACCCCGCACTCGACCCGCTGACCCCGGATGACGTGGCGCCCGGCGCCATCGAGACACTGATCGTGCCGCGTTCGCGCGATATCGGCGGCTTTGAGGTGCGGCGCGCCCTGCCGGCGCCGAGGCGGCAGATGGTGGGGCCGTTCATCTTCTTCGACCAGATGGGGCCGGCGGAACTGCTGACCGGCGACCGGATCGACGTGCGGCCGCATCCGCATATCGGGCTGGGCACGGTCACCTATCTCTATGACGGGGTTTTCCATCACCGCGATTCCATCGGCAGCGACCAGCTGATCCTGCCGGGCGAGGTGAACTGGATGGTGGCGGGGCGGGGCGTGAGCCATTCCGAGCGCTCGCCCAGCGTCGAGGAGAAGGGGCCGCGGGCGCTCTATGGCATCCAGACCTGGATCGCCTTGCCGGAGGAAGAGGAGGCGCGGACACCGCTCTTTGAACACCACGGGCGAGAGGCGCTGCCGCTGCTCGAGGCCGAGGGGATCACCGCCCGGCTGATTCTGGGCGATGCCTTTGGGGAACGGGCGCCGGTGACGCTCTTTTCCGAGGCCTTCTATCTCGATGTCACGCTGAAGCCGGGGGCGATCTTTCCGCTGCCCGACAATCACGAGGATCGCGGGTTGCACGTGACCCACGGCAGCATCGGCGTGGCGGGAGAGACCTATGGCCCGGGGCAGATGATGGTGTTTCGCACTGGCGACCGCATTGCCGTGCGGGCGGGCGAGCAGGGCGCACGATTCATGGTGCTGGGCGGGGCGACGCTGAACGGGCCGCGCTATATCTGGTGGAACTTCGTGTCTTCCGACCCCGGGCGGATCGAGGCCGCCAAGATCGAATGGCGCGCCGCGCACTGGGGGCAGGGGCTGTTCGACCTGCCGGTGGGCGACAAGGCCGAGTTCATCGAGGCGCCCGGAGACACTCCGGGCCGCATGACGCCGATGCAGGCCGGGCCGCGCGACCCTGCCACGAAATAGATGCCCGATTTCCGGCTGCAGGATGCGCCAGCCGGGGTAGGATCGGGCCATGATGTTTGACCTGCCTGATCCCGAAACGCTCTATGATGCCCTGTTGCGGCGCGACGCCAGTTATGACGGGCGCGCCTATGTGGGGGTCCGCTCGACCGGCATCTTCTGCCGGCTGACCTGTCCGGCGCGCAAGCCGCTGGCGCGGAACTGCGCCTTCTACGCGACGCCCGGCGCCTGTATCGAGGCCGGTTTCCGACCCTGCAAGCGCTGTCATCCGTTGACCCCTCAGGCCCAGGCGGATCCGGTGGTGGCCCGGTTGCTCGAGGCGCTGGAGGCGCGGCCGGAGTATCGCTGGCGCGAGGGAGACATCGCCGCCATGGGGATCGACCCTTCGACCGCACGGCGCAGTTTCCGGCGGGCCTTTGGCATGACTTTCCTGGAGATGGCGCGGCAGCGACGGCTACGCGACGGCTTTCTGACGCTGGCCGGTGGCGGCAAGGTGATCGAGGCGCAGCTGGACGCGGGGTTCGACTCGCCGAGTGCCTTCCGCGAGGCTTTTGCGCGCCTGCTGGGTCGCAGTCCGGGCAGCCTGCCGAAGGACGCCCTGCTGCGGGCGGAGTGGATCGAGACGCCGCTGGGCGACATGATCGCCGTCACCTCGGCCAGTCAGCTGCACTTGCTGGAGTTTGCCGACCGGCGCGCGCTGCGCCGCGAAATCGAGCGGCTGAGCCTGCACGCAAAGGGCTCCCTCGGCCTTGGCAGCCACCCGCCGGGCGCACGGATCCGGGCCGAGCTGGCCCGGTATTTCGCGGGTGACGGGGCCGGGTTCACCACGCCGCTGGCGATGCACGGAACGGATTTTACACGCGCGGTCTGGGACGAGTTGCTGCGGATCGGACCGGGCGAAACCCGGAGCTACAGCGACATTGCGCGGGCCATCGGGCGGCCGCAATCGGTGCGCGCAGTGGCGCGGGCCAATGGAGCCAACCAGATCGCGCTTGTCATTCCCTGCCATAGGTTGATCGGCGCCGACGGATCACTGACGGACTATGGCGGGGGGCTCTGGCGCAAGCAGAGATTGCTCGAGATCGAGCGCCATTACGCGGCCCCGGCGGCCCGGTCCATGGCCTGAAAATGCAAAGCAGCCCGCCCTTGAAACAGGGCGGGCTGCTTGGTTTTCGGGGCCGTCAACCGGCTCAGAAGTCGAGGTTTTCCACGTTCAGTGCGTTTTGCTGGATGAAGTCTCGGCGCGGTTCGACCACGTCGCCCATCAGCTTGGTAAAGATGTCGTCGGCCTCGGCCACGTCGTCGATCTTGACCTGCAGCAGGGTGCGGGCATCGGGGTCGAGCGTGGTTTCCCAGAGCTGCTCGGGGTTCATCTCGCCCAGGCCCTTGTAGCGCTGGATCGAGAGACCCTTTTCGCCCTCGGTCAGGATTGCCTTGAGCAGTTCCAGAGGCCCGTAGATCGCCTGCGGCTTGTCCTTGCGGACCAGCGTGGCGGGCACGTTGTAAACCTCTTGCAGGTCACGGGTGAAGCTGCCGGTGCGGCGCGCCTCGCCCGAGCGGAGCATCGGACCGTCGAGGGTGCGCACCTCTTCGACGCCACGCAGGATGCGGGCCAGGCGGATGCCATGATCCTGGGTGATGCGACCCTGCCAGCCCTTCTCGTATTCCAGCGCGATCAGGTTCAGCCGGGCGGCAACCTGATCGGCGACGCCCTGAAGGTCGTTGGCCACGGCGCCGGGAGCAAAGGCGCCGGCAATGGCCGCCTGCTCCAGGATGTGACGCGGGTAATGCGTCGGGAAGGCTTCCAGCACGCGCTTGAGCTGGCGGGCCTGCTCGACCACGCGCTTGAGATCCTGGCCGGCGAGTTCATTGCCGTTGCCGAGGCGCAGGATGGCCCCGTCGACGCCATGATCGATCAGGAAGTCGTCCATCGCCGCCTGGTCCTTGAGGTAGACCTCGGACTTGCCGCGCGACGCCTTGTAGAGCGGCGGCTGGGCGATATAGAGGTACCCGCCCTCGATCAGCTCGGGCATCTGCCGGTAGAAGAAGGTCAGCAGCAGGGTCCGGATGTGCGCGCCGTCGACGTCGGCGTCGGTCATGATGACGACCTTGTGGTAGCGCAGCTTCTCGATGTTGAACTCGTCGCGGCCGATGCCGGTGCCGAGCGCCATGACGAGGTTGCCGATCTCCTGGCTCGACAGCATCCGGTCGAAGCGGGCGCGTTCCACGTTCAGGATCTTGCCGCGCAGGGGCAGGACCGCCTGGGTGCGGCGGTCACGGCCCGTCTGGGCAGAGCCACCGGCCGAGTCACCCTCGACGAGGAAGACTTCGGTCTTGGAGGCATCCTTCTCGGAGCAGTCCTTGAGCTTGCCGGCAAGAAAGTTAACGTCGAGGGCGGTCTTGCGCCGCGTCAGCTCGCGCGCCTTGCGCGCGGCCTCGCGGGCCATGGCCGCCTCGATGATCTTGCCGGTGATCATCTTGGCTTCGTTCGGATTCTCCTCGAACCACTCGCTCAGCTTCTCGTTCACAAGGCTCTCGACCGCGGGGCGCACCTCGGAGGAGACGAGCTTGTCCTTGGTCTGGCTGGAGAATTTCGGATCGGGCACCTTGACGGAGAGCACGCAGGTCAGGCCTTCGCGCGCGTCGTCACCGGTAAAGGAAATCTTCTCGCGCTTGCCGATGCCATGTTCCTGGGCGTATTTCGTCAGGCTGCGGGTAAGCGCGGCGCGGAAGCCGGCCATGTGCGTGCCGCCATCGCGCTGAGGGATGTTGTTGGTAAACGGCAGCACCATTTCATTGTAGCTGTCGTTCCACCACATCGCGACCTCGACGCCGATGCCGTCCTTTTCGCCGGTCATGAAGATCGGCTCGGGCATCATCGACTGCTTGGAGCGGTCGAGGTATTTCACGAATTCCTTCACGCCGCCATCGTAATGCAGTTCCGTGTGCAGCGGCTCGGCCGGGCGATGATCTTCCAGCACGATGCGCACGCCGGAGTTCAGGAAGGCCAGCTCGCGCAGGCGCTTTTCCAGCGTGGCATAATTGTATTCGAGGTTCGAGAAGGTCTGCGTCGAGGAGAGGAAGCGCACCTCGGTGCCCTTCTCGCCATTGGCGTCGCCCACGACCTTGAGCGGCTCGACCGTCTCGGAATGTTCGAAGCGGACGTAATGCTCCTTGCCGTCGCGCCAGATGCGCAGTTCCAGCCAGTCGGAGAGGGCGTTCACCACGGAGATACCCACGCCGTGCAACCCGCCTGAGACCTTGTAGGAGTTCTGGTCGAACTTGCCGCCGGCGTGCAGCTGGGTCATGATGACCTCGGCCGCCGAGATCCCCTCCTCGGAGTGGATCGTGACCGGAATTCCGCGCCCGTTGTCACGCACGGAAACGGAATTGTCGGCGTGGATCACTACCTTCACGAAGTCGGCATGACCGGCCAGCGCCTCGTCGATGCCGTTGTCGACGGCCTCGTAGATCATGTGGTGCAGACCCGAGCCGTCGTCCGTATCGCCGATGTACATGCCCGGACGTTTGCGGACGGCATCCAAGCCCTTGAGAACCTTGATGGAATCTGCGTTGTATTCAGGCGTAGTCTGCTGGGCCTCGGCCATGCGTGTCCCCTCTGGAATTTCTGTTGCCAATCTATGCGTTTGCGGGGGGAATGTCACGCTTGCGACATGATTTTGGAGGCGGAAAAACGCCTCGGCGAGAGCGGCCTCAGCCCGCCGGGGGAATGGTCAGCCTGCCGGCCGCGTCGAGGGGCCAGAACGGGTTGTGCGCAAGCTCCCATACATGGCCGTCGGGGTCGGCAAAATAGCCGGAATACCCGCCCCAGAACACCGCCTCCGGCGCCTTGAGGGCGGTGGCGCCTGCGGCCAGCGCCGCGGCATATGCGGTATCCACCTCCGCGCGGCTGTCGAAGTTCTGTGCCAGGGTCATCGCCCCGGTGCCGAGGGTCGCCCCGGGGCGACCCTGGTCGGTCGCGAGGTCGGCCCGGCCGAAGAGGCCGAGGCCCATGCCGTCCATCTGGTAGAAGCTGACGCCGGGCTGCTCTGCCACGGGGCTCCAGCCGAGCGCGCCGTAGAAGGCGCGCGCCCTTTCGAGGTCCTCGACGCCTAGGGTGATCAGCGAGACGCGCTGGGGTGTCATGCCCTGTCCTTCTCCTCTGCCCGGCTCTCGCCGTTCTCCTCGCCGACCTCGAGATACTGCGCGCGATCGCCGAGCTCGGCAAAGAGCTCGGGGCCGGTGCCGGTCATCCAGGCCTGCGCGCCAAGGGCGCAGACCTCGTCATAGAGCGCGGCGCGGCGGCCTGCGTCAAGGTGGGCGGCAACCTCGTCGAGAAGCAGGATGGGCGGGGCCCCGAAATCACGCGAGAGCCCGCGGGCATTCGCCAGGATCAGGCTGACGAGAAGCGCCTTCTGCTCGCCGGTGGAGGCATCCCGCGCATTTATCCCCTTCGTGGACCAAAAGGCCTCCATGTCGATGCGATGAGGCCCCATCAGGGTGCGTCCGGCCGCCATGTCGCGGCGCCGTCCTTCCTGCAGGGCGCCCAGCAGCTCGGCCTCCGAACCGGGCAGATCGCCCTCCGGGTGGGTCAGTGACAGGTCGGGTGCGGGAAAGGCGGTCTCGGCTTCCTCGGTCGCCACCGCGATCAGCTGCAGCGCCTTCAGCCGGTTGGAGGTGATCTCCGCTCCGGCTTCGGCCATCTGCCGTTCCAGCGCGGCGTACCAGTGATTGTCGCCGATGCCGTCCTTGAGCAGGCGATTGCGCTCGCGCATTGCCTTTTCGTAGGTCAGCGAGACATCGGCATGGGCGGGAAAGAAGCTGAGCACCATCCGATCGAGAAACCGCCGCCGGCCCTCGGCGCTCTCGATCCAGAGACGGTCCATGCTAGGCACCAGCCAGAGCACCCGCGCGATCCGGCCGAGCGCAATTTGCGCTGCGGCCTTGTCGTCGATCCGCAGGCTGCGGCTCTGCCCGGCTTCGGTCTGCATCTCGACCTCGTGCACCTGGTGCAGAGAGCGCAGGATCCCCGTCAGTTTCCAGCCGAGGCCCTCGGGGCGGCGTACCATCTCGTCGGCCGCGGCACGACGCAGCCCGCGACCGGGCGAAAACATCGAGACCGCTTCGAGGATATTGGTCTTGCCGGCGCCATTCGGCCCCCAGATCGCCACCGGGCGTCCGTCAGCGGTGATCTCGCCCCGCCTCCAGGAGCGGAAGTGCGACAGGTTCAGCCGGGTCAGACATAGCTTCCCCACGACCGAATCCCCTTGTTTCCCTGTAGAAATATCCCCGCCGGCGGCATCGCCGCCGCGCGGCGATTTACACGCGCATCGGCATAACGACGTAGACGGCGCTGGTGTCATTGCCTTCGCGCATCAGGGTCGGATCACCGGAAGAGTTGAACATGAAGACGGCATTCTCGCGGTCGACCTGGCTGGCAATCTCCAGCAGGTACTTGGCGTTGAAGCCGATCTCCAGCCGTTCGTCGCCATAGGCCACGGCAAGTTCCTCCTCGGCCGCGCCGCTGTCGGGCGCATTGACGGACAGCACCAGGCGATCCTCGTCGAGGCTCAGCTTGACGGCACGCGAACGCTCCGAGCTGACGGTCGCCACGCGATCGACGGCCTTTGCGAACTCGGAGGCGTCAACCTCCAGACGGCGGGCGTTGTTCACGGGAATCACGCGGGAATAATCCGGGAAGGTGCCGTCGATGACCTTGGAGGTCAGGGTGATTTGCGGCGTGGCAAAGCGCACCTTGGTTTCGGAAACCGAAACGGCGATCTCCATCTCGTCATCGTCCAGCAGCTTGCGCAGTTCGCCAACCGTCTTGCGCGGCACGATTACGCCGGGCATGTCCTCGGCACCTTCGGGCAGCTCGGCATCGATCCGGGCCAGGCGGTGACCGTCGGTGGCCACGCAGCGCAGCACCCGGCCGCTCTCGGCCTCGGCCACGTGCATGTAGACGCCGTTCAGGTAATAGCGGGTTTCCTCGGTGGAAATCGCGAATTTCGACTTGTCGAAGAGACGGCGCAGCACGGGGGCCGGCGCCTTGAAGTTCGAGGAGTATTCCGAGGAGGCCATCACCGGGAAGTCCTCCTTGGGCAGGGTCGCCAGGTTGAAGTTCGACCGCCCGGCCTGCACCGTCAGCCGCCCCGCAGTGCCGTCGTCCGCCAGGGTGACCATGGCGCCGTCGGGCAATTTTCTGACGATTTCATGGAGGGTTACGGCCGAGACCGTGGTGGATCCGGCGCGTTCGACCATGGCGGGGGCCTTGTCCACGACCTCGATGTCGAGGTCGGTGGCGCGGAACATCACGTCATTGCCGTCGGCCTCGATCAGCACGTTGGCGAGGATCGGAATGGTATTGCGCCGTTCGACCACCGACTGGGCCTGGGCCACTGCCTTGAGCAGTGCTGCGCGTTCGATGCTGAGTTTCATGGCGTTCGTCCCTGTGCAAATCGCGGCTCCGGCCCGGGTCATGCCGGGATCCGAAAGCTACCCGTTTCTGCCCGCAACACAACGGGTTTTTGCGTTTTTCCGACGGATCGGTCGAGAGGTCAAGCAGGGCGCGGCGCCTTTGCCACAGGGCGGTCGTCGCCGGCGGAAGGCGCCTGCGGGGGCGGCGGAAGGCTGAAGGGATCCTTTCGGGGCCGCTACACACCCCTGCACGGGAAGCGTGCGAATCAGCGCATCGCCCAGGTTAACAAGGCGATTGGGGCCGAAACATGCCCGTCGGTATCACGTCGGTATCACGTCGGTATCGCGTCGGTGCGGCAGGGCCTGAGACGCCCGGTTAATGCTGCGCGCGCAACCGGAGGCTGGCCCTCGCGGCCGCCTTTTCATCCTGGGAAAAATACGGTGGGGCGGAAAGCCCGACGGGCCGGGAGGGGCAGGGCCCCTCCGGGGCTGCGCGGACCGTTCAGCCGGCGCGGCGGAGCCCGCCGCCGCGGCTGCCGCCGTCGCGCTCGGTCACCTCGGTAGCGCCGAAATAGGAGACCGCCTTTTGCACGTCGGCGATCCCCTCGGCGAGGGTCTGGGTGGCGGCGTTTGTCTCTTCGGCCATGGCGGCGTTTTCCTGTGTCGCCTGGTCGAGCTGGGCGATGGCCGCGTTCATCTCGTTGATGCCGAGCGATTGTTCGCGGGCCGAGCCGGCGATCTGGGTGATGCTGTCGTTGATTTCACGCACCATGGAATCGATCGTCTTGATCGAGGTCCCGGCCTGGCCCACCAGGTCGACGCCCTTGTTGACCTGGGAGGTTGAGGCGGAAATCAGCTCGGCGATCTCCTTGGCGGCCTCGGAAGAGCGTTGGGCCAGGGCGCGCACCTCGTGGGCGACCACGGCGAATCCGCGGCCGGCATCCCCGGCCCGGGCGGCCTCGACCCCGGCGTTCAGTGCCAGGAGGTTGGTCTGGAAGGCGATGTCGTCGATCACCGAGGTGATTTTCGAGATCCGGTTCGAGCTCTCGGAGATCTCGTTCATGGCAGAGACGGCATTGCCGACGACGCGGCCAGAGTCCTCGGTCTGGTTCTGGGCCAGGTCGGCCTTTTTCTGGGCGGCGATGGCCGCCTCGGCGGCATGTTCCACGGAAACGGCAAGCTCGTTCAGGGCGGCGGCGGTTTCCTCGAGGGTGGAGGCCTGATGCTCGGTACGGATGGAGAGCTCGTTGGTGGCGCCGGTGATGGCGCCGGTTTCGGCATGGACGTCGGTGGCGCGGGTCAGAACGGCCTTCATGGCGTCGTCGACGATGCTCACAGCCTCGTTGAACTTCTGCCGGATTGCGTCGAGCTCGCCCAGGTCGCGGTCGATTCGCACCGAGAGGTCGCCCCGCGCCAACTGGTCGAGGGCGCGCTGCATGTGGTTCACCGCGCGTTCCAGGATCGTGGTGTCGATGGCGTATTTCACAACCTTCACCACTTCGCCGGCGGCGTTGTAGATCGGGTTGTAGCTGGCGCGGATATAGACGGATTTTCCGCCCTTGCCGAGGCGGGTGAACTTGCCGACCTTCTCGCGGCCCGCGCGCAGGTCATTCCAGAAGGCCTGGTAATCCGGCGACTCGGCGAATTCGCGAGAGACGAACATCGCATGGGGTTTGCCGATGATCTCGGACCGGTCATAGCCCATGGCCTGACAGAAATTGTCGTTGGCGCTCAGGACGTTGCCCCGGATGTCGAACTCGATGACCGCCTGCACCTTGTGGATCGCGTTGATCTGGCTGCTGGCGTCGGCGGCAAGGTTCTTGGCCTCGGTGATGTCGAAGGCATATTCGACCACCTTGAAGGGCCGCCCCTCGGGGTCGATCAGGGTTTCATAGGTGGCCTCGAACCAGCGGGTCTGCCCGGAGCGGTCGAGGCGCTGGATCTGGCCGTGTTCGGAACCGCCCTTGCGCAGCCGGTCCCAGAAGGCCGCATGTTCGGCACTCTCGGCCTGGTCGGGAGGCATGAACAGGCTGTGATGCTTGCCGCGGATGTCCTGCAGCCGATAGCCCATGACCTTGAGGAATTTCTCGTTTGCGTCGACGAGATTGCCCTGCAGGTCATATTCGGCCACCGCCATGGTGCGACGCACGGCGTCGACCTGGCTTCGGTTGTCGCGGCGGCGCAGGTGGAAATCGGAGATCTCGCGCGCGATGCCCAGCACATGGGTGAACCGACCGGTAACATCCGGCACCGGCGTATAGGTGACGTCGAGCCAGATTTCCTCTCCGGCGCTGTTCAGCCGGGGCACTATGCGGTTCTGCGTCTTGCCGCGCGCCATTTCCGCCCAGAGCTGCTTGAGCTCCGGCAGGTCATGGTCCTTGGGGCGGACGATGGTCAGGTAACTCTTGCCGATGATGTCCTCGGCGGCGAACCCGGTGGTCTTGCAGAAGGCCTCGTTAACCTCGCGGATGGTGCCATCCATGTCGTATCGGACGATCATGTGACTGAGGGAGATGGCGGCCAGCTCGGCCTCGCGCATCAGGGTATGGTCGTCGGGTTTCTTGCGAAACAGCTTGAGCATCTGGCCTCTCCATTCACGGCAGGCGGACCGTAGCCCTCAGACGATTTATGGGCCGTTAAGCGATAAACTTGACTCTATTTCCG